>NZ_CAJQUB010000011.1:0-331219 GCF_907163215.1 Candidatus Accumulibacter sp. ACC005 | reverse complement strand
CACAATCAGTCGAAGAGCAGGCACAAAGCGCCCGACCCTCCCGGGCAGCCCATGGGGAACGGCCTACTCGGCGAAATCAAAGGCCTGTTTGCGCGGGTTACGTACTTGGAACGACCCTGCTTGCGCTTCTTGACACCCGGGTATCCAGCGAACCGCGACGGGTGATTAAACGCACACCCGGCAAGTCCTTTACACGACCCGCCACGGAATCAGCACGATTCCGTCCGATGTGCTCCTGCAGGTGTGCCCTTCACCCGCCTGATGTCGACGAATCACCTCGAAACCATTCGTCAGACGCACTTTGCAGACCGTGCGCAAGGCCGAGTTCGGCTTCTCGGAGTAGGTGGTGTACACACGGTGCAAAAAAAGCCCCCCGTTTTTGTCGGGCAATGTTCCCAGCGCAAGAGCGACCTGCTCTTGGTGCGGATTGCCATCGCGAGGATTGCGCACCAACTGGTTATGGTTGGCATGTTTCACCCTATATTCCCCAGTGCAGCAGACGCTCGGCGAGACGCTCGCTGAGGTCAGCAAAAAAGAAAAAACAAAAAAAACCAGGCGGGACCAGATGGGCCGCCTGGCAGATTTCAGTGATACGGCCGACGCGCGTACACGCCGTCGGCGACCAAAGACCGGGGATTCTAGGTCTATCACGCTCCAAGTCAAGCAATCGGTTGGTCCTCGGAGCTCTCTTCGGTCGCTGAAAAGGTCATCGTCGAGCAATACGCTGCGGACAGCGACATCCTCGCCAGCGGCATTCTTCTTGCGCGTGTTGTGATAGGCGAGTCCGGTCCCGGCGGGTATCAGGCGGCCGACGATGACTTTCTCCTTGAGGCCACGCAGCTCGTCACGCTTGCCCATGATCGCCGCCTCGGTCAGCACCCGCGTCGTCTCCTGGAAGGAGGCCGCCGAATGAACGAATCGGTAGACAGGGAGGCCTTGGTAATCCCCAACAGGACGTGCTCGTAGGTCGCCGGAAGCTTGCCCTCGGCGACGATGGCGTCGTTCTCGTCGAGGAGATGTGCGCGTTCAACCTGCTCGCCCTTGATGAACTTGGTGTCCCCGGGGTCCAGGACATTTACCCGACGCAGCATCTGGCGAACGATCACCTCGATGTGCTTGTCGTTGATCTTGACGCCCTGCAGGCGGTACACGTCCTGAACCTCGTCCGTGATGTAGACCGCCAGCGCCTCAACGCCGAGCAAACGCAGAATGTCGTGCGGGTCGGGCGCACCATCGACGATCGACTCCCCTTTATTCACCACCTGTCCATCATGAACCAGAACGTGCTTGTCTTTCAGAATCAGGTACTCGTGGGTGTCACCGTCAAGATCGGTAATCACCAGGCGCTGCTTGCCCTTGGTGTCCTTGCCAAAGGACATGGTGCCGGTAAACTCGGCCAGCATGCCGGCATCCTTCGGCGTGCGCGCCTCGAAAAGTTCCGCTACGCGCGGCAAGCCGCCGGTAATGTCCCTTGTCTTCGCCGACTCCTGCGGAAGGCGCGCGAGCACGTCGCCAACCGAAATCGTTTGTCCGTCGAAAACATTGATGATCGCCCCCACCTGGAAGGTGATCGTCACCGCCTGATCGCTGCCGTGCATCTTCACTTCCTCGCCGCTCGGCTCGAACAGCCTGACCTGCGGGCGCAGCCCTTTGCTCGGCACCTTGCCACCCCGTTTCGGATCGATGACCACCAGCGTAGACAGGCCGGTGACTTCGTCGATCTGCTTGGCAACGGTGACGCCTTCGTCGACGTTCTCGAACTTCACCAGGCCGGAGTACTCGGCGATGATCGGCCGTGTATGGGGATCCCACGCCGCCAGGCGGGTACCGGCCTTGACCGCCTCGCCGTCGACGACACGTAGCGTCGCCCCGTAGGGGACCTTGTGCTTTTCGCGTTCGCGCCCGCTGTCATCGGTAATCAGAATCTCACCGGAACGCGTGATGACGATTTTCTCGCCTTTGGCGCTGGTCACGTAGCGCATGGTCGACGTGAAGCGCACGACGCCGATGCTGTGCGTCTCCACGTGGCTGGCGACGGCCGCACGCGAGGCGGCGCCGCCGACGTGAAATGTACGCATGGTCAGCTGCGTTCCCGGCTCGCCAATCGACTGTGCGGCCATGACCCCAACCGCTTCGCCGACGTTGACCGGTGAACCGCGACCAAGGTCTCGGCCGTAGCACATGGCACACAGACCATAGCGCGTATCGCAGGTCAGCGGCGTACGCACCTTGACTTCGTCGATTCCCAGACGGTCGATCAGATCGCAGTGATCCTCGCAGATCAGCGTTCCCTGCTCGATGATGGTTTCGTCCGAATCAGGGTCGATCACGTCGGCAGCGGTCACGCGGCCAAGAACGCGCTCACGAATCGCTTCGATCACCTCACCGCCTTCGATCAGCGCTTTCCTGGTCACGCCGTTGCTCGTCCCGCAATCATCCTCGATTACCACCAGATCCTGCGTCACGTCGACCAGTCGCCGCGTCAGGTAGCCCGAGTTGGCTGTCTTCAGCGCCGTATCGGCAAGACCCTTGCGGGCACCGTGCGTCGAGATGAAGTACTGGAGAACGTTCAGACCCTCGCGGAAGTTCGTCGTGATCGGCGTTTCGATGATCGAGCCATCCGGCTTGGCCATCAGACCACGCATGCCGGCCAGCTGGCGAATCTGGGCGGCAGAACCGCGCGCGCCGGAATCGGCCATCATGAAGATCGAGTTGAACGACTCCTGCCGTTCCGTAACGCCCTGGCGGTTGACGACTTCCTCGTGACCGAGTTGATCCATCATCACCTTCGCCACCTGATCGCCGGTGCGTCCCCAGATATCGACAACCTTGTTGTAGCGCTCGCCGTTGGTAACCAGTCCATTGGTGTACTGGTTTTCGATTTCCTTGACCTCGTCTTCGGCCGCGGCGATGATCTCGCGCTTCTGTGACGGCACCAACATGTCGTCGGAGCAGATCGAAATGCCCGCACGGGTCGCCAGTCGATAGCCATTCTGCATCAGCTTGTCGGCAAAGACGACGGTTTCCTTGAGACCACAGCGACGGAACGCCGCGTTGATCAGCTTCGAGATTTCCTTCTTCTTGAGCGTCTTGTCGATCAAGCTGAAGGGCAGTCCTTTCGGCAGGATCTCGGAGAGCAGCGCGCGACCGGCGGTGGTCTTGTAGCGCGTGACCTTTTCCTGCCAGCCGTTCTCGCCATCACTCTCGTATTCGGTGATGCGCACCGAGACACGTGCGTGCAGATCGAGTTCGCCGGCCTGCATGGCGCGCGTCACTTCGGCGAGATCGGGGAAGATCATTCCCTCGCCCTTGGCGTTGATATCCTCGCGGGTGGCATAGTAGAGACCGAGAACGATATCCTGCGAGGGAACGATGATCGGCTCGCCGTTGGCCGGCGACAGGACGTTGTTCGAGGCCAGCATCAAGGTCCGCGCTTCCATCTGCGCTTCCAGCGACAGAGGCACGTGAACGGCCATCTGGTCGCCGTCGAAGTCGGCGTTGAAGGCCGCACAGACCAGCGGGTGCAGCTGGATCGCCTTGCCTTCGATCAGCGTCGGCTCGAAAGCCTGAATACCCAGACGGTGCAGCGTTGGCGCCCGGTTGAGCATGATCGGATGCTCGCGGATCACCTCTTCCAGGATGTCCCAGACGACGGCTTCCTGGGTCTCGACCATTTTCTTCGCCTGCTTGATGGTCGTCGCCAGGCCCATGCCTTCGAGGCGGTTGAAGATGAAGGGTTTAAACAACTCGAGAGCCATCAGCTTCGGCAGACCGCACTGATGCAGCTTGAGCTGCGGACCGACGACGATGACCGAACGACCCGAGTAGTCGACGCGTTTGCCGAGCAGGTTCTGGCGAAAACGACCGCCCTTGCCCTTGATCATGTCGGCCAGCGACTTCAGCGGACGCTTGTTGGCGCCGGTCATTGCCTTGCCACGGCGACCGTTGTCGAGCAGCGAGTCAACAGCTTCCTGGAGCATGCGCTTTTCGTTGCGCACGATGATCTCCGGCGCCTTCAATTCGAGCAGCCGCTTCAGGCGGTTGTTACGGTTGATGACTCGACGATAGAGATCGTTGAGGTCCGAGGTGGCGAAGCGGCCACCGTCCAGCGGCACCAGCGGACGCAGATCGGGCGGCAGGACCGGCAGGACTTCGAGCACCATCCACTCGGGCTTGATGCCCGACTTCTGGAAGCCCTCGAGAATCTTCAGGCGCTTGGAGAACTTCTTGCTCTTGGTCTCCGAAGTGGTGGTCTCGAGTTCGGAGCGCAGCGTCTCGACTTCGCGGGCGAGATCGATGGAACGGAGCAGTTCGCGGATGCCTTCGGCACCCATCGCCGCGTAGAAGTCGTCGCCATACTCTTCGACCTTCGCCAGGTAGTCGTCCTCGGTCAACAGCTGCGCACGTGCCAGCGGCGTCATGCCCGGATCGTAGACCACGAAGGCCTCGAAGTAGAGCACGCGCTCGATGTCACGCAGGGTCATGTCAAGAACCATGCCCAGACGGCTGGGCAGGCTCTTCAGGAACCAGATATGGGCAACCGGGCTGGCCAGGTCGATGTGTGCCATGCGCTCACGGCGAACCTTGGCCAGCGTGACCTCGACACCGCACTTCTCGCAGATCACGCCACGATGCTTGAGCCGCTTGTACTTGCCGCAAAGGCACTCGTAGTCCTTGATCGGGCCGAAGATCTTGGCGCAGAACAGGCCATCACGCTCCGGCTTGAAGGTACGATAGTTGATCGTCTCTGGTTTCTTCACTTCGCCGTAGGACCAGGAGCGGATCTTGTCCGGCGAGGCGAGACCAATGGTGATCGCATCGAACTGCTCTTCCTGCGTCACCTGCCTAAACAAATCAAGCAGTGCTTTCATCTTTTGCTCCAGTGAGGAGTGGGGTGTCAGGGGCCGGGAGCGCAACGGTCGGCAAACCGACCGCGACGCTCACCCCTCGGCAAACAATCAGAAACGTTCGAGATCGATGTCAATCGCCAACGAACGGATTTCCTTGACCAGGACGTTGAAGGATTCGGGCATCCCGGCCTCGATCTTGTGGTCACCCTTGACGATGTTCTCGTACACCTTGGTCCGGCCATTCACATCGTCGGACTTGACGGTCAGCATTTCCTGCAGCACGTACGAGGCACCGTAGGCTTCAAGGGCCCACACTTCCATTTCTCCGAAGCGCTGGCCACCGAACTGGGCCTTTCCGCCCAGTGGTTGCTGGGTAACCAGCGAGTACGGGCCCGTCGAACGCGCGTGCATCTTGTCATCAACCAGGTGGTGCAGCTTCAATACGTGCATGTAGCCGACCGTCACCTGACGCTCGAAGCGCTCGCCAGTGCGACCATCGTACAAGGTCATTTGCCCGGACTCCGGCATCCCGGCCAACGCCAGCATGCCCTTGATCTCGGATTCCTTGGCGCCGTCGAAAACCGGCGTCGCAAACGGCACGCCCGCCTCGAGGTTGCCGGCCATTTCCAGAACCTCACCGTCGCTCAGCTGATCGATGTCCTCTGATTTGCCGGTACTGTTGTAGATCTGATCAAGGAAGCCGCGCACCTCCGTTGCCGTCGCCTGGCGACGCAGCATTTCGCCAATTCGGAAACCCAGGCCTTTGGCGGCCAGCCCGAGGTGGACCTCGAGAATCTGTCCAACGTTCATCCGCGACGGAACGCCAAGCGGGTTGAGGACGATATCGACCGGGTGACCGTCGGCCATGTAGGGCATGTCTTCGACGGGAACGATGCGGGAAACGACGCCCTTGTTGCCGTGCCGGCCGGCCATCTTGTCGCCCGCCTGCAGGCGACGCTTGACGGCGACGTACACCTTGACCATTTTCTGCACACCCGGCGGCAATTCGTCGCCCTGGGTGAGCTTCTTGCGCTTTTCTTCGAAGGCGACGTCGAAACCCTTGCGCGTCTGCTCGAGGCCATCACGGAGCGACTCCAGCTGATGTGCGACTTCGTCGTCAGCCATGCGGATGTCGAACCAGTGATGGGGCTCGATACCGTCCAGGTACTCCTGAGTCACCGCCGATCCCTTGGCCAGCCGCTTCGGACCGCCATTGGCAGGCTTGCCAACGATCATCCGCTCGACCCGGGCAAATGCGTCGCGTTCGACAATGCGCAGCTGGTCGGCAAGGTCCAGCTTGTAGCTGCGCAGATGGTCGTCAATGATCGACTGCGCACGCCGGTCACGCTCGATTCCCTCGCGGGTAAACACCTGCACATCGATGACCGTGCCGGCAATTCCCGACTGCACGCGCAGCGACGTGTCTTTCACGTCGGACGCTTTTTCACCAAAGATCGCGCGCAGCAGCTTCTCTTCCGGGGTCAGCTGGGTCTCGCCTTTCGGCGTCACCTTGCCGACCAGCACGTCGCCGGCTTCGACCTCGGCACCGATGTAGACAATCCCCGATTCGTCGAGGCGCGCCAGTTGCGACTCGCCGAGCGACGCAATATCGCGGGTGATTTCCTCGGGACCCAGCTTGGTGTCGCGCGCAACGACCGTCAGCTCCTCGATGTGGATCGAAGTGAAACGGTCCTCGGCAACCACCCGCTCCGAGATCAGGATCGAATCCTCGAAGTTATAGCCGTTCCACGGCATGAACGCGACCAGCATGTTCTGGCCAAGCGCCAGCTCGCCCTTGTCGGTCGACGCCCCATCGGCGACCACGTCACCCCTGGCGATCACATCTCCGACGCGCACCAGCGGCCGCTGGTTGATGTTGGTGTTCTGGTTGGAACGGATGTATTTCACCAGGTTGTAGATATCGACGCCCACTTCGCCGGGCCCGGTCTCGTTGTCGTTGACGCGCACCACGACCCGCGAGGCGTCGACGTAGTCGACCACCCCACCGCGCAGGGCCTGCACTGCGGTTCCCGAGTCCACCGCCACCGTGCGCTCGATGCCGGTACCGACCAGCGGCTTTTCCGGTCGCAGGCAGGGAACCGCCTGCCGTTGCATGTTGGCGCCCATCAACGCGCGGTTGGCGTCGTCGTGTTCAAGGAAGGGAATCAGCGAAGCAGCGACCGAAACGATCTGGCTCGGCGCGACGTCCATGTACTGCACACGCGCCGGCTCGGCGAGAATCGTTTCGCCTTTCTCGCGACAGGTCACCAGTTCGTCGGTAAGCACGCCAGCCTCGCCAAGCTCGGAGTTGGCCTGGGCAATGATGTACGCGCCCTCTTCGATCGCCGAGAGGTACTCGATCTGATTGGTCACCTTGCCGTCGACCACCGTGCGGTACGGCGTCTCAAGAAAGCCGTACTCGTTGGTCCGGGCATAGAGCGCCAGCGAGTTGATCAGACCGATGTTCGGGCCTTCCGGTGTTTCGATCGGACAGACCCGACCGTAGTGCGTGGGATGCACGTCGCGCACTTCGAAGCCCGCACGCTCGCGCGTCAGGCCACCCGGGCCAAGGGCCGAAACGCGGCGCTTGTGGGTGATCTCGGAGAGCGGGTTGGTCTGATCCATGAACTGCGACAGTTGGCTGGAACCGAAGAACTCCCTGACCGCGGCGCTGATCGGCTTGGCGTTGATCAGATCGTGTGGCATCAGGTTGTCCGACTCAGCCTGCGACAGGCGTTCCTTGACGGCACGCTCGACGCGTACCAGGCCGGCCCGGAATTGGTTCTCGGCCAACTCGCCGACCGAGCGAACACGGCGATTACCCAGATGGTCGATGTCGTCGACTTCGCCACGACCATTGCGTAACTCGACCAGCAACTTGATCACTTCGACGATATCGCGCGGCGACAAGGTCAATTGCTCGCGCACTTCACCGCTGGCACCGGCAGCTTTGAGCTGCTCGAACAAGGCCAGCGCCGCCGTTTCGGTCATGTTTTCGGCGATCGCCCGCGCCCCGTGGTTCAACTCGCCGAGAAGCTCGATCCCTGGCGCCGCTGCACCCAGGGCCTCAGTGAGCAGATTGACGATAGCTTCACGCTTGGAAGGCACATGCTTGAGCATGATCTTGTATTCGACGACGTCCTTGCGGGCCACACGCCGGTTGAACTTCATGCGCCCAACGGCGGAAAGATCGTAACGGTCGTCGGAGTAGAACAGACCGTTGAACAGAATCTCAACCGCTTCTTCCGTGGGCGGCTCGCCAGGGCGCATCATGCGGTAGATGGCGACGCGTGCTGCCTGCCTGGATATCGTATCGTCTGCGCGCAGGGTCTGCGAGATGAAACCACCGCGGTCGAGGTCGTTGATATACAGGGTGTGCAGCGACTCGATACCGGATTCGACGAGCTTCGCCAGCAGCGACTCGGTAATCTCGTCGTTGGCAGTGGCGAGAATCTCGCCACTGCTCTGGTCGATGACGTCCTCGGCGACAACCCGTCCGATGAGGAAGTCGTCCGGAACGGCGACCTGCTTGATTCCGGCGGCGTCGAGTTCGCGGATGTGCTTGGCCGTGATGCGCTTGTCCTTGGCGATGATCAGCGCCCCGGAGGAATCGTTGAAGTCGAAGCGTGCCACTTCGCCGCGCAAGCGCTCGGGAACCAGCGCGAATTCAATCACGCTCTTGCCGAGAATGAAGGTGTCAAAGTCGAAGAACTCGCGCAGTATCATCTGCGGCGTCAGTCCGATGGCCTTCAGCAAGGTCGTAACCGGCATCTTGCGACGTCGGTCGACGCGGAAGAAGAGCAGATCCTTGGGATCGAACTCGAAGTCCAGCCATGAGCCGCGGTAGGGAATCACCCGCGCCGAAAAGAGCAGTTTCCCGGAACTATGGGTCTTGCCGCGGTCATGCTCGAAGAACACCCCGGGCGAGCGGTGAAGCTGCGAGACGATGACCCGCTCGGTACCGTTGATGACGAAGGAGCCGGTGGTTGTCATCAAGGGTATTTCGCCCATGTAGACTTCCTGCTCCTTCACTTCCTTGATCGTATCGGGAGTCTCGCGATCGAGGATGACCAGGCGCACCTTTGCGCGCAGGGCCGAGGCAAAGGTCAGACCGCGCTGGTGGCATTCCTTGACGTCGAAAGCCGGCTCCGAAAGCGCAAAGCTGACGAACTCCAGGCGCGCATTGCCACTATGGCTGACGATTGGAAAAATAGAGGAAAACGCAGCCTGCAAACCCTGATTCTTGCGTTGCGCTACGGGCGTCGTCTTCTGCAGGAAAGCAGAAAATGACTCCAACTGGGTAGCCAGCAAGTACGGCACTTCAAGCACGCTGGCGCGCTTGGCGAAGCTCTTGCGGATACGCTTTTTCTCGGTGTAGGAGTAGTTCATGGTCGCTCCGAACTCAGACGGCAAAACCTCTAGCGCGCACCGGCGAGAGTCGCAAGACCCGCCAGTCCGCAACGGACAAAAGCAATACGACTAGCAGCACAACGAGTACTCGGGCACTCATTTCTCTGTCGCTACTCGGCATTGCGTTTGCACGCTGCACAGCCCTGCGCCCGCGGCGCAAAGCCGTTTCCAGAAAAGCACAAAAGGGCTGACAGCCGAAAAGCTGCCAGCCCAGGCACCGGGTCGAAATTACTTGACCTCGACCTTGGCCCCCGCATCCTCAAGAAGCTTCCTGAGAGCGTCGGCGTCGGCTTTGGAAACGCCTTCCTTGATCGCCTTCGGCGCGCCATCAACGAGGTCCTTGGCCTCTTTCAGGCCCAGGCCGGTCGCTGCACGAACGACCTTGATCGTCTCGACCTTCTTCTCGCCGCTGGCCATCAGCATGACCGTAAACTCGGTCTGCTCTTCAACCACCGCTGCGGCTGCCCCAGGCGCAGCAACCGCCATGGAAGCGGCCGAGACGCCAAACTTCTCTTCGAACGCCTTGACCAGGTCGTTCAGGTCCATCACCGTCATCGTGCCAACGGCTTCGAGGATGTCTTCTTTGCTAATCGCCATAATCAATAAACTCCTAAATCTGAATACTTGTAAAAGCTGACAGCGCGGTCAGGCAACCGCATCTTCACGTTGTTTAGCCAAGGCAGCGAGCGCACAGGCAAACCCGGTCACCGGCGCCTGCATCATGCCCAGCAACTGGGCGAGCAGTTCCTCGCGACTCGGAATCGCGGCTAGCCTCTGTACGCCAGCGACGTCGAGAAGCTCACCCGCGTAGCTGCCAGCCTTCACGACCAGTTTGTCGTTAGTCTTCGCGAAGTCATGCAGCACTTTGGCCGCCGCTACCGGATCCTCCGAGATGCTGTAAATCAGCGGCCCGGTCAATTGCCCGGACAACTCGGCAAAAGCACTACCCTGCACCGCCCGACGCACCAAGGTGTTTTTCAGTACGCGCAGATAAACACCGGCAGCACGCGCCTGCGCCCGCAAGCGCGTCAGGTGAGCCACCTGCAAACCGCTGTACTCGGCGACGACTATCGTCTGTGCACCAGCCACCTTGGCCGACACCTCGGCCACGACGGCTTTCTTTTCATCAAGATTAAGACCCACAGGCCCTTCCTCCCTTCAAGTCAACAAACGGCGCCTCAATCAGCCTGCGCCGCACCCACGGCGACCTTGGATCAGGGGTGGCAACGACGGCCTTGGCGGGTCGCTGCGAATTCCTTTTCTGGGCACACCATCTCTGCAGGCTGCTTGCACACTTAAGCTTCCGGCGAAAAGCCCTCGGCACCTGCGGTCTTTGACGATCCATCGACGGCGCCAGCACGGCACCGCAAACGGCCCAACAAAGTTCCTGGCCGGAGCACGTCACGAAACGACGTACGCCGGCTCTCTATATCGCTTGTTTCGATTCTCTACAGCGTCGTAGCATCGACGCGAATACCCGGTCCCATGGTGCTGGAGACGGCAATGCGCAGCAGATACTGCCCCTTGGAGGTTGCCGGCTTGGCCTTGATCAGCGCATCGACCAGCGCCTTGAGGTTGAGCAGCAATTTGTCCGCGTCAAACGACGCGCGCCCGATCGTGCTGTGGATGATGCCGGCCTTGTCGGTGCGATACTGAACCTGCCCGGCCTTGGCGTTCCTGACCGCCGTCGCCACGTCCATGGTCACCGTGCCGACCTTGGGGTTTGGCATCAGCCCGCGCGGCCCCAGGATCTGACCCAGTTGGCCAACGACGCGCATCGCGTCGGGCGTGGCAATCACGCGGTCGAAGTTCATCACTCCGGACTTGATCTCTGCGGCCAGGTCTTCAAAACCGACGATGTCGGCACCGGCTTCGAGGGCCGCCGCCGCCTTGTCACCCTGCGCGAAGACGGCAACCCGGATCGTCTTGCCGGTACCGGCGGGCAAAACGACCGAGCCGCGGACGATCTGGTCAGACTTGCGAGGATCGACCCCAAGACCTACGGCAACATCGATCGATTCGTCGAATTTGGCTGTGGCAAACTCCTTGGCCAGCTTCAGCGCTTCGCCAACCGCCAGGCTGGCCGTGCGATCGACCTTGCCCTTGACCGCTTTTTGACGCTTGCTCAACTTCGCCATCTCAAACACCCTCCACCGTGACGCCCATCGCTCGGGCACTGCCGGCGATCGTGCGAACTGCTGCATCCATGTCGGCCGCCGTCAGGTCGGGCATTTTCTGCGTGGCAATGGCCTCGCATTGTGCCCGGGTCAGCGTGCCAACCTTGTTGGTCAATGGCTTTGGACTACCCTTCTGCAGGCCAATGGCCTTCTTGATCAGGATGGTTGCCGGCGGCGTCTTCATGATGAAGGTGAAGCTCTTGTCGGCGAAGGCGGTGATCACCACCGGAATCGGCAGGCCCGGCTCCACGCCCTGCGTCTGGGCATTGAACGCCTTGCAGAACTCCATGATATTCAGGCCGCGTTGTCCAAGCGCCGGTCCAATGGGAGGCGATGGATTCGCCTTACCCGCAGGCACCTGCAGTTTGATGTAGCCAGTGATTTTTTTTGCCACGGTAGGAATCTCCTTTAGACGGGTTCAAACGCGCTCGTGACAGCGCTCCCCAAACGACAAAGGCGGCCCGGGAGCCGCACTACTGCGGCGCGCCAGGAAACTCACGCACCGCGACTCAACTGCAGGATCAGGCTTTCTCGACTTGAGCGAACTCGAGTTCGACCGGCGTCGGACGGCCGAAGATGGTCACCGAGACGCGAAGACGGTTCTTCTCGTAATTCACCTGCTCGACCGCGCCGTGAAAATCGGTAAAAGGACCGTCCTTGACGCGGACAACTTCGCCTGGCTCGAAAAGCACTTTGGGGCGCGGCTTTTCAACGCCTTCCTGGATTTGCTGCATGATCTTGTCGACCTCCTTTTCGGAGATCGGCGTCGGCTTGTTGGCCGTTCCACCGACGAAACCGGTGACCTTTGGCGTGCTCTTGACGAGGTGCCACGAATCGTCGTTCATTTCCATTTCCACCAGCACGTAGCCGGGGAAGAACTTTCGCTCGGAAATGCTCTTCTGACCCATCTTGAGCTCAACCACCTCCTCGACCGGCACCAGAATCCGGCCAAAGGAATGCTCCATCGCCTGTCGCTGGATGCGTTCGAGGAGTGCGCGCTGCACACTCTTCTCGAAGCCGGAATAGGCGTGTACAACGTACCAGCGCATGCTCATGATTGCCTCCAGCCAAGAACCAGGTCGTAGAGAACCCACTCGAGGCCCTTGTCGGTCAACCAGAGAAAGACCGCCATCACCACCACAAACGCGAACACCAGACCAGTGGTCTGGATGGTTTCTTTGCGCGACGGCCAGACCACCTTTTTCGCCTCGGTGGTGGCATCCTTGGCAAAACCAAAAAACTGACGCCCGGGCTCGGTCTGCCAGGCGACGACGACAGCCAGCGCCGCCCCGGCCAAGACGGCAAGGACACGCAGGATCATCGCCTGCTCGACGAGCAGGTAGAAGCCAGCGATGCCGGCGACGAGCAGCAATACCGCCAACGCAAACTTTAACTTATCGGCCATGTGGTCCGCTTTGTTTACTTCTTTGATTACTGGTTGGCAGGGGCAGAGGGAATCGAACCCCCAACCTTCGGTTTTGGAGACCGACGCTCTGCCAGTTGAGCTATGCCCCTGCGGCAGAGACCGGGGGCGCCCCGCGATGGAGCAACCCCTTGTCTTTACTGAACCTACTCGATGATCTTCGCCACGACGCCGGCGCCGACGGTACGGCCGCCTTCGCGAATGGCGAAGCGCAGACCTTCCTCCATGGCGATCGGCGCGATCAGCTTGACCGTCATCTGGATGTTGTCACCCGGCATGACCATTTCAACGCCTTCAGGCATCGAGATGGCGCCGGTAACGTCCGTCGTGCGGAAGTAGAACTGCGGCCGGTAGTTGTTGAAGAACGGCGTGTGACGACCGCCCTCTTCTTTCGACAGCACATACACTTCACCGGAAAAGTGGGTGTGCGGCTTGATCGAACCCGGCTTGGCCAGCACCTGACCACGCTCGACGTCTTCACGCTTGACGCCGCGCAGCAGAACGCCGACGTTGTCACCCGCCTGACCCTGGTCGAGCAGCTTGCGGAACATCTCGACACCGGTGCAGATGGTCTTCACGGTCGGCTTGATACCGACAATCTCGACTTCCTCGCCCACCTTGACAATGCCGCGCTCGACGCGACCGGTAACCACCGTACCGCGGCCTGAAATCGAGAAAACATCCTCGATCGGCAGCAGGAAGGGCTTGTCAATGGCACGCTCCGGCGTCGGAATGTAGGAGTCCAGCGCTTCCGCCAGCGCCATCACCGAAGCCTCACCCTGCTCGCCCAGGTCACCCTCGAGCGCCTTCAGGGCAGAACCCTGGATGATCGGAACGTCGTCGCCAGGAAAGTCGTACTTGGACAGCAGCTCGCGCACTTCCATATCCACCAGCTCGAGCAGTTCGGCGTCGTCAACCATGTCGCACTTGTTCAGATAGACAATGATGTACGGAACACCTACCTGGCGGGCGAGCAGGATGTGCTCGCGCGTCTGCGGCATCGGGCCGTCGGCGGCGGAAACCACCAGAATGGCGCCGTCCATCTGCGCCGCACCGGTAATCATGTTCTTCACGTAGTCGGCGTGACCCGGGCAGTCGACGTGCGCGTAGTGGCGCTTGGACGTCTCGTACTCGACGTGCGCGGTATTGATCGTGATCCCGCGCGCCTTTTCTTCCGGCGCTGCGTCAATCTGGTCGTAGGCCTTGGCGGTACCGCCAAACTTCTTCGACAGAATGGTCGTGATCGCCGCCGTCAGCGTTGTCTTGCCGTGGTCAACGTGCCCAATCGTGCCAACGTTGACGTGCGGCTTCGTACGTTCAAATTTTCCCTTGGCCATTACCGGTACCTCAAGACGTTAAAAATTAGTGAATCTATGGCACCAAACAGTGGTGCCCATGGACAGAATTGAACTGTCGACCTCTCCCTTACCAAGGGAGTGCTCTACCGCTGAGCTACATGGGCGGCGTGCGCGATGCCTGAAGCTGTTCTGCGACCGCAACGTGGAGCGGGTGAAGGGAATCGAACCCTCGTCATAAGCTTGGAAGGCTTCAGCTCTACCATTGAGCTACACCCGCAAAACCATTACCCGAAGCACGCTAAAGCTAGGCCACCAACAGCGGCATTTTGGTGGAGGGAGAAGGATTCGAACCTTCGAAGGCAGAGCCGTCAGATTTACAGTCTGATCCCGTTGGCCACTTGGGTATCCCTCCAGCTCAGAACCCAGGATTTTGACACCTGAGCAATACACTGTCAAATTGTTTTTCGAGCAGCGCGAGAGTATATACCATCAGACAGGCCTTCGCACGCTTCTTTCGGCACTTTCGCGTGCTGGAGGACGTAAAATCGCTGCGTCACGGCCCCTGGCGCTAGCGAAGGGGTCCTTTCGGCGCGACGAGCCCCCCGCTGAGCCACCCCATGAGCCCCCCGACGAGTCGCTTCTACCCGAACCATCCGCCGCTGGCGAACGATCGCGTTGCCACCCTGAAGAACCGCTTTGGCGCGCGTCTCGCGAATTCGCCGGCTGCCCCGCGGCGGGCAGGGCGCAAGCCCACATCGCGCAAGGGAATGGCTGCCACTTTTCGGCGGCCGGGAGGTTCCCTGGGCGACACGCAACGAGGACCGCTCGCGCCTCCGGCAAACGCGCCACGACGCGTGTTCTGCCTGCCTGCCGCTCAAACCAGGCAAGCTTCTCCCACGGGGCGCAGCCACCTGAGCCGGCAAAACAGCCAGCAGCGCACTGAACGGCCAGCAGCCCGACACCCCTGCCCTTTCAACCCGGCACTCGATCCTCTGGAGCAAGGCCTTGCCTTCACCCCCGCCCGAAAGCGCTGACGCCGTGGCAACGGTGCTCGGGTCGCAGCGTCGTCAGCTCGCCCTGCAGCTCGCCGCGACGCTCGCCGTACTGTCGCTCGCCTGGCCGTACTACGGCCTGCGTAATGAACAGCTGCCATGGCCGCAGACGGCCCTGGCGATTGGCGCCGTCGCGCTGCTCTTCGCCAGCATCACGCGACAGGCCTGGTGGTGGCGCCTGATTCACGCGCTCTTCGTACCGCTGGCATGGGCTGCTTCGACGCTCGCCATTGACCCGGGCTGGTACCTGCTGCTGTTCATCCTGCTGCTGCTCGTCTATCGCGGCGCACTTGGTGGACAGGTACCGCTCTACCTGTCCAACAGAGCCAGCGCCGCAGCTCTCGCCGAACTGACCGGCGACCTCCCCGCAATGCGCTTTCTCGACCTTGGCGCCGGCGTCGGCAGCGTGCTCGCTCCGCTCGCCAGGCAGCGGCCGGAGGCGTGTTTCACCGGCGTCGAAAACGCCCCGGCGACCTGGGCCGTTGGACGCCTGCGCACGCTTGGCCTGACCAACTGCGACTGGCGCTGGGGTGACATCTGGCATACCGAACTGAGCGCTTACGACGTCGTCTATGCCTTCCTGTCGCCGGCCCCGATGGCTGCACTCTGGGAAAAGGCGCAGCGCGAGATGCGACCGGGAGCCCTGTTCATCAGCAACAGTTTCGCCGTGCCCGACGTCGCTGCCGAGCAGATCGTCGAAGTCAACGACGCGCGCCAGACGCGCCTGTTCTGCTACCGCCTGTGATTGGTGAACGCGCCTCATGCGCCCGCCCTGCCTGGCCACCGCGCCCGCCAGCGGCAAGTGATTCCAATAATCGGCACCCTGCCCCGAAGAGCGCCAAACTTTGCTAACATGGCCGATTCCACCACCACCGGAGCTGCAAAATGTCCAGTAACGATTCTCTAACCGATCCGATGAGCTTTGCGAAGAAAATGTGGGGCAACATGGGCTTTTCGTTGCCGGGCATGGTCACCCCTACGCTGGACGTCGAAGAGATCGAGAAGAAGGTCAGGGATCTCAAAGCGGTCGAGAGCTGGCTGAAAATGAACCTGTCGATGCTGCAGATGACCATCCAGGGCCTGGAAATGCAATGCGTGACACTCAACGCCGTGCGCGCGATGGGACACATGGGCAGCAATCTCACGACGGCTGCCAGCGGCGGCAACGACGACACGCAGACCAACGCGCTTGGTATTCCCGGCGGCGCCGATGCGCTCAAGCAGGCGACGATGTGGCCGTGGACGATGATGCAGCAGATGCAGGAACAGATGAAGCAGGCCGCAGCCGCAGCGCAACAGGCCGCTCAGAGCGACGACGAGACCAAGAAGAAGCCCTGAGCCGGGTCACGCCGGCCAAACCCGCCAGCGTGCTCGGAGCGGCGGCGTCAGGTGACCGACGCCGCGCGCAGGGTGGCGATCTCGTCGGCTGAGAATCCCGCCTCAAGCAGAACCTCCTCACCGTGCTCGCCGGCGGCGGGCGCGGCGCGCTCGACGGCAAAAACCCAGCCCGAGAGTTTCACCGGCGGCGCGTACTGGGTGACCCCGTCGGCGTGCACGACCATCTCGCGAGCAACGAACTGCGCGTGTTCAAGCGCCTCTGCGACACCGAGCACAGGCGTAACGCAACAATCGATAGCGGCAAAGAAAGCACACCAGTCGGCCTGCGTGCGGCTGAGAAAGAGGCTTTCGATTTCCCGACGCAAGGCGACCGCAGCCGCCCCGCGCGCACCATGCAGTGGCTTCCAGTCGGGGCGCTGCAGGGCAGCGCAGAAGACGTCCCAGAACTTCTTCTCGAGCGGCGCGACGGCCATGTAGCGTCCATCCGCGGTGGCATAGACGCCATAGCCAGGGTCGCCGCCGGTGAGCACGTCGCACCCGCGCTCTGCAACGCCGGCGGAACCGTGCAGCGCAAACAGTGGAAAAAGATTGTGCGCCAGAACCGCGTCGCTCATGGCCACGTCGACCAGGCGGCCCTGACCGGTGCGTTGCGCATCGAACAAGGCAGCAAGGATTCCCATCACCGCACTCATTGCGCCGCCGAGCAAGTCGCCGATCTGCAGATTCGGAATCGCCGGTGGCCCACCCTTGACGCCGATCTGGTCGAGGACTCCGGCCAGGCCAATGTAGTTGAGATCGTGTCCTGCGGCCATCGCCAGCGGACCATTCTGTCCGTAACCGGTGATCGCGCAGTAGACGAGCTTTGCGTTGATGGCGCGCAGCGCCTGATAGCCGATGCCGAGCCGGTCGCTGACACCGGGCCGGAAGCTCTCGACCAACACGTCGGCAGTGGCCACCAGGCGCAGGAACGCCGCCCGCCCTTGCGGCAGCTTGAGGTCGAGGCGCAAGCCACGCTTGTTGCGATTGACACTGCGATAGAAAGCGCTGACGCCGCCCGGGCCATCGCCGAGCAGGCGCGCGTAGTCGCCAGCACCCCGATCTTCGATCTTGATCACATCGGCGCCCAGATCGGCCAGATGCAGGGTAGCGACCGGACCGGGAAGCAACCGGCTGAGGTCGAGAACGCGAACCCCGTGCAGCGGCGCGCCGCTCACCGCCCGGCCTCGCAGCGCTCGAGCCAGGTCGCATCCATGTCGATCAGCGCGCCCTTCGCCAGGGGCTGCTCGAGGAAGCGACCGCGGAACAGCCATCCTGTCGTGCCGTGCTGGTGCGACCATGGCGTTTCCCAATCAGCGACCGCCACCTGTACACGCATCACCTCCACCTCGCGAGGTGGAGTGGCCAAAGCGCTTGTCGAAGTCTGCTCCACGCAAGGCATCGCCGCCGCCAGCCGCGCCTGGTCGGCTGGCGTAAAGGCGGATGCGGGTTTGCCGATGTGCGGACAGCGATCAAGCTGCCGCCGCTGCCGGGAGAGCGCGGCGATCGAGCCTTTAAGCCAATAGGTCGGCGCCGTCAGGAGCCGGCCCGCGCCGCCCTCACGAAAGATCACGCAGTCGCCGACCTGCGGCCCGGAAGCGGCAGCCGAACTCGCCGTGTCCGGCGCGTCGTCGTCGGCGCAAAGCGAAGCCGCCAGCAGGGAGGCGACGATCGCGGCAAGCGCGCGCCTCACGCGTAGCTGCGCCGGTCTTCGATCACCGTGCCGTCGTTGGCCAAGGTCCCGGCAGGCAGGAAAGCCACCTCGCCGCGCAGCTTGGTGAGCTCGCGAATGCTGGCCACCACGGCCGCCTGCAGCGCGGCCGACGGATCAGCGACCTCGCAGTGCAAGGTCATCCGATCGTGGCCACTGGGATTGTCGACCACCAGGCGGGCGCGGCCGATTTCGCCGTGCCGTGCAACGAGCGCAGCGACCTGCGAGGGGTGTACGAACATCCCCTTGACCTTGGTCGCCTGATCCGCACGTCCCAGCCAGCCCCTGATACGGACGTTGGTCCGCCCGCAGGGGCTGATCCCCGGCAGCAGAGCCGACAGGTCGCCGGTGGCAAAGCGAATCAGCGGGTAATCGGCATTGAAACTGGTCACCACCACTTCGCCAACCTCGCCTTCGGCAACCGGATCACCGGTCCCCGGGCGAACGATCTCGAGCAGCACGTCTTCCTCGACGACCAGGCCCTCCTCGCTCGGCGTTTCATAGGCGATCAAGCCCAGGTCGGCAGACGCATACGCCTGGCGAACGACGACGCCGCGGTCGTTGAGCAGCTTGCGCAGCGTCGCCGGCAGGGCCTCTCCCGAAACGACGGCCTTGCGCAGCGAGCTGACGTCGGCACCCAATTCGTCCGCTTTCTCGAGGATCGTGCGCAGAAACGACGGCGTGCCGACGTAGGCGGCCGGCTTGAGGTCGGCTATCGCCTGCACCTGCATGTCGGTCTGCCCGACGCCGGCCGGAAACACCGGACAACCGAGCTTGTGTGCCGCGCCTTCAAGCATGAAGCCGGCCGGCGTGAAATGGTACGAGAAAGTGTTGTGCACCAGGTCGCCGGCGCGGAAACCGGCGGCGAACAGGGCACGCGCAAAGCGCCACCAGTCCTGCCCCTGCCCTTCGGGATCGTAGATCGGGCCAGGCGATGCAAAGACACGCGAGAGGCCGGTCATCGGCGTCGCCGTCAGCCCCCCGAAAGGCGGCGCAGCGCATTGCAGTTCGCCAAGCTTGCTCTTGCGCAGCAGTGGCAACGTCGCCAGTGCTGCGCGCGAGCCGATGCTGTTGACCGCCACGTCGGCCAGCCGCTGGCGCCAGTACGCCGACTTCCTCCTGGCCAGGGCGAGCTGCTGCGGCAAGCGCGCCATCAGCCAGGCTTCGCGCTCGACCGGCGAACGCGTTTCCAGAGAATCGTAGTAGGTCATGGGTGCTCACTCACACGGTAAGGCGGTTCGCACCAGACAGCGAAGACGCCCCGCCAGTGCGAGAGAAGAAATGGCCGCTCCGGCAGCCGGGCGCCGACGACAGCCGGCAGGGCGCCGGCAGCCCCGGACCGGCTCACGACAGCCAGCGCTTGCGACGACGATAGTGCTTGACGTCCTTGAAGCTCTTGCGCCCGGCGGAAGACAGCCCGAGATAGAACTCCTTGACGTCTTCGTTGGCCGCCAGATCCTTGGCCGCACCCTCCATCACCACACGACCGTTTTCGAGGATGTAGCCGAAGTCTGCATAGCGCAGAGCCATATTGGTGTTCTGTTCGGCGAGCAGGAAGGTGACGCCTTCCTTCTGATTGAGATCCTTGACGATGCCGAATACCTCGTCGACGATCTGTGGAGCGAGGCCCATCGACGGTTCGTCGAGCAGCACCATGCGCGGACTGGCCATCAGCGCCCGCCCGACGGCGCACATCTGTTGCTCGCCGCCCGAGGTGTACGCCGCCTGGCTGCTGCGGCGGGTTTTCAACCTTGGGAAATACGCATAGACCTTCTCCAGCGTCTCGTTGATCGCGGCTTTTCCGTCGCTGCGCGTGTACGCACCGGTGAGCAGGTTTTCTTCGATACTCAGGTGAGCAAAGCAGTGTCGCCCCTCCATCACCTGAATGACGCCACGTTTGACCAGTTCGGCCGGTGTCAGCGCCTCGATGCGCTCGTCGCGCAACTCGATGGTGCCCTTGGTGACTTCACCGCGTTCACCGTGCAGCAGATTACTGACCGCGCGCAGGGTCGTCGTCTTGCCAGCGCCGTTGCCGCCAAGAAGCGCCACGACGCCTCCTTCAGGAACGCTGAAGGAAACGCCCTTGAGCACCAGGATCACGTGGTTGTAGATCACCTCGATGCTATTGACTCGGAGAAGGATGTTGGCAGTGCTCATGGCGTCTCTTCGCTAAGCGGGCCGCCCTCCCGCAAGCGGGAGGGCTGACAAAGGACTCGCGGTGACGAGTCCGCGGGACCTTACTTGTTGCACTCCTCAGGCGTGCGCGGCTTCAGCTTCTTTTCTTCCGCGTACTTGCCGGAGGCGAGCATGACCATCGGACGCAAGGTGTTGGCATCGGCCTGGTACCAGTCTTGGGACGGAAACTCCCAGTTCTTGCCGTTCCAGGTGTGAACGCGAACCCACGACGAGCCCATATGGTCCAGGCAGGAAGTCTGCACCGGACGCATCACGCCAGCAAAGCCCATCGCGTCGAGCGTCTTCTGGTCGAGATCAAGGTTCTCCAGCCCCCAGCGCACCTGCTCGCCGGTCATCACCTTGCCCTTGCCATAGCGCTCCTGTGCCTTGCGAACGCCCTCGACGCCGAGCATCGCCGAGAGCACGCCGCGCATGTAGAGCACGCTACCAACGTCCTCTTTCGGCCCGGTGCCCTGACCCTTGGCATACAGCGCAGCGAGAATGTCCTTGACCACCTTCGAATTGCGCTCGGCGCCATGTTGCAAGGTCAGCGCGCTGTAGCCCTTTGCCCCTTCACCGACATCGGCGACATCGGGTTCGGCGCCTGACCACCAGTTGCCCAGCATCTTGTCGCGCGGGTAGCCGGTGGCCTGCGCCTCGCGCAGCGCGGTCAGGTTCATCACCCCCCAACCGGAGAGCAGAACGAAGTCCGGCCTGTTCTGGCGGATCTGCAACCAGGTCGCTTTCTGTTCAACGCCTGGCGCGGCGACAGGCAGGAGCTGCACGCTGTAACCGTATTTCTTGCTCAACTCCTCGAGCACCGGGATGGCCTCTTTCCCGTACGGGCTGTCGTGGTACACCAGCGCGATCTTCTTGCCCTTCAGGTTGGCGACACCCCCCAGTTTCTTGGCGATGTACTGGATGGCCACATCGGAGCCAACCCAGTAGGTTCCGAGCAGGGGGAAGTTCCAGGTGAAGACGGCACCGTTCTGCGATTCGCTACGACCATAACCAGCTGTAATCAAGGGAATCTTGTCGATCGGCGCTTTTTCCGTGAGGGCAAAGGTCCCGCCAGTCGACAGAGGCTGGAACGCTGTCGCACCACCATGCATGCCTTTCAGGCGCTCGTAGCATTCGACGATCCGGTCGGTGGCGTAACCCGTCTCGCATTCCTCGAAAACGGTCTTGACGCCGTTGATCCCCCCCTTGGTGTTCACCAGTTTCAGATAATCGATAAAGCCGTTCGCCCAAGGTGTGGCATTCGGCGCAATGGGACCGGTACGAGTCACCAGGACCGGAAAGAACTGCTCCTTGGCAGTCGCTGCGACCGCCGACGTCGACGCTATCGCCGACAGCATGAAGGCGCCGAGTGAAGCAGTTAATGCAAGCTTGCGTAAGTTCATTAATGTCTCCTCTTATTAAAATGGCAACACCACTGCAACGACAACTTCGACTCAGGACAACCCCGCTACGAGCGTGAAACGACCCCCACCACCCGAGTCAGTGCGGGAATGGCCAGAGCCGAAGTTTCTCCTTGCCGGTCGACCACAGGCGGGCAAGGCCGTGCGGCTCCTTGATCAGGAAGAAGATGATCAGCCCCCCGAAAATGATCAACTCGGCGTGCGAGATCCCGGCCGTCGATATCTCGACGCCGACCAGGTCTCCAATTTCCGGCAGCAGGCGATTCAGTACGATCGGCAGGATGACGATGAAGGCCGCACCGAAGAAACTGCCCATGACCGAACCGAGGCCGCCAATGATGACCATGAACAGGAGCTGGAACGAACGGTCGACCGAGAAAGCCGCCGGCTCCCACGACGCCAGATGGACGAACGCCCACAAGGCGCCCGCCGTCCCGACGAAAAACGAACTGACGGCAAACGCCGAGAGCTTGGCAAACAGCGGCCGGATTCCGATCACCTCGGCAGCCACGTCCATGTCACGGATCGCCATCCACTGCCGGCCGATGGCGCTACGCGTCATGTTCTTCGCCAGCAAAGCGAAGACCGTCAGGAACGCCAGGCAGAACAGATACTTGTTGAGCGGGTTGTTAAGCTGCCAGCCCATCACCTGCAGGTTGGAGACCGAAACGTTGCCCGACAGGGAGTTGTCGGTAAACCAGGGAATGCGCAGGAACACCCAGTCGGTGAAGAACTGCGCGGCCAGGGTTGCAACCGCCAGATAGAGGCCGCGCACGCGCAAGCTCGGTATTCCGAAAACGATCCCGACAAGGGCCGAAGTGAAGCCGCCAAGCAGCAAGGAGAGCAGTAGCGGCATACCCTCGACACGGATGTGAAAGTTGTACGCCGCGTACGCCCCGACCGCCATGAAAGCGCCGGCGCCAAGCGTGATCTGCCCGCAGTAGCCGACCAGGATATTGACCCCGAGAGCGGCCAGCGAGAGGATCAAAAAGGGGATGAGGATGGCGCGGAACATGTATTCGTCGACCAGCAGAGGGACAGCGACGAAAGCAAACACCACGATGCCGACAACCGCCCATCGGTCCTGGGCAATCGGAAAGACCTGCTGATCGGCGGCGTAGGAAGTCTTGAATTGACCGTTTTCTCTATAGAGCATTTGCCCTCTCCCCGATCAGACGCGGTCGATGATCTTCTCGCCGAACAGGCCTTGCGGCCTGAACAGGAGAACGACCAGCGCCAGTACGTAGGCAAACCAGATCTCGATGCCGCCGCCGACCATCGGCCCGAGATAGACCTCCGACAGCTTCTCGCCGACGCCGATGATCAGGCCGCCGAGGATGGCACCAGGAACCGAAGTCAGCCCGCCAAGGATGACGACCGGCAGTGCGCGCAGCGCCACCGTCGACAAGGAAAACTGGACGCCAAGCTTGGAGCCCCAGATCACACCGGCGACCAGCGCGACGAGGCCGGCGACGCACCAGACGATCACCCAGATACGATTCAGCGGGATGCCGATCGACTGCGCCGCCTGATGATCGTCGGCGACTGCCCGCAGCGCCCGCCCGGTGGTCGTCTTCTGGAAGAAAAGAGTCAACAGGCCGACCAGCACGGCCGCGATCAGGGCGGCGATGAAGTCTTCCTTGTTGATCAGCAGCCCGCCCGGAAACACCTCCTCGAAGAGAAACACCGGGTCCTTGGGCATACCCACGTCGATCTTGTAGATGTCATTGCCGAAAAGGGTTGAACCGATGCCTTCGAGGACATAGGCAATGCCCAGCGTGGCCATCAAGAGCGTCGCGCCCTCCTGGTTGACGAGGTGGCGCAGGACCAAGCGCTCGATCAGCCAGGCGACGACGAACATCAGCGCGCCCGCCACGACGAAGGCAGCAGCGGTCCCGAGATAGGAACCCTCGAGGCCGAACCAGCCCGGAATCCACTCGGCGAAACGGGCCATCGCCAGAGCGGCGAAAAGCACCATCGCTCCCTGTGCGAAGTTGAATACGCCGGAGGCCTTGAAGATCAGCACGAAACCCAGCGCCACCAGCGAATAGAGCATGCCGGCCATCAGCCCGCCGATCAACGTTTCCAGGAAGAAACCCATCGCCTCACTCCTCAGTGACTGGCGCCAAGATAGGCGCTGATGACGTCCGGATTGGCGCGCACCGCGTCCGGGTCGCCGTCGCCGATCTTCTTGCCATAATCGAGAACGACGACACGGTCGGAGATGTCCATGACCACCGCCATGTCGTGCTCGATCAGGACGATGGTCGTCCCGAACTGATCATTGACGTCGAGAATGAAGCGGCACATGTCCTGCTTTTCCTCGACGTTCATCCCGGCCATCGGCTCGTCGAGCAGCAGGATGCTCGGCTCCATGGCCAGCGCCCGGCCGAGGTCTACGCGCTTCTGCAAACCGTAAGGCAGGCGCCCGACCGGTGTCTTGCGAATGTGCTGGATTTCGAGAAAGTCGATCACCTCCTCAACCTTGGCGCGATGTCCGAGTTCCTCGCGTCGTGCCGGCCCCCACCAGAAGGCCTGCTGAATCAGGTTGCTTCTGATTTTCATGTTGCGCCCGGTCATCAGGTTGTCGATCACGTTCATCCCCTTGAACAGAGCAATGTTCTGGAAAGTCCGCGAGATTCCGGCCCGCGCGGCCTTGTAGGGGCTCATCTTCGTGAAGTGCTGACCGCGCAGAATGATCTCTCCCTCCTGCGGCCGATAGACGCCGTTGATGACGTTGAGCATCGAACTCTTGCCGGCACCGTTGGGGCCTATGATCGCCCGAATCTCGTGCTCGCGAACGTCGAACGAGATGTCGGTCAGAGCCTTGACGCCGCCGAAGGACAGGGAAACCTTCTTCAAGTCGAGGATGACCTCGCCAATCTTCCGACTCATGACGCCTCCCTCCCGGCGGCGCCGAAGACCTTCAGGTTCCGGATGGCCAGATCGGCCGCCACCTTGCCTTGCCGTCCGTCCTCGAACTTCACCGCCGTCTCGATGAACTGGCTGTCCCTGCCGCTGTAGAGCGCGTCGATCAATACCGCGTATTTCTCGGCGACGAAGCCGCGACGCACCTTGCGGGTGCGCGTCAGCTCGTCGTCGTCGGGATCGAGTTCCTTGTGCAGGATCAGGAAACGATGAATCTGCGAATCGGCCAGCACGCCTTCGCCAAGGAGTTCGGAATTCACCTGTTCGATCGACTCCTGGATCAAACCGTAGACCTCCGCCTTGGCCGCCAGATCGGTATAGCCTGAATAGGCGATGCCGCGCCGCTCGGCCCAGTTGCCAACCGCACCGATGTCGATGTTGATGAACGCGCAGACCATCTTGCGACCATCGCCGAAAGCCACTGCCTCCTTGACGAAGGGGAAAAACTTGAGCTTGTTCTCGATGAAATTGGGCGCAAACATCGCACCATTGACCAGCTTGCCGACGTCCTTGGCGCGATCGATGATCTTGAGATGCCCCTCGTCGTCGAACAGGCCCGCGTCGCCGGTCATGAAATAGCCGTCGGCGTTGATCGCTTCGGCGGTGGCGTCGGGTCGCTTGTAATACTCCCTGAGCAACATCGGCCCCTTGACCAGAATTTCGCCGTTGTCGGCGATCTTCACCTCGACGCCCGGCGCCGGCTTGCCGACGCTGTCGAACTTGATTTCACCATCGGGCTGCAGGCAGACATAGGCACAGGTTTCGGTCTGACCGTAGAGCTGCTTCAGATTGATGCCGATAGAGCGGTAGAAACGGAAGAGATCGGGACCGATCGCCGCGCCGGCGGTGTAGGCGACGCGCACCCGGCTCAGGCCGAGGACATTCTTCAGCGGCCCGAAAACAAAGAAATTACCCAGGGCATAGAGCAGGCGATCAGCGAGCGCAACGGCCTTGCCATCGAGAATCTCGGCGCCGCAGCGGCGGGCCACAGCCATGAAGAAGTGAAACATCTTCTGCTTGATGGCGCTGGCGTCCTCCATGCGAATCATCACCTGCGTCAGCAGGTTCTCGAAAACACGCGGTGGCGCGAAATAATAGGTCGGCCCGATTTCGCGCAAATCGTTCATCACCGTCTCGGCCGACTCGGGGCAGTTGATCGTGAACCCGGTCATCATCGCCTGCGCAAAGGAGAAGAGATGGTCGCCCACCCAGGCCATCGGCAAATACGAGAGGATGTTTTCGTCGGCAGTCAGACGATCGAAATCGACGCCGCCGCGGGCGGCGCTGATGAAGGCGTTGTGCGTCAGGCACACCCCTTTGGGCTTGCCCGTCGTCCCCGAGGTATAAAGCATGACGCTGACGTCGTCGGCGTTGCCCGCGGCGACCTTGCGGATGAGCAGATCGGGATGGTTGCGGTTGTGAATCCGCCCCATTTCCATCAGCTCGCGAACATCGTGAATGAACGGCTGCGTGTAGTGGCGCATGCCGTGTGGATCGTCGTAGAAGAGGTGCCGCAGCTGCGGCAACTGCGCCTGCAGTTCGAGCACCTTGTCGACCTGCTCCTGATCCTCGACGAACAGGAAGCGGATTTCGGCGTCGACCAGAACGAAAAGCATCTCGTTGGCCACCGCATCCTGGTACAGCGGCACGGGCACCCCGCCGAGACACTGTACGGCGCTCATCATCATGTACATGCGCGGACGATTGTCGCCGACGATGGCCACGTTCTCGCCGCGCTTGAAACCCATCTCGGCAAGGCCGCAGGCCAGTGCGCGCACCTCGTCGGCAACATCCTGCCAGGTCCAGCACTGCCAGATTCCCAGGTCCTTTTCGCGCATTGCCGGCTTGTCGCCGCGGACCCGAGCGTGGTTCAGGAGCAGGCGTGGAAAGGTATCCAGCGCTTGCGACGACGCGGTTTCCGGCATCTCGTCTCCTCCGGTGCATTCACCGCCGTTATCGTGACGGCAGGCTTTTATTTATGTTGTGCTGCGCGATTCTATTCTTTTTCTTCTGCCAGCCATTGTGCAACGCAGTATCGCAAGCAGAACCACGATCGCCGGCATGGGGGCGGCAGGACAGTGCTTGGCGGCAGTCTATTCGCCGTGGGCAAGGAGAATTGTCGTCCGTGCGACAATTCTCCATCTTTTCTGATCGCGGGTTCACGGATGCACGAACTGGACGCCATGCTGCACGCTTCCTGCTGGGCACGGAAGCTGAGCGCCGACGAGCTGGAACAGGTCAAGCGCGACATCGTCGTGCGCACCGTTCCCGCCGGAGGATACGTGTGCATGAAGGGAGAAACCGTCGGGCACTGGCTGGGGGTGGTCAATGGGCTGGTCAAGATGGCCAGCAACCGGAGTACCGGCAAGGCCACCAGCTTCGTTGGCCTGTCCGATGGCAGCTGGTTCGGCGAGGGCTCGCTGCTCAAGGATGAAGCACGCCGCTATGACGTCATCGCGCTGCGCGACTCGCGCATCGCCTACATGAAGCGCAGCCGATTTCAGAATCTGCTCGACAACAGCATCCCTTTCAACCGTTTCCTGCTCATCCAGATCAACGAACGTCTGGGCCAGTTCATCGGCATGATCGAGCACGAACGTCTGCTCGATACCGACGCCCGCCTCGCTCGCTGCCTGGCGTCGATGTTCAATCCGCTGCTCTACCCGGGCAGCAGTCTCGAACTGCGCATTTCACAGGAAGAGATCGGATTGCTCGCCGGCATCTCGCGCCAGCGCGTCAATCAGGCGTTGCAGACCCTCGAACAGGGCGGACTGTTACGTGCCGATTACGGCACCCTGACCATCCTCGACCTCGACGGGCTACGCAATTACGGCGCCTAAGGTAAGGCACTGGACTAAGCCGTGTCGTCGGCCAAGCCCCTGCACCGGCAAAAAACGCGAAAAAACCCTGCATTGAACGATGAATCGATCTGGGTTAGTATTCAACGCCCCGAGGGGAGTGGTCTTGTCAATTCTTGAAAAATTGGTCTCACAATTCTTTCGCAAGACAAATCAGGAGGAAAAAAAAATGAGTAGTGTTATCTACGAGCGGCTTCGGCGCAATCCGAAGTTCGACGAACTGGTGCAGAAGCGAGGAAGGTTTGCGTGGACTTTGGCAGCCATCGTGCTGATCATCTTCTACGGCTTCTTCATGTTGATCGCCTTCAACCCCAAGATGCTCGGGCAACCAATCGCCGAGGGATCGATGTGGGCCATCGGCTACACGGCGGAGTTGGTCATGTTCGTCTTTTTCTGGCTGCTGACGCTGTTGTACGTCCGCCGTGCAAACGGCGAGTTTGACGACCTGACGGCCCAAATCATCAAAGAAGCGCAGAAGGAGACCAAATGATAAAGCGACTCACAACGGCACTCGCCCTGCTGGCGTTCTCCGGCATGGCCGCTGCCGCCGGGCCGGCCCTGCAAGGCGAGATCCAGACGCAACCGACCAACTGGCACGCGATCATCATGTTCATGATCTTCGTGACGATGACCATGGGCATCACCTACTGGGCAGCTGGCCGCACCAAGTCCACCGCCGACTTCTATACCGCCGGCGGTGGCATCACCGGCTTCCAGAACGGTCTGGCGATCGCCGGCGACTACATGTCGGCGGCAACCCTGCTCGGTCTCACGGCGATGACCTTCAGCCGCGGCTACGACGCCTACATCTACATGATGGCATTCTTCGCCGGCTGGCCGATCATCCTCTTCCTGATGGCTGAGCGGCTGCGTAACCTGGGCCGGTTCACCTTCTCGGACATCACCTCGTATCGCCTCGACCCCAGCGTGCGCACCATGGCGGCACTTTCATCGCTGGTCGTCGTGGTCTTCTACCTGATCGCCCAGATGGTCGGCGCCGGGCAGTTGATCAAGCTGCTCTTCGGCCTCGAGTACAACGTCGCGATCTTCGCCGTTGGCGTTCTGATGATGGTCTATGTGACCGTCGGCGGAATGGTGGCCACGACCTGGGTGCAGATCATCAAGGCCTGCCTGCTGCTCTTCGGCGGCACGCTGGTGCTGATCCTCGGCTTCTCGCAGTTCGGTTTTTCGCTGACCACCCTGCTCGAAAAGGCGCAGGCGGTTCATAAGCAGGGTACCTCGCTGATGGCGCCGGGCAGCCTGCTCTCCGATCCGGTCACGGCGCTCTCCCTCGGCCTGGGTCTGATGTTCGGTACCGCCGGTCTGCCGCACATCCTGATGCGCTTCTTCACCGTCGGCAACGCCAAGGAAGCCCGCAAGTCGGTGCTCTACGCGTCCGGTTTCGTCGGTTTCTTCTTCAACGTCATCTTCCTCATGGGCCTGGTTGCCATCCTGCTGGTCGGTCAGAACCCCGAGTACTTCGAGGGCGGTGACATCAAGGGCGCGCTGATCGGTGGCGGCAACATGGTCGCCATGCACCTGGCGCATGCGGTTGGCGGCAACATGCTGCTCGGCTTCCTGGCGGCGGTCGCTTTCGCCACCATCCTGGCCGTCGTCTCGGGCCTGGCCCTGGCCGGCGCCTCGGCGATTGCGCACGACATCTACGCACGCGTGATCCGCAAAGGCGAATGCACCGACAAGGAAGAGATCAAGGTTTCGCGAATAGCGACCATCGCTCTCGGTATCCTGGCGATCATCCTCGGTATCGCGTTCGAGAAGATGAACATCGCGTTCATGGTCGGCCTGGCCTTCGGCGTTGCTGCCGCTGCCAACTTCCCGGTCCTGATTCTCTCGATGTACTGGAAGGGACTGACCACCCGCGGCGCGCTGTGGGGCGGTTACAGCGGCGTCACTTCCGCGGTCCTCTTCGTCGTCTTCTCGAAGTCGGTATGGGTCGACGTCCTGCACAATGCAGCGCCGTTGTTCCCCTACACGCAACCGGCGCTGTTCGCGATGCCCATCGCCTTCATCTGCGCTTACGTTTTCTCGGTCTCGGACAGCAGCGCCCGGGCGACCAAGGAACGTGAAGCCTTCGAAGACCAGTACGTGCGTGCCCAGACCGGCTTTGGCGCTTCCGGTGCCAGCCACTGAGTAGTCCGAGCATTGCCACGCAAGCAAACCCTGGCGGCGCCAAACGGCCCGCCAGGGTTTTTTCTTGCCTGCCGGCCAGTTCTCCCGACGCGACCCGACCGGGAAGTGCAGGGCCGTGACCACCGATCGCCGCACAAGAAACGGGCCCGCCGCTCGCCAGATCCGCTAAAGTTTCACCGTAAATGTCCGTGAATACACTGACGCGCTGCACGAACCAAGGGAGTCCCGCATGCTTTCAGACCTCAGGCTTCTGGCCATTTCGCTGCTGGCCATCGTGCCGGCAACGGCTTGCGCAAGCTGGCAGCTGATTTCCGACGAGCCCGGCAGGCGCATCGAAATCGACAAGGCAAGCATCAAGAAGGTCGCCAACGGGAAAACCGAAGCCCACGGGCGAATCGTCCTCGACAAACCCATCGTCGATCCGCGCACCTCGTCGTCGTACCGCATCGTCGAGGCGGTCAACCACTATGACTGCGCGACGCGTAGCTACAGCACGCTGCAACGGCGCTACTTCAAGGACGAAGGTGAACTGCTTCGCGAAGAAGACGTCAAGGTGCAGATCGAAATGCCGGTACGCAGCGGAATGCTCGACGACAAGCTGCTGCGCGAAGTCTGCCGACCGAGACCCGGAAACGAAGCAGTCCTGGCGGCCAGGAAAACCGCCGAGAAAGTCAGCGAGGCCGCCGGCGAACTGCGCAAGGCCAACGAGGCCCTGGTGCGCCAGGAAGTGAAGCGCGCCAACCTGCAGACACGGGCTGCGGAAAGGACAGAGCGCGAAGAAGCGAGCCCACCCGCCCGAAAGCCCACCCCCTCGGTGGCTGCGCGTCGGCCTCCCGTGCAGGTCGCCGCGCGCCAGGGAGCACACCAGCCAGCGCACGCGCCAGCAGGGAGCAGCGACGCAGACGACCTTCTTGCCGCCTACGCACACGCACAGATTCCATGGTCCTACGAAGGAGAGGGCCGGCCAGAGAACTGGGGCAAACTGCGACCCGACTACGCGCTGTGCGCGAGTGGTAAGCGGCAATCGCCCATCGACATCCGCGACGGCTTTGGTGTCGATCTCGAACCGATTCGCTTCACCTACCGCCGGTCGCAGTTTCGCGTCATCGACAACGGCCACACGGTGCAGGTCGATGTCGGCGGCAGCAACATCGGGCTGCTCGGCAAGACCTACGATCTGGTCCAGTTCCATTTCCATCGACCGTCCGAAGAACGCGTGAACGGTCAATCCTTCGACATGGTCGTCCACCTGGTACACCAGGCCGAGGATGGCGATCTGGCGGTCGTCGCGGTGCTGCTCGAACAGGGCGCCGAAAATCCGCTGATCCAGAGCGTGTGGAACAACCTGCCGCTGGAGAAGAATGAATACGTGCAACCGCCGGAGCAGGCCCTGGACCTGGTCACCTTGCTTCCCGAGGACCGCAGCTACTTCACCTACATGGGATCGCTGACCACGCCACCGTGCAGCGAAGATGTCCTCTGGCTGGTACTCAAGAAGCCACAGCAACTCTCTCCCGAACAACTGAAAATCTTCTCGCGCCTCTACCCGTACAACGCCCGACCCGTGCAGCCTAGGCATTCGCGGATGATCAAGGAGTCGCGCTGAGCACGACACTGCCGCGACGGACGGCGCGACAGCGCGACTCCGCCGCCACGCGGACCACTTCGACCAAGGCCGCTCCAGGGTGCGCGCCGCTAATGTCCTCTGCCGAAACCGGCCACGCGCGCCTTGCTTCCGGCGCGGAACTTGTCGATACTCGCCACTCGCCTCTCACAATCGCATCCTGACCGAAGAGAAAGTGCATGAACGAGCAGCAACAGGAAGCCATCCTCACCCTCAGCCTGATGGCCGCCTTCGCCGACGGCGGCAAGAACGAGAGCGAACGAGCGGAGATCAAGCGCATCGCCGACGCGCTGGCCGGCGAAGGCTCGCTCAATATCGCAGCACTGTATCACGACGTCCTGCTCAAGCGGGTCTCGATGGCCGCGGCCGCGGCAGCACTGACCACCCCCGAGACGCGGCAACTGGCTTTTGAAATGGCCGTCTGCGTGTGTGACGCCGATGGCGTCCAATCGGCTGCCGAAAAGGCCTTTCTCGACGATCTGCGCGCTGCCCTGGCACTCGACGAGCAGCAGGCCAGCGCCTACAGCGAACAGGCCGAAGCCATCGCCGCACTGCCGGTGGCCACCGGCAGTGCGGCGCCGCCGACACCCGGCACGACCCCGACCGTCCGTGCACCGGGGCCGGCGGCCGCCGGCCTGGCCTCGACAATGAGCGACGCCGAGATTGACCAGGCCATTCTCAACGCCTCGATCCTCAATGGCGCGCTCGAACTGCTTCCCGAATCGCTGTCGACGATGGCCATCATTCCGCTGCAGATGAAGCTCGTCTATCGCATCGGGAAGTCCTACGGTTTCGAACTCGACCGCGGGCATATCAAGGACTTTCTCGCCACCCTCGGCGTCGGCCTGACTTCCCAGTATCTCGAACAGGCAGGTCGCAAGCTCCTCGGTGGCCTGCTCGGCAAGATCGGCGGTGGCTTCCTGCGCGGTCTGGGCAAGCAGGCGGTGAGCTCGGGAATGAGTTTCGCCAGCACTTACGCCCTCGGCCACGTGGCCAGACGCTACTACGCCGGCGGCCGCAGCTTTTCCAGCGAGATGCTGCGCAGCAGCTTCGACAGCATGCTCGGCGAGGCCAAGAGCCTGCACCGCCGTTACCTGCCCGAAATACAGGCGCGCGCACGCACGCTGGACAGCGCCAAGATCATCGACATGGTTCGCCAGGGCTGATGCGCCGACCGCGAATGCGTCGTCGCCCCGCGCCGTCGCGCTGCCCACCTGGAAAGCGCGCCGTGCGGCGCCGATGCTGAACTTCGATAACCGCTTCGTCCGAGAGCTGCCGGGCGACACCGAACTGCGCAACCAACCGCGGCAAGTCTGCGCCGCCTGCTGGTCACCGGTGACTCCGACACCCGTCGCAGCGCCAACGCTGCTCGCACATTCGCGGGAAGTCGCGGCGGACCTCGACCTCGACGATCGGGACATGGCGTCGGCGGAGATGCTTGCCGCCCTCTCCGGCAACCGCTTGCTGCCGGGAATGGTCAGCTACGCGAGCTGCTACGGCGGACATCAGTTCGGGCAATGGGCCGGGCAGCTTGGCGACGGCCGGGCCATTCTGCTCGGTGAGGCGGTCAATCGGCGCGGCCAGCGCTTCGAACTGCAACTCAAGGGCGCCGGCCCGACACCGTACGCCCGCCGAGCCGACGGCCGCGCAGTCCTGCGCTCGTCGATCCGCGAGTTCCTGTGCAGCGAGGCGATGCATCACTTGGGCGTGCCAACGACGCGGGCACTGAGTCTCGTCGGCAGCGGTGAAAGCGTCGTCCGCGACATGTTCTACGATGGCCATCCGATCGCCGAGCCCGGCGCCGTGGTCTGCCGCGTCGCGCCTTCCTTCACCCGCTTCGGTCATTTCGAACTGCTCGCCGCACGCGGCGAGCACGCACTGCTGCAGCGCCTGGTTGACTTCACCATCGCCCGTGACTTCCCTGCACTGCTGGTCGCACCCGGAGAAAAGCTGGCCGTGTGGTTCCGCGAAGTCTGCGAGCGCACCGCCCGCCTGATGGCGCACTGGCTGCGCGTCGGATTTGTCCACGGGGTGATGAACACCGACAACATGTCGATCCTCGGTCTGACCATCGACTACGGGCCCTACGGCTGGGTCGACAACTTCGACCCCGCCTGGACGCCAAACACGACGGACGCCTCGAGCCGCCGCTACTGCTTTGCCCGGCAGCCGGAAATCGCCCGCTGGAACCTCGAACGACTGGCCGACGCCCTGGCCCCGTTGCTGCCCAAACCGCCGATGGCAGAGAAGGCGGCGCGCTCGGCGGAGCTGGCGGCGGCTCTCGAGCATTACGACGAAGTCTATTCGGCCGAGTTCTGCACCGCTTTCGCCGGCAAGCTCGGATTGCGCAGCTGGACGCCCGCCGATGGCGAGTTGCTTGGCGAGCTGTTCGAAGTGATGCGTCTGGCCGAAATCGACATGACCGAGTTCTTCCGCCAGCTGGCGCAGCTGGACATCGACCAGCCCGATGCGGAAGTCCTGCGTGAATCCTTCTATCGTGAAGACCTCAGGCAACGCTTTGCGCCCGACCTCGCACGCTGGTTGGCGCGCTACAGCGCTCGCCTGCGTCACGACGGACAGCCCGCAGAGCGCCGCATTGCTGCCATGAACCAGGTTAACCCGCGTTACGTCCTGCGCAACTACCTGGCGCAACAGGCCATCGAGCGGGCCGAGCAGGGCGACACACAGACCATTCACGAACTCCTCGAAGTCCTCCGCCGCCCCTACCAGGAGCAGCCAGGGCGGGCGGAATTCAGCGCCCGGCGCCCCGACTGGGCCCGCCACAAGGCCGGCTGCTCGATGCTCTCGTGCAGTTCCTGAGAGCGCCGCGTACAGCTCGCGCTAGAATGTAGCCCCCAAGCGCAACCGCGCCTTAACGCTAGCTCCAATGAGGACTCGCCATGCCCTTCACGCCCGACCTGGTCGATGAACTGAACATCCTGGCCCGCTTTGACCTGGCAAGCCCGCTGCACGGGCTGAAGATCCACAAGACCGCTGCTCCCGAAGTCGTCGCCGCCACCCAGCGCCTGCACGCCAAAGGTCTGCTGACGCAGATCGACGGCGGCTACCTCACCAGCCTTGGCCGCGATGCCGCCGAGAATGCCCAGGCCGCGCTGACCATTCTCGACTCGCTCCCGATGGCTGCTCACGGGTAGCTCGCTCCAAAACCACCCGCAGGAGGCCCCCATGAAATTGACCGAAAAAGCATGGCGAACTCTCGTGCCAGCCCTTCTCGTACTGCTCACGGTGTCCTGTGCGACAGGCAGCGGGCAGTCGAAAGTCGACCCGGCGATCGAGGCGCGGCGTCAAGTGCTGCTTGAGCTGCGCGCGCAGACGGTCGCCGACCTGGTCGCCAGAAAACCCGAGATCAGGGAGGAAATCGCCAACGCCGTGGGCTATGGCGTTTTCACCTCGACGCAGTACAACATCGTCCTGCTGGTGATGGGCGATGGTGCCGGCGTGCTCACCGATAACAGGACCGGCAAGACGAGGTACATGAAGATGGCTCGCGTCGGCACCGGTCCCGGCGTCGGCTACAAGCGCTTCCGACAACTGATCATCTTCCGCAACCGCGATCTGTTCGACACCTTCGGCGCCGTCGGCGCCGACGTCAGCGCATCGGGCGACGCCACCTTCAAGCCCGGTACCGGAAAAGGGCTGGTCCTCGACGGTAGCATCTCGTTCAATCCAATGTTGTCGAGTTATCAGCTCACCGACCAGGGCGTCGTTCTCCAGGCCAACTGGGGCGGCGTCGGCTACCTTCCCGACGAGGCGCTGAACCAGTAGAACCATTGCGTTGGCTGCGCCGGAGCGAGGATCGTGCGCAACTTCCGCCTGCCGGCAGCGCTTTCGTTGTCCGGCGACCCAGACAAGGAGTAGGGAGTGAGAAAAGAGGAGTTCGCAGCGACCGCTGCGGGCAGGCTGGGGCGCATGGCCCTTGCCGCGTGGCTGTTTTTTTTCGCGGTCGGCGCGCTGGCGCAGACAGCCACCGGTGGTGAGGCGGCCAGGCCGCGCGTCGGCCTGGTCCTCGGCGGCGGCGGCGCACGCGGTGCGGCGCACATTGGCGTTCTCGAAGTGCTCGAGAAACTGCGCGTACCCGTCGACTGCGTTGCCGGTACCAGTATGGGCGCACTGGTCGCCGGTGTTTATGCCAGCGGCCTGGCGCCTGCGACCATGCGCAGCAAGCTGGCGGAAGCCGATTGGGACGACCTGTTTCGCGACGATCCGCCGCTGAACCAGCAGAATTTTCGCAAGAAGACCCTCGACAAGCGCTTCCTGCCGGGTTCGGAGACGGGCGTCGGGCCACAGGGAGTCAAGGGACAGCCGGGAATCGTCATGGGACAGAAGATCAAACTGTTCTTCAACGTGCTCGTCCGCGACTATCTGGGCGAACGAGAAATCGGCGCGCTTCCGCTGCCCCTGTCGATCATCGCCACCGATATCGTCAGCGGCGATCGGGTGGTCTTTCGCAAGGGCAGCCTTTCCGAGGCGATGCGCGCCAGCATGTCGGTTCCCGGCCTGATGGCGCCGGTCGAGTCCGATGGCAGGAAGCTGGTCGATGGCGGCCTGGTGGACAACGTGCCGATCGACGAGGCGCGCACCCGCTGCCAGGCCGACGTCATCATCGCCGTCAACGTCGGCTCGCCGCTGCTCAAGGCCGAGGACATCAGCGGCCTGTTGAGCGTTTCCGCACAGATGGTGAACATCCTCACCGAGCAGAACGTGACGCGCTCGCTGGCCACGCTCAAGCCGACCGACATCTATATCAAACCCGATCTCGAGGGGATCACGGCGGGCGATTTCAAGCGCAGTTCGGAAACGGCAGATCGCGGTGCGGAAGCTGCCGAAGCGGTCGCCGACCGCCTGCGCACGCTGGCCGTCAGTGATACCGCTTACGCCGCATGGGTGGCGCAGATGCAGCCACCCGTGCACGCAGCGCCACGGGTCGACGAAGTGCAGGTCGCCGGGCTCAAGCTGGTCAACCCGGCGGTGGTCAAACGCTATCTGGAGATCAAACCGGGCGACACCGTCAATCCGTCCAAGGTGGACGCCGATCTGATGCGCGCGTATGGCGATGGCTACTACGAGCACGTCGATTACGCGCTCGACACCACGCTACGCGAACGCAACATTCTGCGGGTGACGCCGGTCGAGAAAGGCTGGGGGCCTGACTACATGCGCTTCGGCGTGAACCTCGACAGCAATTTCCGTACCGACTCGACGTACAGCCTGCGCGCCGCGTATCAGAAAACCTGGCTCAACACGCTCGGCGGCGAATTCCTCGCCTACGGCGAAATCGGCTCGCAGTCCGGGTTCGGCGCCGACCTCTACCAACCGGTCGACGCGCAGCAGCGCTTCTTCCTCGAAGCCAACGCCAGCTACCTGAACCGCATAACCGGCGTCTACCAGAACGACAACAAGCTTGCCGAGTACAGGATTTCCCAGACCACCCTTCGCCTTGGTGGTGGAGCGAACATAGGCCTCCTTGGTCAGGCGCGCCTGGGCTGGCAGGAGAACTGGCGAAAAAGTGAGCTAGACACCGGCTCGCCATTCCTCCCCGAGGAGACGAAGACCTATGGCGGCTGGTTTGCGGCATTGGACATCGACCAGACCGATCGACTCTACTTCCCAACCAGGGGCTGGTCGAGCAACGTGAAGTACTTCGACTCTGCCGCCGAGGGCTACAGTCGCCTCGACGCCGGTGCCAGCGGTTACTGGAATGTCGGCGACTGGGTCATGGCCAGCCGGCTCTCGTACCAGGGCTCGCCAATCGGCCAGCTGCCCGTGTACGATCTCGGACAATTGGGCGGCATGCTGAACATGACCGCCTTTGCCGTCGGACAGTTGAAGGGGGACAACATGAGCTACGGCAGTATCCGTGCCGAGCGGATCATCGGTCGCCTGCCGCTCGGCCTGCGCGGAGACCTGCGCGTCGGCGCCGCCTTCGAGGCGGCCAAGGTTGGCCGGCCGTTTACGGAAACCGAACTCAACGGCTGGATCCCGGGCGTTGCGGTCTATCTTGGCGGCGAGACGCCACTGGGTCCGGTTTACCTGGGTTACGGCTACTCGAACGCCGGGTCGACTGGCGGTTATTCCAATTTCTACCTGTTCCTCGGAACCCCCTGAACTGCAGGCCTTCACATATGCGGAGCCGAAACATGAAATCCCAAGGCAAATGGCAAACAAGCAAGGTTCTCGGCGCCCTGTCGCTGGCGGCGGCGTTCGCCTCGCCGGCGAGCGCCGAAATGAGCGCCGAGGAACTCGCCAAACTGGCGCAGAATCCGGTCGGCAACCTGATCAGCGTACCCTTCCAGAACAATACCAACTTCAATGTCGGGCCGCGCGACGGCACGCAGAACATCCTCAACATCCAGCCGGTGATCCCGATCGAGGTCAACTCGCAGTGGAACGTCATCACCCGCACCATCGTGCCGGTAATTTCGCAGCCGGCCTTCGTCTCCGGCGAAGACCGGATCAATGGCATCGGCGACCTGCAGTTCACCGCCTTCCTCTCGCCGGCGATTCCCAAGGGTGCCATCTGGGGTGCGGGCGCGGTCGTCCAGATGCCAACCAACAGCAACGACGCCCTGGGCAACGACCGCTGGGGACTGGGCCCTTCGTTCGTGATGCTCAACCTCAAGAAGGGCGATCCCTGGGTGTATGGCTTTCTGGTCAACAACGTCTGGTCGGTCGGATCGGGCAGCGACGCGAGTTACAACAACTTCCTGCTCCAGCCCTTCCTCAACTACAACTTCGAGGGTGGCCTGTATCTGACGTCGGCGCCGATCGTCACCGCCGACTGGAAGGCCGACAGCAGCCAGCGCTGGACCGTGCCCCTCGGCGGTGGTGTCGGCAAGATCTTCCACTTTGGAAAACTGCCGGTAAACACCCAGCTCAGCGCCTACTACAACGTCGCCCATCCCGACAACGCCGCCAACTGGCAGCTGCGCCTGCAGGTGCAGTTGATGTTTCCAAAGTAGGCGCGCCGCCTGGCGGTTGATGAGGCCAATGCTGGCGGCGCCGGGCACCCGATCTCGTGATCCGTGTCCAATTACCGCATCACGAGACGAGGCTAAGAACAAGAGCGAGAAGAGCCACCTGCATCGTGGTCATACTCCTCCCAGTGCAGTGTTGCACGCAGGGTGGGACATATACATCCCGGCCACCGCGGGGGTTGCGCGGGGGTTGCGCGCGGGTTGCGCGCGGCTGTCGGGCTTGCTGAGAGCCTCGTCGGGACGGCGGCAACACGCCAGCCCGCTCGTCATTGCGAGGTGGCGACGAGGGCCGCCCGGCATGGACCCTGCGAATTTCAGCACCACCGGGTTTTCGCCCTGCTTTCAGCAGTGGCCAATAGTCGCATCAAGAATGCAACGCTGTACTAGCGGCCTTCCAGTTCTCTCACCAACTGCTCCACGTTCTGGTCATTTGGCAGGATCTCGGCGGCTTGCCTCGCATAGCGCAGGGCCGCGCGCTGGTCACCCGTTTCACGACTGATCGAAATCAGCGCACTCAGTATCTCCAGGTCATTGGCATGACGCTTGTTGGCGTCGCGCAGCACCGCCAGAGCTGCCTCGCGCTTGCCGGCTGAGTGCAGCGCGATGGCTTGGACGTAGGCGTAACGTGCATTGTCCGGGGCCAGCCTGACGGCTTCGAAAAATTCCTTCAGCGCTGCGCCGCTCTCGCCCTTGCGGGTCAGGAGCAGGCCCAGTACATGGTGCAGATCGGCGGCGTCGGGCAGAACGGCCAGGCCCGCGCGCAGGACTTCCTCCGCCTCGGACTCGCGCCCCTGCTGTCGCCAGGCATCGGCCAGGTTGACATACCCGCCGGTAAAACTCTTGTCCAGGACGATCGCCCGCTGGAAAGCGGCGATCGCCGCGTCGAAACGACCCTGACGTAGACGCAAGTTGCCAAGATTTACGTTCACCGCCGGCCAGTCGGCCTCCTGTTCAAGGGCCGCGACATACTCCTGCAAAGCCGCCTCGCGAGCCGCCTGCCGACCAGCCGGCAACTGGCTATCCGGCACATCGGCGAGGATTCGTGCCGCCTCGATGCGCACGCCACGAACCGGGTCCAGCAGCAAAGGCGAGGCACTCAGCGCGCGATTCAGCGGGTCGGTACGCTCGAGCATGCCCAGCGCAGCGCTGCGCACCAGGGGATCGGAATCGAGTAGCAGCGCCCGCGCGGCCGGCAAGGTGGCGGGGCCGGCATAAGGCTGCGCCAGCGTGAGCGCGGTCGCGCGAACGATCGCTGGCTGAGCCGTGCTGCTGGCCAGTTCGAGCAGACTCGGCAAGGCACGCACACCCTGTGTCTCACCGGCGTGCAGGGTGAAACCGTAATGTGGACGGTCGCGCCAGGTCTTGCCGTACCACCCGTCCATTGCGGCGGCGGCCCAGGCGGGCTGTTTGTCGGCATGGCACTGCGTACAGGCATTCGGGCTGCCAAGCGCCGTCGACAGGTCGGGACGGGGAATGCGCAGGCTGTGATCCGGCCGCGCGTGGACGACCATGTAGTTCTGTGACGGCATGTGGCAAGTGACGCACTGCGCGCCCTTGCCACCGTCCTGGTGCCGATGGTGTTTGGGCGCGTCGAACTCGCTTGCCTGATGGCAGCGCGTGCACAGCGCATTGCCTTCGGCGCGCAGCTTCTGCGAGTGCGGTTCGTGGCAGTCCATGCAGGTCACGCCGCGCTGATGCATCTTGCTCTGCAGGAACGAGCCCCAGACATAGACTTCTTCGCGCTGCTGGCCGTCCGGGTAATAGTTGGGCGCGGTGAGCATCGCCAGGCGGTGGCTGTCCGACAGCGGGGCACCCGCCTGGCGGGCCTCGCTCAGGGTGGCGCGCCGCGAATGACATGCGCCGCAGCTGTTCATCCCGGCCGGATCGGCGGGCTGATCGCGAACGGCAAACTTTGCTTCCCGGTCAGGAAAGTGCCAGGCCCCGCTGCCACCGCTCTTCAGCGACAGCAGGCCTTTGTCATCGTGCGCAGCGTACGGCGCCTTGGCTTTGCTCGCCCAGCTGAGATGCGCCGAAGCCGGGCCGTGGCAGGACTCGCAAGCGACGTTGATCTCGCTGAACGTCGTCTGGTAGCTATTGCTGGGCGCGTCGTAAGCCTTGCGCAGGTTGGTCGAGTGGCACTCGGCGCACTGCAACGCCCAGTTCTGATAGATACCGGTCCAGTGCAGCGGATCCTTATGATCGAGCTTCTGGTCGGGATAAAGATGGAACCAGCGCTGCCCGCCTTCGCTTCCTGGCCGGCTATCCCAGGCTATCGGCAGGACCTGGTAACGGCCACCGGGAAAAGCGATCAGGTACTGCTGCAGCGGGTAAACGCCGAAGGTGTAGCTGATCGGGTAGTCGGCGAGTTTGCCGTCCGGGCCATCGGTACGCACCATGAACTGGCCGTCGGGGCTCTTGAAAAACCTTGACTCGACGCCTCTGTGCGTGAACTCGACGTTGGCGAAGTCGCCCAGGACCGAACTATCCGTGGCTTCCTGCATAGCCAGCTGGTGGTGCGAACCGGTCCACGCCGCGAACTCGCTTTGGTGACAGGTCTGGCAGCTATTTGCGCCGACGTAGCTCGCAGGCGCCGGGACGGAGGCGGCGGCCGGCGATGGCAGTGCCACAGGTCGGGTGACCACGACGCCGATCCCGGCAATCGCCAGGAGCACGGCCACGCCGACGGCCAGCCAGAGATGGCGTCGCTTCGCCGGGCTGGCAGCACTCGCGCTGGCGGCCGAGGGTGCCGGCGTTTCGGCTGGCCGCCTGACGGCACCTCGCGATTTTCGGGTCATGTTCGGGTCATTGGGCGCTGCGCGGCAGGTCGGTTACATCACGACGGCGAGGTGTCACTTCGAGACAGCCCGCCAGCACAGCCTGCAAGGCCTCGCGAGACGCAGAAGCCAGCATTTTGCGCACGCAGGGAACAGCTCGTCCGCACCGACTAGCGCCAAGCTGTCGTTCCCGGTGCGTCAGGGCCACCCTGCTGCGGCATCTGAGCAAGCAGACAGCGCACGCCAGACGAATCCGGCTGGGCATCGTAGGCGCCTTGAAGGTTGGCGACGAAAGCGGCCTGGGGAATCCTGCCATTGTAGAAACGCGAGCTCAGGTCCAGGAAATAGGGGTCCTGCAGTGAATCCGCGTTGATTTCCATGCGCCCGATACGCTCGTACAGGCAGTTGTTCTGGACCCGTGTGAGAAAAGCCTCATAGGGATCGTCCGAGCGCCACGCGTCGGGGGCACAGGCGCTAACGGAAAGCAGGGCGAGCACGGTACTGGCCAGCGCGCTGGCAAGTGAACGAGGCTGACGCCGCGATCGCCGCAGGCCCTTCGCAGCGGTGGTCGATAGGAGATTTGTCATGTTACCTGTCCGCCATCTTGTGTCGGGAGTGGTCGCTTGTCGGGCGGACCTGCCACCCGACAAGCGACGATCGCTGCTCGCTCAGCGCGGAACGACGCGGGCGTCTTCGCCGCTGCCTTCGATGTAGACGCGCTGGCCCTTGCTGATAGCCGGGTTGACCGGCTGCGTCACCGAAACCAGGACGCCGCTGCTGACACGAACGATCACCTGCTGCGCCGGTATCGGCTGGTCGTATTTCTTCTGGATCTCGTGCCCGGCGACTGCACCGCCGACAGCTCCCAGGACCATTGCCACGTCGCGACCGGTACCGGCACCAATCAGGCTGCCGACCCCGAGACCGGCAAGACCACCGACGACGGCGCCAACGCCGGAGTGATGATCGCTCGACAACTCGGTATTAATGATCTGCTCGACGACGCCGGTGCGTATTTCCATCTGACCCGGCTGCGCTCCGGGTGCGGCGCAAGCGGCAAGGGCCAGAGCCAGCACCAGAGTCGAAACGTAGGACGAAATCTTCTTGAACATGTGGACCTCCTTGGGGTTATTTTGACGTGCAAGGCACGCCGCATTGTACGTCAGGTTGCCGCCCTGTTTGTGTCAGTCCGGCGACTGCACCGCGGGCGCCGTGATCTCTTCGGGCGAAAGCGCTGCGTCGGGCGCCACCGCCTCGGGCGCAAGCACGGCCGGCCCCTGATCCCGCTCCGGCGCCAACGCTGCGTCGGGCTGCACGGTATCCGGCGCGCGGACTGGCGGCGGGGTCATCTGTTCGGGCGACAGCGCCGCGTCAGGCGCAACCGCGTCCACAGACAGCGCCGGGTCTGGAACCGTGCTTCCTGCCTGTGCGACCGCACCGCCCGCCGTGAGCAGGCAAACGAGCAGGGCCGGCAGCGCCATGCCCGTACGATAGCAATCAGCGATTCTCATCGTGGGTCTCCCATTGTTGATCGCCCGCTTAGCGGCGGGCCGACTCGCTTTCCAGCGGAGCCGGCGCCGGTCCGGCGGGCGCTGCATACCAGTTGGCCCGCTCGACCAGCTTGGGCCGATCGGTATCGGTCTCGTAGTTTGGCGTCATGATCTGCACGCCGTACTCGTTGAAGACGTCGAGGATGTTGCGTTGCAGCTGCGCATGCAGGCGCGGTACGGCGTGCGCGTCGCGGCAATGGGCATTGATTTCGTAGCTGACGCAGAAATCGCCCAGTTCGCCATAGAGCACGAAAGGCGGCGGTTCGGCGAGCAAGCCCGGGGTGCGCGCCACAGCCATCAGCAACAGCGCCTCGACCTGACGCCAGGGCGTCTCGTAGCCGATGCCGACCGTGCTATGCACGATCAGTCCGGACTCCTCGGCCAGGGAGCTGTAGTTCACCACGTGTCCATTGAGGATCTGCGAGTTGGCAATGGTTACCTCCTCGTTCTTCAAGGTGCGCAGATGCGTGACCTGGGCGTGGATATCGATCACATCGCCGGTCACGTCGCCAATCATCACCCGATCACCGAGCTTGAAAGAACGCCGGTAGGTGATCATCAAACCGGCGACGAGGTTGGCGATCGCCGACGACGAGCCGATCGAAACGACCAGCCCGACCAGCAGCGAAATCCCCTTGAATGCTTCCGAATCCGATCCCGGGATATACGGATAAGCGACGATTACGGCGAAGGTCAGGACTGCGAAGCGAACGATCTTGTAGGTTGGCCAGGCCCATTCCGTCTCGAAATCCTCCAGGGTCACCGAACCGCGCGCGACGGCGTCGAAGAAGAGCCGGATCAGGCGCAGGAAAAAGCGCACGACCAGCGCCAGAATAACCAAGAAAACCAGGTCCGGCAGATAGTCGACAAAAGCCTGGCCCATGGTTTTCAAGGGGCTGATCACAACCGCGGCCAGATCTCTGGCAAAGGCGCGCGTCCACGGAAAGCCGCCGAGCACGAAATCGAGACTGGCAAAGACGGCGACCGCGATCGAAAGAAAACCGAGCGCCGACACCGCGGCGCGCAGCGCAGCCCAGATGCGCTCGGCACGAACGATCTCGAAGGACTTGATTTCCACGGTGCCAATGCGGAAGCGGAGGCGCTTCGCCAGCAATGCGTGCAGCCGACGCGTCAGCCAGATCAGAGCCGCGACAACCACTGCCAGTGCGGCCAGCGCCAGCGCTGCCGCGACGGCGTGTTCGCGCAACGCCTCGGGAGTGCGCTCGCGGCGATAGTCGTCGATGGCCCTGCGGATGCGCTCGCCGCTGGCAGCGGCCAGTTCCTCGCGCTCGACCTGCTCGATACGCGCGTCGGCGTCGAACAGCGTCATCACCGTTCTTTCCGCGACGCTGATCGCGCTGTGATTCGTCGAGTCGACCACCTGCACCGAGTCGGCGTCCACCTTCGGATCACTTGCCAGGCGCTCGATGCGCGCACTGATCGCTGCGGCACGTGCCTCGGCCGGAAAGCTGGTCACACCGCGCACGCGGAACAGGACGCGCCCATCGAGCTCGACCGGTGCGGTGGCGATTTCAGCGTCGGGGTGGACGTCGGCGAGCAGATTCTCCAGGCCCGGCGCAGAGGCGAGCGAAGCGCCACCGGCGGTCGTCAGGAGCACGAACAGCGACCCCGAGAGAAAGTGAAGCAAGCTGCAGCCCACCGTCCCTCTACCCCCCTGCAGCGGCAGTTGCCACCTGCCGATAAGGCTCGAGAAATTCAACGGCCCCCTGGAAAATCAGGCCCATGCCCATTGCCGCGACGAAAAACCCGACGATCCGGGTCGCTGCATCGATGCCCTGCTTGCCGATCTTGCGCAGGATCGGCTTGGCGTAGGCCAGCGACAGATAGACGGTGGCCATACAGGCAACGATGGCCGCGCTGGCGGCGGCAAAGTGCATCAACTCGGCCGACGACTGCTTGATCGTCGAGGCCATGCTGATCAGCGTGGCGATCGCCCCGGGCCCGAACATGATCGGCATCGCCAGCGGGACGAACGCCACGTCGGTGTTGGACGCATCCGCATGCGGAAGCATGCCGCCGGACGGTGGCGGCGCAAACAGCTCGAAACCGACGCGAGTGAGGATCACGCCGCCCACTACCCGCACCATGCTCAGCGGCACCTGGAAAATGCGCAACAGCAGCGTGCCGAAGATCAGAAAGAAGAAACACAGCAACAAGGCATAGAGACACGCGCGTCGCGCCACCTGGCGCTGTTCGTTCGTTTCCTTGTTGCCCATCAGGCCGAGATAGACCGGGATCGCCTCGAGCGGATTGATGATCGCCACCAGGGTGGTGAACAGACTGATGAACAGGGTAAGCGTTGGCTCCATGCCTAGAGCATTCCTCTGAGAAAAGCAACTTCGCGCCGCTCTCGCGGCAGCGGCCAGCACCTCCGCCGCAGCAAGGCGAAACGCCGGCAGACTATCATGAATGACGCGGTGCTCGGCACTCGCCTGACGAACTTTCTACGCGCTGTATGGTGGACCCCAGTGCGTCCCCGCACAGGGTCCAGCGCGGGCGGCCTTGTCTGCCTGAACGGATCCGCCAGCCGGGAGTCACGGCCGCGGCGATCTTCCTTGACCGGTTTGCTACGCTCGCCGCATACTCCGACGCATGGTCTTCAACTATCTGACTGTCCTGCATATCGTCGTCCTGCTGGCGGTTTCGCTACGCATCTTTTCGCGTCGGACGGCACACGGCACGGCGCTGGCGTGGCTGCTGCTGGTCATCCTTCTGCCGGCGGTTGGCGTCCTGATGTACCTGCTGATCGGCGAGCGCCGTCTCGGCAGGACCTGGATGGAGCGGGCAATCGCCCTGCAGCCGCAGATTTTGCGCTGGGCGCAGGACATCCCGGCTTCGGCTCTGGCTGATCCCGGTGAGCTGAACACCGGAGCGGAGAGCGTCAGCCGACTGGCCACCGGCTCGGTCGGCCTGCCGCTGATGGGTGGCCATAGCCTGCAGCTGCTGGCCGACAGCAGCGTCAGCATGCGCACCCTGATCGCCGACATCGACGCCGCCGGCAGCTCGGTGCACCTCGAGTTCTACATCTGGAACCCCGGTGGCTTTGTCGACGATCTGGTCGCCGCGCTGATTCGTGCAGCGCAGCGCGGCATCCCCTGCTCGACGCTGATGGATTCGCTCGGCAGCCGGCCTTTCTTCAAGAGCGAGGCGATCGACCGACTGCGCGAGGCGGGAGTGACTATCGTCGAGATTCTGCCGGTCAACCCTCTGCGCGCGCTGCTCGTCCGCCTTGACCTGCGCGACCACCGCAAGATCGCGGTCATCGACCGCCGCATCGCCTACACCGGCAGCATGAACATCGCCGACCCCCGTTTTTTCAAGCAGGATGCCGGCGTCGGCGAATGGGTCGACGCCATGGTGCGCATCGAAGGACCGGCGGCATGGGTTCTCGAAGCTGTTTCCCTGTCGCTGACTGCGCTGCAGACGGGAAGCGACTTCGCACCACCGCCGCCACCGGATATGGCACCGGCCGGCAACAGTCAGGTGCAGATCTTTCCCTCCGGGCCGCAGTCGTCCACCCGGCACATCGAGCAACTGCTGCTGGCTGCGATCTACGCCGCCAAACGCGAAATCGTTCTCACCACGCCGTATTTCGTGCCCAGCGAAACGCTCCTCGTTGCGCTGCGCTCGGCCGCCATCCGCGGCGTGCGCGTGATCCTCATCGTCCCGGAAAAGATCGACTCGCTGCTGGTCCGCTACGCAAGCAACGCCTACGTCGAGGATCTGCTCGCCGTCGGCATCACCATCCAGCGTTTCGGCGCCGGCCTGCTGCACACCAAGAGCATGGTCGTTGATGAAGAGTTCACCATCTTCGGGACGGTCAATCTCGACCTGCGCAGTTTCGAACTGAACTTCGAAGTGTCGATGATCACCTACGACCGGGAGTTTTCGATCGCCACGCGAGACATGCAACGGCGTTACGAAAGCAAATCACAGCCGCTGCAACTCGAGCGCTGGCGCGCCCGGCCAAAATGGCGCTGCCTGACCGAGAACGCGGTACAGGTGCTCAGCCCGCTGCTCTGAGGACGGTTCACCGAAGCGGGCAACTGCCATCAATCGAACAATTGAAGCGACAAGGAGATGGTCATGGAACGAAGCCTCTTGCAGCGCGCCGTTCTGGCTCTTGCGCTGCTGACGATGTTCGTCAGTACGCCGGGCCGGGCGCAGGAACTGAGTCAGCGCAGCACGCTGGAAGCACAGAGGATCGGCGTCGAAGCCGCCATCTACGGCTTACCGCTGGTGCTCATGGACCTTACCCGACAGCTGTCGACCAACGTGCCCAGCCCACAGGCGAATGCGCACGCGCCGATCAACCAGTTCGGCAGCATGAGCAGCTACCCGCCAGCGTCCGATCACAGTATCGTGCGCATGAACGTCGACACGCTCTATTCGTTCGCCTGGCTCGACCTGGCGAAGGAACCGATGGTCCTGTCGGTGCCGGATACCGGCGAGCGTTACTACCTGATGCCCATGCTCGACGCCTGGACCAACGTCTTCGCCTCGCCGGGAAAACGGACCAGCGGCACGCAGGCCGGCAATTTCGTCATCACCGGCCCCGATTGGAGCGGGACGCTGCCCGAGGGTGTCGAGGAAATCAAGGCGCCGACCAATACGGTATGGATCGCCGGTCGCACCCAGACCAACGGCGCAAGGGATTACGCGGCGGTGCACCGCATCCAGAAGCAGTACAGGATCACCCCGCTCAGCGCATTCGGCAAACGCTACACGCCACCGACCGGGGTCGTCGACACGTCCATCGAGAGCAAGCTGGCACCGGTCGATCAGCTCGCACAGATGGACACCACGACTTTCTTCAACAGGCTGGCACAGTTGATGGCGGCCAATCCGCCACCGGCAGCAGACGCGCCGCTGCTCGATCGCCTGGCCAGGATCGGTCTGATCCCGGGAGAAAAGTTCACCGCCAGCAAGCTTGACCCGGCCGTCGCCAGGGGCTTGGAGGGATCGCTGTCCATCGCCCTGGAGAGACTTCACGCCGCGGCAAAGCACGCCGGCAAGCCGGTCAACGGCTGGTATATCCCGCCCAGGGAAGTCGGTGACTTCGGCACCGATTACGATCTGCGCGCGGTGGTCGCCCTGATCGGCCTGGGCGCCAACATCCCCGCCGATGCGATCTATCCGAATGCGTTCACGGACGGCGACGGCAAGCCGCTGAACGGCGCCCAGCGTTACGTGATCCACTTCGACAAGGGCCAGACGCCGCCGGCCAACGCCTTCTGGTCACTGACCATGTACGACGCGCAATCGTTCTTTGTCGATAATCCGGTCAACCGTTACAACGTCGCCAGCTGGATGCCGCTCAGGTACAACCGGGACGGCTCGCTCGACGTCTTTATTCAGAAGGAGTCGCCGGGCAAGGGCAAGGAAGCCAACTGGCTGCCGGCAGCGAGCGGGGACTTCAGCGTCACCATGCGTGTCTACTGGCCGAAAGAGGAAATGCTCGACGGCAGCTGGTCGCCGCCTGCGCTGAAGCGGCTGGACTGAGGCGCAAGCAATGCCGGAAAACTCGCTGCCTGCCGGTCACCTGGCGGGCCTTTGCGGCCTGGCGTCAGCGTGCGCGAGCCGTCGTCCGCCCCGCTGGCAGCCCTTGCGACAGGTCGTCGCGGGCGTCCGCACGGCGCCTGACCATGGCGGGCAAAATCCAGCGATAATCGGGGCCATTGTTCGTGCTGGCCGGCGAGCGCGCAGGAAGCTGCGTCTCGCTGCCAACCCATACCCCATCCCACCGCGAAAGTTGCCGCCATGAGAAAGACGACCATTTCACTGTCACTTGGCCTGATCCTGGCGTTGTCGGCCGCGTCAGCGTCAACAGCGGGCGAGCCGCTGCCCATCGTCAAGGAAGCATCGCCTCCGGCCACCGACGCGATCCCGGCGAGCGAGGTCCTGAAGGGCACGTGGGTCAGACCCGACGGGGGTTACACGATCGTGATCAAGAATGTCGGCGCGACTGGCCAACTCGAAGCCACCTATTTCAATCCGAACCAACTGCCCTTCGCCAAGGCCGAAGCAGCGCGCGAAGGAGGCAAGCTGCGCGCTTTCTTCGAATTGCGCGCGGGTGGCTACGATGGTTCGACCTACGATCTTGCCTACGACCCGGCAAGCGACCGCCTGACCGGAACCTACTATCAGGCGGTCGCCAAGCAGCGCTACGATATCTTCTTCGCACGACGACGGTGACTGACCGCCACCTCTGTCCGCCATCCCCGGACAAAGCCGGGGGCAGGATTTGCCAACCCACTCGCGAGAGGCTCTCATGACTTCGAAACACGGAATACGCTCACTATCGGCTGTGCTTCTTGTCCTCGCTGGCTGCGCCAGTGATCAGCAGATGCTTGCCAACGATCAGGACAATGCGCTGCGGGTGGCCGTACGCCGCGGACAATTCGAAATGTCCTGTGCGAACGCAGCCGGCACGGTCCTCTCGAGCAATATTCTCCAACCCGTCCTCTGGAACGGTCTCGAACGTGCCGAATACACCGTCGGCGTCGCCGGCTGTGGAAAGAAAGCCACCTACATCGCCGTTTGCCAGCTCGGATCGTCGACCTGCCTCGCGATCGCGGGAAGGAACGCGGTCGACTGGCAATAGACTGCACACCGCCAGGGCTGTCCAGCGCAAGGCCGGGGCGAACAAGCCGGCTTTCCTCGTCACGACGGTCGCGCGGGAAAGCCCGCCAGCTCGCCGGCCGCAGGGGTCTCTAGCGTGGCGGGTCAACCACCACGTAGGTCACCGAACTGCCCGCATACTGCGGCTGGTAGTAGGCACCGCCGCATTGCTGGTAGGTGATTCCGGCATGGACGTAGGGCACGCAGCTCGGCGGCAAGGTCGTGACCATCGAGCCGACGACCGCTGCCGTGACCGCAACGGCGGCGCCGACGGCGACTCCGGTTGCCACCGGGTGATAGCCGCCGCGGCGATTCACATCGACGTCGACGTTGCGGTTCACATTGACGTTGGTGTTGCGGTTCACATTGACGTTGGTGTTGCGGTTCACATTGGTGTTGTGATTGATGCTGGTGCGTGTGGCGCCGCGCGCATATGCCTGCGAAGCGGCAAAGAAGTCATGCGCCCCTACCGCCAGCAGCGACATCAATACGGCACGCGACCAGCGACCGGACAAGCGTTTCTTGGATTGGACTTGGCTCATCATCTCACCTCACTTCTCGTTGCCGGGCTGGACTTCCAGCTCGCGCAGGACGATCTTGCCGGCCCGCTTGGGCGGAACGAAACGAAACACGCTATCGGCCAGGCTGGGCGACAGATTCCAGCTCAGCACGGCCGCATATTGTGGTGCCGCTTCCTCGTTCTTGGTCGTGATGACGATCTTCCTTGGCAGCGGCGTCTTGCCTTCCTGGATCCAGATCTGCCAGTCGACGTCGTCCTGGCGAAAGGCATAGTGGTCACAGAGAACACCGCGAACGCGGCCCTTGCCCAGATAAAAGCCTGACTTTACGTTCGCCGCAAGCGATTCCGGCGCCAGCAGGTCGGCCAATGGCCATTCCAGGCCGTATTTGCTTTCGGCGAAGGCCAACATCTCCTTGATGGTTTTTGGCGCCTTCACCGAGGCGTAATAGTTCACCAGCTTGCCATAGACGGTCAACGTCCTGCCGTCGTAGTAGAACTGGCGCTGCTTGTCGTCGTCGATCACGTCCACCCGCAGCCGATTGGGCTTGACCACCGAGATATCGGCGAGCGAGCCGAACTGCACTTTCTGGCCACTATCGAGAACCTCGTCGGTGCTTGCGTCGACGCGCAAACTGAAGGTCTTCAGTTCCTGCAGGAATTCGCTGCTGCGCTTGAGCGCTGCGGCGGCCTCCGGCTCAATGAGTGGCGCCGCCGGGGCAGCGGCCGGTGTTGCGGGAGTGGCAGCCGTCGCGCTGTCTGCTACGGGCGCAGGGGAAGCAGCGGCATCGGCGGCATCTGCCTTGGCCACAGCGGCGGCGACCGCCGCAGCAGTTTTCGCCTCGGCGGCCGTCGGGGCAGCGGTCACCGCCGCAGCCTTGCTCGCCTTGCCTGCGGCAGAAACCGCCGCTACGCTGGCTTTGTCTGCTCCAGGGCTGGGCGGCTGCGCGGCGCTTAAAACAGGAGCCAGCAGCAGCGCGACAGCGCTCACTACTATCGGAAAACGCTCTGGTCTCATCAACAGGTCTCTCCTCAATTGGCAGTGAAAACGAAAGCAGCGTAGGGTAGCAGGGAAACCGCGGCCCTTGCTGCTCAAAACTCCCTGCTCACGAAGTTGCGCTCGCAGTAGTGATCATAAAGTGCGTCGAGCTTGGTCGCGGGATCATCGCAGAGCGCGAAACGCTGTTGGTCGAAGTAGAACATGCCGTCGTGAGAGCGAACCAGTTCGGCAAGGCGCTTGCTCGCCAGGAGCAGATTCGGCTCGCGCCTGGCACCGTCCAGCGCGTCGCGACGCAGATCGCTGGCGAAGCGCTGCAGTTCTTCCTTGAACAGCTCGCGCCCGTTCACGAAGATCTCCCGGTCGAACGGGTAAAAGAACTGCATGATCCGACCGTAACGTTTCAACAGGCGGAAGTCAAAAAAGCCGGCCTCGGCGGCCAGCAGAACGACGCCCACATTGGCGAATTCACCCGTTTCGGCGAAGGGGCGAAAACGAAGCAAGGCGTATTGGCAGGCGAACTCATTCATGGTGGCCCCATCGGCAGCGCTCCGGACCCGGGCCGCCGCCAGCGATGCTTCCATCGCCGTCATCTCAAACGCGCTTGCCGACAGCGGCAGAGCGTCCGGAAATCGCCGGAGAAAAATCAAACGTCATTGTACGATAGCACGGGCTGGACCAGAAAGGCGACAAAGTCTCGCCAGCCGGCAAGGGAGCGGACATCCAGGTCCGACGGGCATTGGTGATAGGCAAAGCCCGCTGCAACTGCGCTGGTCAACTCGCGCGGCGTTCCGTCGCCGCTGATCGTGCGCCGCAGAGCGCTCAATTGCCGCAAGCCTGGATCAGGAACTGGCGCAGGGCTTCGGCCGGTGCGGCGAGCGTTGCGTCTTTCGCCCAGATCAAACCGACTTCGAGATGTGGAATGGCGTCAAGGATCGGGCGGGCTTCGATCTTCTTGCCTTCCAGCGACCACGGGCGGTAGACCATGTCGCTGAGAATGGTCACGCCGAAACCGTGCGCGACCAGGCCGCGCAGGGCTTCCATGCCGTTGGTGCGGAAAGCGACATTGGGGGCGAGACCGTTGTCGGTCCAGTAGCGGCGATTCGATTCCTCGCCTTCGTCAATGGTCAGCAGGATGTAGGGCTGGCGCGCAATATCGGCGAGCGAGGGATAAGGCTGCTCGAGCACGGGGTGGCCGCTGGCCGCCCAGAGCTGACGGCGCGAACGCATCAGGACATGGTGGCCGAAACGCTCGCGATGGTCGACGTTGGAGAGGATCACCACACCGAGTTCCATCTCGCCGCAGAGCACCGCCGCTTCGACCTTGCGCCGGCCCCTGTCGTGCAGATCGAAATCGATGTCCGGGTAGTTGGCACGAAAGCGGGCGAAGAGCGGCGGCAGGAAATAGCCGAGCACCGAATAGGTGGCGGCGATGCGGATCGCGCCGTGCAGGTCGTTGATGCGGAAGCGCGGTTCGCGCAAGGCATCCTGCAGCGAGTCGAGGATGTGCCGTGCGTGCTGATAGAAGCTGTGCCCCTCGGCAGTGAGGGCGACGCCGTGCGGCCTGCGATCGAACAATTTGACCCCGAGCCGGTCTTCCAGAAGGAGGACGGCGTTGGTGATCGCCGACTGCGAGACGAACACGCTCGCTGCCGCCATCGAGAACTGTCCGGTTTCGGCGGCGGCGGCGAAATAACGCAACTGGCGTAGCGTGACGTCGCTGGTCATCTTTTTTTCTGATACCTCGAGTGCATTTTTGTGATTTTACGATAGCGCAAGCATTCCCTATCATCGCGCAAAACGATAACGGCCGGTCCAGCGAGGAGACAGACAAATGGATGCACCGCAGAAGAACACCGGAGGTGCCGGAGACGTCACGCTGCGCACCGTCGCGCTGGATGACAAGTACCAGTTGGCCAGCGGTCGTGTCTATCTGAACGGAACCCAGGCGCTGGTGCGCCTGCCCATGCTGCAGCGTGCGCGCGACGAACGCGCCGGATTGAACACCGCCGGCTTTGTCAGCGGCTACCGCGGTTCACCGCTGGGCAACGTCGACCAAGAGTTCTGGCGAGCGAAGAAATTTCTCGAAACCAGGCACATCCGTTTCCAGGCCGGGCTGAACGAAGACCTGGCAGCAACCGCGGTGTGGGGCACGCAGCAGGTGACTCTCGACAAGAACGCCCGCTACGACGGCGTCTTTGCCATGTGGTACGGCAAGGGACCGGGCGTCGATCGCACCGGCGACGTCTTCCGCCACGCCAACGCAGCGGGTACCTCGAAATACGGCGGCGTGCTGGCGATTGCCGGCGACGACCATGCGGCCAAGTCGTCGACCCTGCCGCACCAGACCGAGCACGTATTCAAGGCGCTGATGATGCCGGTGCTGGCGCCGGCCGACATCCAGGAGTATCTGGAGCTCGGCATTCACGGTTTTGCGCTGTCGCGCTACTCGGGCTGCTGGGTGGCGTTCAAGGCACTCGCCGACACCGTCGAGACCTCGGCTTCGGTGAATGTCGACCCCTTTGCCGTCGAAACCATCATCCCGGGCGAGTTTCCGCTGCCCGCCGACGGCCTCAACCTGCGCTGGCCGGATCCGCCGCTGGTGCAGGAAAAGCGTCTGCTGCACCACAAGCTTTACGCTGCGCTGGCCTATTGCCGCGCCAACCAGCTGAACAGGGTGGTCATCGACAGCCCGACGCCGCGCCTGGGGATCGTTACCAGCGGCAAGAGCTATCTGGATGTGCGCCAGGCCCTCGAAGATCTGGGCATCGACGACGCCGTGGCGGCGAAGATCGGCCTGCGCCTGTACAAGGTGGGTATGGTCTGGCCGCTGGAGGCGGAAGGCGTTCGCCGCTTCGCCGAAGGGCTGGAAGAAATCCTGGTCATCGAGGAGAAGCGCCAGTTCCTCGAATACCAGCTCAAGGAAGAGCTCTACAACTGGAGCGAGTCGGCGCGACCGCGCGTCATCGGCAAGTTCGACGAGAAAGGGGAATGGTCGCTGCCGCACGCGGAATGGCTGCTGCCCGCCGCCGGAGAGCTGACGCCGGCGATGATCGCCCGCGTCATCGCCGCGCGCATCGCCATCTATTACACCTCCGAGCGCGTCGCCGCGCGTCTCGCCTTCCTCGAAGAGAAGGAGGCCGCGCTGGCCAAGCCGAACCGCGCCATCGCGCGCATTCCGCACTACTGCTCGGGCTGCCCGCACAACACTTCGACCAGGGTTCCGCAAGGCTCGCGCGCGCTGGCCGGCATCGGCTGCCACTACATGGCCACCTGGCTGTCGCCCGAATCGACGCAGACCTTCTGCCAGATGGGGGGTGAAGGCGTGGCCTGGGTCGGCCAGTCGCCGTTCACCAGCACCCCGCACGTCTTTGCCAACCTCGGCGACGGCACCTATTTCCACTCCGGGCTGCTGGCCATCCGCCAGTCGATCGCTGCCGGGGTGAACATCACCTACAAGATTCTCTACAACGACGCCGTCGCCATGACCGGTGGGCAGCCGCACGACGGCCCGCTGAGCGTGCCGATCATCGCCCGGCAAATCGCCGCCGAGGGCATCAAGACCATCGTCGTGGTCACCGACGAACCGCAGAAATACCGCGGCGACAGCGGGCTGCCGTCGGGAACGCCGGTGCGTCACCGCGACGAGCTGGACAGCGTGCAGCGCGAGCTGCGCGCCCTGCCGGGCACGACCGCGATCATCTACGACCAGACCTGTGCCGCCGAGAAGCGCCGTCGTCGCAAGCGCGGCAAGTTTCCCGATCCAGCCCGGCGGGTGGTCATCAACGACCTGGTTTGCGAAGGCTGCGGCGACTGCTCGGAGAAATCCAACTGCATGTCGGTGGTCGCCGTCGAGACCGAGTTCGGGCGCAAGCGGGCGATCGACCAGTCGGCCTGCAACAAGGACTTCTCCTGCCTCAAGGGTTTCTGCCCGAGTTTCGTGACCATCGAAGGCGGCGCGCTGAAGAAAGGCAAGGCGGCGACGCCGGGTGCAGCCCTTTTCGCGCAACTGCCCGAAGCCACGCTGCCCGGTACGGCGACGCCGTGGAGCATGCTCGTCACCGGCGTTGGCGGCACCGGCGTGGTGACCATTGGCGCGCTGTTGGGGATGGCGGCGCACCTCGAAAGCAAGGGCGTGCTGGTGCTCGACATGGCCGGCCTGGCGCAGAAAGGCGGTGCTGTCTGGTCGCACGTACGCATCGCCGACCGCCAGGAGCAACTCTACGCGGCGCGCGTCGCCGCCGGCGAAGCCAACGCGGTGATCGCCTGCGACCTGGTCGTCGCCGCCAGCGACGAATCGATCGCCAAGATGCGCGCCGGCCACACGCGCGTGGTGATCAACCGCGACCAGAGCACGACCAGCGATTTCGTGCGCGGCTTTGCCGCGCAGGCACGCAGCGGCGACGTGGCCCGGAACCCGGATCCACAGTTCCCGCAGGACGCCATGGAAGCACGCATTGCCGACGCCGTCGGTAGCGACAGCGCCGATTTCCTGGAAGCTTCGCGCCTGGCGACGGCGATCATGGGCGATGCCATCGCCACCAACCTGTTCATGCTCGGCTTCGCCTGGCAGAAAGGCCTGGTGCCGTTGTCACGCCAGGCCATCCTGAGGGCCATCGAGATCAACGCCGCGGCGGTCGCTGCCAACACCACGGCCTTCCAGTGGGGCCGCGTCGCGGCAGTCGATATGGCGGCCGTGGTCAAGGCCGCGCAACCGGCGCACGTCCCCGACCACCACCGCGTCTCGGCCAGCGTCGACGAGTTGATTGCCCGCCGCCGGGAGCAGCTCGGCGAGTATCAGGACGCCGCCTACGCCGAGCGTTACCTGACGCTGGTCAAGCGCGTGCGCGCCGCCGAAGAGGCGCTGACGCCGGGAGTCTCGCTGCTCGCCGAGGCGGTCGCGCGCGGCTACTACAAGCTGCTGGCGTACAAGGACGAGTATGAAGTGGCCCGCCTGTACACCAACAGCGCCTTCCTCAAGGGCGTCGAGGCGCAGTTCGAAGGCGACTACAAGCTGGTCTTCCACCTCGCACCGCCACTGCTGGCCAGCAAGGACCCGGCCACCGGGCAGCTCAGGAAGCGTACTTTCGGACCGTGGATGCTCAAGGCCATGCGTCTCCTGGCGGGCTGCAAACAGCTGCGCGGCGGCTCCTTCGACATCTTCGCGCGCAGCGCCGAGCGCAAGCTCGACCGGCAATTGATCGCCGAGTACGAGGGGCTCATCGAGTCCCTTCTCACCGGGCTCAAGACCAGCAACCATGAACTGGCCGTCGAACTGGCCAGCCTGCCCGAGCAAATCCGTGGCTTCGGCCACATCCGCGAGCGCTATGTCACGCATGCCCGTGAACAGCAGCAGGAGCTGCTGGCACGCTTCAACGGCCGGAGCGCGCCGAGCGTGCAGGTCATGCAACCGCTGCCGACGAGCAAGGTCTCGGCCTGAGCGAGCGCCCTTTCAACTCTACCTCTCATCCCGCGGCCGTTCCGTTCACGTCGCCACAAGCGACGAAGGCGGGATTGCTGCCTCCCTCATCACCAACGAAGGAAAGCTGCCATGTCCGTTTTTTCCCTGCCTGATTTTGCCGATCACGAACAAGTGGTTTTCTGCAGCGACGATGCCAGCGGCCTGAAAGCGATCATCGCCGTGCACAACTCCAATCTCGGACCGGCGCTTGGCGGCTGCCGCATGTGGCACTACGCCACCGAGGACGACGCCATCCGCGACGTGCTGCGTCTGTCGCGCGGCATGACCTACAAATCTGCCCTGGCCGGCCTCAAGCTCGGTGGCGGCAAGTCGGTGATCATCGGCAATCCGCGCACCGACAAGACGCCGGCGCTGCTCGACGCCTTCGCCCGCGCGCTCAACCAGCTCAACGGTCGCTACGTCGCCGCCGAAGACTCGGGGACCAGCGTCGCCGACATGAAATATCTCGCCGAACGCACGCCGCACGTCGCCGGCATCGAAGACAAGCCCTCGCACGAGGCCGAGGGAATGCGCAGCGGCGACCCCTCGCCGGCCACCGCCTACGGCACCTTCTTCGGCATCAAGGCAGCGGTCAGGCGCAAGCTCGGACGCGACTCGCTAGACGGCTTGCGGGTGGCGATCCAGGGCGTCGGCAATGTCGGCTTCGACCTCGCCCGCCAGCTCAAGGAAGCCGGCGCGGAATTATGGGTAAGCGACATCCACGAAGAAAACCTGGTCCGGGCGCGCACCGAACTCGGCGCCAGCGCGCTCGCTCCGGAAGCCATCTACGCGGCCAACGTGGACGTCTTCGCGCCCTGCGCGTTGGGCGCCATCCTCAATGACGAAACCATCCCGCAGCTGCACGCCAGCATCGTCGCCGGCGCCGCCAACAACCAGCTGGCCGAGGTCCGCCACGGCAGCGCGCTGATGCATCGCGGCATACTCTACGCGCCGGACTACGTGATCAACGCCGGCGGGATCATCGACATCTATCACGAGCGGATCGGCTTCGAGCGCGCTGCCCTGCTGCGGCACGTCGAAGGCATCCACGACACCCTGCTGGAGATTTTCGAACGCGCCGACAGGGAAGCGCGGCCCACCGGAGAGGTCGCCGACGCGCTCGCCGAGGAGCGCTTCAAGCGCTGACCGGCAACGCCGCGGCGGAAGGGTGGCGCGGCTGCCTGGCCTTGCCGGCCGCCCTCACCTCAGCCAGGGTACGCGAGCAAGGCGGGTTGCCTTACCCTCCTATAGTGAAGCCGGGTCGCGATGCGTCACGACTTGCGGACGCCGTTATCCTTGCCGGCACCCTTCCCGGCGCTATCGTCGCCACCTTCGTCCGTAGCCCCGGCAGCGGCTCCAGCCTTTTCGCCGGGCTTCGCCTGCCCTTCCGATGCGGCTTTCACGTCGCCTGCGGGCTTGCTCTCGGCGCCCGCCGGCGTCGTCAATCCTTCGCTGCTGCTCTTCTCGGCCTGCTGTGCCGGTTCACCCTCAGCCGCAGTACCCATCGCCGCTTCAGCGTCCGCGGGGGCAGCGACGTCCTTGGCATCCGCTTCGGCCTCGGCGCCCGCCGCAGCCGATCGTTCGGCCTCGCTACCCTGCCCTTTCGGGGAGAGTTCACGCGGTTGCGCGCCAGCGGCGATCAGCGCCGCCGACACCTTGTCCGAAGAAGTAGCCTCCGCAACCGTCGCACCGCCCGCACTTCCCACCAAAAGACCGACGACGCGGTCCCTGAAGAGCTGGCGGGCGGATCCACTGGAAAGTTGTTCGTAACCTGACGACAGATGCTCGAACAAGTCCTTGTAAGAGCCGGCCATCGATGCGACGAGGGTAGCGGTCTTGTCGAAGTGCGACTCGACGTCACGCTTGTAACCGGCGATTTCATCCTGCTGGCGCGACACTTCCGCCTCCAGCGCCGCGACTCGTTTGGTCTTGCCGCCAAGTGGGCTACGGCCCACGAAATACCCGATCAACGCAGCGACAATCACCGCCGCCCCACCTATCAGCCACATTGTCTGTTCCGTCATGCCAGGACCTCCCTCTGTGAATGGCAGCGTGCCAGCGTGCAAACCCTGCCAATGCGAGGACTGTCTGCGCGGCGGGCACGACTGCCTTGCCGGATGTGTTCTTCAGTGCTCGGAAGCACATGTCGCAGGAACGAAGTATATCGGCGTTTGGCGAGAACCGAAGGAGTTGTTCACCACCGTCGCCCTCCCGGAACCGTCCGCCAAGCGTTTGTAGTGCCCATTTTGCCTAGGCAAATTTTGCACATTCAAGGGCTTACAGCGACATCTGTCGAACTCTTTGGGAAGCGACGCCGAAAACCGACAGGCCCGGCCGAAACCGAGCCTCCTCGCTACCCTCGGGAACGCCATTCGTCACGATGACCCGCACGCCGTTCGTCGCGATGGCCTGCCGGCCGCTAAGCGTCACGCTTTGCGCGACAGCGCCCTGGACGCTATCACCAAATGCCGCGCCTACTCCGATCGTGGCGACGCTCTCCATCGTTGCTGGACCAGCGTGCAAACCGACGACCGGGCAGCCGCGGCGACTGCCCGGTCGTCAACACGCCCTATAGGGGTTGCAGGCCGATGGTCCCCACCAGCCCGGCACGATATTCCGACGAACCGACAAGGACCCGTTCGTCCTGTATCCGAGCACGGCGCGCCGAGAGTCCCAGGCGCGAAGCAACCTCGGCATTCTCGCTACGATCAAGGAAATCGTATAGCGAGGCCAGCGCATGAGTCAGCCGCGTCTCGTCACCGCGTTGCTTGGCGTCGAGGCGTGCCGCATACCAATCACTGGCAAGTACGCTTTCGCGAGCAAACAGCGAACGCACTTCCAGTGATTCAAGTCCATGGCCATCCGCTGTCTGTCCGTGGGCCATGATTTCCAGGACGGCCCGCAGGGGTGGGCAGGCTAGCGAAATGGTGCCATCGGTGAAATAACTTTCGGCAACCCGCTGGTGGGTAGCGACGATATTCGCCACACCGTCGGCAAAAATGTCCATGTCCTGCAGCTCGGGGCGCAGCATTTCATCGGTGAACACGGCATGCGGATGCAGAAATATCCGGCCAAAGTAGGTGCTCGCCAACCGTGCTGTCATCCGGTAGCCGAGCCGGCTGGCCAGAACAGGCTGACCACGGTGTTCGAAATCGACGACGCGCTCCAGGGCGCCCCGGGCAATCAGGTTTTTCGCCTCGCGCTCACTCGGACTCATGCGCGCAAAGACCTCGGGCACCAGCAAACTGACGTCATGATCGACGCGCACATTCGGCCCGACGTAACCGGCAGAGGAAACCCATCCGTCGTAACCCGTGAGAGCGAAGGAGACGAAGGCGGCATTGAGGTCGATGATGGCCGGCAGCGCATTGAACGGCCCTTTGGTCAACGCACCTTCTGAACCCGCACCGGTTGTCGAGGGTGACTTGCCGGTCATCGAACTGATGAACTCGATGAAGAGCTCGGGCAGTTCCATGTAGTGCAACGGGTTGTAAGGGCATAGCGGCCGAATGCCATCATCCGGCGGGTTGTTGCGGCGGCCGGCGGCGACCACATGTACCGGGGTAATGAGCGGCTCGGCACTTGACTGCCTGCGGAACAAGCGCATCGCCAGGTTGGCAATTGCCGTGTCATTCGGGCACGCGATGTCGGGGCGCAGTTGCAGATAGCGCGGGTTTTTCGTCGGTTTCCCATCGACCAGACGCGGGTGTGCCGAGGAGACGAAATAGGCGGGTGACGATCCCTCCGGCGCGCTCGCAGCGGCCTGGATCAAGTCCTGCATCGGTGGGGTAAACTCACTGAATCCGATGGCGTCATCAACCAGCTCACGCGCATCCGATCCGTCAAGCGGCTGGAAGTTGGAGATAAAAGTCCCCGGTGTCGCCAGATCCAGTTCCGCCTGCCGGTCATAGCCGCGATGGATTGCGTCGTCCGGCCTTTGAAACAGGCGACGCTCGCAGTTTTGCACGAACTTCTGCGAGAACGTTTCCGCCCCTCCCGCAATCGCTCTGGCGGGGGCTACCACGCTGGCCGTGATGTCGTCCTCGGTCTGCACTTTGCCGGCCGGGTGGAAATCATGGCGCAAGCCGAAGACACGCCAGGCGCCGTCCTTCTCGAAACCGACGCGCAGGGTATTCACGACCAGCGTTCTCCCGTCCAGCTTCAGTGAATTCCCTGGACGACCGTTGATCAGGTCTACCGAATAATGACTCCGCCAGCTATCGCCCCACTCTGCGCGGTGAAAGCGCTTGACGACGAAGACAAGTTCCTTGATATGCTGTGGAATGGCGCTCAACCATGTGTTGTACGCGTCGTTATAATCGCGGCCCGACGGTGTGAGAAGTTTTATGACGCTACCAATCGAACGGTCACTGCTGAGTATGAGGCGGTTATCAACGCCGTTTCTCTCCTGATCGCTATAGCGTTCCGAGAAATCACGCGCCAGAATTGCTGCAACCGCGTCCATGTCCTTTTCGAGGTCGGCGACGTAAACATGGCCGACGAGTATCGCGTCCGAAATCGCTTTGGATATCTCCGATTTCCCCCCCCCGGAAACGGTCGCCGGCTTGTGACAGGCCGTAACTTCCGCCGAGGTTCCGACGAGATTCCACTGACGATGATCGGCAGTCGATGACTCCATTTGTACCCGGTAACCATTGGGGCCCATATAGGTCTTACCGGCCTGCAATTTTATCGACCGAGTATCGCCATCAAGGGTTGGCCACGAGACGGTCTGCGATCGCAAACTGAAGGTCGATTTCGCTGGCACCAGGACGACATCCGGCTGAACACGATCAAGCGCATGCCCGGCCGGCTGCACGGAAAAGCGTTCAGGGTCGCGGGCCAGAACCTCTTTCAGCGAGTAGGCATCGCCCGCCGTCAGGTCGGTATACTCCTGACCCTCGTTATAACTCGGAAACACGAGCGCCCCGCCGGAATGCTCTTCTTCGGCAGAACCAAACATGTTCGCCGAATAACTGATCTGCGTTTTCACCTCTTTCTTGCAGTAACCGAAATAATTGTCCGCGATGATGGTCACGACTACGCCACGCTGGTCCCGCGCGCACAACTTGAATGCGCTGCCACCGTTATACAGCTCTGTTTCACTCTTGTAGCACATGCCGTCACGACGTTGCAGCGGTGTTGCCGCGTCCCAGTGCGGAAGACCGAGCAGGTGTTTGGGTACATGCGTAAGATGCGGCGCGAGAATCACGCAACCCGTGTGGCCGGTCCAGCCATCCGGGTCGAGCGAGGCATCGTTTTCAGGCAGATAGGGGTCGCCGGCATTGCCAAAAATACTTTCGACAAAATCGAGATTGGCCACCAGGGCACCGGGAACGAAAAAGCGGGTTTCCATCCGCTTCTCTGTTGTAAAGCCTGGCACGGCAGGCACCACCAATGGACGCAAAAGCAGGGAAACAAAGCACATGGCCGGGGCTTTCTCACCCGCTGTAAACGGTAGCTGCAGTGATTCAGGCGGAGGATTCAGTGCCAAGGCAAGCAGCTTTGAAAAGGCCATCTTCGGCACCGCCAGCTTATCGTCGGGAATCGGCAAACCGCCATCGGCGATGTGAAAAACGCCCGCAGTGGTACGGCGATCACTGGCGGGATTGTGCAGAACCCCGTTGCGTAGACGGTAGCTGCTGAGCAGCGGCGACTTGAAAAGATCACCGTTGGCCGGCAGCGAAACGCCACGCGCCAGACCGGACTGATCGAGCACCAGTGTTTTACCCGGCAGCCGTGGCGCCGGGCCAACATCCGCAAGATACTCCTTCAGAAAATTCTGAATGCGCGTATCGACAGGGCAAAGTTTATCCGAAAGTCGACGGCTCAATTCCCGCTGACGCGCCAAGATCGGTGACATCAGCTCCGTAATCGACGCGCCATCGGCGTCGGCAGCGAGAGGCAATCCGAGAAGAGCAAGTCGAAGATTGATCGCCGCATTCAATTCCCGTTTATTGACAGATGACGGGGCTAAAGCGACAGGTGAAGGGAAGTCCATATTGTATTCTTTCCTAGAGTTAACACTCAGCATAAGGCGGTCGGAAACCAGGCATTATTCCGGACAGGTTGTTGATAAATAACGCCCTGACGAGCGCGACAAGGCCCCGATAACCCGGGCCAGCAGACCTTGGGGGATGTCTTAACGAGCACCGCCGAAGACGCTCGAGAGGGTAAGCCTCCGAAATCCTAGCCCCGGAAATGGCAATCACGCGGAGATGGCGCGAAACCAGTGTTTAGGTCGTTTCGCGTGGCATGACTGCCTGACGCCAGCCGAGCCTTTCGGGGCCCCCACAGCTGACCCCGCCCCCCGCGGGCAGGGAGGTCCTCTCCGCCGGACGGGGTCGGAAGCGGCAGGTCGTAGAGGGCGTCTCCCACCGCCGCGTCGCAGTAGCCGAACAGCGCTGCATGAAGTGAATCGTCGGGATCACTGGGAGCGATGTCCGACGGCGTCCGACACCGGACTTCGAATTCGGCGGCTCGATCAGTGCCGGCGGTCGCTGCATGCGGCTTCCGTTGATGACATGGTGTTGTTGCACTTGTCCGCTGCACCCTCGGTCAGCGACGGACATGGTCAGAGCTTCCTTAGAGGGGCACACTCTGCGCCACCTTGTGCGTGTGCCTGGTCGGCATAGGCCAGCCTACTGGGTCGGCCGGAAACGTCAGTAAAACATGAACTCGCTGAGTCCGGCAAGCGGACTGTCCGTGGTTGACCAGCACGCTGGAATTGCGGGTGTGCCGCGAGCGAGCCATCGCCGACGTGCCGATTCCCGATCACCAAGCGATCACGTCACCCGTGACCACAAGGCGGCGCCTTGCATGGGCGAACGTCAGATCGGCCTGGAACCTGCCCGTGCCGCGGCACACAGGCTGCCGCCAGCTACCGCGCACGCACAGGTACGCGGCCTTGCCGACGGCGGGCCGCAGACGTGCGCGGACGGCAACGCGAACAGCTTGGACGCCGCCGGGGCGACGACAGAGACGCGCGTTCCCGTGCATGCGTGGACTACCTTGATGTAGTCTTGCCGGGCGCCTCGCGAACCTCAGGGCCACGCCCCATGGAATCAGCAAGAAAGGCCACGCTAGGGGGAGGTGGAGCGGGCGAAGGGAATCGAACCCTCGGCTCTAGCTTGGGAAGCTAGGGTATTACCATTATACGACGCCCGCGAAGGTCGCCATTCTACGCTGCTTGTGGCGCTCGCCACAACGGCGAAAGCGGCCGAAAGCTGACAGCCGCCGGCGAGCGTGTCTATAATGGCCCGATGGACATCCCTGCCGCCCTCCTATACACCATTCTCAGCAGCGTCGCCGAGATGGCAATGGAACCTGCGCCCGACCCACGCATCCTCAACGAGCCGGCCGGACTCGCACGAGCGCTGCCCGACGAAGCCCGCAAGGGCGTCATGCAGCCACCCACCGGAGACGGTTTCCTGATCATCGACGGCCAGCAATGGCGGCTCGCCCCGACGGCTCAGATCCGTAGCCGGCAAAACCTGATCGTGATGCCAATGCAGGTCCAGAGCCCGGTGGAAGTCGTCTATCTCCCCAACGCTTCGGGCGCGATCCATCGCGTCTGGATGCTGACGCCGAGCGAATCCTCGGCGCCTCGCCCACGCTAGTCACCTCATACGCAAGTAAAACATGGCCAAAAAACTGTTCATCCGCACCTTCGGGTGCCAGATGAACGAGTACGACTCGGACAAGATGGCCGACGTACTCGCCGCATCGGAAGACATCGTCAAGACCGACACCCCCGACGACGCCGACATTATTCTCTTCAACACCTGCTCGGTACGCGAGAAAGCGCAGGAACGCGTTTTTCACGACCTCGGCAGGGTCCGCCTGCTGAAACGCGCCAATCCCGACCTGGTAATCGGTGTTGGCGGTTGCGTAGCCAGCCAGGAAGGCGCGGCGATCGTTGCGCGCGCCCCCTACGTGGATGTCGTTTTCGGACCGCAGACGCTGCACCGCCTGCCGCAGTTGATTGCCGAACGGCGACGCCTGGGCAGGGCGCAGGTCGACATCTCGTTCCCCGAGATCGAGAAGTTCGACAAGCTGCCGCCAGCGACCGTCACGGGCGCGACCGCCTTCGTCTCGATCATGGAAGGTTGCAGCAAGTTCTGTTCGTTCTGCATCGTTCCCTACACGCGTGGCGACGAGGTCTCGCGCCCCTTCCATGACGTATTGACCGAGGTCGCCGGCCTGGCCGATCAGGGCGTAAGGGAAGTGACCCTGCTCGGCCAGAACGTCAATGCCTACCGCGGCGCGATGGCCGGCAACGGCCAGGCGCTACCCGGCGAGGAAGCGGCCGATCTGGCGCTGCTCATCGAATACATCGCAGAGATCCCGGGAATCGAACGTATCCGCTACACCACCTCGCACCCGCGCGAGGTGACCGCACGGCTGATCGACGTCTACGCCAGCGTGCCGAAGCTGGTCTCGCATCTGCATCTGCCCGTTCAGTCGGGCTCCGACCGCGTCCTGGCGGCGATGAAGCGCGGCTACACGGCGCTCGAATACAAGAGCCTGGTGCGCAGGCTGCGCGCGGCACGGCCCGACCTCTCGCTCTCGTCCGACTTCATCGTCGGCTTTCCCGGCGAGACCGCCGACGACTTCGCGAAGACGATGAAGCTGATCGACGATGTCGGCTTCGACGCCTCGTTCTCGTTCATCTACAGCGCGCGGCCGGGCACCCCAGCGGCCGATCTCGCCGACGACACGCCGCCAGAGGTCAAGCTCGAACGCCTGCAGCGCCTGCAGCAGCGCATCGACGGCCTGGCGCAGGACGTATCGCTGGCCATGGTCGGCAGCGTGCAGCGGGTGCTCGTGGAAGGCCTGTCGAGAAAGGACAAGAGCGAGCTGGCCGGACGCACCGACAATAACCGGGTGGTCAATTTCGCCAGCGATTCGGCCGACGCCACGGAGTGGCTCGATCGATTCGTCGATGTGCGCATCAGCGCGGCGCTGCCGCACTCGCTGCGCGGCGAGATTGTCGGCCATGGCGCAGGGCAGGCCGCATGAGCGTCAAGACACCCGAAACCAAGAGCCGGGCCATCGAACTGCTGCTGTCACCGGTGAACAACAAGCACCTGGCCAACCTGTGTGGCGCACTCGACGAGAATCTGCGCCAGATCGAAACCGCACTCGACGTCTCGATCGCCCGCCGCGGCGAGCGCTTCACGCTGCGTGGCGACAGCGCGCAGACGACGCGCGCCTCGGAGGCGCTGCAACAGTTCTACGCGCAGGCCAAGGAGGCGCTGTCGGTCGACGAAATCCAGCTCGGCCTGATCGAGATCCTCAACCGACCGGTGCGCAAGACGTCGTCCGGCGGCGGTGTCTCGCCGGCGCTGATGACGCGCAAGAGCGAACTGCACGGCCGCACTCCACGGCAGATCGAATACCTCAAGCACATCCAGGAACACGACATCACTTTCGGCACCGGCCCGGCGGGTACCGGCAAGACCTACCTGGCCGTGGCTTCGGCGGTCGACGCCTTCGAGCGTGAGCTGGTGCAGCGCATCGTCCTCACCCGCCCGGCGGTCGAGGCCGGCGAACGCCTCGGCTTCCTGCCTGGCGACCTGACCCAGAAAGTCGATCCGTATCTGCGCCCGCTTTACGATGCGCTCTACGACCTGATGGGCTTCGAGCGTGTGGGCAAGCTTTTCGAGCGCGGCTCGATCGAGATCGCGCCACTCGCCTACATGCGTGGCCGCACGCTGAACCACGCTTTCATCATCCTCGACGAAGCGCAGAACACGACGCCGGAGCAGATGAAAATGTTCCTGACGCGCATCGGCATCGGCGCCAAGGCGGTGGTCACCGGCGACGTCACGCAGATCGACCTGCAGCGGGGCCAGAAAAGCGGCCTGATCGAAGCGCGCCTGATCCTCCAGGAGGTTCGTGGCATCGCCTTCACCGAATTCCTCAAGGAAGACGTCGTCCGCCACCCCCTGGTGGCACGCATCGTCTCGGCCTACGAAGCGCACACCGCCGCACTCGAAGCGCTCGAGGCCAAATCAAGGGCCCGCCACCATGCCGAAAAAAACTGAGCCGCTGGAGATCGAAGTCCAGTACGCCTGCGACCGCCAGGACCTGCCGAAGAAGCCGCGTGTACGCGCCTGGGCACGCGCGGCGCTGGCCGAGAGCGGAAACCAGGACGGGCGGGTGACCGTGCGCTTCGTCGCTGCCGACGAAGGGCGGCGGCTGAACCGCGAGTACCGCAGCCAGGACGACGCGACCAACGTCCTCTCCTTCCCCTACGCGCTCGAGCCGCAGCTTTGCGGTGACCTGGTCCTCTGCGTGCCGGTCGTCGCCCGCGAGGCCGCCGAACAGGACAAATCGCTGGACGCGCACTACGCGCACCTGGTCGTGCATGGCATGCTGCACCTGCAGGGCTACGACCACGAGGAAAGCGAGGAACAGGCGGCCGCGATGGAGGACCTCGAGCGCAGCATCCTGGCTGACCTCGGCTATCCGGATCCCTACTGCAACGAGGAGTGATGCGATAGTGGCGCTGAATCGCTGGCAGCGCCCAGGCCATCGCCGCTATCGCCTCAGTCCTCAAAGATCAGCCTATGACCACCAGTAGCGGCACCCCGGGTTTTCTCGAACGCCTTTCCTCTCTTCTCATGCGCGAGCCGGAAGACCGCGAACAACTCATCAAACTGCTGCAATCGGCGCACCAGCGCAAACTGCTCGATGCCGACGCGCTGAGCATCACTGAAGGAGCCCTGGCCGCTTCGGAAGTCACCGTGCGGGAAGTCATGGTCCCGCGCCCGCTGATGGAAGTGATCGACGCCAAGGATTCCCTGGAAACGATCATCGCCCAGGTCAATCGTACGGCACACTCGCGTTTTCCGGTCGTCGAGGGCAATCGCGACCAGGTAATCGGCATCCTGCTGGCCAAGGACCTGCTGCGCGTGCAGCGCGGGGACGATTTCCGCCTGCGCGACTGGGTGCGGCCGGCGATCTTCGTCCCGGAATTCAAACGCCTCGACGGCTTGCTGCGCGAGTTTCGTGTCTCGCGCAACCACATGGCGGTGGTCATCGACGAATACGCCGGCGTCGCCGGCCTTATCACCATCGAGGACGTGCTCGAGCAGATCGTCGGCGAAATCGAGGACGAGTACGATTTCGCCGAAGAGGATGACAACATCCACCTTGACCAGAGCGGCCTCTACCGGGTCAAGGCGAACACCTCGGTAGACGACTTCAACGACGCTTTCGGAACCTCGCTCGGCGACGGAAAGAGTGCCACGGTCGGCGGCCTGATCCTGCGGCAAACGGGACGCGTGCCGGCCGTCAACGAGACGATCGCCATCGACGGCACCAGCTTTCAGGTCCTGCGCGTCGACACTCGCCGCATCTACACCCTCCTCGTCTCCGGACCCCGGCATGCCGACGCGCCTGCCTAGCAGGCCCTTGCGCTGGCGGCTCCTGGCAGCGCTGGGGATCGGCGCCACGGGCGTCTTCGCTTTTGCGCCATTCGGCTGGTTTCCGATCAACTGGCTGAGCCTCGGCGGCCTTTTCGGCCTCCTCTGCGCCGAGGCCGCCGGCCAGCGCAGCCCGCTGCGCGGGGCCCTGCTCGGCGCCGCTTTCGCCTTTGGCCTGTTCCTCGCCGGCGTGACCTGGGTCTACGTCAGCCTCAGCGTCTTCGGTGGCATGCCCGCCTGGCTGGCGGGCCTGGCGACGGTTCTTTTCTGCCTGGTACTGACCCTGTTTCCGGCGCTCGCCGGGGCGCTCTTCGTTCGTTTGGCGGCGCTCGGCTGGCTGCCGCGGGCACTGCTCTTCGCCAGCCTGTGGACGCTGGCCGAATGGCTGCGCGCCTGGGTGTTCACCGGCTTCCCGTGGCTCGCCGCCGGCTACGCGCAGCTTCCGCACAGCCCGCTCGCCGGCTATGCGCCAGGCCTCGGCGTCTATGGCGTATCGCTGTCGGCGGCACTTGCCGGAGCGCTGCTTTACGAGCAGCTGAGGCGCGCCCTCCGCTCGCCGACGCACGACCGTGGCCGCCACGTGCGCCGCCTGCCGGCGCTGCCCCTGCTGACTCTGCTGCTGCTCCTTGGCGCTGGTGCCTTGCTGCGTGAAGTGCGCTGGACGCAAGCGGTTGGCGAACCGCTGTCCGTGGCCCTGTTGCAGGGTAACGTGGCACAGGAAATCAAGTGGCGTCCCGAGCGCTTCGTCGATTCGCTGCGCACCTACTACCGGCTGGCGCAGGAAAATCCCGCCCAGTTGACGATCCTCCCGGAGACCGCCCTGCCCGCCTTTCTCGACCAGGTTCCCGCCGACTACCTCGACGCACTGCGCAAGCTGGCCCTGCGCCGACAGGGCGAGCTTTTGCTGGGCATCGCCGTCGCCGAAGGCGGGCAATATTTCAATGCCGCGGTGAGCCTCGGCGCCGGCCCTTCGCAGCGCTACAGCAAGGTGCATCTGGTGCCTTTCGGCGAGTTTGTACCGCCCGGCTTTGCCTGGTTCATGGCCATGGCCAACATCCCGATGTCCGACTTCACCGCTGGCACGGCACGCCAGCCACCGCTGCAGCTGGCCGGCCAGCAGGTCGCCGTCAACATCTGCTACGAAGACGCCTTCGGCGAAGAGATCATCGGCGCATTGCCGGCGGCAACGCTACTCGTCAATATCTCCAACGTTGCCTGGTTCGGCGACTCGCTGGCGCCGGCACAACACCTGCAGATTGCCCAGATGCGCGCCCTGGAAAGCGGCCGCATGATGCTGCGCGCCACCAATACCGGGATGACCGCGATTGTCGATGTCGATGGCCGCGTGCGCTCGCTCCTGCCGCCGTTCACCCGCGGGGCATTGGTCGACAAGGTGCAGGGCTACGCTGGCGCAACGCCTTTCGTGCGCTGGGGAAACTGGCCGGCGCTGACCCTGGCGGCCATGCTGGTGATCGTGTTGGCCGGCGCGAGACGACGGCACGGATACTCGTCGTGAGCGTCCCGCCCGCGCCTGCAGACGAGTGACGGTGCCCGCAGCGCGCTGCCGTCGATCGTCGCCGGTGCGCTCGAACACGGTTCTTGTCGGGCCAGAAACCAAGTAAAATCCCGGCTTTTCGTTCGTTCAGAAACTTTCCCATGCCTACGTTCCAGGAAGTCATCCTGCGTCTCCAGAATTTCTGGGATCAACAGGGCTGCGTGCTGCTGCAACCTTACGACGTCGAAGTCGGTGCCGGCACCTTCCACACGGCGACCTTCCTGCGCGCCATCGGCCCGGAACCGTGGAACGCGGCCTACGTACAGCCGTCGCGCCGCCCGAAGGACGGTCGCTACGGCGAGAATCCGAACCGCCTGCAGCACTACTACCAGTATCAGGTGGTCATGAAGCCCTCGCCGGCGAACATCCAGGATCTCTATCTCGAGTCGCTGCGCGCGCTCGGCATCGATACCGCCGCGCACGACATCCGCTTCGTCGAGGATGACTGGGAAAGCCCGACGCTGGGTGCCTGGGGACTCGGCTGGGAAGTCTGGCTGGACGGTATGGAAGTCACTCAATTCACCTATTTCCAGGAAGTCGGTTCGCTGGCCTGCAAACCGGTACTGGGCGAGATCACCTACGGTATCGAACGACTGGCGATGTACCTGCAAGGGGTGGAGAACGTTTTCGACCTGGTCTGGGCCGAGGGTCCAGGCTATCGCGTGACCTATGGCGACGTTTTTCACCAGAACGAGGTCGAGCAGTCGAAGTACAACTTCGAGTACGCCAACGTCGAAATGCTCTTCCGGCACTTCAGCGAGCACGAATCCGAAGCCCGCCGCCTGATCGCCGTCGGCCTGGCACTACCCGGCTACGAAAAGGTGATGAAGTGCTCGCACGTCTTCAACCTGCTCGACGCACGCGGGGCCATCTCGGTGACCGAACGCGCAGCCTACATTGGCCGCGTGCGCGCGCTGGCGCGTGAAGTCGCGCAGGCTTACCTTGATTCCCGCCAGGCGCTCGGTTTCCCGATGTGCAAGACGACCACCGGCGACGAGGGGCAATGAGATGAACGACACCGTCCTGATCGAGCTGCGCACCGAAGAGTTGCCGCCCAAGTCGCTGCGCCAGCTCGCCGAAGCTTTCGCCGACGCCGTTCATGCGGCCCTGAAAGGGCAGCAGTTCACCGCCGACGACAGCGTCTGCACGCCGTACGCCACTCCCCGCCGGCTAGCCATGACGATAACCGGCGTCGCCGCACGCCAGCCCGACCGCGTCCTGGAACGTAAGGGCCCGGCGGTCGGTGGAGTGCTCGACGCGGCCGGAAAGCCAACGCAGGCACTCGAGGGCTTCATGCGCTCGGCAGGCGTCAGTTTCGAGCAACTGCACAGGGCCGCCGACGGCAAGGGTGAGTATTTCGTTGCCCGGCTGGAGAAGAAGGGCGAGAACCTCGACGTGCATCTCGCCGAAATCGTCGCCCAGGCACTGAAGAAGCTGCCGATTCCGAAAGTGATGCGCTGGGGTGACTCCGAACACCAGTTCGTTCGCCCGGTTCACAGCCTCATCCTCCTGCACGGTGACACGATCGTCGCCGGCAACGTGCTCGGCCTGCGCAGTGGCCGCAGCACCCTCGGCCACCGCTTCCTGTCGACCGGCGAGATCGTCGTCGGCAACCCGGCCGAGTATGCCGCCAAGCTCGCCGCCGGCAAGGTCATCGCCTCGTTCGCCGAACGGCGTGCCACGGTCGCCGCTCAGCTCGACGCGGCCGCAAAGCGGCTCGACGCCAGCATCAATCCGGCCGCTGGCCTGCTTGACGAGGTCACGGCGCTGGTCGAATGGCCGGTCGTCTATGCCGGTGAGTTCGAGGCCGAATACCTCGAAGTGCCACAGGAATGCCTGATTCTGACCATGCAGCAGAACCAGAAGTACTTCCCGCTGCTCGACGCCAACGGCAAGCTTCTCAACCGCTTCCTGATCGTCTCCAACATGCAGGTCGACGATCCCGGCGCCATCATCAGCGGCAACGAACGCGTCGTTCGCCCGCGCCTGGCCGATGCGCGTTTCTTCTTCAACCAGGATCGCAAGAACGGTTTCACCACCCGCGCCGGACGTCTCGGTGAAGTCGTCTATCACAACAAGCTCGGCTCGCTGGGCGACCGGGCCCAGCGCCTGGGCCGCATCGCGCGCAGCATTGCCGAAAAGCTCGGTGCCGACGGCCAGGTCGCCGAAGCGGTCGGCCAGCTCGCCAAGGTCGACCTGCTGACCGACATGGTCGGCGAGTTTCCCGAGTTGCAGGGGACCATGGGCCGCTACTACCTGCTCCACGAAGGCCATCCGCCGGAACTGGCCGACGCCGTCGAGCAACACTACCGGCCGCGCTTTGCCGGCGATGCCCTGCCGCAGGGGAACATCGCCTGCGCCGCCGCTCTGGCCGACAAACTCGACGCCTTGGTCGGTTTCTTCGGCGTCGGCCAGCTGCCCACCGGCGACAAGGATCCCTTCGGCCTGCGCCGCGCCGCCCTCGGCGTTCTGCGCATCCTGATGGAGACGCCGCTGCCGCTCGACCTGGCGGAATTGATTGGCCAGGCGAGCCAGGCGCTGAGCGCGCAGGGAATCAAGCTCGAAGCGGTCGAGCAGCCGCTCCTGGCGTTCATGCTCGACCGTCTGCGCGGAATGCTGAGAGACGCCGGTCACTCGATCGACGTCGTCGAAGCGGTTCTGGCGCAGCAACCGACACGGATCGACCGGGTTCCCGCCCGCCTGGCGGCGGTGCGCGAGTTCCAACGACTGCCCGAGTCGCTGGCCCTGGCCGCGGCCAACAAGCGCATCGGCAACCTCCTGAAAAAAGCCGACGCCAGGCTGCCCGAACCGGACGTCGCGCTGCTCGAGGAAGACGCCGAGAAAGCGCTCTTCGAACGTGTGCTGCTGATCGCCCCGCTGGTCAGGTCGCACGTCGCCAACGAGGACTACGCCGACGCGCTGAAGGTGCTCGCGTCGGTACGTGCCGAGGTCGACCGTTTCTTCGCCGAAGTGATGGTCAACGTTCCCGAACCCCTGCTGCGTGGCAACCGTCTGGGCCTCCTGAAAGCGCTTTTCGACCAGCTCAATGCGGTCGCCGACATCTCCAAGCTGGCCGTATGAAACTCGTCATCCTTGACCGCGACGGCGTCATCAACTACGACTCGAAGCAGTTCATCAAGTCGCCGGCCGAATGGCGGCCGATCCCGGGCAGCCTGGAAGCGATCGCCCGCCTCAATCAGGCGGGCTACAAGGTGGTGCTGGCCACCAACCAGTCCGGCGTCGGCCGCGGGCTCTTCGACATGGACACGCTGAACGCCATCCACGACAAGATGTGCCGTGCGGTGCAGGCCTGTGGCGGGCGTATCGACGCCATTTTCTATTGCCCGCATTCGGTCGACGCGCATTGCGCCTGCCGCAAGCCCAAGCCGGGGATGTACGAGCGTATTGCCGACTGCTTCAACGTCGACCTGAACGGCGTCCCGGCAGTCGGCGATACGCTGCGCGACCTGCTTGCCGCCGCGGCGGTCGGCGCCCAGCCGTTGCTCGTCCTGACCGGCCTGGGAGCGCAGACCGTCGAGGCCGGTGGCCTGCCGGAAGGCACGCTGGTCTTTCCTGATCTGGCGGCGGCCACCGAGCATATTCTGCTCTCGTCTTGATGGTCGCCATCCGCTCGACACTGTTCCTGCTCCTGGTCAGCGTGTGGACGATCCCGTTCGGGGTGCTCGTCTCGCTCGCCATCGCCTTGCCGATCGCTGCTCGCTATACGATCATCGCCTTCTGGCGCAGCGGCTTCATGGCCCTCTCGCGCCACGTTCTGGGCATCCGCTACCAGGTAATCGGCCGCGAAAACATTCCTCCAACGCCGTCGGTGGTGCTCGCCAAACACCAGTCGGCGTGGGAAACGGTCGGCCTGCAGGAGGTCTTTCCGCCACTGGTCTTCGTGCTCAAGAAAGAGCTGCTGCGCGTGCCTTTCTTTGGTTGGGGCCTGGCGGCGCTGAAAATGATCTCGATCGACCGTGCGGCGGCCAAAGACGCGCTCAAACAGATATTCGACCAGGGACGCGACCGCCTCGCCGCTGGCTACTGGGTGGTGATCTTTCCCGAAGGCACCCGTGTCGCACCCGGCGAGACCTGTCGTTACAAGCCCGGCGGCGCGCATCTGGCGGTTCGCGCCGGCGTCCCGGTGGTGCCGGTGGCGCACAACGCGGGCGAAATCTGGGGAAGGAACGCCTTCCGGATCAAGCGCGGCCTGATCACCGTCAGCGTCGGCCCGCCGATCGACCCGGGCGAGAAATCGGCGGCCAGGATCAACGCCCTCGCCGCGGCCTGGATCGAGGAAGAAATGCGCCGCATCTCGCCACACCGTTACCCGGCGCCCGCCGCTGCCGCAGATGCCGTGGCTGCCTGAAGCCGCCGCCTCCGACGAGCATTCGCTGCCCGCCGGAGAAACGGCACGCACCATCGAACTCGGTGAGCGCACGGTCGCCTACATCCTGCGGCGAGCAAGCCGGCGCACTATCGGCCTGACCATCGACCATCGCGGCCTGCGCGTCGGCGCGCCACGCCGCGCCTCGCTGCGCGACGTCGAGACGATGCTCCTGCGACATGGCCGATGGATCGGCGAGAAACTCGACGAATGGTCGACTCGCCGCGCTCACGAAACGCTGTCGATCAGCGATGGACTGCAACTGCCGGTGCTCGGCGGGCCGCTGCGCATCCGCCTGGCCATCGGTGCCAATCGCTGCGTCTGGAACCTGCAGGCCGGCGAGCCGACGCTCACCCTTTGCCTGCGCGCGCCGACAGATGCGCCGCGCGTACTCGAGAAGGCGCTGCGCGAAAAAGCCCGCGAGCTGTTCGCCGAGCGCCTCGCTCACTACGCGCCGCTCCTCGGCGTCACGCCGCCCGCCCTGTCTCTGTCATCGGCGCGAACGCGCTGGGGGAGTTGCAGCCTGCGCAGCGGCATTCACCTCAACTGGCGGCTGATTCATTTCCCGCCAGCGGTGACCGACTACGTCGTCACCCACGAACTGGCACACCTGCGCGAGATGAACCACAGCCCGCGCTTCTGGGCGGTCGTCGCCGCTCTGTACCCCGATTACCGAGCTGCACGGCTGGAACTGAAACGACTCGCGGCGAATTGCCCGCAATGGTAGCCAGCGGGCGACAGCAGATCTTGGACTAGACCGCCGCGAACTACTCAGCGCGCGGGCTCGGCGACGAATATTTCCACGCGGCGGTTCATCGCCCGCCCGGCAGCGCTGGCGTTGTCGGCGATTGGCTCCCGCGAACCACGGCCATCGATGGCGATGCGGCCGGCGGCCACGCCCCGGGCGACGAGGTAGTCGCGCGTCGCGGCTGCACGGTTAACGGATAAGGGGTCGTTGATCTCATCGCTGCCGGTGCTGTCGGTATGTCCGACGATGGTCACGGTGGTCACCGCATGCTGGTTCAGACTCGCGGCAAAGCCGTCGAGCACCGGGCTCATGTTCGGCTTGATGTTGTATCGGCCGACATCAAAGGAAATATCACTCGGGATGTCCAGCTTGAGTCGATTGTCGTCAGTCTGCGACACCGCGACACCGGTACCCTGTGTGGCCTGCTCCATCGAGGCCTTCTGTTGCTGCATGCGCTGCGACCACAGATAACCGCCGGCAGCACCGGCCACGGCACCGATGGCGGCACCGGTGGCCGTACTACGGCCCTTGTTGCCGCCGGCCGTAGCGCGACCGATTACCGCCCCAGCGACTGCGCCAATGGCGGCACCGGTTCCTGTATCGCGCTGCGTTTCGCTCATGTTGGCGCAACCGGACAGTCCGCTTGCAGCAAGGGCCATCGTTACCAGCGAGATGACAATCTTTTTCATGCTCATTACCTCCGTCGCGTGTTGAAAAGTGTCGGAGCATCGCCGCGAATGCTTGGCGACACGCTGGCACTGCCCGATCCTTTGACCGAGGGAAGCACGTTATGCCCATCGTCATCCCGGCGCAAGGCCACTCCCCGCGCAGACCGCCGCGCGCGTAGCGGCCTGCAGAGGGACACCTGGCCATCTTCGCACACCACTCGTCAGACCGGCGCCGAAGCCAGGTGGACCACAGACCACACTTCTGGTGTATCTTTTTCCGGCAGTCGCGCGCATCGCCAGTCCTGCTCTGCTCTTCCGCGCAGGTTCGCGCGCCTGGAACGCCGATCGGAGCAAAACTCAGGACAGCGCCTGACGGCCACCAGCCCAACCCGGAAAGGAAAGATCATGAGAATTCTGCACACCATGTTGCGCGTGGGCGATCTCGACCGCTCGCTGGCTTTCTATACCGAGGTCCTGGGAATGCAGCAACTGCGCCGCCAGGATTATCCGGGCGGGCGCTTCACGCTGGCCTTCGTCGGTTTCGGCCCGGAGTCGGAAGCAGCTGTCCTTGAACTGACCCATAACTGGGATACGCCGGCCTACGAACTCGGCAATGGCTTCGGCCACATCGCCATCGAAGTCGCCGACGCCTACGCCGCCTGCAAGGAGATCAAGGCGCGTGGCGGGAAAGTGACGCGCGAAGCGGGTCCGATGAAACACGGAACGACGGTGATCGCCTTTGTCGAAGATCCCGATGGCTACAAGATCGAGCTGATCCAGAAGAAAGGCTGAGGCGGTGACTTTCGCCAACTTCTTCGCCACCGCGCCGGCTATCGTCATGCGCCTGCGGCGAATCCTCATTGAGCACGTCAGCGACCCCGGCCTGGTCGGATCGGGCTGAAGAGGCCGCTGGCGGAAGACCGGTGAAGCGCTGACCAGCCGCGTCCTCCGAACGACTGCCCGCAAGGAAAGAACCATGCTTGACGAAGCACGCTCCTTTGCTCTGGCTGCCCACGGCAGCCAACGCTACGGCGATCTGCCGTACTCCTTTCACCTCGACGAGGTCGTCGCTCTGCTCGGCCCCTACGGCAGCCAGGCACAGATCATCGGCTACCTCCACGATGTGGTCGAAGACACCGCCGTCACCGACATCGAAATCCGCGACCGCTTCGGGCCCCTGGTCGCCGAATGCGTCAGCTTGCTGACCGACCTGTCGGGAGCCAGCCGCGCCGAGCGCAAGGCGGAGACCTACGCCCGCCTGGCCAAGGTCAGCGGCGCCGCCGAACTGGCGTTGGTGGTCAAGGCCGCCGACCGCCTGGCCAACGTCAGAAGCTGCGCCCTCGACGACCGGCGCGGTCTGATGACCGTTTATCGCAACGAACACGCGAGCTTCCGGCGCTCGGCCTACCGCGAAGGCCTCTGCGACGCCCTTTGGCTGGAGCTCGATGTCTTGCTGGCCGTGACCAGCGGCACCGTCGATCACGCCTGAGCGGCGATGCGGAGCAAGGAAGATCAGGAGAGAACGAGATGTTCGAGATTCAGAACTACGCGAGCTTTATCGCCGCGATCGTCGTTTTCCAGCTGATTCCAGGCCCGGGAACGCTGGCCATCCTCAACGCCACGGCGCGCAGTGGCGTCGGCGCCGGTCTGGGTGCCGTCGGCGGCACGCTGCTCGGCGATCTGGTCTACATGCTTGCCGCACTGGCTGGCCTGGCTGCGCTGATGAACGCCCACCCCGCGCTGTTCCAGGGCCTGCAGTGGTTCGGCGCCGCCTATCTCGCCTGGATCGGTGTGCAGCTGCTGCGCCAGCCGGTTGCCGGCGCCGACGTCGAAGCTGCGCCACGCCAGAGTGGTTGGCGGTATTTTCGCCAGGCCTTCGCGGTCAGTCTGACCAACCCGAAGGTGATGCTCTTCTTCGTCGCTTTCTTTCCCCTCTTCCTGCATGCTGACGCAGCGCCGCTGACCCTCGCGGCGATGGTTGCGCACGTCACGCTGCTCAGCCTGCTCTACCAGGCCGGGCTGGTGCTGATCGGCAACCGCGTCGCCCGCAAGCTGTCGCTCCTGCCCGGCGCACGCCGGCTGGCGACTCGCCTGGCCGGTGTCGCCTTGCTCGCCTTCGGCATCAAGCTGGCGCTGAACAACCGCTGACGGCGAACGGTGGGCCCGGCCGGATCTTTCGGCGCCCGCGCAGTGCTGCCCGGGCACACCGCGGCCACTGGGTCACACAAGCACCAGTACGCCATTCAACCCGCCATGCAGGCACGCCGTCGATCCCTGAGGTACAATATCGCCCTTTTTGCAACCCGATGATTTTCCCGAGGTTTCTTAGTGCTCGTCGCCAACAACATCACCATGCAGTTTGGGGTCAAGCCCCTTTTTGAAAACGTCTCGGTCAAGTTCGGCGAAGGCTACCGCTATGGCCTGATCGGCGCCAACGGCTCCGGCAAATCGACCTTCATGAAGATTCTCGACGGCGAACTCGAACCCACTGCCGGCAACGTCTCGAAGGACGCGCACGAACGCATGGCTTACCTGCGTCAGGATCAATTCGCCTTCGAAGAGCAGCGCGTCATCGACGTGGTGATGATGGGCCACGAGGAAATGTGGGCGTGCATGGTCGAAAAAGACGCCATCTACGCCAATCCCGAGGCGAGCGAGGAGGACTACCTGCACGCGGCCGAGCTGGAAGGCCGCTTTGCCGAATACGACGGCTACACCGCCGAGGCGCGTGCCGGTGAGCTCCTGCTCGGCGTCGGCATCCCGGCCGAGCAGCATTTTGGCCCGATGCGCGACGTCGCGCCTGGCTGGAAGCTGCGCGTCCTGTTGATTCAGGCGCTGTTCGCCAACCCCGAGATCCTGCTCCTCGACGAACCGACCAACAACCTCGACATCGCCACCATCCGCTGGCTGGAAAACGTGATCAACGATCGCGACAGCACGATGGTCATCATTTCCCACGATCGTCACTTTCTCAACCAGGTGTGCACCCACATGGCCGACCTGGACTACGGCAAGATCACCGTCTATCCGGGCAACTACGACGATTTCATGGAAGCCTCGGCGCAGGCACGCGAGCGCCAGCAGAACGCCAACGCCAAGGCCAAGGAGCGGATTGCCGATCTGCAGAACTTCGTGCGCCGTTTTTCGGCCAACGCCTCAAAGGCCAAGCAGGCAACTTCGCGCGTCAAGCTGATCGAAAAACTCAAGCCGGAAGACGTCAAGCCGTCCTCGCGCCAGTACCCCTGGATTCGCTTCGAATACGACGAGCGCGAGAAGCTCCACCGTCAGGCGGTGGAAATCGAAAACCTGACCTTCGCCTACCCGGGAAGCGAGCAGAAGATCTTCGACAAACTGAATCTGGCACTCAACGGCGGCGATCGGCTGGCGATCGTTGGCGAGAATGGCGTGGGCAAGACAACGCTGCTCAAGCTGCTGATGGGCGAGTTGCAGCCGCAACGCGGCAGCATCAAGTGGGCCGAGAAGGCACGCCTTGGCTACTACGCCCAGGACCACGCCAGGGATTTCGACAGCGAGGTCAACCTGACCGACTGGATCGCCGGCTACGCGCGCGCCAACGCCGCCGAGGGAGACGACCTCGAGACGCTGATCCGCGGCACCCTCGGACGCCTGCTCTTCTCCGGCAACGAAGTGCGCAAGGCGGTGAAGGTGATCTCGGGTGGCGAGCAGGGACGCATGATTTTCGGCAAACTGATGCTCATGAAACCGAACGTGCTGGTCATGGACGAGCCGACCAACCACCTCGACATGGAGTCGATCGAATCGCTCAACACGGCCCTGGAGAAATTCAAGGGAACGCTGGCCTTCGTTTCCCACGACCGCGAATTCGTCTCGTCGCTGGCCACGCGCATCCTGGAGATCCGCCTCGACGGCACGCTGGTCAATTACCTCGGCACCTACGAAGAGTATCTCGACAGCCAGGGCCTTGCCTGAAGCGGCAGCGATCAGGGCGACGCGTCGGACCGGTGCAGGGCCGAAGGATCGGCGGGGCACCCGCTCCCCGGCAGGACCGTCTGCGCGATCAATTGACCGCGCCGGTCGACGCCTTGCCTCCTTCCTTGCTCGCCGATGCAGCCGCTTGCGCCGCTTTCCTGGCTTCTCTTTCGGCGTCCTGGCGAGCCCGCTTGTCGAGCTTGGCCTGCCGCTTGGCCTGTTCGGCCGCCATTTTCTGGCGCCCCTCCGCCGCTTTTTTCGCCTTGGCGGCCAATTTCGCCTCGCGCTCGGCTAGCTTCGCCGCGTGTTCGGCACGGTAAAGTTCGGCGCGCCCCTGTTCTTCGGCCTGACGGCTGAGATTGTCGGCAGCGCGCTGCGCCTCACGCGCCTCGAGATCCTGACGCCGCGCCGCACGCTCGAAATCGATCGCTGGCTGGTCGAGTCGACGCGCCGCGACCCTCGCCTCGGTGTGGCGTTTCTTGGCCGCCACCAGGCAGTCGCTGACCAGAACCTTCCGGTAGCACTCGTTCTGCTCGAACAGGTAGCGCTCCTCGGCCTGGTCGCGCAGCGCGTCGGCTCGCTCGCGCTGAGCGACCGCCTCCTCGAGCGTCTGTGGCACGGGGACTGGCGCTGGCTCGTCGGCGCAGGCGCCGCCACTGATCGATATAAAGACAAGCAGCAGGCTGCCCGTAAGACGCATGCAGTTCTCCTTCATTACCTTCCTCGGATCCCGGGGTAGCCGGCTCGCTCGCCTCACGGCAGCGGCGCGCCGACTGACCGACCGGCTACCCGCGTATACTACAGACGAGCCTGATATTTGGGCGTAACCGGAGCACATGCATGCGCGCTCTGCAGGCAATCATTCTGCTGCTGGCCATTCTTGCCGCGCTTGCCCCGGCGAGTGCAGACACGCAGGTTCGCCTCACCGCGCTCAGCAGCTCGGTGCCGTTACGCCCGTTCACCGAAGTTCTCGAAGACCCGGCCGGAGAGCTGACACTGACCGACATCGAACGTCCGGAGACGGCAACGCGATTCCGGCGGCACGCTGGCGACGGCGATCTCAATTTCGGCTATTCGCCGACGACCTACTGGCTGCGCCTGACGCTGGCGCCCGAACTCGGGGCCGCGACGCGATGGCTACTCGAGGTCGGCTATCCCTCGCTCGACTCCGTGACGGTCTTTGTCCGCCACGGCGCCACGGTGGTACGCCAACACGCCGGCGACCAGGCGCCTTTTTCAAGCCGGCCATTCGTGCACCGCAATCTCGTCTTCCCGCTCGAACTGGCCCCCGGTAGCGAGCAGCAACTGTACCTGCGCGTCGCTTCCAGCGGCAGCGTCACCATCCCTCTGACACTATGGTCCCCGGCCGCCCTGCACGCCAGCGATCAACGCGTCTACAGCATCATGGCCACCTACTTCGGGATGTTGCTGGCACTCGGTCTGTACAACCTGCTGCTCTACTTCTCGCTCCGCGAAGCCGCCTATCTGGCCTACGTCGGCGTCGTCGCCTCCATCGCCGTCGCGCAGTTGTCGATGCTTGGGCTGGGCAACCAGTTCCTGTGGCCCGACTGGCCGGCGTGGGGAGACCTTGCCATCCCGCTAGGCTTCTGCTCCACCGGCTTCTTTGGTGCCCTATTCACGCGCCTCTTTCTCGAAACCCGGAAGGCGAGCCCGCGCTTCGACCGCCTGCTGGCCCTGCTGCAGGCCGGCTTCGTTCTGGCCGCCGCGACGGCCGTCTTTTATGGCTACCGCCCGGCAGGAATGGCCACTGCCCTCCTCGGTGCAGCGTTCGCGGCGACCGCGGTTGCCACGGCCACACTGTGTGCCGTCCGCCATCAAGCGGGCGCGCGCCTGTTCCTGGCCGCATGGAGTCTGCTACTCCTCGGCGCGGCCCTGACCGCCCTGCGCGCACTGAACTGGTTACCGACCAATCTCCTGACCGTCTTCGCCCTGCAAATCGGCTCGGCGCTCGAGATTCTGTTGCTTTCCTTCGCCCTCGCCGACCGCATCAACAGCGCGCGCCGTGCGCTGGCAGCGGCGCAGGCGGAAACCCTGAGCGCCAGAGAGAACGCCGTCGAGACCTTGCGGCAGTCGGAAAAACTCCTCGAACAGCGCGTCATGCAGCGCACCCTCGAGCTGGCCGAAAGCAACGAACGCCTGCGCCACAGCGAAGCCGAGCTGCGCAAGCTGGCGCACCACGACCCATTGACCGGACTGGCCAACCGCGCCCTGCTTTACGACGAATTGCGGCGGATCATCGCCCGCGGCAAACGCAGCGGCGACATGTTCGCGCTGCTGATGGTCGATCTTGACGGTTTCAAGTTGGTCAACGACACCCACGGGCACGCCATCGGCGACCAACTCCTCGAGACCATTGCCGCACGCCTGCAGGAATGCGTGCGCGTCTCGGACACGGTCGCCCGCCTCGGCGGCGACGAGTTCGTCGTCGTCGTCGAAGGCGTGCTCGACGAAGAACAGGCGCTGGCGATCGGCGCCAAGCTCATCGTCACGCTGAGCCGCCCGGCGACGGTTGACACGCAAGTGGTGCAGGTCGGCGCTAGCGTCGGTGTGGCCTTGTGGCCGCTGGACTCCGACGACCTCGACTCCCTGCTGCTGGCTGCCGACCGCGCCATGTACCTGGCCAAGGAAGGCGGCCGCGGACAGTGTTGCCTGGCGTCGGCGACCGTCGGGTCAGCTCCCGATCAGAAGCAAAACGGAGAGTGAGCACCAGCGACGATCACCCGCCGGCGGTGGCGGCGCGCATCACTGGCGGGACTGTCGGAGCGCTGCCGCGCTGCATACCTGCCAGGGCGGATTTGGTAGAATCCCGGTTTTTTGCCAAAATCTACCCACCGGGAGCCTGCCGTGCAAATCGTCTGCCTTGACCTCGAAGGCGTACTCGTCCCCGAAATCTGGATCGAATTCGCCGCTCGCACCGGTATTCCAGAGCTGCGCCGCACCACGCGCGACGAGCCCAACTATGACAAACTGATGAGCTATCGACTGGCCATCCTGGCCGAGAACAAGCTCGGCCTGCCGGATATCCAGAAAGTCATCGCCGAGATGGGACCGCTCGAGGGGGCGCGTGCTTTCGTAGACGGGCTGCGCGAGACCTACCAGCTGATCATCCTCTCGGATACCTTCTACGAATTTGCGCACCCGCTGATGCGCCAGCTCGGCTGGCCGACGCTGTTCTGCCACAGCCTGGAGGCCGACGCCGATGGCAAGCTGGTGCACTACCGCCTGCGCATGCCCGACCAGAAACGCGAGGCCGTGCAACGCCTGAAGGAACTCAGGTTCTCGGTCGTCGCCGCCGGCGATTCGTACAACGACACGGCGATGCTCGGAGAGGCGCACGCCGGGATTCTCTTTCGCCCGCCCGAGAAAGTGATCGAGGAATTCCCGCAGTATCCGGTCACCCGGACCTTCGCAGATCTGCGCGCCGAAATCGACAAGGCCTTCGCCGCGCGCGCGGCAGCCTAGGATCGCCACCGCATGCAGACAAGACGTTTCTACACGCTTTCCGGATCCTGCCCCGACCAGGTCGGCATCATTTCCCGCATCTCGGGCTTCATCGCCCAGCACAACGGCTGGATTCTCGAATCGAGCTATCACGCCGACGACGGCAACGATGGCCATGGCAGTCGCTACTTCATGCGCATGCAGGTAAAGGCCGATTCGCTGCCCTTTCATCTGGCCGAGTTCCGCGAACGCTTCGCGCCACTGGCGGCAGAGCTGTCAATGGAGTGGAAGATCAGTGACTCGGCCGTCAAGCGACGCGTCGTGCTGATGGTCAGCAAACAGGAGCACTGCCTTTACGACCTGCTGGCACGCTGGCAGTCGAAAGAGCTCGATATCGAGATCCCGTGCGTGATCTCAAATCACGATACCTTCAAGGCCTTCGTCGAGTGGCACGGCATCCCTTTCCACCACGTGCCGATCAGCGCCGACAACAAGATTGGCGCGCACGCCGAAATCTGTCGCATCTACGACGAGGTCAGGGGCGACACCATGGTCCTGGCCCGTTACATGCAAATTCTTCCGCCGGAGATGTGCGCCCGTTACCCGGGACAGATGATCAACATCCACCATTCATTTCTGCCCAGTTTCGTCGGCGCCCGGCCCTACCATCAGGCTTTCCAGCGCGGCGTCAAGCTGATCGGCGCGACCTGCCATTACGTCACCCGCGAACTCGACCAGGGACCGATCATCGAGCAGGACGTGATCCGCATCGATCATTCGGACTCCGTCGAAGACATGGTGCGCTACGGCAAGGATATCGAAAAGGCGGTACTGGCACGCGGGCTGCGCTATCACCTCGAGGATCGCGTGCTCCTGCACGCCAACAAGACGGTGATATTCCGCTGACCGCTGCCCGCTCACATCCCGACCATCCCGACCGCCCCGCAGTCTCGGCACGACCAAGGCTGCCGGACAACCACTTGGAGTTTCCTGCCGCATGATCACCCTCAAGGGCGTAACCCTGCGCCGCGGCGCCAGGGTGTTGCTTGATAACACCTCGGTAACCATCAACACCGGCGAGAGAGTCGGCCTGATCGGCCGCAACGGCGCCGGCAAATCGACGCTCTTCGCGCTGCTCGACGGCAGCCTGCACGAAGACGCCGGCGAGTTCTTCCGGCCGGCACAGTGGCGCCTCGCGCAGGTCCTGCAGGAAATGCCGGAAACCTCGCAGAGTGCAACCGACTTCGTCATCAGCGGCGACACGGCCCTGCTCGCCGCCGAGGAGGAAGTCCGCCTGGCCGAAGCGAGCGGCGACGGCGAAGAGCTGGCGCACGCCTACATGGCGCTGCACGACGCCGGCGCACACGATGCGCAGGCGCGCGCGCAGTCGCTGATTCTTGGTCTCGGCTTCAAGACCACCGAACTGAACAATCCGGTCGACAGCTTTTCCGGGGGCTGGCGGATGCGGCTGCAGCTGGCGCGGGCGCTGATGTGTCCGTCCGACCTTCTGCTGCTCGACGAACCGACCAACCACCTCGACCTCGATGCGCTGGTGTGGCTGGAAACCTGGCTCAAGCGCTACGAAGGCACGATGCTGGTGATCAGTCACGACCGCGAGTTCCTCGACGCGATCTCGACCGTCACCCTGCATCTGGACAACGAGCAGTTGACACGTTACGGCGGCAATTACAGCGTCTTCGAGGAAACCCGCGCCCAGCAACTCGAACTGCAGCAGAACGCCTACGCCAAGCAACAGGACAGGATTGCCCATCTGCAGAGCTTCATCAGCCGCTTCAAAGCCAAGGCCACCAAGGCCAAGCAGGCGCAGAGCCGGGTCAAGGCGCTGGAAAGAATCGAACGTCTGGCGCCGGTGCTGGCCAACGCCGAGTTCAGCTTCGAGTTCAAGGAAGCCGCCAACCTGCCCAACCCGATGCTGATCATGGACAATGCCAGCTTCGGCTACCCGGCGCCGGCCGAGGCCGCCGCCGGCACGCCGGCGACGGTGATCGTCCGCCAGGTCACGCGTTCGGTATTGGCCGGCCAGCGCATCGGCATCCTCGGCGCCAACGGACAGGGAAAGTCGACGCTGGTGAAAACCATTGCCCGCGTCCTCGGATGTATCAGCGGCACGATCAGCGAAGGAAAAGGCCTGCACATCGGCTACTTCGCGCAGCAGGAACTGGACGTCCTGCGTCCGGACGAAACCCCGCTGGAACATATGGTCCGCATGGCCAAGGAAGGTCTGGCCAACGGGCAGAGCGGCCGCGAGCAGGACCTGCGCAGCTTCCTCGGCACCTTCAATTTCAGTGGCGACATGGTCAAGCAGGCGGTCGGCACCATGAGCGGCGGCGAGAAAGCTCGCCTGGTGCTGTGCATGATCGTCTGGCAACGCCCCAACCTGCTGCTGCTCGACGAACCGACCAACCACCTCGACCTCGCCACCCGCGAAGCCCTGTCGATTGCGCTCAACGAATTCGAGGGAACGGTGATGCTGGTCAGTCACGACCGCTCGCTCCTGCGCTCCGTTTGTGACGAGTTCTGGCTGGTCAGCCGCGGTGGGGTGGCCGACTTTACCGGCGATCTCGATGACTACCAGCGCTACCTTCTCGACGAGGCCAAGCGCAACCGGGACAGTCTCAAGGCGTCACTGAAGAGCGCCAAAGAACCGCTCAAACCGGCAGAATCGGTCGTCGCCGCGGCCGCCCGGAAAGCCCCCGGCAAGCTGAAGGGACTGGCTCGCGACCAGGGTCGGGTCGAACAGGCGCTACTCGATCTGCAAAAAGAACAGCACTCTCTGGAGAGCCGCTTGTCGAACCCGCTGGCCGCCGCTGATCTGGCGACCCTGGGAGGACGAATGAGCGAGATCGCCGAGGAACTGGCAAAACTCGAAGAGCGCTGGCTGACGCTCTCCGAGCAAATCGATTCGGCCCGCCAGACGGCAATTTCGTGACACGCCTGGCCCACCCCTACGGAGCAAATGGAGCGGCAAATGAACTATGAGTTGGTGGAGTGGTCGCCGAAGATTCTGGTCGGCTTGCCCAACATCGATGCGCAGCATCGGCAATTGTTCGACCTTGCAGCAACCTTCAGTGGCGATGGTGACCAGATCCGCGTGCTGAAATCGCTGGCCATGCTCACCGAGTACGTCAAGGTCCATTTGCGCGAAGAAGAGCAAATGATGGCCGCTTGCCAATACCCGGGCCTCGAGGCGCATCGGCAGCTGCACACGGAATTCCGGCGCATGCTGTTCAAGCTGCTCGAGAACGCCAAGCAGATGACCCTCGACGAGATTGCCGACGAGGTCAAATTCCTCATCAACGGCTGGTTCTACAACCACATCCTGGTCGCCGACTTCGACTACGTGCCGAGCGTCAAAGCGGCTGCCACGCCAAGGCCAATGCCAACCTCTTGACGACGAGCGCTCGCTACGGGTTTCCCTCGCGCCGCCAGGAAAGCGCTTGACGACCGGCGCTGCCAACCGCCGTGACATCCGTCACGCGGGTCCGCGCGGCCATCGCCTAGCATTCGCTCTAGCCAGTGCTCAGGCGCGCAGCCCCTTACAGCCGGAGCCACTGTTAACGATGAAGCGCGGCGCAGCGCAACGGCTTTTCTGGCGCGCTTTTCACCGAGTCGCTCAGCGCGAGAGTCCATGAAGTTCCTGCAAATCCTTTCCCTGCGGCAGATGCTCACCCTGCCGTACGTGGTGCTGGTGCTGGTGCTGGCTGCCGCCATCGGCGGCCTGTCGTACTCTGCAGGGCGGGTCGCCGTAGACACCCTGTCCAATCAGCTGCTGTCGGAGATGGTGTACCGCATCGCCCAGGCCGCCGAGCGGCACGTCTTCGGTGCCAGCGCGGTGCTCGAAACGGCGTTTCCCGCCGGCGTGGCCGCGCCGGAAGACATCAACGACGACCTCGACAACCTGCGCACTCGCTTCTGGCTGGCGACCTCGGTGCATCGCGACCCCAACAATTACGCCTACTACGGCGATCGTAGCGGGCGCTTTTTCGGACTCTGGCGGCATTCGGAAAACGACGCCGAGTTGCGCCTGCGAACCGTCGGCGACGGCCCGCGGACGATCTATCGCTTTTCCGGGATTGCTGGCGAACTGACCGATCCCGTTCGCGAAACGCGCATCTTCGAGCCCCGCGAACGCCCGTGGTTCAAGTCCGGCGAGAGTTCGACGGCACATACCTGGACCTCGGTGTACATTGACTTCAAGACCGAGGAACTGGTCGCCACCCGCGCCAGGCGAGTCAACAACGCTCAGGGGGAGTTTCAGGGCGTCGTCGCTACCGACCTGTCGCTGCAGGGAGTCAACGATTTTCTGCACTCGTTGCGCCTGAGCGCCAACGGCATCGCTTACGTTGTCGAAACCGACGGCCAGCTGATCGGTACCTCACGCGGCCCGCACCTGCGCAAGGACGCCGCCGGAGACAAGGTGCGACTCAAGGTGCAGGATAGCGACGATTCACTGGTCGCCGCCAGTTATCGCGAGATCCGCAAGCTGCTGCACCCTTCCGCGGGAGCCCCGCACCCGCAAACGGCGGTGTTTGAAAGCGCCGACGGCGAGGCAGTCGAGGCCGCTTATGCGCGCATCCAGGACGCCGCCGGACTGGACTGGATCATCGTCGTCGCGGTACCACGCAGCGATTTCCTGTTTGGGGTGACCGAGAACTTCAAGCGCACGGTGGCTCTGGCCCTGCTGGCCTCGCTGATGACGATCTTGATCGGCTTCATGGTCCTCTCGGTCGTCGCCCGCGACCTCAAGCAGCTCGCCGTGGCCGCCCGCAAGGTCGGCAACGGTGACCTGAACGCGGCCTTCGACGTCACGCGCAGCGACGAGATCGGCGACCTGGCGAAAAGCTTCAGGAGCATGCAGAGCAAGCTTCTCAGCGACCGCTTGACCGGGCTGGCCAACCGCGAAGCCTTCCTGCGCCGCGTCGATGAGCGCCTGGCGCAGCAACGCGAACTCTCTGACCCGCGCCCTTTCGCCATTCTTTTCATCGACCTCAACGATTTCAAGAACATCAACGACAGCTTCGGCCACGACGTCGGCGACAAGGTGCTGCAGGAAATGGCGCAGCGCATGCTTACCGGACTGCGCAGCCGCGATCTGGTTGCACGCTACGCCGGCGACGAGTTCGTGGTCATGCTCGACGCGGTCAACAACCGGCACGACGCCGAGAGCGCGCGCACCAACATCGAGCAGTTGCTCGGCACGCCATTGTTGTCGATCGATCCGGCCGCGTCGGACGCCAACACCGGCGCCTCGATCGGCCTGGCCATGTACCCCGACGACGGACAGGATGTCGAATCGCTGGTGCAATACTCCGACGCCGACATGTACCGGCGCAAACAAGCCCTGCAGAGCGATCGCGACGGACCGTCGACGCCGAGCACCTGAGGGCCTGCCGGTAGTCGCGCTACGCGGGCATGAACCAGCGCAGCTCGCCAACACCCACTTCACGCAGCGGATAGCCGTACAGCCGGCTCAAGGAATCGCTGCTAATCACCTCGTCGCTGCTTCCCTGCAGCGTCGTGCCGTCGTCGAAGAGCAGTAGCGCCCGCGAGCAGAACCGCGCCGCCAGCCCGGGTTCGTGGAGAACCATTACGCTGGCCATCTGCTGGTCGCGATTGAGGGCGGCAAACAGCTCGAGGGTGGCGATCTGGTGGTTCAGATCAAGGTGCGCGAGCGGCTCGTCGAGCAGGTAGAGCTGCGGCGCCTGCGTCAGCAAGGTGGCAATGGCCAGCCTTTGCCGCTCGCCACCGGAAAGCGTCTGCACGTCGCGTTGCGCGAGTTCGGCCAGACCGACCGCGGCCAGCGCCTGACGGGCTTTTCGGGCATCGGCGTCGGACTCCCAATCCCAGCGATCGAGATGGGGATGGCGTCCGATCAGTGCCGTTTCGAGGACCGTCGAGGAGAACGCCTCGCTGCGGCTCTGCGGCAACCAGCCCCGAATGCGGGCGCTACGCCGCGCGCCGAGTTGGGCGTAGCTGCTCCCGGCGAGGCAGACCTCGCCCGCATCCGGCGCGCGCAAACCGGCCAGCACCGAGAGCAGGGTCGACTTCCCGGCACCGTTGCGGCCGAGAATGGCCAGCGACTCACCCGGTCGTACGCTCAGCGCCAGATCGCGGCAGAAAGTGCGGCCAGCGATGCCGACGCGAAGGCCACGGGCGAACAGCACAGGCTGCGGGTGATCCATCTCAGCCGCGCCCGGCCGCGCCGCGCGTCAGCAGGAAGAGAAAAACGGGCACGCCGATCAGCGCCGTGAGCACGCCGACGGGCAGTTGCTGCGGCGCCAGAATGGTCCGTGCCAGGGTGTCGGCGATCACCAGCAGGCTACCGCCGGCGAGCACCGAGGCCGGCAACAACAGGCGCTGGTCGTTGCCGGTCGCCAGACGGACGAGGTGCGGCACGATCAGGCCGATGAAACCGATCGCCCCGGCATGGGTGACCGCCGCGGCAGTGGCCAGCGAGGCGACCAGATAGACGCCACGGCGCAAGGGGCGGACGGCAACACCGAGCGCCTGCGCGACGTCAGCGCCACGTGCCAGGAGATTGAGTTCGCGGGCAAACGGCAGCGACACAAGGAGCACCGTGGCGAGCAGAATCAGCACCAGTTGTGGGTCGCCGGTCTGCGAGAGGTCGCCCATCAACCAGAACAGCATTCCCCGCAAGCGATCGTCGGGGGCCATGGCCAACATCAGGGTGACCACGGCGCCGCAGCCGGCGGCAACGATCACCCCGGTCAGCAACAGCCGTGAGTGCGTCCAGCCGCCCTCGCCATGGGCCAGGCCGAAAACCAGCAGCATGGCGCCGAGGGCACCCGCGAAAGCCAGCCCGTTGACCCCGGCAACGCCGAGTCCGAGGACGATGGCCAGCAGCGCGCCAATACCCGCCCCACCCGAAATGCCCAGCACATACGGATCGGCGAGCGGGTTGCGCAACAGCACCTGCAGCAGGGCTCCGGCCAGTGCCAGCAAGCCACCGCAGGCGAAACCGGTCAAGGCGCGCGGCAGGCGCAGGCTGCGTACCACCTCGCCGGCGACGCCACCATTGCCGTCAAGCAGCGTCGCCAGGACATCGAGCGGACCAATCGCGATGCTGCCCACCATCAGCGCCAGGACAATGCTCAGCTGCGACAGCCCGGCGAGGGCTGCGAGAATCAGCAAGGCACGGCGGCGGGTGGGCACGCAGCGTCCTACTTCGGCGCGTAACGGACACCGACGAAGACGTTCGCCCCGGCGGTGGCGTAGTTGTCGATTGTCTCGTAGTACTTGTCGAAGATGTTGTTGGCCCGGGCAAACAGCGTCCAGTCGCGCTGCAGGCGGTAGTCCGCATAGAGGTTGACCAGCCCGTAGCCACCGAGGAGCTTGGTATTGGCCGGGTCATCGTAACGATTGCCGACCAGCTGCCACTCGCCGCGCAGGTCCCAGTCGCCGAGCTTTCGACTGATGTAGCTGCTCATCTGCTGGTCGGAGCGGCGGGCCAGTCGATTGCCGTTGTTGGGTCCGTCTTCGTCATTGCGCGGATCGAGCAAATCGACGACGACGCCCACCCCCCATTCCGAAAAACGGCCGTCGTAGGTCAATGTCGCGCCGCGCAGCAAGGCCTTGCTGACGTTGACCGGCGCGTAGGTCGGTGGCCGGAACTCGATCAGGTCGGTGACGTCGTTGTTGTACACGACGAGCGAGGCACGATGATCGCCGCGCTCCCAATTGGCCCCCAGCTCGATGTTCTTCGCCTGCTCCGGCTTCAGGTCGGGATTGCCCCCGGAAAAGAAATTGCCGGCCGGGAAATACAGTTCGTTGAACGTCGGCGCGCGAAACGCCGTGCCATAGGACACGTGCCCTCGCCAGTCGGGAGCGAACTGATAACCGTAGGAAGCGGAACCGGTCGTTTCAGCGCCGAACTGGGAATTGTCGTCACGACGCAGGTTGAACTGCAAGCGGTGCTTCTCGATATTGGCGTTCCAGCCGCCCAGCAACGAGCGAATCGTGCGTTCGCTCACGGTGTAGTCGGTACTGCCGGAGACCTTTTGTTTGGTGTATTCGGCGGCCAGCAGCGCTTCCCCGACGGGCAGCACGATATCGTTCTGCCACGACGCCAGATCCGCGTCGGTCCGTATCGTGTACTCCCTGACATTGCCGGCGTAACCCTTGCTGGCATCGGTACTGGTGCCGACCCGCAGCGTGCTCGTCCACGCCTGGTTGATGCGGTTACGCGAGTACAGCGAATACGATTCCACCAACTGATCGGCGGTGAAGTTCTGCCCGGCACCGCGAGCACCGAAGTCGTTCGAGTCATAGCGGTTGGTACCGTCGCTGGCCAGCAGGTTGACGCCAATTTCCTGACCGGCCGCCGGACGCACGGAGAAGTTCGCACTCAGATTGCTGTTGCGATAGCCGTCGTCGTCCGGGTTGTAGTAGATGTTGGCCTTGTCGTGAATGGCGTTGAAACTGCCTGTGTCCAGATACCCCGCCTGGACACTGTAGGAAACCAGATCGGTCCCGCCCGAAATGCCGACGGTGGTGTCGGTGGTTCCGTAGGTGCCATACCCCGTACTCGCGTTGAGTCGCGCCGGGCCCTCGCCCTTGCGCGTGAAGATCTGAATGACACCGCCAATCGCGTCGGCACCGTACAGCGACGAGGCCGGACCGCGCAGGATCTCGATGCGATCGATCTGGTCCAGCGGGATACGCGCCAGCGCGGCACTTCCGGTCGTCGCCGAGCTGATTCGCTGCCCGTCGATCAGAACGATCGACTGATTGCTGCTCGCGCCGCGGATGAACACGCCGCTGTTCGTGCCCGGGCCGCCGTTGGCGGTGTACTGAACGCCGGGTTGGCGCGACAGCAGCTGCTCGAGTGTGGATTGGCCGGCCTGATCGATTTCTTCACGGGTGATGACCGACACGTCGCTGGTCAACTCGTTGGCGCGCGTTGCCTGTCGGGTCGCGGTGACAACGATCGGATCGAGCTGCTGGTCGGCGGCGTTGGCCGCGATCGGAAAAAGCGCCCCGCATAGCGTGGCCAATGCCGCGGCAGAACCTGCGCGCGGCGTCCTTTGATTCATCATGGGTTTCTCCCTGCTTCCGGCGAGCGTCCCCGCGAACCGGCGAGCAAACAAATATCAAATGCACGAGGGAGAAAACGACGAGGCGGGCGGCACGGCCGAGCGTTTCGTGTCCGCTTCCCCGCGGCACTTCCGTCAAATGTGTGCGAAGGCCGGTATCCGGGCTCGCGAGTCTTGATGTGTCGCCTTCCCAGGCTCTCGCCCAGTGGCATTTCGACACACCCGCACTCACTTACCGTTGCGGGGGCAGCTCAGGCCTGGTGTTCTGAAGAACACGCACCTGCTTCCCGTTTAACCGCTGCGGAGAATCTCCGTTGCGGCACCTTGCACGATGTCCTTCGCCGACCAAGGCCGACGAAAGCGCGGATTATAGCGCGCCCGACAGCGCACAGACCGCCCATGCCGCAGAAAGCGCGCGCAGCGGTCAGAGAGCAAGGCGCCGCCAGGAAGCAAGCTGCGCGCCTTGACCGAGGATAGCTCTTGATTCTATAGTCTGGCCATGCTGAATGAACTAGACACGCTCGAGAGCAAGATTGGCCAGGTGGTCGCGCTCTGTCAACGCCTGCGCGCCGAGAATGACCAGCTCCGCGCGCAGCTCGCTGTCGCCGAAGGGGACAGACAACGCCTCGCCGAGCGCATGGGCGCTGCGTCCACCCGACTTGAGCAACTTGCCCTGCAACTCCCCGAAGCCAAAGCCTGAGAATTCTTTCCCGATGCCCAACGAAACCAATTTTCTGGATATCACGCTGCTTGGCAAGGAGTACCGTGTCGCCTGCCCGCCCGAGGAGCGTGCCGCACTGCTCAACGCCGCAGCCTACGTCGACGGCAAGATGCGCGACATCGCCGAGAAGACCAAGAGCAATCTCGCCGAGCGCATCGCGGTCATGGCAGCGCTGAACATTGCCCACGAGCACCTCTGCGCAAATCAGGACGCGCCGGCAAAAGATCAGAAAATTGAATCTGAAATAACGCTGGACAGCGACGCCTTTAGGCGTAGAATTTCCCACATGGAGACGGAACTTGAAGCGGTTTTAAAGCCCGAGTGAGTGGTTCCGAAGACTCCGAGAGAGTTCCCTGCGGTGTTTGTTAAGGTCATAGATTCCTTGAACCAATGCAAATTGGCATTGGTTGCAGACCATAGAAACCGCTGTTGTGTGTGCCCCTCAAGTCGGGCATACCTGATGCGGAAGGGATGTGACCTATCTGAACCCAGGTTCAGGATGCCGGCCTGACGGCACTTGCGGGGACAAAATTAAAAAGCGCGGAACCTTCGGTCCCGCGCTTTTTTTGCGTCGACTCGCCTCGTCCGGTGCGTCGTCTCCCGGCGCGCGGGCGCTGCTGTGAAGCAGCGGCCCCGATGGCTCGCCGTTCTGTCGCACTCGTCCCGCCCGCCCGCGGCAAACGACCCACCGACGCCTCCAGCGCTGGCGCTCACCACCAGCAGCCAGCACCAGCGAGATTCCCTGTGCGCTTGACCTGCATCAAGCAAATGACCGCATCGCGCGCTTAGAGTACCTCCCTGGTGCACGCTGTCTGATTCAGTGTCCGGCCGCAGTGGCGACACGACAAGTCAGCTTGCCAACAGGGGAGCCTCGATCTGATGAATATTTCCAGTCTGCTGGTCAATGCCCGCCCCGAAGTACAGCAGCGGGTGCAGGACGGTCTGCTGCTCCTGGGCGGCGTTGAAGTCCATGCAGCGAGCAAGGATGGCCAACTCATCGTGACCATCGAAGCGGACAGCGACCGCGCTGCGGCGGACATGTTCACCACCATCAGCCAGCAGCCAGGCGTGCTCTCCGCATCATTGGTCTACAGCCAGTTTGAACCCGATCCTGATGAGGAAGTATGAGATGAAATTGACCTTGACTCGCCGTGATTTTATCAAGAGCAATGCCGTTGCCGCCGCCGCCACCGCGGCGGGCATCAGCATTCCCGGCATCAGCCAGGCGGCACCCGCGAAGTCCGATGGCGTGCGCTGGGACAAGGGCGCCTGCCGCTACTGCGGAACGGGCTGCGGCGTGCTGGTGGGAACCAAGGGGGGGCGCATCGTCGCCACCCAGGGCGACCCGGACGCGCCGGTCAACCGAGGGCTCAACTGCATCAAGGGTTACTTCCTGTCCAAGGTCCAGTACGGCAAGGATCGCCTGACCACGCCACTGCTGCGCATGAAGGACGGCAAATTCGACAAGAACGGCGAGTTTGCGCCGATATCCTGGGATCAGGCCTACGACGTCATGGCCGAGAAATGCAAGGCTGCGCTCAAGAAAGGTGGCCCGCGCAACATCGCCATGTTCGGCTCCGGCCAATGGACGGTGTGGGAAGGGTATGCTGCCGCCAAGCTGATGAAGGCCGGCTTGCTGAGCAACAACATCGATCCGAATGCCCGTCACTGCATGGCGTCGGCCGTCGCCGGGTTCATGCGCACCTTCGGCATCGACGAACCAATGGGCTGTTACGACGACCTCGAACACGCCGACACCTTCGTGCTGTGGGGTTCGAACATGGCCGAAATGCACCCGATTCTGTGGTCGCGACTCACCGATCGGCGGCTGACGGGCAAGGGCGTCAAGGTGCACGTACTTTCGACTTTCAGCCACCGTTCCACCGAGTTGGCCGATAACGAGTTGATTTTCAAGCCGCAGAGCGATCTGGCCATCCTCAACTACATCTGCAACTACATCATCCAGAACAAGGCGGTGAATGAGGCATTCGTCGCCCGCAACGTCAACTTCAAGAAAGGCGTCACCGATATCGGCTATGGTCTGCGGCCGAATCATCCGCTCGAGAAGGTGGCGATGAACAACGGCTATCCGGGAGAAGACGGCAAGCCAAAGGGCAACCCCGGCGGCACCAGCGACATCACCTTTGACGAGTTCAAGGCCTTTGTCGCCGAGTACACGCTCGACAAGACGCACGAGATCTCAGGGGTACCGAAAGAAAATCTCGAAGCGCTGGCCAAGGCCTATGCCGACCCGAATGCCAAGGTCACCTCGTTCTGGACGATGGGCTTCAACCAGCACACGCGCGGCACCTGGGCGAACAACATGATCTACAACGTGCACCTGCTGGTCGGCAAGATTTCCGAGCCCGGCAACAGCCCGTTCTCGCTGACCGGTCAGCCTTCGGCCTGCGGCACGGCGCGCGAAGTGGGCACCTTCGCCCACCGTCTGCCGGCCGACATGGTGGTCAACAACCCGAAGCATCGGGAGATCAGCGAAAAACTGTGGAAATTGCCGGCCGGCACGATCCCGGACTGGATCGGCGCACACGCCGTTTTGCAGAGCCGGCTGCTCAAGGACGGCAAGATCAATTTCTACTGGACGACGACGACCAACAACATGCAGGCCGGGCCGAACATCAATGATGAAATCTTCCCGGGCTGGCGCAACCCCGACAATTTCATCGTCGTCTCCGACTGCTACCCCACCGTTTCGGCGATGTCCGGCGACCTGATCCTGCCCTCGGCGATGTGGATGGAGAAGGAAGGCGCTTTCGGCAACGCCGAGCGGCGCACGCAATTCTGGCGCCAGCAGGTCAAGGCGCCGGGAGAGGCGCGCTCGGATCTTCTGCAGTACATCGAGTTCTCGAAGCGTTTCACGACCGACGAGGTGTGGCCGGCCGACCTGCTCGCCAAGAACCCCGAGTACAAGGGCAAGACGCTCTACGAGGTGCTCTTCGCCAACGGCCAGGTCGACAAGTTCCCGACCAGCCAGACCTACAAGGGCTTCGACAACGACGAAGCAAAGGCCTGCGGCTTCTATCTGCAAAAAGGCCTGTTCGAGGAGTACGCCGCCTTTGGTCGCGGCCACGCCCACGACCTGGCAGAGTTCGACACCTATCACAAGGCGCGCGGCCTGCGCTGGCCGGTGGTTGACGGCAAGGAAACGCTGTGGCGCTTCCGCGAAGGCTACGACCCTTACGTCAAGGCGGGCGAAGGCGTGAAGTTCTACGGCAAGCCCGACGGCAAGGCGGTCATTTTTGCGCTGCCGTACCAGCCGGCCGCCGAAATGCCCGACCAGGAGTACGACCTCTGGCTATGCACCGGGCGCGTTCTCGAACACTGGCATACCGGTTCGATGACGCGGCGCGTCCCGGAGTTGTACAAGGCCATGCCCGACGCCTGGATCTACATGCATCCGGACGACGCCAAGAAGCGCGGCCTGCAACGCGGTGACGTCGTCAAGACGGTTACCCGGCGCGGCGAGATTGCGTTGCGCGTCGAAACGCGTGGCCGTAACAAGCCACCGGCTGGCCTGGTGTTCGTGCCCTTCTTCGATGAGCATCGCCTGGTCAACAAGCTGACACTTGACGCCACTTGTCCGATCTCCAAGGAAACCGACTTCAAGAAGTGCGCGTGCAAGGTGGTCAAAGCCTGATAGACACGCGAACGCAGGACAATCAGGGAGAGCCAGGGCGGGCAGAACATCGCCCGCCTCATGGCCGCTGAACACCGGCCCGGTTTCTGGTGACACCATAAATGCCCACGGCAAATAAAGACCGCAGCCCCGTACCCGCGCGTGCGGCCAACACTCAATCGTTGGCCCGCCGCCAGTTCGTCTTCGATTCAGCGCGGCTGCTTTGCGGCGTCGGCGTGCTCGGGCTCGGCCTCGCCGGCTATGCCAAACAGGCCAGGGCCAGGCCGCCCCTGGCCGTCCGTCCGCCCGGCGCCGCCGCCGAAGACGACTTTCTCGGCGCCTGCATTCGCTGCGGCATGTGCGTGCGCGACTGCCCCTACAACATCCTCGAACTGGCCACACCGGAATCACCGATTGCCACGGGCACGCCGTATTTCACCGCGCGCAGCGGGCCCTGCGAGATGTGCGAAGACATCCCCTGCGTCAAGGCCTGCCCGACAGGAGCCCTCGACCACAGCCTGACCGACATCAACCAGTCGCGGATGGGCCTCGCCGTCCTCTCCGACCAGGAGACCTGTCTCAACTTCCTCGGCCTGCGTTGTGACGTCTGCTACCGCGTCTGCCCGGTCATCGACAAGGCGATCACCCTCGAGCTCCGGCCGAACACGCGTACCGGCCGGCACGCGATGTTCATTCCGACGGTGCACTCCGAGCATTGCACCGGCTGCGGCAAATGCGAAAGCGCCTGCGTCACCGAAGAGGCGTCGATCAGGGTGCTGCCGGCCAAACTGGTGAAAGGCTCGCTCGGCGAGCATTACCGGCTTGGCTGGGAAGAGAAGAGCAAGGCCGGCGGGCATTCCCTGGTCGAGGACCGGGAACTGGTCGATTTGCCCGATCGCCTGCCCGAAGGCGTCCATCTCGAAGGCCACTTCGATCCCGGTAGCGACCCCTTGCCGGCAGGAGTTCCGGCGGGCGGCCCGGCGCTTCCCAGCCTGCCGCCCGGCCTCGGCGGTCCCGCGGCACCGGGCAGCGGATTGAACCAGCTGCCGGCCGAGGCGCCACGATGAACAGCAAGCGGGCCGGTGCCGAAGCGGTTGCCAGCAAAGGCTGGGTCGCAGCGCACCGCTGGCTGCTGGCTCGCCGCCTTTGCCAGTTGGCGCTCCTGGCACTGTTCCTGCTTGGCCCGCTGGCCGCCGTGTGGATCGTCAAGGGGAATCTGGCGTATAGCCTGACCCTCGACAGCCTGCCGCTGACCGACCCCTACGTGCTGCTGCAATCACTGCTGGCTGGCAACTGGCCCGAGAAACTCGCGCTGATTGGCGCGCTGATCGTTATCGTCTTCTATTTCCTGGTTGGCGGCCGCGTCTACTGCGCCTGGGTCTGCCCGATCAATCCGCTCACCGACCTCGCCGGCTGGCTGCGCCGCCGACTGGGGATCAAGGGCAGCGCACACGTTTCGCGCAGCAGCCGCTACTGGATCCTGGCCATGACCTTGCTGCTTGCTTCCCTGACCGGCAGCATCGTCTGGGAACTGGTCAATCCGGTATCGATGCTGCACCGCGGACTGCTCTTCGGGCTGGGCGCCACGTGGGTTGTCGTGCTGGCGGTCTTTCTGTTCGATCTGTTCGTGATGAGCCGCGGCTGGTGCGGCCACCTTTGCCCGGTCGGCGCCTTCTACAGCCTGCTCGCCAAGGGGAGTCCGCTACGCGTTACCGCCAGCAGGCGGGCGGCGTGCAACGACTGCATGGACTGCTTCGAAGTCTGCCCGGAACCGCAGGTCATCCGCCCGGCGCTGAAGGGTGCGGGCAAGGGCATCGGCCCGGTCATTCTGGCCAGCAACTGCACCAACTGCGGACGCTGTATCGACGTCTGCTCCAAAGATGTTTTCACTTTCGGCCTGCGCTTCAACAACCCACCGGAGAACGGCACGCAGGGCGAACCAACAGCAGCGACCAGCGGCCACTGAAGTACTCGAGCAAGAGCAGGAATCATTTTTTTGACGTGGAGGGAACGCCAACCATGAAGCACTCACTGAAACTTACCATCGCCGTCGTCGCCAGTTGCCTGACGTCCCTGGTGTTCGCCGCCGACGCTACCACCTCGATGCGCGGAATCGACGTCGCAGCACCCAGCCCGGCACCCGAGATCAAGGATTACGCTGGCAAACGCCCGGGGACGGAGGAACCCGTCGCGCGCACCTTCAGCACGCAGCCGCCGGTAATCCCGCACGCGGTGCAAAACTTCGACGAAATCAACCTCGAAGGCAACCAGTGCATGGACTGCCACTCGGCGGCGACCTTTCAGAAGAAAAAAGCGCCGAAGATGGGCGATAGCCATTTCATCGACCGTGACGGCAAGAAACACGCCGAAGCGACCGGTGGACGCTACAACTGCGTGCAATGCCACGTGCCGCAGGTCGACGCGCCGCCGCTGGTCGACAACACCTTCAAGGGCGACGCCGTCAAGAAACCAGTCAAGAAGAACTGAGGCAGGAGGGTCGCCGGCAAGCCGCCGGCACTCACGCTGCTCAATGTTCCAGGTCGTGCTCTTCGCAAAGCCCGAGCATCGCCTTGCGCGCGGCATCGCGCAAGGCCACGGCCGCGGCCCAGTCGTCGCCCACCGGCGCCAGCAGTGGCCCGAAGGTCAGCGCCAGGCGACCGCGCCGCGGGAGCCACGTCTGATCGCGCAGGATCGCACGTGTGCCGCACAGACCGGCAACCAGTGCTGGCGTCCCGGCCCGCGCAGCGGCGACGAAGGCGCCCATGCGAAACGGCTTCAGCCCGGCTTCTCGCGAGAAGGTTCCTTCCGGGAAAATCACCAGATTCTGACCTTGCCGGAGCGCCGCAGCGATCTCGTCGACGTCCTCGGCACTCCTCGACGCCGCGAAGCGCTCGACGAACAGCGTGCCGAGCGCGCTCAGGAAAGCATGTACTGCCGGCTGTTCGACGAACTCGCGTTTGGCGACGAAACAGTAGGCCTGGCTCGGCGGCAATGCCGCGCAGAGGGCCAGCGCGTCAAGATAGCTGCAGTGGTTGACCAGTAACAGATGCGGCGCTTTCGGTAAACCCGCCGCGGCGCCGATCTGCAAGCGAATCCCGGCGAGCACCAGGACGAGCCGCGCCACCCGGTGCACCAGGCGACGTCCGCTCGCCGGCGAGTGCAGCAGCTTGCCGAGAACGACAACTGCCGCCGCAGTCGGCACGCCGAGGACGAGAAAAACACTCCAGCACCAAGCGCCATAGAGCCGCCGGCCAAGACGCCGCGCCATCTCGCCCAAGCGCGCGCGCAGCGACGCGACGCCAAGGCGCAGCATCTGTTGCCGAGCCGGCGCCGCCGGAGCACCGATCGCGCCGTTCTCGTAGGCGTCGCGCGAAGCGTTGCGGCGAATCTTGCCACTCGAAGTCTTGAGTACCGAATTCGGTGGGGCCAGGACAATTTCGTCAGCCGGCATTCCGATTACATCGATTGCGGCAGCGTTGATCTTCTGCCGCAGCGCGTCGAGCACCGTCGCATCTTCCTCGCGCGTCTCGGCCAGAACGACCAGCCGTTCGCTGCCATTGAGCGCATCCTGGCTCGCAAAAACGGCCACGCAGCCCTTGCGCACGCCCGGAATATTGCCGACCGCCTGTTCGAGTTCGTAGGGGTAGAGGTTCCTTCCGCCACGAATGATCAAGTCCTTGACCCGGCCGGTCAGATAGATCTCGCCAGCGACGGTATACGCAAAATCGCCGGAGTCGAGCCAGCTGTCGCTGAACAGCGCCTGCGTCGCCGCTGGGTTGCGATAGTAGCCACGCGTCGCCGAGGGGCCACGAAACTGCAGTCTTCCGACGCGCCGATCCGGCAGTTCGCAGCCTTCCGCGTCGACGATACGAATCTCATGCCCTGGCAGGACCCGTCCACACGCCGGAACGAGTATCGCTTGGTCATCGTCGCTGGTCGCCGGAACGGCGCTTTTCTCGTTGACCAGTTCTTCGCGCCGGATCCGATCGATCAACGGCCCGCGCTGCAGCGTTGGGAAAGCCAGCCCGACCGAACATTCGGCAAGACCATAGACCGGCGTGATCGCCTCGCCGCGCAAACCGTAGGGGGCGAAGCGCTCGGCGAAAGCCTGCAGCGTCGCCGGACTCACCGGTTCGGCGCCGTTCAATGCCAGACGCCAGGACGAGAGGTCCAGCCCCTGCACATCGCCGTCGGCGAGTTTTCGCGCACACAGCTCGTAAGCGAAGTTGGGCGCCGGAGAAATCGTCCCGCGATGATCCGAGATGGCCCGCAACCAGCGTGCCGGGCGCGCGAGAAACGCCAGTGGCGACATCAGCACCAGCGGCATGCCGAAGTAGAGCGGGCAAAACCAGGCGCCGATCAGTCCCATGTCATGATAGAGCGGCAGCCATGAAACGAAGACATCGTCACTGGTCACCGCGCAGGCCTCGCCCATCGCGCGCACGTTGGCCAACAGGTTGGCATGGCTGAGAACGACTCCCTTGGGGTCGCCCGTGCTGCCGGAGGTGTACTGCAGGAAAGCGATATCGTCGGCTTGCGCGCGGTACAGCAAGTCGATCGGTTCGCTGTCGAGCTCCGCCGGGGTGAGCACTTCATTCAGGCTCGGCACCTCGCGGCGCAACAGCGCGGCAACGCCTTTCGCCTGCGGCACGGTGACGATGAACACCGCTTCGGCGTTGGCGAGAATACGCGCGTGCCGGCGCAGGTGATCGTCGATCTGCGCCAGCCGCGCCGGAGGATAAATCGGCACCGGAATTCCGCCGGCCAGCAAGACCCCGAAAAAGCTGCTCAGGTAGTCGCGACTGGTGGGCAACATCAGGGCCACGGTCTGTCGCGGCAACAGTCCGCGGGTCACCAGGCCGGTGGCCATGCGGCGCGCCTGCGCGAACAGATCGGCGTAGGAAATGGCCTCGGGGAGAAACTCGCCATGCCCGCCGCCAGTCCCGTAGAGCAGCACATGCGTGCGTTGCGGATTGCGTTGCACGTGCCACTCGAAGACATCGACCAGCGTCGCCGCCTGCGTCGGAACCCCGATCGGGCCGCCACCGTGCTTGGCCAGATCGACGCCGGTCGGCGAATGGTCTTCGGCCGCTGCACTGACGATGAAGCGCAGCAAGTCCTGCGCCGTTTCGGCGTCGGCCAGCGCCGCCTCCGGCAACGAGCGGCCGAACTCACTGCCGACACGCAACAGGAGTTCGACGCGCGCCAGGCTGTCCAGGCCAAGATCGCGCTCGAGGTGACTACCCAGGCTCACCCGTGCGACACGGCCCGGGCGCGTCTCGGCGACCAGAGCCGTGAGCACGCCCAGCAGGCGCTCCGACACTTCCGGCGACGGCGGCAGCAAGGGCGCTGGCAGCGGTTCCGCGCTCACCACCGGCGCGCCTTCCGGCCAGCGATCGCCCGGCCGAACAGCGGCTGGCGAGCGACGCGGCGACGAGCACCGCGCTCGCCGCACTCAGCGACGCTCATCGATTTCCCCGATACGAATGGCCTGCGTCGGACACGGCGCAAAACACGCCGCGCAGCCGGTACATCGCGAAGTGTCCACCACCGGCAAGGCAATTCCGCCGACCCGCGGCACGAAGCGAATGGCGCCTGCCAGGCAATGATCGCCGCAGATTCGGCATTCGATCTGCCTGGCCGCCAGGCAGCGCTCGCCAATGGCCGCGCGCAGAAACCAGGCTTCCTGAGCCGGTGCACGACGCAGCGCACCGGTGGTGCACGCGTCAACGCAGGCGGCGCAGAACGAGCATTCGCCAACACCGAAATCAAGCACCGGATAGCCGCTGTCGCTGTTGCGGATGATCCCGGTCGGACAGACTGGCTGGCAATCGGCGCAGCGCGTGCAGGCCTGCAGAAAAGCCTCTTCTGCGACGGCCCACGGCGGCCGCAATGGCGCCGTCGCCCGTGCGAATCTTCCGCGGAGAAAGTTGCGACGGCTAGCCGGGTCGCTCACGGGCCCACTCCAGGCATTCAAGACGCCGCTGGTGTGCCACCGGCGCCAGCTCGCCAGCGAGCGCGTACCCGCGCTCAGACGCGACGCAGGTCCTGCCTGCGGCGGCGCGCCGCCGAATGCCGGGCAGGGCCATTTGGTCACACATGCAAAGCTCTCCAGTGGTTGCAGCGATCATCGTTCGCTGGCCGAGTCTACCAGACTGGGGAGAGCAGCGTCGGGCAAGCGTCGTTGGCAGGAGGTCCTACCACCCCGGCTTCCAGCCGAACGGCGTCACCGCCAGATAGGCGAGGCTGCGCCAGTAGCTGCGATCGATCGACCAGGCCTTGAGAAACGCCCTGGCAGCGATCGCGCGGCTTGCGCCAACGCCCCCTTTCAGGTGCCCGAGGCCGAATTCGGCGCAGTAGATGGCCAGTTGGCGCCGGAAACGTTCCGCCGCAACGCAGCGACCGTCCTGGCTGCACAGTCCCCAGCGTTCTGCCGCCGTCTCGAGCAGGCGCGTGCGGTAGTCGATTGGCCTGATGACCCGCGACCCCTGCGCCGAGTGCTGCCGATAGAGCGTCGTCGCTTCGCGGAGCTTCAGGAACTGCGAGCTTCTCGACACTCGCAACCAGAAATCCCAATCCTCACTGTAGGGAAGCGCTTCGTCGAAACCCGCCTGAGCGACGACGACCGCGGTTCGTGCCAGGGCGGTGCTGGTCAATACCCAGCTGTCGAGCAGCATCTGGTGATAGATCCAGCCCGAAAAGTCGTCGTCGACCCCTTGCGCAGCCGCTCGCGGGAGGTAGTCTGCCGGCGCCGGGAACGCTCCCGCGTCGTCCTGCCGCCACCAGACGAAGTCGGTGAACACGACATCGACTTGGGGATTGTCGGCGAAAGCCGCCAGCTGGTTGGCCAGCTTGTTCGGCTGCCAGTAGTCGTCATGGTCGACCAGGGCGATGAACTCGCCGTGCGCTTCCCTTATGCCGTGGTTGCGGGCGGCGCAGACGCCGGCGTTGCTTTGCTCAATGACCCGAACCGGATCGCCGAAACGGCGGGCAATGGCACAGGTGTCGTCGGTCGAGCCATCGTCGATGACGATGATCTCGAGATCCGCAGCGCCCTGGCGAAGAATGCTGTTGAGGGTTTCGCTGATGTAGCGCGAGCAGTTGTAAGTGGGGATGACCACGGAGACGGACGACATGACAAGAAATCACTCCAGGCAAGGGCTGCAAGTAAACGGGCGCGCAGCAGAACCAGGGCTTGTCCGGACAACCCGCAGACCGCGAGCCAGAACGGGTGCCGCTTGGATGCGGACGAATGTTACCCGATTCACTCACATTGTTCGTGACAGGCTTTGCAACGACCGCCGCGCAAGGTACCGGCGTCGCGCCTGCCGGCACAACATTGGCCGTAATGACAACTCGGTCACACCACGGCTCCTTTTGGCCGGCCTTCTCCGCCTACAAGCCTGTTAAACCTTGCTATGATTTCCTTCGCCAAAGCAAGCTTCCTGGTCCGGGGGCCGCTGAAGATGCCCTAGCGTAGTGTTTCACGCAACAGCGAACATAAGAACGCCAGCGGCGACATGGTTTCAAGCGGCTGTCCGGCGTGCTGAAAGTCGCGCCGGAAATACAGCGTCACAACAGCCTGCACGTCATTGCGAGGAGGCGTAGCCGACGTGGCAATCCAGAGGTTCTGTTTTTCGCGCGGCTGATATGGCACACCTGCAGTCAGAGAATGGAACTGGATTGCCGCGTCGGCTACGCCTCCTCGCAATGACGGTGGCTGGGAAATGGTGGCCCGGGTTTGGCGAGGCGGGCAGCGGTATGGACCGGGCGAACTTCCGCCACCCTGCGCTTTTACGCTGCTGTCAGGGTCGCTGAAAGTGTCATCAAGAATGCAGCACTACACTAGCGTAGCAAGTCGAAGAAGAGAGGAACCGCCGCCCGTGAGCCGAGCCGAATTTGATGAGTTTGCCAAGGATTACCGCAGCCTGCATGCGCAGAACGTGGCCATCACGGGCGAAGAGCCGGAGTATTTCGCCGAGTACAAGATGCGCGACTTCGCCCAACTGGTACGCCAGACAGGCGGGCCGGCCGACGGCCGTTACCTGGATTTCGGCAGTGGTGTCGGGGCGTCCGTCGCGCCGTTCCGCCGCCATCTGCCACAGGCACAACTGCTCTGTGCCGACGTGTCGGCAGAAAGCCTGGCTGCCTCCCGCATCGCCCACGGTGACGGCCCCGACTACCTGCTCATCAACGGTGCCAGCCTGGACCTTCCCGACGCCAGTGTGGACGGCGGATTTGCCTGCTGCGTCTTTCACCACATCCCGCCTGCTCAGCACCTGGCTGCCTTGTCCGAACTGCGGCGGGTTCTCAAGGCGGACGCGCCGTTGATGATCTACGAACACAACCCGCTGAATCCACTGACGGTGCGCGCAGTCAACACCTGCCCGCTGGACGTCAACGCGATCCTGATCCGCGCCGGCGAGATGGCGCGGCGCTGTGCGCAGGCCGGCTTCAGCTCGACGAGCGTGGACTATCGGGTGTTCTTTCCAGCAACGCTCAAGGCCTGGCGACGTTTCGAGGATCGCATGCGCTGGCTGCCTCTGGGGGCGCAGTATTTCGTCCACGCCAGACGATGATCGACGGCACGACCATTCGTTATCTGATCGTCGGGGTGGTCAATACGGTCATTGGCTACGGCCTGATCGTGCTCCTGCAGTACGGTGCCGGGCTGCCTCCCCTGGCGGCCAACGCCGGTGGCTACCTGGTGGGCTGGGCGGCCAGCTACCTGCTCAACCGGAGCTACACCTTCCGCAGCCAGCGCTCGCACCGCGAGGGACTTCCTGCCTATGCCGCCGCGGCGATGGCCTGCTACGCCCTCAATGCAGCCGTCCTGCATCTGGCGTTGAGCTGGCTGAAACTTCCTGGCGCGCTCGCCCAAGCTTGCGGCGTTGCCGCCTATACCGTGTCCTTCTATCTGGTAAACCGCTATGCCATCTTCAAGCACCGCAGCTGCTGATACCGTTGCCGCGACAGCCGTCGCGCGGCAAGCGCCCGTACTCGGCGTCGTCGTGCCCTGCTACAACGAGCAGGAGGTCTTTCCCGAGACGGCGCGGCGTCTGGCGGCGCTGCTGCAGGGCCTGATCGACGCTGGCCGCATCGATCCCGCGAGCCGTACCTGGTTCGTCGATGACGGCAGCCGCGATCAAACCTGGAGCCTCATCGAGGCCGCCGCGGAGCAGCCGGCGATGCGCGTCTGCGGCATCAAGCTGTCGCGCAATCGAGGGCACCAGGTCGCCCTCCTGGCCGGCATACTCACCGCCAAAGGCGACGTCCTGATCAGCGTGGACGCCGATCTGCAGGACGACCTGGGGGCAATTTCGCAAATGCTCGAGGCTTTTGCCGGCGGTCACGACATCGTCTATGGCGTCCGCAGCGCTCGCGGCACCGACAGCGCCTTCAAGCGGCTCACCGCCGAAGGCTATTACCGGGTGCTCGACCGGCTGGGGGTGGAGATCGTCTTCAACCACGCCGACTACCGGCTGATGAGCCGCCGCGCGGTGGAAGCCCTGCGCGAATACCCGGAGTCCAATCTCTTCCTGCGCGGCCTGATCCCGCAACTCGGCTTTCCGTCGACAACGGTCGCCTACGAGCGCGCCGAACGCTTTGCCGGCGAGTCCAAATACCCGCTGGGTAAGATGCTCGCGCTCGCCTGGCAGGGAATGACTTCGTTCTCGGCAGCGCCGCTGCGCATGATTACCGCACTCGGGATGCTGGTGTCTGTGCTCAGCCTGGGCATGGGGCTCTGGGCTTTCGGCGTGCGTTTATTCACCGACGCCGCGCTACCCGGCTGGGCGTCGATCGTCATTCCGCTGTTTCTGATCTCGGGCGTCCAGCTGCTCTCGCTGGGCGTCATCGGCGAGTACCTGGCGAAAATCTTCCTGGAGACCAAACGCCGGCCGCTCTTTTTCGTCGACCGCCTGGTTCGCTCCGACACTGACCCTGTGTCGTGAGAGCTGCCCACGCCGATCGCGCCGCCGAGCCCAGCGGCGGCATGCCGCTGCTTGCCGTCGTCGGGGTCACGCTGCTCGTGCAACTCGTCCTGCAGGCGTATTTCTTTCCGCTGTCGGCCTTGTGGGATGCCGCGCGCCTGGTGCACATCGACGCCCCTTTCCACCAGTACCAGATGGAAGTTGCCCGCCAACTGTGCGCCGAGCAGCGCCTGACCGGCTACGACATCTTCTTCGCTGCCGGCCACCTCGGCGGGGTCAGCTTCAACGCCAGCGCCAAACTACCGGCCCTGCTGGCCTGCCTGGATACGGCCTCCGCCAACATTCCCGTGATCTACAAGCAGTTCAGTTTCTGGTCCGGGGTTCTCGCCCCGGCGATGCTCGTCGCCACCTGCGTGCTGCTACGTCTGCCGGTCAGCGTTGCGGCTGTGGTCGCGCTTTTCAGCGTGCTGCTCTGGTGGACGGGCGCCATTCGCTGGTACCACGCCGCGGGCCTCGTGTCATACGTGATCGTCGCCTTCGCCAGCGTTCCTTTCGCGGTTGCCGCGCTGCGCGTTTGCCGCCGGCCGACCCTGTGGCGCCTGGCGCTGCTGACCGTGGTGGCGGCAATCGGCCTGCTCGTGCACCCCCTGTTTGTCGTCGCCGCCGCGCTGATCGGCTTGCCCTTGCTGGTGGACGAACTGCGTGCCGGCCTGCGCATCGCCAACGTCGTCGCGGTGGTGGCCGTCCTGCTCGCCGGCATGCTGCTCCTGAACGGTATCTGGCTGTGGCCGTCGCTGACCACGCCCAGCTTCGCGACGATTGTCCACCCCTATCAGCGTGCGGTCGATCCAACACTGGCGCTGCAGGAACTGCTCGGCCTGGCGCCGACGGCGGCCGGCGGGTCGCGACTGTACAACGTCCTGTGGATCGGCGCTCTGCTGTGTATCGGCTGCTGGCGCGGCAGCGCGCGACGCGCGCTGCTGGCGCTGATCGCCGCTGCCGTGCTGCTCATGATCTGGGCCTCGTTCGGAGCCGTCATCCCGGCGCTCGCATCCCTGCAACCCAACCGCTTCAGCGCACTGGCCTGGCTGTGTCTGGTCGTCCCGGCGGCAGCCGGCGTGGTCGCGGCAGCGCAGCAGATTCCTGCGGCGCACGGGTTCGGACGCTGGCTCCGGGGCGCCGCGCTGCTCATCGTTGCCGGTTTTCTGGCCTTTTTCGTCCGCGAAGCGGAGCGCGAGATCCTGGCGCCGGCCGAGACCGGCCGCTATGCCGTTGCCGCACCGGAAGTCAAGGGCGAAGGTGGACTTTCCCGGCCGCTGCTCGACTTTCTCGGCACACAGACTGACGCCTCGGCGCGGGTTTTCTTCGAGCTCTCACTGGCGCGGGTTCACGACGGGGGCCACATGGCGGGCCTTTACGCCCTGGCCAGCAATCGTGAATTCATCGGCGGCCCCTACCCCTTTACCGACTTTGCCAGCGCCTGGGACGACTTCGCCTTCGGCAAACCCTACGCCGAGCATTCGCCGGAGCAGCTGAACGCTTTCCTTGACGCCTACAACATCCGCTGGATGCTGTGCCACAGCACCGCCTGCCGGGCAGCCATGGCGGCCCTGCCCGGAGTCGACAAGCTCGCCGACCTGGGGCCGGTGACCGCCTTCGTGCGCGCAGCGAGCCCCGGTTTCGTCGTCCACGGGAGTGCGCGGGTGGTCGAGCGCTGCATCAACCGGGTCACCCTGGCCGATGCCGCCGGCTCACCGCTGATCCTCCGCTACCACTGGGTGCCCGGGCTGGTGAGCGTTCCGCCGGCGCGCATCGAAGCGGTGGACATTGTGCCCGGGGCACGCCCCTTCATCGCCATCCACGATCCGCCGCCCGACCTGACGCTGCGTGTCGGCGACGGTCCGGGCCAGGCGTGTGACGCCCGCGCCAGGCCGTCGCCCTGACTCCACTCCAAGTCAATCGCCTGCGACGACACCCCCGCAATCGCCTTGCTCAGCTGCCGCTGGTCGTCCCCGGGACATCGCTGTCCACCACCGCCGGCTCCTGCTCGGAATCCGTATCGCTACCGGCAGCGCTATCTTTGGCGGCGAGGGCGAGCTGGCGCTTCTCGTCCTTCTTGCGTTTCTTCTCTAGTTCTCTCTGGCGCTTCTCGAACTGATAATTTGGTTTTGCCAAGGCGAGTCCCCCAATAGCCGCGGCGCGGCTCGACGAAGTAAAAAGCGGGCAGTGTCGCACAAATCGGCTTGCTCGCGGCGCCCGATGTTGCCTTGGCAGAGAATGGAAGGCGATAGCCTGTCTCGGCCAAGGCGCTAGAATGGCGACTTCATAACGCTCGGCGGCATTCCCATGGAACAGGACCAGCCACCACTGACTTCCCCCGCCGACGACCAGACGCCGGCCCGGCAGCCGCTGCCGCGGCCGACACGCCTGCCGCTCTATCTGGCGCTCGCCTACCTGGTGCTGATCAGCTACGCCAGCCTCTACCCGTTCGCCAACTGGCGTGACCTCGGCCTGTCGCCATTGGCCTTTCTCGGTGCCGCCTGGCCACGTTACTGGACGGCTTTCGACCTCGCGGTCAACATCGCCGTTTACGTGCCGCTGGGTTTCCTGCTGGCGCTCACCCTGCGGCACTTGCCCGGCCGTTGGTCGGCGGCCGTCGCCGCACTGCTCGTCGGCAGCCTGCTCAGCTTCACCGTCGAGTGCCTGCAGAACTGGCTGCCGGCGCGCGTGCCCTCGAATATCGACCTGGCGTGCAACATTTCGGGAAGCGCCATCGGTGCTGTACTTGCCGTCTGGAAGGGCAAGCCGATCTTTCGCCGCGTCGCCCAGCTGCAACAGGCGCTGCTGGCACCGATACCGCACGCCGAACTGGGCCTGGTTCTGATCGCCATGTGGCTGCTCACCCAGCTGTCACCCGAAACGCTGCTCTTTGGCGTCGGCGACCTGCGCCAGGTGCTCGGGCTGACGCCGGCGGTCCCCTATGCGGCGCCGGCGTTTTTCATGCTCGAAACCGGCGTTATCGTCTGCAACACGATCGTCATCGGCCTGTTCACACGCACCCTTCTAGCCGACCGCAACGCGCCGCACCTGGTGCTGTTCAGCTTTTTCATGCTGGCGCTGGCGATCAGGACGCTCGCTGCGGCGGTACTCGTCGCCCCGCACGACGCCCTCGCCTGGCTGACCCCGGGCGCCCGGCTCGGGCTGCCCATCGGCGGCGTGCTGCTCTCGCTGCTGCTGCTGCTGCCGGCAGCACTGCGCATCGGGTTCGCCGGCGTCGCTCTGATGGCCGGAACGGCGCTGGTCAATCTGACGCCGCCCAACCCCTACTCGGAAGCGGCGCTGGCCACCTGGCGCCAGGGCCACTTCCTCAATTTCAACGGCCTCACGCGCTGGATCGCGAGTCTCTGGCCTTTCCTCGCCCTACCCTATCTGACCGCGCTCGGTCGCCGCCTCTGATCACGATCCGGCGGACTTGCGGCGCGCCTGGAGCTGTTGCTCCCAGGCGGCGAGCGGCGGCGCGCGGCGCTCGAGATCGCCGGCCAGTCGCACTTCCAGGCGCTCGAGCAAATCCAGGTCCTCGGCCGCGAGGCTTTGCGGGTGAATGCGCTGCACCTGCAACACCAGGTCGCCAGCCGCACGTCGGCCTTTTGCGGGGAAGCCCAGCCCGGGCAGACGATACTCTTCCGGAGGCTGAGGATCCGCAGAGAGGTCGAGCGTCGTCGTACCGGTCAGGCTCGGTACCTCGATCCGCCCCCCGCAGAGCAGGCGATAGACGCTCACCGGCACCCGGCAATGGATGTCGCGCCCGTGCAGGACGAAGAGCGGATGCTCCGCCAGGCGGATTTCCAGGTAGAGATCGCCGGCTTTGCCCCCTTCGCCTCCACTCCCTGCCCGGGGCGTCGCCTGGCCGACCAGGCGCAGGCGCTCGCCGGCGAGCAGGCCCGGCGGCACGGTCACCGCCAGGGTTCGTGGCTGGTGCAGCCAGCCACTGCCGCAGCAGTCGGGACAGTCGGTCTCGCGCAGAAAGCCGCGCCCGGCGCAGCCCTCGCAAACGCTGGTCCCGCCCCCGCGCCGGCTGGTCCGACCGCAACCGCTGCAACGCTTGCAGGGCACCGAGGTGCGGTGTTGAACGCGGCCACTGCTGCGACAACTGACGCAGCGAACACCCTGCACCAGGGCGATCGTTTTCCGGCAACCGAGGGCGGCCTCCTCGAGAGTCAGCGTCAAGTCCTGTGTCAGGTCCTCCCCCGTGCTGCGCTGGCCCGCAGCCTTGCTGGCGCCGTAACTGCTTTCACGGGGAGCGCTTGCACTGCCTTTGCTGTCGCGGCGCCCGCTTGCCGCCGCCTTGCTGGCCGCCTGCGCCTGCCGCCACTCGGCGAGCCGCTGCGGGTCGAGAAACAGCTCGTAGGCCGCGTGCACGCGCTTGAACTCGGCCTCGGCCGCCGCCGAGTGGTTGCGATCCGGGTGCCAGTGCATGGCCAGCCGGCGATAGGCGCGCTTGATGTCGGCCGGCGAAGCCTCGGAGCTGACGCCGAGGACGGCAAAGGGGTCTTCACAGATAGTCATCGCTTGCGCAGTACCGGTGCCTCGAGAACCTGCCGCAAGCAGGGGACAGGAGGACACCCTGGGGCCACGGCAGAAGGCGCATTTTACGCGATCAGCGATCATCGTTCCCGCTGCGGCGCCAAGCCGTCGTCCAGCGTCGCTCAGCGCTGCGCCTGCGGCCCTCTAATCGGCGTTAGAATCGGACGTCGCCATCAGCAAACTGCCGCCAGGAGCCCGTTCGCATGAGTTACTTCAAGCATCACGTCTTTTTCTGCTGCAACCAGCGCGGCGAGGGTGAGACCTGCTGCAATGACGCGGGTGCAAGCGCCGCCCAGGCCTACGCCAAGGATCGCATCGGCGAGCTGAAGATGAAGGGGGCCGGCAAGGTGCGCATCAACCGCGCCGGCTGCCTCGACCGCTGCGACAACGGACCGGTGCTGGTCGTCTATCCGGAGGGAGTCTGGTACAGCTACGTCGATAACGAGGACATCGAAGAGATCATCCAGGAGCACCTGGTGCACGGGCGCGTCGTCGAACGACTGCGCATCTGAGAGACGTTCGCGAAAGGAAGCCCAGGCCATGAAAGTACAGCCCGAACACCTGTTGTTCGACGGACCGGTCGGCAAGATCGAAGTGATCGTCGAGAATCCCGGCGCGCCGCGCGGCATCGCCATGATCGGCCACCCGCATCCCTTGTTCGGCGGCGGCAACACCAACAAGGTCGTGCAGACGCTGGCACGCACCTTCAATCATCTCGACTACGTCGCGCTGCGTCCCAACTTTCGCGGCATCGGCCAGACCGAGGGCACGCATGACGACGGCCGTGGCGAAACCGAGGATCTGCTCGCCGTGCTCGCCGAAGCGAAGTGCCGCTACGGCAATCTGCCGGTCGCGCTGGCCGGTTTCTCCTTTGGCGCCTATGTGCAGACGCGCGTCGCCGATGCCCTGCGCGAAGCCGGTCATCCGGCGCAGCGCCTGGTGCTGGTCGGCACGGCCTCGGGTTTCGTCGAAGGCTTGCGCCAGTACCGGACCAAGGCCGTTCCTGGTGACACCATCGTCATCCACGGTTCGGAAGACACCACCGTGCCGCTGGCCAACGTCATCGAATGGGCGAAGCCGCTCGAGCTGCCGGTAATCGTCGTCCCCGGTGCCGATCACTTCTTCCACCGCCGCCTGCACGTGATCCGCGAAATCGTCACACGCGCCTGGCGGCACTGAGCGCTGCCGGCGACGCTGCAGGAGCCGAGGGAGCCAGTGGAGCCCGTGGAGTAGAGGAGTGGAGGGGCAGAGGAGTACAATCCGCCCTGTGGCCACTCTGCTCGTCCTGACCAACCTCCCCGACCGACCGTCTGCCGAAGCGCTGGCCAGCGAACTCGTCGCAGCGCGTCTGGCGGCCTGCGTCAACGTGCTGGCGCCTTGCCAGTCGACCTACCGCTGGCGGGGAGCCCTCGAGACCACCAGCGAAGTACCGCTGCTGATCAAGACCCGCAGCGAACGCTACGCGGCGCTCGAAACCGCCATCCGCAAACGCCACCCCTACGAGCTTCCGGAAATCATCGCCCTGCCGGTGACCGCCGGGCTGCCCGCCTATCTCGCCTGGGTCGCCACCGAAACGCGCGACCCCGACGACCTTGAAGACGCCCCGCAATGACCTGGTTGTTCGTCCTCCCGCACTCTGTGCGGCGCTTTTTCCAGCGCTCCTCGCTGCTGCCGTTCCTGCTCCCGGTGCTCATGCTGCTCACCTGGCCAGCGCAGGGCGAAGAGTTTCTCGACCCCGCGGTCGCCTTCAAGCCGACGGCGCATGCCGTCGACGGGCAAACCATCGAAGTGCGCTTCGAGATCGCCAAGGGCTATTACCTCTACCGCGACAAGTTCCGCTTTACTGCCGAGCCGGCGAGCGTGCAGCTTGGCACGCCAATCCTGTCGCCGGGCAAGGTCAAGGAGGACCCCAATTTCGGCAAGGTCGAGGTCTATTACAAGCAGGCGCTGATCCGCATTCCGGTCGAGCGCAACAGCTCCGGGCCACTGCCGCTGACCCTGAAAATCACCTCGCAGGGTTGTGCCGACGCCGGCATCTGCTATCCGCCGCAAAGGCAAACACTCGCGCTTGAACTGCCGGACCCGGCGACGACGCCCTCTGCAGGCGCAACGACGCCAGGCAAGGACTTCGGCGACGACGAATCGGGACGCATTGCGCAGCTGTTCGGGAACGCCAGCTTCTGGTTGCTGGTCGCCAGCTTCTTCGGCTTCGGCCTGCTGCTCTCCCTGACACCGTGCTGCTTCCCGATGATCCCGATCCTCTCGAGCATCATCGTCGGCTCCGGCCGCGACGGGCATGGCGTATCGCACGCGCGCGGCTTCTCGCTGTCGCTGGCCTACGTCCTGGGCATGGCGATCACCTACGCCGCGGCGGGAGTCGCCGCCGGGCTGACCGGCACGCTGCTCACCGCCGCCTTGCAGAACGCCTGGGTCCTCGGTGCCTTCGCGCTGGTCTTCGTCGCCCTCTCCCTATCGATGTTCGGCTTCTACGAACTGCAGCTACCGACGTTCCTGCAAAGCAAGGTCTCGGAGGAGGCCAGCCACCTGCGCGGCGGCTCGCTCCCCGGTGTCGCCGCCATGGGCGTTCTCTCGGCGATCATCGTCGGCCCCTGCGTCGCCGCCCCGCTCGCCGGCGCCCTGCTCTACATCGGGCGCAGCGGCGACGCCGTTCTCGGCGGCGCGGCGCTGTTTGCCATGGGCCTCGGCATGGGCGCACCACTGCTCGCCGTCGGGCTGTCCGCTGGCACCCTGCTGCCGCGCTCCGGCCCGTGGATGGAAGCGGTCAAGAAATCCTTTGGCGTCCTCCTGCTGGCCACCGCCGTGTGGCTGCTGTCGCCGGTCGTCCCGGTGGTTGCGCAAATGATCGCCTGGGCCCTGCTGCTGATCGTCCCGGCGATCTACATGCACGCGCTCGACCCGCTGCCGCCGCACGCGCGGGGCTGGCAGCGCTTCTGGAAAGGCATCGGAATTTTCATGCTCATCGGCGGTGCAGCGATGCTCCTCGGCGCGCTGGCCGGCTCGCGCGACCCACTGCAGCCGCTGTCGGCGCTGCGCAGCAGCGCGGCAGAGGTCGAAGTCAAACAACTGCCCTTCACCCGCGTGCGCACGCTCGCCGAACTCGAACGACGCATCAAGAGTGCCGGCCAGCCGGTGATGATCGACTTCTACGCCGACTGGTGCGTGTCGTGCAAGGAGATGGAACGTTTCACCTTTGCCGATGCGCGCGTGCGCGCCAAGCTCGCCGGCTGGACACTGCTGCAGGCCGACGTGACCGCCAATTCGGACGAGGACAAGGCTCTTCTGCAGCGCTTCAATCTCTATGGCCCGCCAGGGATCATCTTCTTTGACGCCCAGGGTCGGGAGATCGACGGCGTACGCGTCGTCGGCTTCATGAGCGCCGACGAATTCCTCGGCCTGCTGGCACGCCTGGGTTAGGCTGCGCGCCCGACCGCACCTGCACCTGCCAGGACCGCACCTGTCGGGGCCACACCTGCCAGCGCCATGGCGCGTGGAGCCCGCGGACTCAGGCATCGCGTACGGTGCGGCGCCCCCACGCGTCCGTCAAGCCTCCGCGTGCACGGTTGCCTTGCGCTCCAGCTTGCCCCAGCCGACGAGGACGCCTTTCAGCGAGGTCAGGGTGCTCTTGATGGCCACGTAGTACATCAGCTGGCGATAGAAGAAGCGCTGCCAGAACAGCCAGATCAACAAGCCCCAGCTTTCCTTGCGTTCGAGGACGAAGGCGAGGATGGCGGCCAGGTAGTCCACGCTGACGAAGAGCGCGTAGTAGAAAAGGACGCGCCACAGGTTGTCGGGGGAATACGCCTCCGGGTGATGCCAGTGATTGAAGGCCGCCGACCCCAGCGAGCCGATCAGGAGCAGGTCCATGATCGGCGAGATGAGCGGGAAGAGCACCTGGAAAATGATCACGTTGGGCAGGGCGACAAAACCCAGCGCACCGTAACGCGGACGGAAGACGACATCGCGATGTTTCCAGGCGGCCTGCATGGTGCCGTACATCCAGCGGTAGCGCTGGCCGATGAAACCGCGCACGGTGTCCGGCGCTTCGGTCAGGGCAATCGCTTCTTCGTCATAGGCGATGCGCTTGCCGAGCTTGCGAATGGCCAGGGTGAGGTCGGCGTCTTCGGCCAGGGTGTCGTGCCTGAAGCCGCCGGCACGGTCGACGAGTTCGCGACGCCAGGCGCCGACGGCGCCGGGAACGACGGTGATGCAGTTGAGGACGGCGAAGGCGCGGCGATCAAGATTCTGGCTCGTGATGTACTCGAGCGCCTGCCAGCGAGTGAGCAAATTGACGCGATTGCCGACCTTGGTGTTGCCGGCAACGGCACCGACCTGCGGGTCGATGAAGTGGCGAACGAGCTTGCTGATCGTCTCCCTGGTGAACACCGTGTCGGCGTCGAGGGCGACAACGATTTCGGCGCGCGTTTGCGCGAAGCCGAAGTTGAGTGCTGCCGGCTTGCCCGCGTTCGCCTGGCTGAAAACGCGCACGCGCGGGTCGTTGGCGAAGGCTTCGCTGGCCACACGATAGGTCGCGTCACTCGAGCCATCGTCGACGACAATGATCTCGAGGGGGCCCGGCGAGTCGCAGGCGAGCAGCGAGACGATCGTCTGGACGATTACCTTCTCTTCGTTGAACGCCGGCACGACGACCGCGACCGATGGCGCGTAGGCCGGATCAAAGGCGCGATGACGCTCGCTCCAGCGCTGGTAGATGGCCAGCCCGCCAACGAACAGCAGGCGCGCGATGCCGAGCGCGATGCCGAGAACGAACAGCCAGTCGATTGCCGCGCCAGCCCAGTTGATGACCGCGAACGCGGCTCCGTCGAAGCGGCTGCGCAACTGATCTTCGGGGAGCACTGGCGGCATGATGGCGTCGCGGCTGCGGCCGAGGAGTTGCGCAATGGTGACGAATTCGAAACCGCGCCTGTGCAGCGCGTCGACAATTCCCGGAATCGCCGCCACGGTCTGCGTGCGGTCACCGCCCGAGTCGTGCAGCAGCACGACGTTGCCGTCACCGCGCTCCGCCGCCTCGACGACGCGCTTGACGATCTCGGCGGTACCGGGACGCTTCCAGTCGTCCGGGTCGATCTGCATGCCGACGTTGACGTAGCCCTGCCGCGCGGCGAGTTCGACCGGGCGCACCTGGTCGATGGTTTCCGGTTCGGCGTCGACGGCGTAGGGCGAGCGGAAGAGCAACGAGTGACGGCCGACCTCGCTGGCCAGCAGGTGTTGCGTCGCCGAGAGTTCGAGCTCCAGCTGCTTTGGCGAGATGCTTGAAATGTTGGGATGGGTGAAGGTGTGGTTGCCGATCTCGTGCCCTTCATTGACCGCGCGGCGCAGCAATTCCGGATGGTTCTGGCCGTTGGCGCCAATGATGAAGAAGGTCGCCGGCACTCCGGCGTCACGCAACGCGTCCAGGATCAGCGGCGTGAATCTCGGGTCGGGTCCGTCGTCGAAGGTGAGCACGACCTTGCGCTCGGCGCTGCCGTGGCGGGTGATGACGTACGGCGACGGGAAAGCGGTGAAGCGCTCGCCGGAAATCAGGCCGCGCTGCGCGTCGAAGCTGATGCTCCGCCGGCCGACCTGCGGCTGCGCCGTGACGTCGAGAACCTCGCCCTTGCCTTCGTAGTCGACGCCGTAGGCAAAACGAATTTCGCCAAGTTGCTCTGCGCGCGCGGCGTCGAGCGGGCCTTTCCTGCCGAAGATCTGCCACAGCGCCGGATCTTCGCTGCCCAGTCGCCACAAGGCCACGCCACGCGGGTGCAGCGAGCGCAGGGTGACCAGCTGGTTGAATGCCGTCACGGCATCGAGCAGCCAGACATGATGGCGGCGGTCGTCGTCGTCAGCGTAGGCGAAGGTCGGGTTGAGCGAGACGGGGTCGAGCTGCAGCTTGGCCTCCGACTCCTTGGCGATGAGTACCGCTTCCTCGAAAGTACGTTCCTCGGCCGGCTGCCCGGGGGGACCCCAATCGTAGGCGTAGTTGCCGATGGCGACGATCATCTTGTCGGCCGGAATGTCACGCTGCCTGGCGTGCAGGACGCGCGCGAACCACGGCAGGCTGGCGATCGGGCCGTGCCTGCCGTCAGCCCAGTGCTCGTCGTAGGCCATCACGATCAGATAGTCGGCGTTGCGCACCAGCCTGCGGTAATCGAAAGCGGCGTCGGCAGCCGGTACGTTGACCGACACCAGCAGCTTCCTCGGATGCATCACCGCATACAGCTCGGCCATGAAACGCTGGAAGTCGGGTTGCGCCCTGGCGGCGATGTTCTCGAAGTCGATGCTGATGCCGGCATAGCGATGAGCTTCGACGAAGGCAAGAATCTGCTCGATCGTCCGCTTGCGCGCAGCCGGATCGGCGAGCATGCGTCCCAGTTTTTCGCCTTCCCACTGGTGGCCGTTCCAGTTGTTGACCAGCGGCACCAGCGACAGGTCGGGTCGGCGCGCGCGAATGTATTCGGTGACGTGCGCGGTGCGCAGCGGATCGTTCTCGCGCAGCGTACCGTCTTCGCTCGCCAGGTGCAGCCACTCGGCGATCACCGTATCCAGGCTGCCGAGGTTCTCCTTCAGCGAGCTCATGCTGGCATCGTCCCAGTTGACAAAGAAGGCAATGGCCAGCGGTTGGCTGTCCAGGCCGGCGCCACTCGCCCGCGGCGGCTGCAGCAGGTGGCGCAGACTGCGCTCACGCTCGCGGGCGAGTTTGAGCTGGTCGTTGCGCAGGACCCGTTCGCGACGGGTCGCCGGCCTTTCGGGCGCCAGATCCGGGACGTCGGGAACGGCGTGCGCGCCGTGCGGCAGGAAACTGACATTCGGCAGATGCAGCGCCGGCAGCACCGGTGCGGCCAGAATACTGAGTACGAGTCCGCCCATCAGCAGCGTAAGCGCGACGCCGATCAGCGCCATGCCCAGGCGGAGACGCGGCCAGCGCTTGTTGGCCGGATCGAAAAACACCGCTTTGGCCGTTTTCAGGCTGGCGCCTGGCGCTGGTGCAGGGTCGAGGAGTGGCGGCTGGGACATGTGCGGATCACGAACCTGGATCAATGCGCCACTCGCGCGAGCGGCACTGACCGGCTGATCTTCCCGCGCCAGGAGCGAAAGCGCGGCGCGCCGCTCCGGCCGGGATGTCGGATCGAACGCGGAGGATAACGGGCATTGGGAACCTCGGGTGGCAGTGAATGCAGATCTTATCCGCAGTCCAGGTTTTGCGCACGAATCCTGTCCACGCCGGGTCGACAGCAAGGACCTCGCCCCTAAGTTTCGCCTAATCCTCGGTCGCTATCTTCACGCCTGCGCGAAATCCTGCGTGCTTTGAACGTGCGACGGCCAGAAGAACAAATTTCAATCGGGAAGCAGCGGCCGCCCTTGCTGCTCCCCGCCATTGGCGCGGGCTGCGTCGGAAAGTCTGCCGGCACCGCTGGCCTGGCGATCGCCGACGCGGCGCCCGATGCTGAATACAAGGAAAACAGAAATCATGTCCTGGTCATTGAAACCCTACTGGCGCAGCGCCCTCGTCGTCATCGGCGCCGCCCTGACGCTCTACCTGAGCTACTCCGAGTGGCGCCAGTTCTACCCGGCGACGGCCGCGACCGGCTGGGAGGTGGAGGTCTATCGCGACCAGATCCCCATGGTCAGCGCGCTGGCACTCGACGGCAGGGGCGACCTCTACATCAGCCAGGAGCTGTCCAGCGGCAAGGGCAAGATTCTCAAGCTGACCGCCGACGGCAGGCTGACCGAAATTCTCGCCGGCCTCTCCAAACCGGACGGCCAGGTGATCTTCCGTGGTGGTCTGGTGACTGGCCAGGAAGGCGGCAAGCTGCCGGTGCTCTGGCTGCGCAACGGCCAGACCGAAACCCTCTTCGAAGGCAACAGCGTCGAGGGCATCGCCACCGATGGCCGGGTGCTCTACGCCATTGAGGATGCGCGGCCGGGCCGCCTGTTGCGCTTCAACCCCGACAGTGGCGAACTGACCGTGCTCCGTGAAGGGCTGGACGACGGCGAGGGCGTCAGCCTGTGCGCCGACGGCCGGCTGTTCTATACCGAGAAGCGCAAGGGCTGGGTCAAGCAATGGCAGGCCAAGGGCCCGGACATCATCGTCGCCGATGGCCTCAACGCACCCGGCTTTGTACAATGCACGAGCGATGGCCTGTGGATCACCGAGGACGCCACGCACCTGGCGCGCGTGCTGCTGCTCGACACGGGCGGCAAGCTGCAGGTCATCCTTACCCACCTGCGTTCCGCGCAAACCCTCATCCCGCTCGCTGCCGGCAGTTACCTGCTCGCCGAACAGGGCCGCAAGCGCATCCTGAAACTCGAACGGCGCCCCACCTGATTCCGACAGTCCAACATTCCGAGCAGACATGACCGCCACCCTCGCACCGCGCAACGCACCGCTTTCCCGCCGCATCGCCCAGCCGACACTGAAGAGTCACCTGGCCTTCACCCTTCTCGGCGGCGCCGCGCTGCTCGCGCTGTACACCCTGTTGCGCATCGCCTTGCTCGTCTACAACCGCGAATTGATTGGCGACACTCCAGGCGCGACGTTCATCGAGGCCTTCTACAATGGCCTGCGTTTCGATGTGCGCCTGGTGGTCTATGCGCTGACGCCGCTGCTCCTGGCACTGCTCAGCGTCCGCGCCATGGCCGCCCGCGGTCTGCTGCGCTGGTGGCTGACCGCCTTCGCCAGCTTCACCCTTCTGCTCGGCATCACCGAGCTCGATTTCTACCGCGAATTCCACCAGCGCCTGAACGGCCTGGTGTTCCAGTATTTCGAGGAAGACCTGGCCACGGTGGGGAGCATGTTGTGGAACGGCTTCCCGGTTGGCCGCTATCTGCTGGCCTGGGCGATCGCCACCTGGCTGCTGGCCACACTGTTCAAGGGCCTAGACCGGATCAGCCGACCGGCGATCCCGGCGCTGCACGAAGAATCGCCGCCACAACCGGCATACGCGGCGCCGACCTGGTACGGGCGGAGCGGCCTGTTCCTCCTCTGCGCCCTGCTTGCCGTGCTCGCCGCCCGCGGCCACTTGCGGCAGGGACCGCCACTGCGCTGGGGAGACGCCTACACCACCAATTCGATGTTCGCCAATCAGCTGGGCCTCAACGGTTCGCTGACGCTGCTCTCGGCGGCCGAGGCCAGCATGTCCTCGCAGCGGAGCAATAGCTGGCAATCGACCATGCCCGACGAACAGGCGCTGGACATCGTACGCCAGCTGCTGCTCACGCCGCACGACCGCCTGGTCGACGCCGACAATGCGGCGATCCGCCGTGACTTCACTCCGCCCGCCGACCGTACCCTGCCGATTCGCAACGTCGTGGTCATCCTGATGGAAAGCTTCGCCGGGCATTTCGTCGGCGCGCTGGGCGGCACGGGCGACATCACCCCGCACTTCGACGCACTGGCCAGGGAGGGCCTGCTCTTCGACCGCTTCTTCTCCAATGGCACGCACACCCACCAGGGCATGTTCGCGACGATGGCCTGCTTCCCGAACCTGCCCGCTTTCGAGTACCTGATGCGCACCCCCGAAGGCGCGCACAAGTTCTCCGGCCTGCCGCAGCTGCTCAGTGCGCGCGGCTACGACAACCTCTACGTGTACAACGGCAACTTCCAGTGGGACAACCAGTCGGGCTTCTTCAGCAACCAGGGAATGACCCGCTTCATCGGCCGCGAGGATTTCGTTGACCCGGTGTACATGGATCCGACCTGGGGTGTCTCCGATCAGGACATGTTCGACCGCGCCGCCGCCGAACTCGACAAGCTGCCTGCCGACAAGCCCTTCTATGCCCTGCTGCAGACGCTGTCCAACCACACCCCGTACGCGCTGCCAAAGGTCCTTCCGATCGAGCGGGTGACCGATCGCGGCATTTTCGGCGAACACCTGACCGCCATGCGCTATGCCGACTGGGCCCTCGGCGAGTTCTTCGCGAAAGCGCGCAAGTCGGCGTATTACAAGCACACCCTGTTCGTCGTGGTCGGCGACCATGGCTTCGGCAGCGACCAGCAACTGACCGAAATGGACCTCTTCCGCTTCAATGTGCCGCTCTTGCTGCTTGCTCCGGGAATCCAGGACCGCTTCGGCAGCCGCAATCACCATGTTGGCACGCAGGTCGACGTCGTGCCGACCATCATGGGCCGCCTCGGCGGCACGGTACGGCACCAGTGCTGGGGACGCGACCTGCTCAATCTGCCCGAGGGCGACCTCGGAATCGGCGTGATCAAGCCCTCGGGCGGCGATCAGACCGTCGCCCTGGTCACCCCCGAACGCATTCTGATCGAGCCCAAGGGCTTCGAGCCGCGCCTTTACAGCTACCAGCTGGGGGCCGATCCGAAAGCCGAACGCATCCCGCTGGATCTGGCCCCGGAGTTGAAGGCAAAGCTGGAAGCCTTTCTGCAAATGGCCACCCGGAGCCTGCTCGACAATACCGCCGGCGTCGAAGCGGCGATGGGCCACAAGCCCTGAGCCGAACGCACTGCCCGCCATGGCGCCGACGATGTGCCGGCCGTAGAAAGCGCCCAGCCTGGCCACCCGGATTGGCAGGCGCCGGTCGGGCAAGCTGCGCTGCCTTGCCACCAGGGCAATGGGCAGCGTCTCGCGCGTTCTCAGCGGCCGTTGCTTCTGGACGCCACCGTCGGTTGCAAACAGGCGGAGGCGGACTTCGTACAGCTTCGCTCGACAGCATACTCGGCGGCCATCCGCGCATGGCCGTCGTAGAAGTCGACCAGCATCCTCGAGGAATCGACGACGATTTTCGCGAAACCATGTTGCGACCGACTGAAGAGCAGGCCCGGTTGTTCCTTTGCGACCCCATAGAGGCTCTGGCCCCCGCCTCCAGAAATGACATAGACCGGTTCGCCATCGCGCACGATGAGCTGCTGGTCGTGATCATGGCCCGCCAGGTACAGGTCGACCTGCAGTTTCTGCAGCACGGGCAACAACGCAGACACCAGCTCCGGTGCTTCGCCGTGTTTGCCGAAGTTGCGAAACGGGTGATGCCCTACGACGATCCGCCATGTCGGCTGCTGCGCCGAGGGCGAAAAGGCCTCCTCCATGAAACGCGCCTGCTTCGCCATCTTTTCCCGTGTCAGGTCGTTGGTATCGATAAAGACGACGCGCAGCAAGGGATGCCCGCTGTCCATGCCGAAATCCTTGCTGTAGGAGTGGCCCGGCATCTGCCAGCGGCCAGACCCGGCGTGCTTTCTGGAGTACTGTATTTGTGCTTCGGCGTTTCCCTCGACATCGTGATTTCCGAGAACGGCGTAGAACGGGATGTTGACCAGCTTGTTCCCGATATAGACGTTTTCAAACTTCCAGTTCCACCGCTTGTCTCGCGTTGAACGGACGCCATGACTGTAGAAATTGTCTCCCAGCAAGGCCACGAAGTCGGGGGCGCCGGCACGCTCCGCGACCCTTTCCATGCCGCGAGCGATCTCCCACTGCTTGAGCCCGCCCGAGCCCTGGTCGCCAAGCGCGAAAAAGGAAATGCGGGAGGCGTCGGCAGCGGGTTCGACGAGTTGCACCCGCGTTGGCGCAGCGAACAGCAGATAGGCAAGAGTGGCCAGCGCTCCAAGAAAAACGACGCCGACAAGCAGCGCCAGGCGAATCCGGATTTCTCTGATAATCGGCATCGGGGTTTCCTGCAGTATGGCCAGACGGAAAAATGGCAACGAAGACCTGCGCTGCGATCCAGCGCGTGCCACGAAATGCTCAGCCTATCGAGCGCGACTTAGATGGAACTTAGGGCGCGATGTAATCGACGAGCCGCAGCGGTCTCGGCGACCCGCAGGTCGGACCTTCATCCAGCGCCGCGGGGGCTCCCCACCAAGGCCACAGCCGGCGATCGAAGGCGTATAAGATCCGGGACGGTCAGTGACCGCAGACCACCACCGACGACCGGCGCAACCACCCCGCCAAACCTCCTGAGAAACCTGAGCAAGTCGAGCCTGGCCCGACAGGCCCGCCGAGACACCCCATGAGCACACCCGCAGCAGCACCTCGACCTGGGCCGTCAGCACCGGCGCCCGCGTCGCCCGAACTGAAGCGGACGAACGACGCTCGACGACGGGAAACCCTGGTCGTTGCCGCCATTGGCTTGCTGCTGTTCACCTTTGGCTTGTGGGGTCAGGAGTTCGTCGGCTTCGAAACGCGCTTCGCCGTTTTCGCCAAGGAAATGCTGCGCCTGGGCGTGTCGATCTTTCCCAGAACCTACGGCGAGCCTTATCCCGACTACCCGGCCACCTCGACACTGCTGATCTGGCTGGGCTCCTTGCCCTTCGGCGAAGTGAACAAATTCACCGCGGTCCTTCCGACGGCGATCGCCAGCGCACTGAATCTGGCGCTGACCTATCGCCTGCTGAGCCACGTCTCGCGCCAGTGGGCTTTCATGGGCGTGTGCTTTTCTCTCCTGACCGCCACCTTTCTGGCCGAAGCACGCTCGATTTCGCTGGACCAGATGCTGGCGACAGTCACCCTGGCATGCTTCGTGGTGGTCTATCGCGACGACCATCAGGGGGGCGGGTCGGCGCGCCGCACGGCCTGGATTCTGGCCCTGCTGCTGGTCGGATTTTCGCTTCGCGGCCCGATGGGCATCGTCATTCCGGTCGGGGTCGTTTGCAGCTATTACGCGCTGACCAATCAATGGCGTGCCGTATTCAAAGTCGGCCTGCCAGCATTGGCGCTGTTGATCGCATGCTGGTTCGCACTGCTCGCTCTCGCCAGAATCGAAGGCGGCGAAAGCTTCGTCAATGATGTCATCCGAATGCAAGTGAGCGGACGCCTGAGCGGCAACGACGACGCCTTGCCGCGCTACTACTACCTGGTCAACAGCCTGGCCAACTTCGCGCTCAGCTTCCCGGTGGCGTTGCTGGTCACGGTGAGCGTGCTCACCACTTCACGCCCGTATCTGCCATTCCCCTGGCTGCGAAAAGCGTCCACTGCGGCGTGGGATCCCGCCTTGCGCATGGCCGCATTGATGGCTGCATGGCTGCTCTTGATATTGATCGGCTTGTCGATTCCGGAAACCAAGAAGGCGCGCTACCTGTTGCCGGCCGTTCCGGCAATGGCCGCACTGGCGGCTTACGTGTTCATCGATCAGGGCAACAGGCTGCTGTTGGTCACCTACCAGTTGCTGCAGAAACTGCTGCTGGTGCTGCCAACACTGCTGATCGCGCTGCTTCTTTTTGCGCAGCACTATGCGCGCAAGCAGCAGCTGAGCGTAGACATCAACGCCGGCCTGCTGCTGAGTCTGCTGGCCGGCGCTCAGCTCGTGTCTTTGCTTGCCCTGCGCCAGACGCAGACGCCGGCTCGACGCGACCAGATCATCGTCGCCGTCGCCGCTCTTGCTTTCTGGCTGACCAATGTCACTCTGCGCGAACCTGCAGAACTGCAGCTCCACTCGGCGCGCCCCTTTGTCGAAGCCGTCGAGACGCTGCGGCGCGACAAACCCGCGCCGCTGGTGCTGTACGGCATCAGCAAGGACAGCCTGGCGATCGTCTATCACGTCAATGTCGCTGGCGACTTTCGACCACAATTCGTCAATCAGGGAGAGCCACTGGCCGCCCTGCACTATCCGCTTTATCTGTTGATCAGCGACAGGGGCCGCCGCGCGCTAGCCAGCCCGAGCAGCGGCGACGAACGAGCGGAATGGCCGACGCCGGCTTACCGGGGCTACTTCCGCGACGGCGATTACAGCGTCTACTATCTGGAACAGCCGCCACATTAGTAGCGTTGCACGCAGAGTGGAACATAGACATCCCGGCCAGCACGGGGGTTGCGCGCGGCGGTCGGGCTGGCTGAGAGCCTCGTCGGGAAGGCGGCAACACGCCAGCCCGCTCGTCATTGCGAGGAGGCGCAGCCGACGCGGCAATCCAGTTCCATCCTCTTGCTATCTTCCGCCGCAGCGACCGCGCGAAGAGCAAAACCTCTGGATTGCCGCGTCGGCTTCGCCTCCTCGCAATGACGGTGGGTGGGGCATGAGCGCCGCGGGTGGCGACGACGGACGCTCGGGCATGGGCCCGGCGAATTTCAGCCGCCACCGGGAAGCGAACGCGGCCAGCCCACCCACACGCGCACCACCGGGATCACGCAGCCACGGTGGCGTAGAGGGCGAGCATCGCCACGACTGCCGCAGCGAAACTGATCACCAGGACCATGCCGGCGAGCATGTCCTTCACCTTGCCGACGACCGGGTGCAATTCGGGATGGAGGTGGTCGGCGAGCGCCTCTACGGCCGAGTTCAGCAGTTCCGCGGCGAGAACGAGCGCGATGCACAGCACGATGAGCGCCCACCACAGGGCGGTGGGTTGAAGCACAGCGAAGGCGAGCAGGGTGACGAGGCCGAGCGCCAAGTGAACGCGGAAATTTCGTTCCTCGGTCCACGCGAAGCCGATGCCGGCGAAAGCATTGCGCAGTTTCTTCGTGAAGGACTGGTTTTTCATTGACTTGGCCCTTGCTGGCCACACAGCAGTGAAAGGTCGCCGCGGTCGCCCGGGTCAAGCAGCCACAACTGCCCGCGGGTGAAGAAATGGCCACCCATCAGGTAGCTGCCGATCATCGGCGGGAGCAATGGTCGCAGGCACGCGTCGAATGGCTGCCCCGGGCGCTTGAGCGACTCGACGAAGCCTTCAGCCGCCGCATCCACGTCAGGAGAAATCGTGTGCAACACGCCCCAGCGGGTGCCATCGTACTCGCGCACCACCCCGACGAATAGACGATCCTGGCCAACCCGATAGGGCGTCGTCCAGATGCGAACCGTCGCCACCACTTTTTTCTCGGCCTCTTGAAGCGGTCGTTCGAACGCCAGGTCGTTCATCTGGTCGTTCCAGAAAGCCGGTGCGAGCGGTGCCGTGACGTAATCCAGGCCTTGCCGGACAAGGCGCAGCATGTTCTGCGCATCGGCCTTGTCGGCGGCCAGCCATCCCGCCCGGCGCAGGCGGGCCGCCAAGGCGTCGGCGTTCGCTTCGACGATGGCGAAGCTCAGCGGTTGCTCGGGCCGGCCAAGCAGGGTGAGCGTGCGCGAAAGCGTCGCGCTGCGCAACAGCTCATCCACAGGACGATCGAGGTCGACGCTCAACGCGGTCGGGTGCGCAGGCGCCGGCAGCCTGCGGGCAGATGCATAGGTGACGCATCCGACAGCGGCGACAACGGCCAGGCCGCGAGCCGCTGTCCTTCGCCACGGCTCGCTCGGCGCATGCCAGTTGATTCGGCCGCCGGCCGCCAGGAATTCGCTCAGGCTGATGCCGACAATCAGCCAAAGGGTTCCGATCAGGTAGCCCGCCCAGACATCGCTCAGATAATGCACGCCGAGCACGATGCGACTCAGGCCGATCAGGACGACCAGGACGCCGGTGGCAAAGAATAGCTTGACCTGCGTCTTCCATGTGGCGCTCGAACGGATCAAGAGATAGCCCAGGAAACCGTAGAACGCAACGGCTGCGGTGGCGTGCCCGCTCGGGAACGACCAGGACGATTCGAGCAACAGGGCCTCGACCGGCCGAGGCCGCCGAAAGGCCATTTTGGCCAGCGCGCTGAACGCGCTTGCGCCAAGGCTGGAGAGCAGCAAGGCCGCAATCGCGTAGTTCAGGTTCGCCAGCCAGAGCACCAGGCACGCGACCGCGAGTAGTGCTCCGACGACCGCTGGCTCGCCGAGGCTGGTAATCCACAGCGCCGGGGAAACGACTGCTGGCGTGCGAAACGCGGCGATCAGCTGGGCGGCGGCATGGTCGAGCGCAACGATCGGGTCGGAGGTGACGACATCCTCGACAACGCCCGCGAACAAGGCCAGGGCAAAGGCGAATGCCAGCATCAGAAGCGTCAGTGGCAGGCCTTTGAAATGGGCGCGATCGACACGCTCGGCGAGAAAGCGGACGCCGTCCGGATGGCGGCGCGCCAGTCGGCGCAGATAGCGATTACGACCCAGGCCAGCCTTGATCGAGCGTGCGAGCGAAACCGCCACCTGCAGCACCGCGCCCCCATGGCGCACGACGAAGCGCTGCAAGAGCCACAGCAGCATCCAGACCAGCAAGACAACGACCAGCGCCATCCCCGCACGTGACATCCACGCCTGCGCCAGATTGAGCGACTGCCCGAACAGGTAGCCGCCACCGACCCACTGCAGGCCCCAGCCGATGGCACCCAGGACATTCCAGAGCATGAACGTATGGCGCTGCATGCCGACAGTGCCGGCCACGAAGGGTGCGACTTCCTTGACGCTCGGGATGAAGCGCGCCAGAAAGACGCTCTTTGCGCCATGCCGATCGAAGAAGCTGCGTGCCTTACCGAAATGATCTGGCGTCAGGAACCACACGCCGTCACGCACCCACCTGTTGCCGTAGCGTTGGCCCAACCAGTAATTGAAATTATCGCCAAGGACGGCGCCGGCGACCGCAAACCACAGCAGGTCGACGAAATCGAGATGGCCGCTGGCCGACAGGGCGCCAAGCATGAGCAGGAGAGTCGAACCCGGCAGGAGCAGACCCACCACGAACGCCGTTTCGAGCAAGGCGGTAAAGAAGGCCAGCCAGTAGCCGAGCAGATGGAAGTGCTCAATGGACGGCAGGATAGAAGCGAAGAGTCTCTCGATCATTGAAGCACGCTAAGCCTTGCGCATGCGCATGACTGGCTGCCAGGCCAGGCCCAGGAGTGCAAGGGCGGAGAAAATCGCGCCGGAATAGAAAGTTAATGACGCGCCGAACCGATCCCACAGCAGCCCCGCCAGCACACTGGCCAGCAGCATCGCCAGTCCGCTCACCAGACTGAAGAACCCGAACGCAGTGCCGCGCAGGTCGGCCGGGGCGGTGTCGGCCACCATCGTCGCCAGCAAGCCTTGAGTGATGCCCATGTGGATGCCCCAGAGGGCGACGCCGGCAAGCACGACACCCCAGTGGACACCGCTGGCCAGGACCAGATCGGCGGCGATCAGGACGACCAGGCCAAGTGCCAGCAGTTTCTTGTGGCTCACCCGATCGGCGAGCCTGCCAAACGGGTAGGCGGACGCCGCATAGACCACATTCATCGCCACCATGAGCAACGGCACCAGGGCCAGCGGTATGCCGCCTTGCTGCGCACGCAGAACGAGGAAGGCCTCGCTGAAACGAGCCAGGGTGAACACGGCGCCGATGCTCACGACCCACCAATACGAGGCACCCAGGCGTTTCAGGTTCTCGCGCCGGATCGGATTGCTGCGCTTCGCCGTCTGCTGGTGTTCAGGTTCGCGCAGGCCGAAGAGCAATAGTGCGACCGCCATCAACCCCGGAATCATGGCCACCCAGAACACCGCACGAAAATCGTTGGCCCAGATCAGCATCAGGCCCACCGCCAGCAGGGGGCCAAGAAATGCGCCCACGGTGTCGAGCGACTGACGCAGGCCGAACGCCGCGCCGCGCAAATGCGCTGGCGCGATATCTGCCACAAGGGCATCGCGCGGCGCCCCTCGGATGCCCTTGCCAGCGCGATCGAGCAAACGCGCTGTGAGCACGAGGCCGGTCGACGAAGCGACGGCGAACAGCGGCTTGGTCAGCGCCCCGAGCGCGTAGCCGAAGACTGCCAGGCCCTTGCGTTGGCCAAGATAGTCGCTCAGTGCGCCCGAGAAAATCCTGATGATCAGCGCCGTAGCCTCGGCCAAACCTTCAATCAGGCCGACCACGAAGGCGCTCGCCCCCAGGCTTGTGACCATGAATAGCGGCAGCAGGCTGTGGATCATTTCCGAAGAAATATCCATCAACATGCTGACGAAGCCGAGCACCCATATGCCGCGCGGAATTCGCCGTGACGACGGTTCGGCGGTCATGTCTTTCCCGCCAAGGCCAGGATCGCAATGGCCGGCCACGCCGTCCGACCTCGGCCTCGCTTAACGCTGAGCAATCGTGCCGGCATTTCGCCGCGACCCGCTGAAGGTGACCGCAACGCGCAATCCACGCGACTCGGCGACGTCCGTGTAGTCCAGCGCCACCGAAGCAGCGCAGCGATCGGTGATCGCCTTGACGATGGCGAGTCCGAGTCCCGAGCCGGCTTCGTCATTTCCCAACACGCGGTGGAATGGCTCGAACACCAGCGCCCGCTCGCTCGGAGCGATTCCGGGCCCATTGTCGCTGACCTGTACGACAACCGTGTCGTCTTCGACGCCGACCGAAAGGTCTATCCGGCCACCCGCCGGCGTGTACTTGATTGCGTTGTCCACGAGATTCCGCACCACGGTCATCAGATCGGTCTCCGCGAGGAGGATGTTTGCATCCTGTTCGCTGGTGACCCCAATGTCGATCGATTTTGCCGCAGCCTGCGGATGCAGATCTTCGAGTACCTGGCGAAAGATCTGCTGGAGCGACACTGGCGAGGCCGCCATGGCCGACGGCTCCTGGACCCGGGTCAAGGTCAACAGTTGATCGAGCAACAGGCGCGCGCGGCGAATCCCCTGCCGCAGCGATGCCACGCGATCACCTGCGACGCTGGACATTTCCGTGTCGGCCAGTCGCTCGGCTTGTAGCGACAGTGCGGTGAGCGGTGAGCGCAATTCATGTGAGGCGTCGGCGACAAAGCGGCGCTGTTGACTGACTGACTGCTCGACTCGCGAGAACAAGCGGTTGATTGCTGCCACGAAGGGGCGGATTTCGGTCGGCAGACCAGTGGCGCTGAGCGTACCGAGATCCTGTTCGCGCCTTCCGTCGAGATCGGTGGCGAGGCGGTTCAGTGGTTTCAGCATTCGGCGGATGACGTCGCGCAGGACCAATAACAGGATGGGAATGAGAATGATGAACGGCATCAAACTGCGTAAAGCGCCGTCGCGGGCAATTTCGTCGCGCACCGCCGTTTGTTGCCCGACGACGAAGCGTGTGTCGGCGGCCAGTGTGGTGACAAAAAGCCGCCAGGATTCACTCCCAACGATCACGGTCTGGAGACCGTCTGGCAAATCGGCGGAGAGCAACAGTGGCGTTGCTGACGAGCGCGCCGCTTCCCCGCCCGCGTTGGGCAGCATCTGCACCACCACACGCGACTCCGGATCCGAGTCAAGGTCGGGCAAACCTGTGGCCGCGTTGCCAACCGGAAGGTGGTTGCGGTCGATGAGGGCGCCGATCTGCCGCAGCGTGTCGTCCTGCAGTTCGTTCGCTTCTTCGAACGCAGTGACGAACGAGAACAGCCCAGCGACCATCGCCACCCCCAGCAACAGCGCACTGACCGACGCCGAAAGCCTGAACTCCAGCGATTGCCTCAATGGTGCTTGGGGACCAGCCATCCCAGGCCTCGCACGTTCTTGATGGCATCGTTGCCGAGTTTCTTGCGCAGCGAGTGGATGATGAACTCGACGGCGTTGCTTTCCACCTCGCTTCCCCAGCCATACATGCGATCCTCCAATTCGCTTCGCGACAGGATCGCCCCGGGCCGGATCATCAGGGCGTGCAGAAGGGCGAATTCGCGCCCCGACAAGGGCACCGTCCTGCCGTCGACAGACACCGCTTTTGCCGCCACATCCAGTGATAGCGTGCCGTTGCACAGCAGAGGGCCGGCAACACCCCCTTTGCGACGGACCACCGCGCGCATGCGCGCCAACAACTCGGCCATTTCGAAAGGCTTCAATACGTAGTCGTCGGCACCGAGATCGAGGCCCTGAATACGGCTCTCAACAGCGTCGCGCGCCGTGATGACGAGCACCGGCACCGCATCGTTGCGAGCGCGAACGATGTGCAACACCTGCAGGCCATCCTTCTTCGGCAGCCCAAGATCGAGCAGTACGATGTCGTAGTGATGGATTTCGCAGGCGTCAATGGCCATCTGTCCGTCGCGCACCCAATCGACGGCATAGGCAGCGTCCAGCAACGCCGCCTGCACGGCTTCGCCGATCATCCGGTCGTCTTCGACAAGTAGAACTCGCATTGAACCCTCTGCTTGAAACGCTTCAGCGCGCACCCGGTCGCCGGGCAATGGCCATCATGCCAGATGGCCAGCATCGCGGCGACTGTCGTGCGTGTTGATCAGATCTGCTCGGCCAGACGACGATCAGTCGCCGTCAGGTAGGCAACCAGGCCCAGGATCGTCAGCAGGAAAATGGCACTGGTGACCACGGTTCCCAGGCCGAGTCCGCCGTTGGCGACCGGTTGTGAGAGCAGGTCGCCGCAGGAGGCGCCGAACGGACGGGTCAGCACATAGGCGATCCAGAACGCCAGCACCGCGTTCAGGTTGAATAGGTAATAGGCGATGGTCACCGCGCCAATCATTGCGCCAAACATCAGACCCGAGTAGGCGTAACCCAGTTGCAGGCCTTCCGCGGCAAGATCACCGGCGGCGGTGCCCAGCGCGAAGGTGAACAGGATGGCGGCCCAATAGAACAATTCGCGCCGGGTCGTGAAAATGGTGTGGATCGAGAGCGTTCTTTCGCTCGCGTACCAAAGCCCGCAGGTAGCCAACAGGACGATGCTGAAGATGGCGGTGGTGGTCTGCAGGGAGACGCCGAAATTATCGACCAGGTTGTCGGTGACGAGGGTACCGAAAACACTGATCAGCACGACGGCAAGCCAGTAGATCCAGGGAGCGTAGCGTCTTGCTTTGATCTGCGCCAACAGCGCCACGAGCAACAGTCCGCCCATGACCAGTGAGGTCCCGGTGAGGCCAAAATCGAGATTCACATTGAGAAAGTCAGCGGCTGTTTCGCCGACCGTGGTGGCCATGATCTTGATGATCCAGAAGAACAGCGTGACTTCCGGAACCTTGTTGAGCATGCGCTGTGTATCGTCACGTGACAGGGTATTCATGATGTCCTCCCGCAGGCAGTGGTAGAAAAGGTACAGCCGGAGTTTGGCCGCGTAGTCTTGGCCGTGGCATAGGGGGTCTTCATTCGGTAACCCAGCAACGTCGAATCAGTGGGCCGAAAAGGCGTCGGCAAGCCATCACCGTCCACGGAAGAACCGGCTCTACCAGCCAGTGCGCTTCGCGCCGGCACGGCCAGGCACTGAACGCCGCCACCGCACCGGCAGGTGCGGGCGCGGCAGAAATCAGGGCGATCAATCCTTTTCGTCGTGATCGTCGTCGCGGCCCTCGTGGCGGTCAGCCTTGTCCTCGGCTGACGACAGGATTGTGCCCTTGTCCGCATCGACCTTGACGTCGAAGACCTTGGCTCCGGCGACGACCTCGACTTCGTAGATCGCGCCCTGTTTGGTGTGCTCGAATTCGGCCTGGCTCGCCTTGCCGTTGTGCTGTTTCTCGGCGATGCTGATTGCCTGAGCGATGGTGATTTTTGCCTGGTTGATACCCAGGGCGTCGTTTTCGGTGGATCTCGCGGCGTAAGCGGCGCCGCCAAGGGTGGCGATCGCCGTGGCGAGGATCGCAAGTATGGTGGTCTTGTTCATGTTCGTACTCCTTTTGTATTCACGCAGAAAGTCGCGTGATGCAAAAAGTACGCAGCCAGACTTAGCGGGTACTGAGCAAACGCTGCGCGCGAGACGAGCGTATCAACGCACGACCCGGACTCGGGCGATGCCAGCGGAAACGGGGACTGCGAGAGCCTCGGTTTCGCTCCTTGCTTGCAAACTGCCCTCTTTTGCGTAAAGATAACCAAGCGCTTGCTTGCTTAAACATTGATCGCCCTTTTCCGGACACCCCCATATGAACGAGAGCACCGGCACAAAGCTGCCCCCGACACAACCCGCCCCGTACCCGCATCTGCTGGCACCGCTGGATCTGGGCTTCACGACGCTCGGCAACCGCGTCCTGATGGGCTCGATGCACACCGGGCTCGAAGAGGAGAAGAACGGTTTCGAGCGCATGGCGGCCTTTTACGCCGAGCGCGCCCGCGGCGGCGTCGGGCTGATCGTCACCGGCGGCTTCTCGCCCAACCTCGCCGGGCGGGTCTACCACTTCGGTTCGCAACTCAGCTTTTCCTGGCAGGTGCGCAAGCACCGCCTGATCACCGAGGCCGTGCATGCCGCCGGTGGCAGGATCGCGCTACAGATCCTGCATACCGGGCGCTATGCCTATCACCCGCTGAACGTCGCGCCGTCGAAGCTGCGTGCGCCAATCAACCGTTTTACGCCACGCGCGCTGAGCGAGTGGGGAATCCGCAAGACGATCGGTGACTACGTGCGCTGCGCGCAGCTGGCGCAGCAAGCCGGTTACGACGGCGTCGAGATCATGGGCTCCGAGGGCTACCTGATCAACCAGTTCATCGCCCGGCAGACGAACCGGCGCGACGACCAGTGGGGCGGCTCCTTCGAAAACCGCATCCGCTTCGCGGTCGAGACGGTGCGCGCGACACGCGAGAAAGTCGGCCCGAATTTCATCATCATTTTCCGCCTGTCGATGCTCGACCTGGTCGAAGGCGGCAGCAGCTGGGAGGAAGTGGTGCAGCTCGCCAAGGCCATCGAAGCCGCCGGCGCGACGCTGATCAATACCGGCATCGGCTGGCACGAGGCGCGCATCCCGACCATCGCGACGATGGTCCCGCGCGCCGCTTTCGCCTGGGTAACCAAGCGTTTGAAGGGCGCGGTGAACATTCCCTTGATCACCACCAACCGCATCAACACGCCCGAGGTCGCCGAGGAGGTGCTGGCCTCGGGCTGCGCCGACATGGTCTCGATGGCCCGCCCCTTCCTCGCCGACGCCGACTTCGTGAACAAGGCCGCCGCCAACCGGGGCGACGAGATCAACACCTGCATCGCCTGCAACCAGGCGTGCCTGGATCATATCTTCAACGGCAAGTTGAGCAGCTGCCTGGTCAACCCGCGCGCCTGCCACGAAACCGAGCTGAGCATCGAAAAAGCGGCTGCGCGCAGGAAGGTTGCCGTCGTCGGCGCCGGGCCGGCGGGAATGGCCTGCGCCACCACCGCCGCCGAACGCGGCCACGCCGTGACGCTGTTCGACGCCGCCGAACGGATTGGTGGCCAGTTCAACCTCGCCAGGCGCATCCCCGGCAAGGAGGATTTCGCCGAGACGCTGCGTTACTTCGGCCGGCGCATCGAAACCAGCGGCGTCACCCTGGAGTTGAACCAGCGCGTCGATGCCGAACTGCTCAAGGCCGGCGGCTTCGACCACGTCGTGCTGGCCACCGGCATCACCCCGCGCCAGCCGGCGATCGCCGGGATCGACAGCGACAAGGTGGCCAGCTACGTCGACATCGTCGAAGGCCGCAAGGTCGCCGGCAAGCGCGTGGCGATCATCGGCGCCGGCGGCATCGGCTTCGACGTCGGCGAGTTCCTGACGCACGCGCATGACGACAGGAGCGAGGCCGAACGCTTCAACGACGAGTGGGGAATCGACCCGAGCTACGCGCACCGTGGTGGCCTCAAGCCGCCGCTCGACGAGCCCGCACCACGGCAGGTCTTTCTGCTCCAGCGCAAGTCGTCGAAAGTCGGTGAGAGCCTGGCCAAGACCACCGGCTGGATTCGCCGCACCCTGCTCAAGAAGCGCGGCGTACAGATGATCGGCGGCGTGAACTACGAACGCATCGACGACGCCGGCCTGCACATCACCGTCGATGGCCAGGCCACGACGCTGGCGGTCGACACCGTCGTCGTCTGCGCCGGCCAGGAATCGCGCCGCGAACTGCTCGCCCCGCTGCAGGCCGCCGGCATCCCGGTGACGCTGATCGGCGGCGCCGACGTCGCCACCGAACTCGACGCCAAACGCGCCATCGACCAGGGTACGCGGGTCGCGGCAGCGCTGTGACGATCACCCGCCTGCGCGCCACGCGGCGCGCGCCGTACGCCCTCGGTCCGGCTTGAGCCGATGCCGAGACGAAAGGCAGAAGCCGGGCTCGAGCCCAATCGCCGCGCCGAGTTGCTGCGCGCCGCGGCACGACTGTTCGTCGAAAAGGGCTTCGACGCCACCACCACGCGCGACATCGCCGACGCCGTCGGCATGCGCTCGGGCAGCCCCTTCTATCACTTTCGCAGCAAACAGGAATTGCTCAAGACGGCGATGGTCGAGGGCCTCGACGCCGGCTACACGCGCCTGCTCGCCGCCATCGACGGCGTCAGCGAACCCGAGCAGCGGCTGCGCATACTGGTCCGCACCCACCTCGGCACCCTGCTCGAAGGCGAGTGCCCGGCGCCGATGCTACTCGGCGAAACGCGCGCCCTCGACGCCGCCGCGCACGCCGAAATCGCCGCCGCCTTCGACCGCTACCAGGCGCCGTGGCAAGCGACGCTCGACGAACTGGCGCAAGCCGGCAAGATCCCGTCCGCCGCGTCGCCGGTACGGCTGCTGCTGTTCGGCATGCTCAACTGGTCAAAGCACTGGTATCGTGCCGACGGCAAGCTGTCGCTCGATGAAGTCGCCGACAGCGCGGTGGCGCTGCTGCTCGGCGCATCGCCTGGCGACAGCGGCGAGCTCTGACACACCAGTAAAACAGCGCCCGACAAATCCGCGCTCCCACCCAAAGAACGACCCCCCCCACCCCTGTAGGAGCCCGATTCATCGGGCGATAAAAGCCCCTCGTTCGCACACCACGCCGATAGGCGACGACGATGTCGATGTCGTGCGAAACTTCCGAACATGAAGACATCAGCCGACGCGTCATTGCGAGGAGGCGCAGCCGACGTGGCAATCCAGAGTTGTGGCGCTGCGCATTGGCGATGCGGCGCAAAGGCAGTGAGAGAATGGCACTGGATTGCCGCGTCGGCTGCGCCTCCTCGCAATGACGGTGGGTGCGGGAGGGGCGCCGGATTACCCGCTGCCTTCAAGCTTTCTTGAAGTCTCGTCAAGAAGGCAGCACTACGCTAGCATCGGCCCCTGGGCTGACGATGATCGCCTGGAAATGCTGCTCCCGCAGGCTTGCTGTTACTGTGGAAGGCGCGATTCACTTTCGGTAGACCAGCTCATAGCAACGAAACGAGATGGTGCGAATAGCGGTGACAACCTCGTCTGCGCCTGTCGTTCATGCAACAGTTCGAAGGGCGCCCGTGACGTGACAACACCGCGCCGCGCACCTGTGGCGTCGTGGCTGGGCGAAAGCCGATGCAGAACTCGGACTTGCATATTTGTGGGCAACAAGGAGGTTCACCCGATGGACGCGACGAATGCGGAGCGAAACGTACTGGCAGGGGAATCCGGGACGCACGCGGCGTCGAACTTCGATCTCCAGCCGACGCTCAGCGGCGAAACGATTGCGCTGCGCCCGGTGCATGCCGACGATTTCGAGCCGCTTTACGCGGCCGCTTCCGACCCCCTGATCTGGGAGCAGCATCCGGAGCCCTTGCGCTATCAGCGCGCCGTCTTTGCGGGCTTTTTTGCCAGCGCCCTGGCGTCTGGTGGCGCGCTGGTGGTCATCGACAAGCCCTCGGGCACGGTGATCGGTTCGTCGCGCTACTACGACTGGAATCCCGACACGAGGGAGGTCGCCATCGGCTATACCTTCCTCGCCCGCAGCCATTGGGGGGGCAGCGCGAACCGGGAAATGAAGCAACTGATGCTCGGCCACGCCTTCCTGTTCGCGAAAGTCGTCTGGTTCCACGTCGGCACGAACAACTGGCGTTCACGGCGGGCAATGGAAAAGATAGGCGGCAAGCTGTCACATGAGGCAAGCGTCGAGTCGAACGGCATCGCGCACGACTACGCCTTCTACAGGATCGACGCTCCAGGCCCGCGTCATCGGCAAGACGAGAACCGTCGCTGTCGCTGAAGCCGGGCCTGGTTCAGGCGCAGCCAAGGTCATCGCCATGCCGCTCGCCGGCACGTCATTGCGAGGAAGCGGAGCCGACGCGGCAATCCAGAGGTTTGGCTCCTTGCGTTGTCGATGCGGAGGCGGAAAGAGAATCAGAAGATGGAGCTGGATTGCCGCGTCGGCTTCGCCTCCTCGCAATGACAGCCTGGCTGCCTGATGGCGTCGGGTGTAGCGATCGGAAACCCTCACTGCGCGTGCAGCCGCAGCACCGCTATCTCGTAGGCTTCGCGTCGCGCGCGAGCGCTTGCTGCAGTCGCGCGATCTCGGCATGCAGCACTTGCGTGCGCTGGCCGATCTCCGCTTCGGTGAAGCGCGGCGTGATGTGCTGCGGGCAGTTCCAGTCGAAGGCCTCGACGCTGATCAGCACCGCACGCTCGCTACGCGCGCGATAGTTGCCATCCTCCAGGCGCGCGATCAGCGGCGCATCGTCAGCCGCGTCCACCAGCCGTGCGCGCCCCCATATCTTCAGACGGCGCCGCTGCGCATAGTCCATCAGAATCAGGGCGACGCGACCGGCGGCTTCGATGTTGCCCGCGCTGATGTATTGCACGTTGCCGCGAAAATCGGCGTAGCCGATCGTGCGCGGGTCGAGCACGCGCAGGAAGCCGGCCGGCCCGCCGCGGAATTGTACGTAGGGCCAACCGTTCTCGCCCACACTGGCCTGGTAGAAGCCATCGCGCGCGGCGATGAATTCGGCCTCGGCCGGGCCAAGCGTGTCGCCACGGAAATCAACATGGTCCAGACGGGCGTAGTTTTTCCGGCTGCCCATGCGGGTCTGGAAGGCGCGCACGCCGGGGGTGAAAGCGATTTCGCTGAAGGCACGAGCCATGATGAATCTCCCTTCTCGATGGCTTGGGGTTCGGGTGTCGCCGCAGGGGCGACGATTGCTATCTTGATCGCTTCGCAGGCACCGACAAATGGCGAGAAAGGGATTTGATTGCTGCATTTTGCGCAGTAATATTCGACATCATGGACCTGCTCTCCGCGCTGCGCGCGTTTGTGAAGATCGTCGATTCCGGCAGCCTGACCGCGGCGGCGGAGGCGCTCGCGGTCTCGCAGCCGTCGATGGTGCGCACCCTGGCCGCGCTCGAACGCGAAGTCGGGGTGAGGCTTCTGAACCGCACAACGCGACGCATGGCGCTGACCGACGAAGGCCGCGAATACTGCGCGCGTTGCCGCGCCATCCTGGCGGCCGTCGACGAAGCGCAGGCGAGTCTGAGCGCACGCCGGATCGAGCCGCGCGGGAATCTGCGGATCACCGCGTCGGTGCCCTTCGGCCGCCAGTTCGTGGCGCCGCTGGTCATCGACTTCCTCGCCCAACACCCGCAGATGCACGTCGAGCTGTTGTTGCTCGACCGCCTGACCGATCTGCTCGAGGAAGGGATCGATCTCGCCGTCCGGCTGGCGCCACTGCCCGATTCGTCGATGGTCGGCGTGCCGATCGGGAACACCCGCCGCCTGATCGTCGGCAGCCCGGCCCTGCTCGCGCGCCGCGGCACGCCAAGGACCCCTGGCGATCTGGCCGGCGAGCCCTGCGTCAGTTTCACGGGCCTGGTGTCACCCGGTGAGTGGGAGATCCGCGACCCCGACAAGACGCTGAGGGTCGCCGTGAACAGCGTGCTGACGACCAACCAGATCGATGCCGCCGTGCAGGCCTGTGTGCTGGGACTCGGCTGGGGACAGTTCTTCGACTACCACGTGCGCGAGGAACTGCGCGCCGGCACGCTGATCGAGGTGCTGGCCAGCCAACATGCCGCGCAAACACCCGCCCACATCGTCTATCCGCAAGCCCGGCTACTCTCGCCGAACGTGCGCGCATTCATCGATTTCGCGGCACCGAGCTTGCGGCGGGGGCTTGCTGATCCCGATTGACCCGCTGCCCAGCGGAAGCGGGTCTGCGCCAGGCAGTTCCAGCAGGATGGCGTTGCTCGGGCGGGCGCTCGACAAGGCCGGAGCCAGAGACTTCGCTTTCCGGCACAGCGGACTGCCGCCTGATGAACGCCTGCGCGGATGGCAGTGATAAGCTGGCGGCAGGCGCCTGGTAAAACAGGAATCATGTCCTGCGCCACGGAAAAACCGGGCGCGCAACGGTCGCGACATTTCAGGAGGGTAGGCACATGTCCTGTTGTCACAATTACTACCTGCCAGGCAAAGGCACGGAAAGCGTCTTCTCGGTCGACATTTCGAGCATCAGCTTCGGCCACGGCGTGCTCAAGGAAGCCGGTGAACACGCCAAGGGCCTGGGCATGAGCCGGGTCGCGCTATTTACCGACCCGCGCATCCGCGCACTGCCGTGCCTGATCGAGGTCGCCGACTCCTTGCGGGCAGCGGGCCTCGACACGGTGATCTACGACGAGGTCAAGGTCGAACCGACCGACCAGTCCTTTCTTGCCGCCACCCGGTTCGCCGCCGAAGGCAAGTTCGACGGCTATCTGTCGCTGGGGGGCGGATCGGTCATCGACACCTGCAAGGCCGCCAACCTCTACGCCACCTACCCGGCCGATTTTCTCGACTACGTCAATGCCCCCATCGGCAAGGGGCGGCCGATACCCGGCCCGCTCAAGCCGCATATCGCCTGTCCCACAACCTGCGGCACCGGCTCCGAGTGCACCGGCATCACCATCTTTGACCTGCTCGCCCAGCACGTGAAAACCGGCATCGCGTCGAAGCGCCTCCGGCCGTCGTTGGCGCTGATCGATCCCGCGACCACCTACACCCTGCCCAGGAACGTCGTCGCCGCCAGCGGCTTCGACGTGCTCTCGCACGCGCTGGAGTCCTACACGGCGAAACCCTACACGCGGCGCGCCGCGTCGGCCACAGCCTCCCTGCGGCCAATGAGCCAGGGCGCCAATCCCTGGAGCGACGTCGGTTGCGAAGCGGCGCTGAAACTTGCCGGTCAGTACCTGCAGCGCGCAGTGAATGACGCCAGCGATACCGAAGCACGCGACAGGATGATGTATGCTGCCACGCTGGCCGGAATCGCCTTCGGCAACTCCGGCGTGCACCTGCCACATGGCATGGCCTATTCCGTGGCCGGGCTGGTTCGCGACTATCGCGCCGCGGGTTATCCGCAGGACGAGCCGATGGTGCCGCACGGCATGAGCGTCATCGTCAATGCGCCGTCGGTGTTCCGATTCACGGCGAGCGCCTGCCCGCAACGCCATATCCACGGAGCGCACTGCCTCGGAGCAGAGGTAAAGGGGGCCACCGACGAAGACGCGGCCGAAATCCTCGCCGGCCAGCTGATCAAGATGATGAGGGCTACCGGCATTCCCAACGGCATCGGCGGGGTGGGTTATGGCGAAGCCGACGTCGAGGCGCTGACCCGGGGTGCCTGGGCGCAACAGCGCCTGCTGACCAACGCGCCGCGCGAAATCGTTCAGGACGACCTGCGCCATCTTTACCGCGGCGGGATGAGTTACTGGTAGATTGGGCAGCTCGCGCACCGTGCTTGCACCCGGCAGTCGGCCGGCGCGGTGAATGGAAGTGGTGCTGACAAGAGACCCTTGGGCGTTGGCAGATGCATTCCAGCGACGACCTACGGAAGATTCAGGGAACCGCTGCTGCCGGCGATGACGAGATCGCGGCAATTCACGCATGAAAGCCGACGCTCCCGGTTTCAGCATAGAATCGAGGCTGTCATTTCAGCGTCGTAGAGCCTCTCGATTTCATTTCGCAGCGGACCCCAATCGCCGCAACAAGATCTCGTACACACGCGAAGGGAAAGCTGCCGAGAAGTGCAGAAAAGTTTCGCTTTCGGCGGTCGAACGCTTCCCCGCGGGACCGCTTTTGGCACCATCCTCGGTGCTTCCCCAAGACTCGACACCTCAGAAAGGCGACAAATGAACAAACTGAAGCTGACCTATTTCGACTTCCCCGGCGGACGGGCAGAGCCTGCCCGGCTGGCCATGCATATCGGCGGAGTTCCGTTTGAGGACTATCGCTTTGCGCCGAGCGATTTTTCTGAAGTCCGCAAGACGACACCCCTGAATCAGGTTCCGACCCTTCACGTCAATGATGTGCAAATCACGCAAAGTGACGCGATTACGCGTTATGTCGGGAAACTTTCCGGGCTGTATCCCGAAGATAATTTTCAGGCCTTGTTGTGTGACGAAGTCATGGGTGCGCTGGAAGATATTAACGTGAAACTTGGGGCAACTTTTGGAAAAACAGGCGACGACCTGAAAAGCGCTCGCGACGCCTTGGTAACCGACGCATTACCCAAGTATTTGCGGTGGCTCCAGCATCAACTTGACAGCCACGGCGGAGAGTTTCTTTCGGACAATCGCCTGACCATTGCCGACCTCAAAGCCTTCGTTATCCTGCGTTGGCTCAGTTCCGGGAAACTGGATCACATTCCAAGCGACTTGATCGCAACCGTGGCGCCGAAACTGAACAACTATATGAATTGTCTCGCCAAGATTCCTGCCATAGCGCAATATTATGCAAACGGCGGTTCATCGTGAGGCACTAAGCGTTCAACGGCCGCCGAATTTCTTTAACTCCCTTTCCATACGTCGTTGCGGGCCGCTTTCGGCCACGAAGAGACGGTGGAGAAGTCAGCCGAAAGCGGCCACTGAAACGCTCTGGGTGTATGCTATCGCACTAATGCCTGCCTTCATGCTGCCCGCTGTAATTATCGTGCTTGGTCGTCATCTCTGGCTAAACTGAATCGGCGAATCCGCCCCTTCTTGTTGTTTCCACTTTAGGCCTTCCTGTATGGACTACTACTCCCCATTTAACAAGGCACTTTGCGACCTTCAGACTGCGGACTTGTCAGCACTAAAGCAAACATCCGAAGGGTGGTATGTTGAGTACAAGCGCCAGATGCCAAAAGCAGTAGCCGTTGCCAAGTCGCTGTCGGCGTTCGCTAACACTTATGGTGGCTGGCTTTTTGTCGGCGTAGAGGAAACGTCAAAGGAAAACCCTGTCGCCGGCGCATTTCCTGGCGTCCCGAAGGAAGATATTGACGCCGCGCTTCAGCTAATGCGGAAATCTGCGGCAGATTTGCTAAATCCCAGTCCCCACTTCGATACGAAGATCCTGCTGGGCCCAGACTCCGAACTCGGGCTGCTAGAAAATCGAGCCATAGTCTGCGCTTGGGTTCCGAAAAGCACAAACACACCCCATGTGCACAAGAGCGGCATGATCTACCGACGAGTGTCTGACTCGTCCGAGCCAACGCCAGAGAATGATCGATTCGTGTTGGATCAACTCTGGCGACGCGCCGACGATGTTAAAAGACGCAGCAAGGAATGGTATGACCACGATCCGGAGTTTTCTCCGCAAGAAAAGCTGCAACCATATGCTCGAATCATGCTTGTGGCGGACAAGCGGGAAGAGCGCGATATTTGGATCACTGCTGAGCATGACGCAATGCGTTCCGTTTTCGGACTAAACGGTATGCTCAGTATAATGCCATTTGACACCATCTACACGTCCTCTGAAGGCTTAGTTGCGCGGCAGCTCAGTTCGAACGACCCTTCCCGACTCGGCTTAACTTGGCGCATGTCTCGCAATCTTACGAGCGACGTTATTGTTCCTCTGCAATTTTATCAGCCGGACCTTCCCACAGGACTTGTGACCGACCTCGAAGGATACGACAACGTTGACCAATTCATTAAAGTACTTGACAAATACAACATAAGTACGATTAGAGTGGTCGATCTCAACTGTTTATTTCCCATACTGACCGGAGTTGCGGAGATCCAGCAACGGCTGTGTGCCCTCGCCGGCTGGTCAGAGGAATACCATGTCAAGGTCAAGGTTCTCAACGCATGGCGCACTATTCCATTTGTCGATTCTTCTTTGGTTCTTGAAGAGTACGAAAAATACGGACTACCAATGTGTCTTGATTCAGTTTCTACCACACCGTATGGTACGGGCCCGGACGCTTTCCTTGCGGTACCGACATACCGCGAAACCCAGGACGTGCATGCGCGGGCGTACCTTCAAGCCGCCGCCATGTTTGTTCCCGCTGCCTACGCTTTCGGTGTACTACCTTGCGGCTTGCTAGACGAAGAATCTACAGACGTTACCTACTACGAAGCCTTAGAGAATGCTGGGCGTCGCGCCGTTGGAATTGTTCAAGAGCTGCGAATAGAGCGGCTCAAGACTAACTGACATTGCTCGCGAATTTGCACACACACAAACGCACACAAACTGGTAGAGTAGAGAGCAGGTTTTAGCCTGCCCTCTACTCTACCCGCGGACCCCGTGCGATCAGTGCCTGCAGCCGCTTCCACGGGCGGAACGTGTCAATGACTTTGAGACACCGATGCACATTAATTTAGTGAGCACGGGTCATCTATTTTCGTCGGCGTGTTCTCCTGCTTGGGTGGGTTGATCCAGGCGGCGACGGGCAGCCTGGGAGGTTGGGGGCAGTTGCCCTTGAATCGGCTCGGGTGAGCAGCGTAGGCGGCGTTCAGGGTGTCGGCCCGTTGCTCGAACAGCTGTGCAGCCTGGCCATGGTGGACCGCAGTCGGGGTCATGAAGCCGATGCCGGAATGGCGATGCTGTTCGTTGTACCACTGGAAGAAGCGCTGGCAGTGAGCGCGGGCTTCTTCGATGCTGGCGAAGCGCTCGGGGAAGTCCGGGCGGTACTTCAGGGTTTTGAACTGCGCCTCCGAGAAGGGATTGTCGTCGGAGACGTAGGGACGGCTGTGGGACTTGGCCACATCGAGGTCCACCAGCAGTTCTGCCACGAGCTTGGATCGCATGCTGGTCCCGCGGTCGGCATGGACCGTGAGCGTGCATGGCTCCACGCCCTGTTTGGCGACGGTCTCGGCGATCAACTGCCTGGCCAGTTCAGCGCTCTCGCGCGGGGCGATCAACCAGCCGACGACATAGCGGCTGAAGATATCGAGGATCACGTACAGCTGGAAGCAGGTCCATTTGAGTGGCCCCTTGAGCTTCGTGATGTCCCAACTCCAGACTTGATTCGGTCCGGTGGCCAGCAGTTCGGGTTTGAAGTAGGCAGGATGAGTCAGCTGATTACGCCTTTCGCGTGCTTGACCATCGGCGGCCAGCAAGCGGTACATGGTGCGCACCGAGCCCAGGTAGATGCCCTCGTCGAGCAGGGTGGCGTAGATGCTCGGTGGCGCGCAATCGGCAAAGCGCTCGCTGCACAGCATGTCGCGCAGCGCCTGCCGCTCGGTATCGCTGAGGGCCAGCGGTGGCGCCGGTCGAGTCGACGGGGTCACCGGCGGGACGTTCAAGCGCCGCCGGCGCGCGTCGTCGCGATAGACCGTACTGCGAGGGATCCGCAAGGCCGCGCAAGCGGGTGCCAGCCCAACCTCGGGCGCCAGGACATTGACCGCGTGCATCAGGATCTCCCGTCCGGCGTGTCGTCCGTCAGCTGCCCCAGCAGCATACAAACTTTTTTTTGGACATCAATGATGGTGTGAGCCTGGGCGAGCTGGCGACGCAAGCGGTCGTTCTCACGCGTGAGCTGATCCAGCCGCCGTGCTTCGGCCAGCGCCGGGTCGGCCTTGCGTCCACGCTTTTGCGGTTCGAGTGCGGCCTGTTCGATCGCCGCGCGCTTTTTGCGCCAGGTGGCGAGCAGGGAGGAATAGATGCCCTCCCGGCGTAACAGGGCGCCAATTTCGCCCACCTTCGTGCAGCCGTCGGCGAGTGCCAGGATGCGCAGCCTGTCTGCGCTGGAGAAATGACGGCGGCGCGCCGTCGCCACCACCTCGGGGTTCGGCGGCGCGATGGATGACGCGTTTCCAGTCGCCCTACGGGCTCCTTCCAACGCGTCATCCATCGCCAGTGCGACTTGTCCGTTCATCAGATCCTTCGTGTCGTTTGCCATGATGGGAACCTACCTTTCTACTCTAATTTGTCAGGGGTAGGTGTCTCAGGTCATATTGGCACAGGGGGATCTCGTAAAGACCGTCACCAAATGGGAAGTGCCAACCATCTCGTTGGCCTACCTCGCAAGCCTGAGTCTTCCCACCGCGATAGCCGCATTCGCAGGAGCGCTTGCGCCCGCAGTTCCAGCGGTCGTTGACTACTATTCGCAGCGTCGAAATCTCGTGCGTAGGAATTCGATGGCTTACCTCGTGGGGGGTTTCACAGGTGCTTGACGATGAGCGTTCATAGCGCAACGAAGGCTAACTCAAACGTTGAGCCTGTATGGATTGCCTTCTCGTGAACGTCGGCTACGCGCCTCAGCGGCCGACCGAAATGGGTCGGTTGCCGCCGATGGGAATTCCTGAGAGCGACCACTGGCCTCGACTCGGCGATGACAGGCGCCGGAGTCGGCCAGGAAGGGACGGTGGAAAAGTCTGCCGGAAGCAGCCATTGAAACGGCTTGGGCGTATGCATCGCCCTAACCTGCAAAGTGCCGCTTTTCTCGGTTTTTGTACTCTCCAGAATAGAAAAACATCCGGCATAATGCCTGCTGCGGAGGGCGCTTTCAGTGCGTCGCTCAACACTAATCCTTCGATTTCGAAAGACCTGCGATGACGACCGAGACCGAAAATCCTTGCCCAATTTGTGCATTCGGCACCCCGCGCGTTGAGACTTTTGACTCTGGCGAGCGTTTACGTTTGAAGTGCCCTCGTTGCGGCAAGTTTACAATTACGCAGACAGTGTTGCGCACCTTGGGCGAGCGTCAAGTGGCGACGAAATTGAGTGCCTGGATTCGTAATCGCAATGAGAAAGTCAGCACAATTCCGGAGATATCGAGAGCCAGCATTGAAAGTATTATCTCTAGCTTCCCCATTCTGTCAGTAATTGACAAGCAGGCGTTATTATTAGAAATTTTTGGCCGGCGGAGTAAATATCCAGGTTCTAGCGTGCCATTTGACTCAAGCTTAGACTTTCCGCTGATTTGGGGCGAGAACCCAAATGAGTTAGAGTTTCACCTGAAAGCCCTCATAACGAGAGGCCTTGTGCAGGCAGGGAACCAACAGAAGGCGGCGTTTGCTGAAGGCTCACCGGAATACATACTGACAGCAGCTGGTTGGACTTATTTGGACGACCTCAATCGCCCGCGTTCAATTAGCACACAAGCTTTTGTCGCGATGTCATTCGACGCTGAACTTACGTCTGCTTGGAAAGACGGTATCAAACCGGCGATTGAGCGAGCTCGCTATAGTGCATTTCGAACGGATGCTCAACCATCGGTCGATCGCATCGACGTGCGAATCATGGCTGAAATAAAGCGCTCTCATCTCGTCGTCGCCGACGTTACACGTCAGCGTCCAGGGGTTTACTTCGAGGCCGGTTACGCAATCGGGCTGGGAATTCCCGTCTACTGGTGTGTACGAAAAGATGACCTCCAAAATGTCCACTTTGATACTCGCCAATATAATCATATCGTATGGGAAAACCCTGACGATCTCCGTGCTCAGCTCTATGATTTTATTTATGCAGTTTCTGGGCCTTCCACGGCAATCGAACGTGCAGTTTAACGGGACTTCATTCCGCACGCGCCGCGCGCGCGACTTGACGTTGAGGCCGTGGAAGCAACAACAGACCTCTGCTGACGGGGTCACGCTGACCGGATCACGCGCTGACGGGGTCGGGTCTTGGCTTTTGCCCAAGGCACGGGAAAGACCTGACGCCAAGAAGCCCAAGACGTGCTCGGGCTGCTGAGCTTGGCATTAGAAGTAATCTGCCATGGTCGACACACTATCCGTAAAGTTCAATATTGCGTTCCACCACCGAGTTACCGCATATGCGCTCCAGATGGGTGGCTGGCTGCCGTTGGCATTTTGCTCTGCACCGATGCTGTTAGTGGACCGCAACGTCACTGGTATGTTGAGGGCGATTGATCGGGGTGAAGTAAGAGGTGATATTGAAGCAAACGAGTGGTGGCTTGAGTTTCTGAATTCCCAAAGCTTCTTCGTCAACCCGGTCCTGTGCGCAATTGAGGGGAAGAGCCGGTCATCACCCTCATACGAAGAGTTCGGCTCGGCCTTTGTGGAAGCACGGGCGGTATTGCAAAAAGGCCTACCCAAAGCTCGAATCATCGACTACGAAGAGAAGCACTACCGTGCCGCTTATGAAATCGTGAAGGGCTTCACTCTTCGATACGAGGCTGAGGTCCGCTTCCTTGTATCCGTCGCGCCGATGATTGCGGAACGTCATCGAGATAACGTCCTACCTCGAGTCGAACGGAAAATATGCGAACTTGCCGTCTCATGCGGTTTGTCCTTACGATCTTTCCCTTTGATTACAGCCCTTTCGTGCCTTTACGAACCTCGTGACGGCACTGAACCGCGTATCGGAAGAGGCGTCATCAAACCAAGCCGAATCTATTCCGAAGAGCAGGCGCACAATGCTATTGCTGACTTCCGAGCATTGGAGACACTGGTGGCGGTCAATTTGCTGGGTGGTCCGAACTCTGCCTTCTGTACTCGGGACAAGTATCTTGCCGCGCTCTGGTGCGGGATGCAGATTTCCGATCTAGGATGGCGAGGCGGAGTTATGACTTTCAGTATTACACCGATCCAGAAACTATTTCCGAGGCTCAATCTTGGACAGCACAACGCTCTGCTGAAACGTTTGTGGTCCAATGATGACGTTTAACTCCTCCTTTCAGACGTGGAATGTCACCTTCCCAAATCGGGCGACTTCCGCTCTGGGTCGATTGCGGCCATAGCGCGGTGATGGCTTCTGCACCGAAAACACGCACGCATGGGGTCAGCTTCAGGGCAATCGCATGAATGCCAACGTCGTTGACCCTCTGAAATAATCGTTTACGCTCAAGGAGTTACGAAAGGGCTGTTCACAGCCCCTTGATTTGTGTAGTTTTCTGTCTTTTTGGAGTTTTCCATGAGCGCAGAAAACAGGGTTCGGCTGGTCGACGTTTGGGTGGGCGTGCGGGATCCGAGACAGGCCACCAAAGTCGAGCACGACCTGATCGAATTGCTGGTGGTGTCGGTCAGCGCGGTCCTGTCAGGTGCCGATACCTTTGTCGAGATCGAGGCCTGGGCGAAAGAGAAGCTGGAGCGGCTGCGGCAGTATCTGAAGCTCGAGCAGGGCATTCCGTCGCACGACACCATTGGCCGGGTCTTTGCGGCGATTGATCCCGACCAATTCGGGGCGGCCTTCGTGCGTTGGGTGGGCCAGGTACTGCCCGCGCTGGCAAATGGCGAAGTGGTGGCCATCGATGGAAAAACCAGTCGTCGTTCAGGAAGGGTGGGCTCAACACCCCTGCACCTGGTCAGTGCCTTCGCCGCCCAAGCGGGTCTGGTGCTCGGGCAGCGCGCGACGGCCGAGAAGTCGAACGAGAAGACCGCCATCCCTGAACTGCTGGCGACGCTGGCCCTGGAGGGTTGTATCGTCACTATCGATGCCATGGGCACGCAGCCGAACATTGCGCAAGCCATTCGCAACCGCGGAGCGGACTACATCCTCGCCGCCAAGGACAATCAGCCGAAGCTGGCCGAATCGATCGACGATTTCTTCAGCGCCTTTGAGGCGGCACCGGGCAAAACGCCGCACCAGTTTCACGAAGTCGTCGAGAAGGATCATGGCCGGATCGAAGTGCGTCGCTGCTATGTCTTCGATCAGCTCGACTGCTTGCACGCCCCCGAGCGTTGGCCAGACCTGCAGTCGTTTGCGGTGATCACCACCGAGCGAACGATCCGGGGGAAAGCGACCTCCACCGATCGGCGCACCTATATCAGCAGCTTGGCGCCTGACGCCCAGCGCATGAATCACAGCGTTCGCATGCACTGGCGTGTCGAGAACACTCTGCACTGGTGCATGGATGTGGCTTTTGGCGACGACCAGATGCGCGCTTGCACCGATCATGCCGCTCACAATTTGGCTGTCCTGCGTCAGTTTGTCTTGAATCTCATCCGCCTCGCCCCGGTCAAGCGCAAGGGCGGCCTCAAGGTTCAGCGCCTGATCGCCGCCACGTCCGATACCTTCCGCGCTGAACTGCTGGGTCTTGTATAAGATTCATGCGATTGCCCTGGGGTCAGCTTCTTCTTGCCGTCGTGATAAAGACTGATGGTATGTATCCGGGAAAAAGTAAAGACCTGACCTCGCTTGTGTGACCCCGCTTGTGCCGGTGGTCGTTGGCAGCTGAAGTTCAGTGACTGTTTACGGAAGATTCAGGGGAGCGCTGCTTTCGGCCGTTATGTACTCGGCCAGCAGTAGCCATTCAGCCTGCGTGACGGCGAGCAGGTGTCCGCACAAGAACTTTCCTTCTCGCGCTGCCCGGGTTCTCGCTTTGTGGGGTCAGTTACGCGGTGACGCGGTGGTGACACGCTGACTTACGGTTTTCGCTGCCACAGGAACCGCGTCGCCGGGATGGCTCCATGCGTCCCAGTATGGTGGGTCGCCGAAGACGTTTCGCAGGCGTTCAGCAAATGCCCGCAGCTTGGCCGACGCACGCCGGCCCTCGGGGTGCGCCACATAGATGTACTCGGCTGCCGCCTGGTGGCCAATGTCGATCACCCGCAAGGCACCCGACCGGATCTCGGCGCTGGCGATGAAGGTCGGCAGCAGCGCGATGCCCAAGCCGGCGATCGCTGCGTCTCGCATCATGTCGCCATTATTGCTACGCAAGGCGACTGTGGCACGAACCACCCGTGCACCTTCCTCGTCCTGGAACGTCCAATCGGCCACTCCCCGATTGATGTAGAAGATGCCACGATGGTTCGCCAACTCGTTCAACGTGCTTGGGATGCCGTGCCGCGCCAGATAGTCGGGTGACGCAACCAGGAGGCGTCGACTTGGAGCGAGCTGCCAGGCTACGAGCCGCGAATCCTCCAGTGCTCCGTGCCTGACCACCGCGTCATAGCCGTCGGCGGCCGCGTCCACCCGTCGGTCATTCAGGTCCAGCGTGAGCTCCAGCTTGGGATGCTGGGCAAGAAAAGGATAAAGTGCCGGTCCCAAATGCATGCGACCGAAGGTGGCCGGAGCGGAAACGCGCAAGGGTCCCGACAAGGTACCACGGCGCTCGGCCATGTCGGCAACGGCCTCTTCGACCGCGCGCATGATGCGTGCGGCTTTCTCAAGGAACGCCGTCCCGTCCTCGGTCAGGCTCACCTTGCGGGTCGTTCGATGGAGGAGGCTTGCGCCCAGCATTCGCTCGAGCTCGGCGAGCCGCTCGCTGACCACGGATTTCGACAGATTCAGGCGTCTCGCCGCCTCACTGATCGAGCCGGATTCCGCGATGGCCACGAAGCTGGAAATGCCGTCTAGTTTCAACATTGTTCGCCTTTCCCGAAAGGCTGTTCCGTGATTTGCACTCTACCGCGAACAACTATTAGGTTCCACACTTCACTCAGCCCGCAAACGTGAGCCAGCCCAGGAGTGCCATGGGGTGACCAACTCGCTACCGCTTGCAGGTCAATCAATCGGTACCAACGTGCCCGGAGGCGGACGCCGTCCGTCCAGCACCAACCAGGAGATCACCATGGGACGCTTGTCTGGAAAAGTTGCCATTATTACCGGGGCCAGTTCGGGCATCGGCCGCGCCACCGCCAAGCTGTTTGCCGCCGAAGGAGCCAAAGTCATCGTCAGCGCGCGGCGCACGGGCGAGTTAAACGAGTTGGTCGCGCAGATCCGCGCGACCGGCGGCGAAGCCTGCGCACTGCCTGGCGATGTGCGCTCGGAGGACTATGCCAGGGCGCTCGTCGCCCTGGCGGTCGAGCGCTACGGCCGGCTCGACATCGGCTTCAACAACGCCGGCACACTGGGCGAAATCGCTCCGAGCACCGACGTTTCCGAAGCGGGCTGGAATGAGGCCATCGCCATCAACCTCACCGGTTCCTTTCTGGGTGCCAAGCACCAGATCCCGCTAATGCTCAAATTCGGCGGCGGCTCGGTGATCTTCACCTCCACCTTCGTCGGCCACACCTTTGCCTTCCCAGGTGTTGCCGCCTACGCTGCAAGCAAGTCGGGGCTGATCGGCCTGACGCAGGTGTTGGCTGCCGAGTTTGGTCCGCAAGGGGTGCGTGTCAATGCGATCCTGCCCGGTGCGGTCGACACTGACATGTACCGCAGCATGAACAACACGGCTGAGTCGCAGGCCTTCGTCACCAGCCTGCACGCCCTGAAGCGCGTAGCCAGTCCAGAAGAACTGGCCCGCTCGGTATTGTATCTGGCGTCGGATGATTCGGCCTTCGTGACTGGCACCGCCTCGCTGGCCGACGGCGGAGCATCGATTACGCGTACCTAACGGTCATTGATTGCCGGCTCGATGTCGTTTCGTGTGGAACGGGCGATGGGTTTGACAGCGTGGCAAGAAAAATGCAGACCTCGAATGGCGGCCGCGGCGCTGCGTCTGCCGAGTTGGCCAGCGTCTGAGCCTTGTTCGCCACGCGTGACGGGGCAAGGCCATCCGTCACCGAGCGGGCGCCGACAAAAATGTCGGCGGCTCGAGCAACCACGCTAAAAAGCCGTGAGCAGCAAGCCGCCGACCGACGCCGGCAGACGGCTTGGTCGCGACGCTCCCTCAGATCGCCCCCGCGTCCCGCAGCCGATCGATCGCCGCCCGATCCCAACCGAGTTCGCTCAGGATGGCGTCGGTGTGCTCCCCGAGCGCCGGCACGGCGTCCATGCGCGGCGTGAAGGAATCGACCTGGCCGGGTGGCCGCAGCGCGGGAATCGGGCCGGACGGCGTATCGACCTCGGTCCACCGCCCGCGCGCCTTGAGCTGCGGATGCTCCCAGACCTCGTGCATGTCGTTCATGCGCGCGTTGGCGATCTGCGCCGCGTCGAGCCTGGCGATCAGCTGCTCGGAGCTGAGCCGCGCGAAGCGCTCGTCGATCAGCGTGCGCAGTTCGTCGCGCGCCTGCGTGCGCCGCGAGTTGGAAGAGAAGCGCGCATCGCAGGCCAGATCCGGGCGTTCGAGCACCTGTGCGCAGAAGACCTGCCACTCGCGCTCGTTCTGCAGACCGAGCATCACCGTCTTGCCGTCGCCGGCGGTAAACGGGCCGTAGGGAAAGATCGTCGCGTGCGCGGCGCCGGCACGCGGCGGCGGCGTGGCGCCAGCGAAGGCGTAGTACAGCGGGTAGCTCATCCACTCGACCATGCTTTCGAGCATCGACACCTCGACATGGCAGCCACGCCCGCTTTTCCCACGCTGCAGCAGCGCGGCGAGGATGTTGCTCTGCGCGTACATGCCGGCCGAGATGTCGGCGATCGAGCAGCCGGCTTTGGCCGGCGCGTCGGGCAGGCCGGTGACCGAGAGAAAGCCCGACTCGCTCTGAATGAGCAGGTCGTAGGCCTTCTTGTCGCGATACGGCCCGTCGCTGCCGTAGCCCGAGATGTCGCAGACGATCAGCCGCGGGTGCTTCTCGCGCAGCGCCGCGTACGCCAGGCCCAGGCGCGCCGCAGCGCCGGGCGCCAGATTCTGGACCAGCACGTCGGCGTGTTCGAGCAGTCGCGCCAGGATGACCTGCGCCTCGGCGTGCTTGACGTCGAGCGTTAGGCTCTCCTTCGAGCGGTTGGTCCACACGAAGTGCGACGCCAGGCCGCGTACGCGCTCGTCGTAGGCGCGTGCAAAGTCGCCGGTAAGCGGCCGTTCGACCTTGATCACGCGGGCGCCGAGGTCGGCCAGCTGGCGGGTGCAGAAGGGCGCGGCGATGGCGTGTTCGAGGGTGACCACGGTGATGCCGTCGAGCGGGCGCATGGCAGGCTTTCTAGAAAGAACGCGGCAACCCGAGCAGGTGCTCGGCGACGTAGGAAAAGATCAGGTTGGTCGAGATCGGCGCGACCTGGTAGAGGCGCGTCTCGCGGAACTTGCGCTCGACGTCGTACTCGCTGGCGAAGCCGAAGCCGCCGTGCGTCTGCAGGCAGACGTTGGCTGCCTCCCACGACGCCTTGGCCGCCAGGTACTTGGCCATGTTCGCCTCGGCGCCGCAGGGCAACTGCGCGTCGAACAGTGCGCAGGCCCTGAAGCGCATCAGGTTGGCCGCCTCGACCTCGATGAAGGCGTCGGCGATCGGAAACTGCACGCCCTGGTTCTGGCCGATCGGCCGGTTGAAGACGACGCGTTCCTTCGCGTAGCGGCTGGCGCGATCGACGAACCAGTAGCCGTCGCCGATGCACTCGGCGGCGATCAGCGCGCGCTCGGCGTTGAGCCCTTCGAGGATGTACTTGAAGCCCTTGCCCTCCTCGCCGATCAGGTTCTCTTCCGGAATCTCCAGATTGTCGAAGAAGAGTTCGTTGGTCTCGTGATTGACCATGTTGGCAATCGGCTGCACGCGGAGGCCCTTGCCTATCGCCTGCCGCAGATCGACGATGAAGATCGACATCCCTTCGGATTTCTTCTGCACCTCGGCGAGCGGCGTCGTGCGCGCGAGCAGGACCATCAGGTCCGAGTGCTGGACGCGCGAGATCCACACCTTCTGGCCGTTGACCACGTAGCGGCCGTCCTTCCTCACCGCGCTGGTCTTGATGCGCGTCGTGTCGGTGCCGGCGCCCGGCTCGGTGACTGCCATCGACTGGATGCGCAGCTTGCCGGCGGCGATGTCGGGCAGGTACTTCGCCTTCTGTGCCGGGCTGCCGCTGCGCAGCAGCGTTCCCATGTTGTACATCTGGCCATGCACGGCGGCAGCGTTACCACCGCTGCGATTGATTTCCTCCATGATCACGCTCGCCGCGGTCAGCCCCAGCCCCGATCCGCCGTATTCCTCGGGAATCATCGCCGCCAGCCAGCCGGCGCCGATCAGCGCAGCGACGAAAGACTCGGGATAGCCGCGCTGCTCGTCGATCTTGCGGAAATAGGCGTCCGGGAACTGCCGGCACAGGTCGCGCACGGCGTCGCGGATGTCCTGGTGTTCGTCGCGGGTGTCGGGCATGGCGACCTCGTGGTTGCTTGGGCGAATGGCCGCCTGCCAGCGGCGGGCAGATTGTGCTTCAGACGCTGCCGCGGGGCAAGGCCGCCACCAGGCGACCACCAGGCAGCGCGCGCGAAAGCCCTGGGCCACCTGCGGCCCGCCCTCCCCCGACCCACCTCCTCAGGCGGCCAGTTTCCTTTGCCGGAAGCGCATCAGCCTGCCGATTGCCGGCAGCTTGGCACAGAACTGCCCGGATTCCGACCGCTGGCCGACCTGCGCTGGCGTGCGGGCCAGGCGCCCACGAAAAACCCCGCCGAGGCGGGGTCGTGAGCGGGATTGGCTGACCAGCTAGCCTTGCTTGCGCTTGCCCGCGGCGATCACGCCCAGCAGGCCGAGGCCGAGAAGGGCCAGCGATCCGGGCTCGGGTACGCCGTTGGGAGGGAAAACCTCGGCGGCCGTTCCCTGTACGCCCACGGTAAAACCGTTCCAGTACTCGTCCGAACTGCTTCTCCAGCTTACCGTGTCGAATGCGCCAAGGAAGCGCAGTGCGCCGTGCGGTTCAAGTCCCCCGACGTTGTTGCTGTTGAGCTGGTACTCGAAGTTTCCCCCGCCGAGGTCGACGACGACCTTGCTGGCACCACCGCAACCCCAGTAGCCGCAAGCGTTGCCACCAACGCCGCCAAGACTGAGAAGCTCGAAATCCTGGTCGAAGGCATAACCATTGCCATTCAGGCTGACGAAAGCGAAAACCGGGTTGGCGACGGTCTGCGAGAAGCTCAGGGTCTGCGTGCCTGCCCGACTCAAGGCGATGAGGTCGGAACCGGTCGGACGATTGTCGACCGCCGAGCTCGTGTACGGCGAGGGGCCTGCTCCGTTGAATTGGTTGATCCAATAATCGCCACCCCCACCCGTCTCATAGAAGCCGATTCCCTGCGGATTGGTATAGGTCACCCCAATCGTTGCCGTGCCGGTGGTGATCGTCCCGGTACCCTGAAATCCCGACGTCACGGGGTTGGAGCCGATCCAGTCGGTCCAGTAGATCTGAGCGGCGCTGGCGCCGGCGCTGGCCAGGCCGAGCGTGATGGCCGCGGCCGCCACGACGGCTTTATTGATTCGCTTACCCTTCATTTCACTCTCCATATACAGATTGTCCATTGTGTCGCAAAAGCGCGGCCATCCCGAAACTGCACTCACTCCAAGCACAAAACGTGCCTAATAATCTTATTCCTTTTAAAACATTGCCTTGACGGAAGATAGTCGATCCAAAAAACCCGCCACTGTAAAAAGCTCCGACACTTGGAAATGTCTGCCGATCTCGTCAGGGGGGGGAGGGGGGGAATCGACGAACCAGCAAGCGTCGCCGAAGCACTCGGCGACGATCCGCAAGCGAATGCCCTGGGCTCCTGCGGCCCGCCCCCCCGATCCACCTCCTCAGGCGGCCAGTTTCCTTTGCAGGAAGCGCATCAGCCAGCCGATTGCCGGCAGCTTCGCGTAGAGCTCCTCGGCGGCGTCCCAGTAATCGCGATGCCAGACGACCTTGCCTTCGCCGTCAAAGCTGAGGTGCGAGGCGCCATGGATCACCTGTGCCTGGCCCCGCGCTGGCATGCCGTTCAGCCGGAAGTGCATTTCCCAGACCAGCATCGCGCCGTTGTCGGCGACCACCCGCTCGCGCACGACGAAGCGCGCTTCGCCGACCTGCCGGAACAGGTGCGCGAAGATGCGCTGGATCGCCGCCACGCCACGCACCTCGTTGAACGGATCCTTGAAGGCCGCGTCTTCGGCGTAGAACTCCGGAAAGCGTGCAACGCTCTCGGCACTCAGGCCTTCGTAGAACGCGCTCAGCGCGTCGACGGCCTCCGTATGGCTCATGCTCGCCTCCTCATCGGTCAACGAAACGGCGGAGGAGCGGGAAATAGATCCGGTACGGCAGGTGAGCGAGCAACTTGACCACGCGCGTGAAGCGTTTCGGAAAGTGGATTTCGAACGCGCTGCCGGCGAAACCGTCGATCGTCTCCTGCGCTGCCTGCTCGGGGGTCAACAGCGCCGGCATCGCGAAATCGTTCTTCGCGGTGAGCGGGGTGGCGACGAAGCCCGGGTTGATCACCCGTACGCCGATCCCTTTCGCTTGCAGATCGAGGTAGAGCGCTTCGGCGAAATTGATCAGCGCCGCCTTGGTCGGGCCGTAGATCAGGGACTTCGGCAGTCCTCGGTAACCGGCGACGCTGGCGACGAAGCCGATCTGGCCACCCCCCTGGCGCAGCAGTTGCGGCACCACGCAGGCAGCGAACGATACCGCCCCGGCGAAGTTGATGTCGATCATCTGCCGCGCCCGTTCCACATCGAGGTCCCAGGCGCGCATCGGCAGGTAATCGCCGGCGACGTAGAGCGCCACGTCGACGCCTCCCCACGCCAGCAGCAGCTTCTCCCAGGCGGCCTGCAGGCTGGCGTGGTCGGCGGCGTCGCAGGGCAGGACCAGCGCCCGCTCGCCATCGCCAGCCACTTCGGCGAGGCGGGCCGCATTGCGTGCCGAGAAGGCGACGCGGGCGCCACGCGCCAGCAACAGCCTGCCGAGCGCCGCGCCGATGCCGCTCGAGGCGCCGAGCAGCCAGACGCGCTTGCCGGACCAGTCTTCGATGGGTGGATTCATCGCTTCACCGCTTGCTGAAACCGAGCGTCACTTCGCCGAGCCGGAAGCCGAACTTGCGCATTTCTGAACGGTTGAGCATCACCTTGTCGTCGATCAGGAACATCCAGTCGTCGAAGTCCACGTTCCACACCCGGCCGTCGACCGGCAGCGCCAGCACGTAACGCCAGCGCAGCGCGTTGCCCGCGGCTTCGCCCTGCGCCTCGCCGACGACGTCGTCCGCGCGGCCAACGTAGTGCGACGCGTCGACCCGGGTGATGGTCCACACGCGACGGGAGGTCGTGCCGTCGGACCAGGAGAAGTGCTCATCGAGGGTACCGACGTCGACGCCGTCACGTTTTTCCCAACTGGCGTCGATGAGCACATGAAAACGCTTGATCACAGCGCCCGAACGATCCTGGAACATTCCCCAGCCGTCGATCGTTCCGTTGAAGTACCGGGCCAGATCGAGCACCGGCTGTTCGCCCCGGTAGCGCTCGACGGGAACGCCGGAGCAGCCGCCAAGACCAAGAACGCCGCAGGCAAGACACGCCAGCCACAGGGTTTTCATCAGCAGACCTCCAAAGTGTTTCGCCAGCGCCACGCCAGCAGTGCTGCGACCGTCTTGAAGAGCAAGGGAAGCAGGCAATAGACTGCGGCGAGACCGGTCGCCGTCGCGGCGACTCCCGGCCGGTAGCCGACCGACTCGAGCAGCGGCAAGGCCAGGCCGGCGGCGAGCGCCAGGTTGAGCTTGGCGACCAGATTCCACCAGCCGAAGTAGGCGCCGGCCTGCGCTGGCCTGGCGTCGGTGACCGCAACGACCTCCCCACCTCCCGCCCTGTCTTTCGCATCGCCAGCCCGCGCACGGTACTCCGCGATGTCGGCGAGCAAGGCAGCCGGCAGGGTCAGGTCGGCGCCAAGCGCCGCACCCGAAAGCAGGCAGACGACGGCGAAAGGCCCGACGTCACCAACGCCCAGACCCCAGGCCCAGGCGAAGGAGCCAATCGCCACCAGCATCGACGCGATCCAGCTGCGCACGCGGCCGTAGCGCCGGGCGAGCGTCACCCACAGGGGCAGGAACGCGACTCCGCTGACGAAGTACAGGGCCAGGAAAGCGCCACTCCAGGCTTCCGCCTGCAGCACATCGGCGACATAGAACAGGACCAGGGTCGCCGGCAAGGCGGCAGCGATGCCGTTGACCACGAATACCGCCAGCAGGCGGCGAAAGCGCTGCTCTGCCAGGACGCCGCGCAGGTCGCCGAGCAGACTGCCGCTGGCCGGCGTTCGGGCCAGCGCCTGCGGTGAACCCGACAACGTCCACACCGCCAGCACCAGGAGCAGCAGCGGGAAAATCTGCGCCAGGCCGGACAGGCCCTGCGCCAGGTCATTGGAGAGAAGACCGGGGAGTGCAGCGGCGAGGACGACGCCGAGCAGGCCGAAACCTTCACGACTGGCGGTCAGTCGCGTGCGCTCGCCGGCGTCGCGGCCGAGTTCCGCTCCCCACGCCTGATAGGCGACGCTGGCCAGCGAAAACCCGAAATAGGTGACCAGCATCGAGCCGAACAGCCACAGTGGAGCGGCGCTGGCGGGCGGGTGGAGCAAGGCCAGCATACCCAGTGCGAGACACGGCAGGGCGAGCAGGATCAGCCGCTGACGATTGGCCGTCCGGTCGCTCCAGCCGCCGAGCAGCGGATCGATGACCGCATCGACCAGCCGCGCCGCCAGCAGCAGCCCGCCGAGCAGGCCCAGACTCATGCCGGCGGCGTCGGCGTAGAGGCGGGGCACATGCACATAGACCGGCAGTGCAGCCATCGCCAGGGGCAGACCCAGCGCGCCGTAGGCGAGGAGCTGCCGGCGCGGCAAGGACAGCGCTTGCGCTGCGTTCATGCCCAGGCTCACAGTGCGGGACGCTCGAGGAGCGCAGCGCGCAACCCCGGCTGGCTGCTGCGCGGGTCGAGCCAGATGGCGAAGAACAGGCGCGCGAAATCGGCGTCGGCTATTTCGCCGTTCGGGCGACCACGGTGAAAGAAAGACGCTCCCCGCCCGGGGTAATGAACGCCGACGATGCTCTCGCCGTCCTTGACGTCGGGAAAGACGCGCCGCAAGTCGCCCTCCCAGCGCTGCAACTGCGTGTCGCTGGCGCCAAGCCGACGCATCTCGTCGAGGCTGGCCTGCACCAGGCGGTCACGCGCGATGTCGCGTCGGTAGTCGAGCTGCAGGGCCGTCGGCACGTTCGCCGGAAGATCGACGCCCGGCCGTGCCGCCGCGACCCACAGGGTGGCACGGTAGAGGGTGAAGCCGAACCAGCTCATCTCGCCGCTGCCCCAGCGCGTCCACTCGGCCCCGCTCTGGCGCAGGACGTCGGGAACGGCGTGGGCGAAAGCGCTGGCGGCGAAGAGAACGGCTGCCATCAGCAGTCGCTTCATCGCGCGTGTGCCAGCTCGAACTGCATGACGTCGGTCGCGCCGCTGTTGAAACCGGCCTGGCAGTAGGCCAGATAAAAACGCCACAGGCGGCGGAAGCGTTCGTCGAAACCCTGCGCCTCGATCGCCGGCCAGTTCTGCTCGAAGTTCGCCGACCATTCGGCGAGCGTGCGCGAATAATCGCGCCCGAAAGCGAAAGCGTCGGCAACTGCCAGGCCGGCACGCGCTGCCCGCTGGCCGAACACCGAAGGGCTGGGGAGCATGCCGCCGGGAAACACGTGCTGCTGAATGAAATCGGTGCCGCGACGATAACGCGCGAACAACTCGTCGGCGATGGTGATGCTCTGCACCACCGCCCGCCCGCCCGGCGCCAGCAGCTGCTGCAGGGCCTTGAAGTAGGTCGGCCACCAGCGTTCGCCGACCGCTTCGAACATCTCGATCGAGACGATATGGTCGAACGGCCGGTCGCACTGCCCGCCAAGCAGATCGCGATAGTCGCGCAACTCGATCTGCACCTGCTGCCCGACGCCGGCGAGCAGCATCCGCCGGCGAGCGAACTCGCACTGGGCCGGCGACAGCGTCAGTCCGACGACCTGCAGACCCGCCTCGCGTGCCGCGGTTTCTGCGAAAGCGCCCCAGCCACAACCGATCTCCAGCACCCGCTGCCCGGGGCGGGCGTCGAGCCGATGCAGGATTCGCCGGTACTTGGCGCGCTGCGCAGCGGCCATCGACCGCGGTGCGTCGGTCGAGTAGAGCGCGCTCGAGTAGCTCATCGTCGGGTCCAGCCACTGGCCATAGAAATCATTGCCCAGGTCGTAGTGCGCCATGATGTTGCGGCGCGCGCCGCTGCGCGTGTTGGCGTTCAGCAGGTGGCGCAGGCGAGCGCTGAGCAAGCCCCACCAATGGCCATAGACGGCGCGCGAAAGCGCCTGGCGATTTTCCGCCAGCAGGGTCAGCAGCGCGGTGAGATCGGGGCTTTGCCAGTCACCGTCGATCCACGCCTCGGCGAAGCCGACGTCGCCGCGTTCGAGCACCTGGTCGAAGACCGACCACTCGGCGACCTCGAGAACGGCGGCGCGCTGGCCGGCGGCGGCCTGACCAAAACACGGACTGCTGCCGTCGGGCAGGCGAACTTCCAGGCGCCCGTGCTCTATCCCTTCGAGCAGGGCCAGCACAGCCCTGGCGCTGCGCGGCAGTGTCTTGCGGCCAGACGCCGCGGGGAGGCTGAGGGTATTTTCCATCGTGTTCATCGGCTGGTCTCCTCGAGTGGAGGTTCGGGTTTGCTGAAAAAGGGAACGCGCTTGACCCACAACTTCAGCGCCTGCCAGTGAATGCGCAGGACGACCGCCAGGGTCATCAGGGGAAAGCGGACAAAGGCTTTCAGCAGCGGGCCGCTGGCCAGTGCTTCGGCCTGGCCGGAAATCGACGTGTGCAGCAGATCACCGGCTGCGTCACCATGATCGATGCGCGCCAGGCGCCATGCCGGGCGACCGTCTCGCCCGCCGCGCCAGTGAAAGCGGAAGCGGTAGTAGCCGGCGACGTCCATGAATGGCGAGACGTGGAACACCTTGCGCCGCTCGAGCGTCTCGCCGTCGCGGATCGGTCGGCCGTCGGCGTGCGCGAGCAGGTAGTTGTGGCGCTCACCAAAGGTATTGTTCACCTCGGCAAGCACGGCCAGCAGATCGCCTGCACGGTCGTGACAGAACCACAGGCTGATCGGATTGAAGACGAAACCGAGGACACGCGGAAAACACTGCAGCCAGACCTCGCCGTCGGCCCCGATTCCTTCGCGCTGCAGCAGCTGGCGCACCCAGGGCAGCGGATGCGAGCCGTCGCGTGCACCGTGGTCGGCAAAATGGAAGCTGAAGAGGTTCCAGCGATTGACCGCGAACAGGGCACTCGCCGATTGCTCGATGCGCGACAGCGGCAGCAGGCAGAAATAGACCGGATAGACGAAGCGGTTGGCCGCCGGCCGTACCCGGCGGTGCATCACCTGCCCGACGAAGAGGCGCGCCGGTGCCGCGTTCATGCCGCCAGTTCCTCGATCCGCGCGGCCGCCGGGCGACCCCGGACAGCCGCGTCGAAACCCTGCCACGGCGCGTGGCAGCCGAGGGCGTTGGCCACCTGCAACGCCGACTTGAGGCCGTCCTCGTGGAAGCCGTAGCCGTTCCAGGCGCCGCAGAACCACACCCCGTGCGCACCGGAAACCGCCGGCAACTCGCGCTGCGCGGCGATCGCCGCGCGGTCGAAAATCGGATGCTCGTAGTCGAACTCGGCGATCACGCGCTCGCGCGCCGGCTGGCGCTGCGGGTTCAGCGTCACCACGACTGGCGTGGCGAAGGGCAGCGGCTGCAGGCGATTGATCAGGTAGGAAACGCTGACCGGGTGCCGGTCGAGTTCCTGCCCACCGGCGAGATAGTTCCACGCCGACCAGAGAGCGGGCGAGCGCGGCAGGAGCGCGGCGTCGCTGTGCAGCACGGCGCGATTCGGCGCATAGCGAACGGCGCCCAGCAAGCGGCGCTCGGCCAGTGTCGCCGCCTTGCCCAGGACGGACAGCGCCTGATCGCTATGGCAGGCGAGAACCACCTGATCGTAGCGCTCGACAGTCGCGTCGGTGCGCACGATCAGACCCTGCGCAGGGCGACCCAGGGTTCGCTCGATGGCGCGCACCGGCGTCGCCAGGCGAACATCGTCGAGACACGCGGCAAGCTTATTGACGTATTGCCGCCCGCCGCCACGCACCGTTCGCCACAACGGCCGGTCGAAGACCTGCAGCAGACCGTGGTTGCGGCAGAAGCGCACGAAGCTGGCGAGCGGATAATCGAGCATCTGCCCGGCCGGACACGACCAGATCGCGGCGGCCATGGGCAGCAGGTACCACTCGGCGAAGGGACGCGAGTAGCCCCCTGCGGCGAGGAAGTCGCGCAGGCTCAGGCTGTCATCGCCGTGCCTGTCGAGCCAGGCGACGCTCTCGCGGTTGAAGCGCACGATGTCGGAGAGCATCCGCCAGAAGTCGGGCCGCAGCAGATTCCGCTTCTGCCCGAAAACCGTCGCCAGGCTGCTTCCCGCCCACTCCAGACGGGGCTCGTCGAGGCTGACCGCAAACGACATTTCGCTTTCGACGCTGGCCACACCGAGATGGGCGAACATCGCGGTCAGGTTCGGATAGGTGCGCGTGTTGTAGACCAGGAAACCGGTATCGACCGGATGGCTCACGCCTTCCAGCGTCACATCGACGGTGTTGGTGTGCCCGCCGAGCGCGTCGCCCGCCTCGTAGAGCGTCACCTGATGCTTCTGCGCCAGCAGCCAGGCACTGGCCAGGCCCGAAATCCCCGAACCGACGACCGCGACACGCTGTGCACTACGCATATTGATCTCCTTGCCGTTCAGGCGCGCTGAGGATTTTCGCCACAGATCTCGGCATAGGCCGAGTGGTTGTGGATCGATTCGAAGTTCTCCGACTTCACCGTCCATTGCGCGATCCGTGGCTCTTTCATCAGACGCAGCGCGATGTCGCGGACCAGGTCCTCGACGAACTTCGGATTGTCGTAGGCGCGCTCGGTCACCCACTTCTCGTCCGCTCGCTTGAGCAGTCCGAACACTTCGCACGAAGCTTCCTCCTCGGCCAGCCGCACCAGTTCCTCGGGCGACATCCCCGAACGCAGGCGAGCGCTGATCGTGATGTGCGAGCGCTGGTTGTGCGCGCCGTAGGCACTGATCTCCCGGGAACACGGGCAGAGGCTGGTCACCGGCGCAACAATCGCCAGGGTCAGCTCGCTGCGCTGCCCTGCACGTTTCTCGGCGATCATGCGCACGTCGTAGTCGAGCAGGCTCTTGGCGGACGACACCGGCGCCACCTTGCTGATGAAGTAGGGGAAGGCCAGTTCGATCTCGCCGCTCTGCGCATCCAGGCGGAGGAGCATTTCGTCGAGCATGCGCAGCAGGCGGTTCACGTTCAGCGGCGCACGCTTCTCTTCGAGCAGCTCGACGAAGCGCGACATGTGCGTTCCCTTGACCTCGGGCGGCAGACCGACCGACATCGACAGCCGGGCGACGGTGTTCTGCACCCTGCCGGCCGCGTCGAGCAGCGCCAGCGGGTAACGCAGGCCCCTGACGCCAACCTTGTGAATCGCCAGTTGCCGCTGATCGGCACTGGCCTGTATGTCGGGGAGGAAAAAGTATTCAGGTGCGTTCATGGCGTACTCTCCAGTGGCGAAAAAGCGAGTGCTCGATGGTCGCCGGCCGCAAGACCGCGCATCGAAGCGATGGGCCTTCGTGTCCAGGACATATAAACCAGGGCCCGATATGGTCGGCAATCGCTCCCGGCCGCTGGCTTGTTCCCGTCGGGAGCAGCCCAGCAGCCAATCTCAGTCGCTCAGCGACGGCGTGCGCCGAATTTTCCGGTCGCCGTCGGCGCTGAAACGGACACCGCGAGAAGACTTTTTGTCCAGGACATAAATACATGTCTCGCACTTTATTGGCGTATCGTCGACGTGTCAAGGCCTTTTTGTCATTTTGTCCAGGACATCCAGCGAACCGCCTCAGGAATGATCGTTGGCGAACCGACCTTGGCGCAGACCAGCCGAAGGTCCCCGACCAGGCTCGACCGGCCATGGACTTTGCCAGCGCTTTTACCACTCCGGGAACAGCAGAAGCCTCAGCACTGCGAACCGGAAAAATGTCCTGGACAATTTCAGACATCTAGGCTAACTTGCACGGCAGGCGGTTACGCCATGAGCGCCCTTCCTGCAACCACTTCCCGGCACGATATGAACAAGCTTCCAGTCATGAACATCGGCGCTGTCGAGCGCGACACCGGTCTCGGCAAGGACACCCTGCGCGTCTGGGAGCGCCGCTATGGCTTCCCGCAGCCGACTCGCGACGAGCACGGCGAACGCGCCTATCCTGCCGAGCAGGTCGATCGGCTACGCGTGATGAAGCGCCTGATCGACCAGGGCCTGCGCCCCGGCCGCCTGTGTGCCGCCAGCGAGGAAGAGTTTGCCGAGCTGAGCAAGGCCTGCGCAGCGCCGCCGCGCGACGACTCCGGGCAGCACGCAGCGGTGATCGGCCAGACGCTCGCCCTGGTCAAGGCGAACGACGTTGCGGCGCTCCGCCAGCTGCTCAACCAGGCGATGATGCGGCTCGGCCTGCAGCGTTTCGTCATCGACGTCGTCGCGCCGCTCAATGACGCCGTCGGCGAAGCCTGGATGAGCGGCGAGTTCGAGGTTTTCGAGGAGCATCTGTACAGCGAGCAGATCAGGTCGCTGTTGCGGCAGGCGATCGGCAACCTGCCGGCCGCTGGCGGCGCGCCGCGCATCCTGCTGACGACTCCGCCCGACGAACAACACGTGCTCGGCCTGCTGATGGTCGAAGCGCTGCTCGCACTCGAGGGCGCGACCTGCATTTCGCTGGGCACGCAAACGCCACTGGTCGACATCGAAATGGCCGCCCGCGCCCACCAGGCCGACATCGTCGCCATCTCGATTTCGGCTGCCTTCCCGGGACGACAGGTCGCTGCGCTGGTCAGCCAGTTGCGCCAGATGCTGCCCGCGGCAATCGACCTGTGGGTTGGCGGCACGGGTGCTCAACGCGCGACGCCGGAGACCGGCATCGTGCTGCTGCCGACCCTGCAGGCCGTGCTCGACGCGCTCGAAGCGTGGCGAAACGAGCCCGCTGGAACGCGCCATTCGTGATCGGACCTTCGGCCACCATCCGCTTCACCATCCGCCACCCACCCGTCGTCATTGCGAGGAGGCGTAGCCGACGCGGCAATCCAGAGGTTTGGCTTTTCGCGTGATCAATAGGTCAATGCGGCGGGAACGAGAGAGAGGATGGAACTGGATTGCCGCGTCGGCTGCGCCTCCTCGCAATGACGGGGGTGGGGGGGTGGGGCGGCGGGTGTAGTGCTGCATTCCTGACGAGACTTTCGCCAACTCCGAAAGCCGCGCAAAAGATGACAGGCCGGCGGGAAGTCTCGAATTTCAACCGGCGTGCAGCACTACACCACGAGCAGGGCTTACTTGCCGGCGGCGCCTGCAGACGCCGGGGCTGGCGCTGCCGCCGGGGTGGCTGCCGGCGCTGCGGCCGGCGCTGACGCTTCGACAATCGCGATCTTGGCCTTGGCCTTGAGATCGTCGAGCAGTTTCGTCAGTTGTTGCTGCTGCAGGTGTTGCGCCAGATCGGCTTTGACCTGGTCAAAGGGAGGTGCTTGTACCGGCCGGGTGTCTTCCAGGAGGATGACGTGATAGCCAAACTGGGTGTGCACCGGCTCCTGCGTGAAGCTGCCCTTTTCCAGCTTGCTGGCTGCGCTGCCGAACTCCGGCACCATCGAGCCCGTGTCAAACCAGCCCAGCTCGCCGCCATTGGCCTTGGAGCCGGGATCCTTGCTTTTTTCCCGGGCCAGCTTTTCGAACGCCGCCGGATCTTTCTTCAGCCTGGCGATGATGTCCCTGGCTTCGGCCTCGGTCTCGACCAGGATATGGCGCGCCTTGTACTCGCTGCCGGCGGCCATTTCCTTCATGCGCTCGTATTCGGCTTTCAGCATTTCTTCGCTGACCGGATGGGTCTTGATGAAGTCCTGGACATAGGCGTTGGCCAGGATCGACTGCCTGAGCATATCGAATTGCTCGCTGATCTCGGGCATCTTGTCCAGCCCCTTCTTCACCGCCTCCTCGGCGATCAGCATTTGCGCGGTCAGATGCTCGATGATCCCCCGGCGCATTTCGGGAGTGTCCGGTTGGCCGGTGCTGGCGCCCTGCTTGACGATCATGTCGACACGCGCCTTGGTGATGGCGGTGCCGTTCACGGTCGCCACGGCGTCTTCCTGCACCACCGGCGCGGCGGCTTCCTTCGCTGCCGGTGCAGCGGCTTTTTGCTCGGAGTTGCAGGCGCCGAGGGCGAGCAGCGAAGCGGCGCCGGCGAGCAGGACGCGGGACTTGATGAATCTCATGGATGTTTCCTTGCGGTGAAAGTGGCGTCCGCGGGCGCCTGCGCCCGAACTGCGGCGCAGATTGCCAGCGAAACGAAGGGTTGAGGAACGAAACGGCGGTGCAGCGAGAAGGACTCAGTTGAGGTCGGGGTCCTTGAAGAATTTTGTCCCCGACACCGTGAGCGTGGCCGAAAGCCCGCTCTCGGTCAGTTGGTACAGGTAAACGCCGGGTGCCACCGACGCGGCGCCGGCAAACATGCTGCCCTGACCGCGGTCCATCGCCGCGAAGCTGGCCTGGCCGCCGAAGTCCCAGCCCTGGTCGATGAAGTTGCGCAGGGCCTGCTCGCTGGCGAAGACGAAGATCAGGCGGTTCTTGTTGACCCCGAAGCCCAGCCCGCCCTGCACCTGCGCCATCTGCATGAAGGTCTGGCGACCGGTCATTTGATTGACGACCATGCCCTTGCCGGTGGTGCCGCCGGCAAAGAAGAGCTTGATGCCGAAGGTGCTGAAAACGGCATAGCCCGCCGAGCGCTCGATCGCCCGATGCGCGCCCGGCGCAATCTCGTAGAGCGAGCTCAGCGCATCCTGTGCCATCTCGCGAACCTGCTGCCGGCCCTGAATGATCTTTCCTTCGTTCGGTACGCCCGCGGGCAGGACGTTCTCAACGTCCTTCACGGGGTCCCAGGACCATTGCTCGGCGGCGAGCGGTGGCGAAGCGAGACAGATGGCTGCGGCGCAGACCAGCAGGCGGGTTTTCATGGTGTGTTCTCCTGAAGCATGGGTGTCGCGATACGAAGGAATAATGGCCTGTTCATCTGCCGTCTGCGGGGCGCCATTGCCGGCGAGTGGCGACGGCGCGCCGACTGACCGCCGACTGCCGTACGCTCAGCCGACCGCCGGGGCGGCGCTGAGGGCCGCCTGCAGCTTCGCTTCGTCCTGGTGCGACAGCGTCGTCTCGATGACCTTGCCGCCGGTGCCCTGCAGTGCTTCCAGCACCTTGTCGGGATTTGCCTGACGGACCAGGACGAAGAGTACCGAACTGCCGTTCTTGAACGTCGCCGCAAGATCCTTCAGGAAGTCCTCGTCGACGCCGGCGCCGGCCAGCGCGCCCCTGATCGCGCCGCCGCGCGCGTCGCTCGCCATGGCGAGCACCGGGTCCATGACGATGGCCCCGACCAGCGTATTCCAGAAACCCTTGCGTCCTTCGACCACGGCGGCCGGCTTGTACATCTGCAGCAGGGTGACCTCGCCCTGGTCGTCCTTGACGGCAACAAGCGCCTCCGCGAGATCGACGAGGTGGTCCTGCTGCAGCTTGCGCAGCTTGGTGCGGACTTCTTCTGCCCGGAATTGATCATCGTAGGCAATTACCACGAGCTTGCTCATGAAACGTTCTCCTAGCTTGGTTGAGTGACAGTGATCGGGTGCGTGTTCCGACGGGTTCGCGACGGCGTGGCAATCGCCTGCATTACGACAGCGGCAAAGCGCCCTCTTCGGCCCGAAGGATATCATCCGCAGAGCCAATCGGCAGCAGGCTGGCCGTGGTCGCTGCGCCAGTTTCCGTCGCGGGCGCGCACGGCAGGCCCGATATCGGCGCTGCTGCCTCCGACAGGCACGGTCCGGCGGTCGCCATCGGCGACCGTCAGCTCCGCCGTGACGGTGGCCTTGCCGTAGAGAAACCATTTGTGGATGGTTTGATGGAGGGCGGGCCGCAACCGGGTGATCGCGGCCCGCGTGCCTCACCGGCGAATCAGCCGGGTCACTTCACCAGTTCCACCTCGCTCGGCCGCCACTTCTGCGTGAAGAACGGTTCGAGGGGGCTGTACAGGCGCAGCATGGCGATAAATCCCTTGTTGGGCGTGGTCTGGATCCAGTTGCCGCGCTTGACCCCGCCGGGTTGCTTCGGGCCGAAGAACACGACGGTCGAACCATCGGCGCCCGCTTCGGCGGCCGGCGACGGATAGCTCTGGCTGCCGGCGCGCGGAAAGCGTTGCGGCGTGTCGAGCATCGAGCGCGTCATGGTGTCGTAGAGCGTGAACGACCAGAACTTGCCGGCCGGGATGCCCTTGGGCAAGGTCACCTTGTAGGTCTTGCCACCATCGAGATAGTTCTTGTCCGCGTCGACCATGGTCCAGACGTATTGCGAGCCGATGCCGGGCAGGCGCATGGCCATCGCCGGCGTGATGCCGGTGACGCCGTAGAAGAAGGCGCTGCGCGCGTCCAGCTGGCGGTAGCCGGTGGGCGGGAACGGCTTCACACCTTCCCGCGTGATTTCCGGAATCGGCGTCTCGAACTCGTAGCCGCTCTCGAACAGCATGTTCACCCAGCCCGAGTCGGGATAGTGATACCAACTCGGATCGCGGGGATTCATGAACAAGCTGCGCGCCGTGGCGTTGGCGAGTGCGACCGCCTCGGTCATGATCTTCTTCATCCGCGCATCCGGGGCAAACGACTTGCCCTTGACGATGCCGATGGCGGCGATCGGCCCCATCAACTCGGGATCGAGGGAGGTCGCCGGCTCCTGCTGCACGACCTCGTTGAGGGATTCGAAGTAGCTGAAGTCGTTCGGCGGAAGAGTGTTCATCACCTTGCCGCTCCCGTCGTGGAACACGGTCGGCGGGGGCGGCGTGACCGGCCCCAGCTTCGCCTTGCCAGCCAGGAACTCGGCGATCGGAGTGCCCACACCGCGGCCTGGTAGGGATAAATCCGGGTGTATTTCCTGATCGCATCGGCGGCGGGCTTCGGATCGTTGTCCTCGAGAAACATGCGCCGATGCATAGGTGACCGGCTACATGCCCGACGCACGGAGCAGGCGCGCGAAGGAGCGACGCTGTTCGTCATCGACCACGGCCACGCAGTTGCGTGCAGAGTCTTGTTTCGCCATGGCCGTGCAGCGTAGCGCTTTGACGGCGCGTCGCCTACTGCCCGATGGGGAAGCGCGGGAGAACGCGTGGCTGCCGTCGGCGACGGCAGAGGTGCTCCGGGTCATGCTGACGGGCTCGTGGCCGCCGGGCAGGCTGGCGGCGTGCCGTCGCCCTCGGCGACCGCCGCCTCGGCGCTGGCGGGCGGGTCCTCGTACTCGGCGACGAGCGCGTGGATGGAGCCGTAGATCGCGTGCTGGCCCAGGATCGCGGTGATTCCGTGGCGCTCGAATTGCGCGCACACGTCCGGGGCGAGGTTGGCGAATACCAGCCGGATGCCCTGCTCCGCGAGCAGCTTGCAGGTGTCGCGCAGCATCGCCGCCGCCGAGAAATCCACGTCACCGATCGCCGCCGCTTCGACGCAGAGACATCGAAGGGGCGACGGCCCCGGGGTCTTGGCCAGTTCGAGAACCTCGTCGGCGAACTGGCCGGCGTTGGCATAGTAGAGACTGTGGCTGAACCGATAGACGATCAGACCGGGCGCGATCTGCTGCGGAGCGCTCAGCGCCACCATCTGCCAGCCCTTCTTCCTCTTGTCCGCGGCGATCACGGAATTGGTGCCGCGGTAGCTTCGCCGCACGTGATCGAGCAGCGACAGGATCATCGCCAGGACGATGCCCTGCTCGACGCCAACGACGACGACCGTTGCCGCCGTCACCAGGGCGACCCAGAACTCGGTGCGCGCTTCGACGAAGATTCGCGTCATGCCCTTGATGTCGATCATTCTCACCGCCACCAGGAAAACGATCGCCGCAAGGACGGCGTCGGGCAAATGCGCCAGCGGGCCGGTGAGGAAGAGCAGGACCAGCAACACGATGGCGCTGGTGGTGATCTGTGAAATCTGGCTGCGGCCACCGCCGCCGGCGACCATCGCCGTGTTGGTCGGGCTGCCATTGACGATGAAGGTCCCGGACAGCCCGGCACCCAGGTTGGCCATGCCCAGACCGACCATGTCGACGTTCTCGTCGAAGCGATCGTTGTACTTGGCGGCGTAGGCACGCGAGGTCGCGGCGCTTTGCGAGAGGATGACCACGAAGCAGGCCAGCGCGATCGGCGCCAGCTTCCAGAGCAGCGGCCAGCTCCAGTCGACCTGTGGCAGACCGAGCGTCGGCAGACCGCTGGGTACCGCACCCAGCGTTGCCAGGTGGGCGTCGATACCCAGCGCCCAACTGACGGCGATGGCGCCAATGACGGCGACCAGGCCACCGGGAATCTTCTCCGACACCTTCTTGCTGCCGAGGATCACCGCCAGCACGGCCAGCGCCATCGCCAGCGCGTAGGGATTGGTCTGGCCAATCGATTGCGCGTCGTGCACGATCTGCGCGAGCGGATGGTTGCTGATCCGCGGCAGGCCCAGCAAGCCGGAGACCTCGAGCAGCGAGACCTGCACGCCGACGCCGGTGAGAAAGCCGGTGAGCACCGTGCGCGAGAGAAAGTCGGCGAGGAAGCCCAGCCGCAGGACGCGCGCGGCGAACATGAATACCGCCGCCATCAGTGCCAGCAGGCTGCACAGCGCCAGCCACTCGCTGGATCCCCGCACGGCCATGCCGGCGAGCCCGGCGGCGACCACGGCCGCCGTTGCCGAATCGGCGTTGACCGACAGATAGCGCGACGAGCCGAAGATGGCGAACAGGCACATCGGGATGAGGATGGTGTACAAGCCGGTGATCACCGGCGTGCCGATGATCTTGGTGTAGCCCATCGTCCCCGGAATCGACAGCGCGGCGAGGGTGAAGCCGGCGATGATGTCGCGACCGACGCCGGCCCGGTCGATTGGCAGGATGCCCTGCAGGATCGGCCAGCGGTAGCCCCTTTCCTCGCGCGCCTGTGTCATTGTGACTCTCCCTCTCTCACCGCAGGGCACGCTGGCGTAGCGTGCGTTCTTGACCAGACCTTGCGCAAGCTTGAAGGCCGCGGGCAACCCGGCTGGGCGCCGCATGAGCGCCGAGACTTCCGGCAAGCCGGACAGCCGCTTGCAACGATGTCGTCGCCGGCATCTCTAGCTTCCATACGGCGTGCAACACTATGCTAGTGCAGTGTTGCATTCTTGATGCGACTTTTTGGGTCTGCCGAAAGCAGGGCGAAAACCCGGTGTTGGCTGAAATTCGCAGCGCCCATGCCGGGGCGGCCGTCGTCGCCATCCACGGCGCTCATGCCCCACACCGTCATTGCGAGGAGGCGAAGCCGACGCGACAATCCAGAGGTCTTGCTCTTCGCGCGGTCGCTGCGGCGGAAGATGGCAAGAGGAGGGAACTGGATTGCCGCGTCGGCTGCGCCTCCTCGCAATGACCAGCGGGCTGGCGTGTTGCCGCCTTCCCGACGCGGCTTTCAGCCAGCCCGACAGCCGCGCGCAAGCCCCGCGGTGGCGGGGATGTCCATGTTCCACTCTGCGCGCAACACTACGCTAGCCCTTGCCGTTCCGCTTTTCCTGCGCCGCGGCCGCCGCGTGGTACTTGCGGCGCACGTCTTCGAGGTCCACCCGCGTCGGCGGCAGCTTGAGCTTCATCTCCTCCATCGTCTCGGCGATGATCTGCGAAGTCGCCAGGTTACGGAACCACTTGTGGTTCGCCGGGATGACGTACCACGGCGCATGCGCGGTGCTGGTCTTGACCAGAGCCTCTTCATACGCTTCGACGTACTGCGGCCACAGCTCGCGCTCCGAGTAGTCCGACTCGCTGATTTTCCAGTTGCGGGCGGGATCGTCGAGCCGCTGCTTGAAACGCTCGAGCTGTTCCTCGGGGCTGATGTGCAGGAAGAACTTGAGAATGCGCGTGCCGTTCTCGGTAAGCAGCTTCTCGAAGTCGTTGATCAGCGCGTAGCGTTTCGACCACACCGATTCGGGGACCAGCTCGTGCACGCGCACGACCAGGACATCCTCGTAGTGGGAACGGTTGAAAACGACCACTTCGCCCTTGCCCGGCGTTCGCTGGTGCGCGCGCCACAGGAAATCGTGTGCCGCTTCGGCGGCGCTCGGCTGCTTGAAGCCGAACACCGACGTCCCCTGCGGATTCATGCCGCTGAACAGGTGACGCACGACGCCGTCCTTGCCGGCAGCGTCGAGCGCCTGCAGCACGACCAGAAGCGACTGGTCGGCGTTGGCGTAGAGCAGCGCCTGCAACTCGGCCATGCGGGTAACGTATTTGGTGATCTCCGGCTGCGCCGCCTCGTTCGAGGCGTGCCCGCCGCTCTGCGCCGGATCGATCCTGGCCAGCTTGAGCTTCTTCGTGGGGTTGACGACGAATTCCTTGCGATAGTCCATCGTTTGCGACTCCTTTGCCGAGTGTCGGATAGGGCCCTATGCTGCCGGGACGTGCGGTTGCAGCGACTGGTTGACCAGCGCGGCGCTCTTCATGTGCCGTGCGGTCCGGTAGCTGGCGAAGCGGTCGTAGGCAATGCGAACGCCGCCAAGGATGAACATCCAGGTCGCCACGTAGAGCCACACCCAGCCGACCAGCTTCCAGGGAATCGCCGGGACCAGCAAACCAAAGCCGCACATCAGCGCCGCCGCGACCTGCGTTCCGGCGATGGCCCAGAGCAGCGGTGCGGCCGGGTAGGGCCGCTGAAAGAACCAGTTTTCGGTACGGGTAACGAACAGCAGCAGCTGCCCGCCGCCCACCAGCTGCAGGAACATCATCGTCTGCAGCTGCGCGTGCGTTGCCAGCCCGAAGTCCGCCTGCAAATGTGGCTCCGACAACACCTTGACGCCAAACAGCAAGAGGCCGAACGACTCGGCCACCAGGAAGGCGCCGAGAATCGAGGCCAGGCCGAAGATACGCGGCAGTTCCCAGCGCACCGGCCGCGGACTGACCGGCGTGTTGTCGTAGGCGATGGTCATCATCGGCAGGTCGTTGAGCAGGGACATGACGACGATCATGATCGCCGTCAGGGGCGAGAAGGCAAGGAAGATGGTCGATAGGACGACGACGAACATGATGTCGAGGGTCAGCGCGATGCGATAGGTCAGGTAGCTGTTGATGCGCCCGAAAATGCGGCGCGCCTCGTCGATGGCGCCGTTGATCACCGACAGGCCGGGGGCGGTGAGGATCAGCGCCGCGGCACCGCGGGCGGCATCGGTGGCGCCCGAAACGGCCGTGCCACAGTCGGCCTGCTTCAGTGCCGGTGCGTCATTGACGCCGTCTCCGGTCATCGCCACGAGATGGCCGCGCGACTGCAGCGCCTTGACGATGGCGTACTTGTGCTCGGGGAAGACGCGCGCGAAACCGTCGGCGCGTTCGATCGCGTCGATGATCGCCGGCGGCACCTTGTCGGGATCCATGTCCTTGGGGAAGGCATCCGCCGCCGGGATGATATTCGTTCCCATGCCGAGCTGGCGTGCGGTCTCGATGGCGATGGCGGTGTCGTCGCCGGTGATCATCATCACCCGCACGCCTTTCTCCGCCGCCTTGTCGATGGTTTCCTTGGAGTCGTCGCGCGGCGGGTCGAACATCGGCAGGATGCCGAGAAACGACCAGCTCGCGCCGCCGTCGGCCGAGCGCGCGACGCCCAACGCCCGTGCGCCCTGCGCGGCCAGCTTGTCCACCGCGTCCTTGACCTTCTGCGCGACATCGGCAGACGCCTGGGCAAGATCGACGATCGCTTGCGGCGCCCCCTTGGCGACCATGAACGACTTGCCGCTGGCGTCGCTGACCGTCGCCTGCGTGCGCTTGGTGACCGGATCGAAGGCCACGAACTTGGTCAGGGTCCAGCTCTTGAGGACGCTCTGGTCCTTGAGCGCGGTGATCACCGCGGTATCGATGGCGTCCTTGTCCTCGAGCTTGGACGCCAGTGCCGCGGCCAGGATGCAGTCCTGCGGATCGCTGGCGGCGAAGAGCATCGGCTCGCTGAGGCTCAACTGGTTCTTGGTCAGCGTGCCGGTCTTGTCCGAACAGAGAATGTCGACGCCGGCCATTTCCTCGATCGCCGACAGCTTGGAAACGATCGCCTGCTCTTTCGACAGCGCCAGTGCGCCGAGCGCCATGGTGATCGAGAAAACGGCCGGCATCGCCACCGGAATCGAGGCGACCATCAGCACCAGAACGAACTGCAGGATGCCGAGGGCGTCGGCGAGGTTCCAGTCCTTGGCAATCACGATATCGTGGTAGACCTTGACGGCCACCATGACCAGCGTCAGACAGACGGCCACGATGATCAGAAAGTTGCTGATCTGGAACATCGCTTTCTGTGCGTGGCTGACCGAACCGGCGCCGGCGACAAGCTTGGCGGTACGACCGAAGAAGGTGTTGCCGCCGGTGGCGATGACCACCGCCTCCATCTCGCCCTGCTTGACGACACTGCCCGAGTAGGCTTCGTCGCCGACCTGCTTTCTGGCCGGCAACGATTCACCGGTGAGCGCCGCCTGGTCGATCGACGCGAAGTCGCCGCTGGTCAGGCGCAGGTCGGCGGGCACGATCACGCCGAGGCGGATCTTGACCATGTCGCCGGGCACCAGCGTCGATGCCTGCACCGTACTCCACTGGCCGTCGCGCAGGACGGTCGCCTCGGGGGCCAGTCCGGCCTTCAGGGCAGCCAGCGCGTTCGACGCCTTGCGGTCCTGCCAGTATTCGAGCGCCGCGTTGAACACCAGCAATGAGCCGATGATCACGAAGTCGTCCCAGTGGCCGAGCAGCGCGGAGACCAGTGCAGCGGCCTCGATGACGTAGGCCATCGAGCCGGTGAAGTAGCCGCGAATCTGCTCGCCGAGGCTCCTTTCCTTGACGATGATCGCATTTGGGCCGTATCTGGCCGCGCGCTGCTGCGCTTCGGCAGCGCTCAGGCCCTGGTCGGGTTTTACGGCAAGTGCGGAGAGAACCTCGTCGACCGGAATCTTCTCGAGATCGGGAGCGGCGGCGTTGCTTCCGGCGCCTGCGTTTGATTGCTTGCCAACCTCTGCCACGGCTCTCTCCAGACAAAAGGGTGATCAGGAAAACGTGCAACCCAAGAACGGCCGACAGCTCGCCCTCCCCGGCCAGCCGAATGCCACCTGCAATGGGGCTCGCCGGGAAGGGTCTGAAGCCTGGCGGGCCCCGACGTGCCTCTGGCCGCCAGCCCGCGAACGAACGGCTGGCTCGCCGCTCAGTCCTTTCCTTCTTCGAAAGGAATCCGCGACTCTTCCTCGAAGCGCGCCTTGCGCTTGCGGCCGAACACCCAGATCACGATAGCGACGAAGGCGGCAATCAGGAGCCAGTGGTAAACGCTCAAATCCATTCTTGATCCTCCTCGTCCGCGCCCCCAAGCGCTCACCCGGGGCGTGATTGCCAGCAAGCTGCGCCGGGGTCAGCCCGCAGCCGCGGCGTTGGCGGTGTTGAGTACGGCCTGCAGCTTCTCTTCCTCTTCGTGCGTCAGCGAAGTCTTGATGACCTTGCCGCCGGTACCCTGCAGCTGTTCCAGCACCTTGTCGGGCGTCGCCTTGCGGACCAGAACGAAGAGCACCGAGCTACCGTTCTTGAACGATGCGGCGAGGTTCTTCATGAAGTCGTCGTTGATGCCGACGTCGGTCAAGGCGCCACTGACCGCACCGGCACCCGCACCAACGGCCATGCCCAGCAGCGGGCTCATGAAGATCAAGCCGATCAGGGCGCCCCAGAAACCGCCACTCAAGGCGCCGGCCGCAGCAAGCTGGTACATCTGATGCAGCTTCACCTTGCCCTGGTCGTCCTTGACGGCAACCACTGCGTCTTCGAGATCGATGAGGTATTCCCGCTGCATCTTGCGCAGCATGGTGCGGACCTCCTCGGCTTTGAATTGGTCTTCGTAGGCGATTACGACTAGGTTGCTCATCAATAATTCTCCTGTGACACGGTTGGCTCGAAGTAGTCGGTGGTCCGCCGGCCTTTCGCGGGCGAGACGACCTGCCCCTAACTCGAGCTTCATGGCGACGTCTTCTCGGCTGAATGGCCGGACTACGGATACTCACGGCGGCGGCGAATGCCGCCGTCAAGATAAACCCTTTTTCCGGCGAAGAGTCTCCGCGCCCGGAATTCTACATCAGAGCAACGCTATCGCCTGGCGCAAAGCGAAGCCCATGAACGAGCCGTTCGCCCCTGCGCCGGGGACCCGGTGTCGGCAGCAGCGAGGGTTGGCGCGCTCGTTGCTGCAAAAGCGGGTGCTGCCGACGAAGGATTCGCTGAAGATGCTATATTTCAATCCGCCGTACCGGCACGACCCGCAGCACAACTGGATGATCGACATGAAGACCGTTCATTACCTTCTCCTGGGAGTTTTCGCCGCAGCGGCCGCCGCGGCGCAGCCAATCTACGAAACGCCCGGCAAGGATGGTCCCGTCTTCTCGGACCTGCCAAGCCAGGGGCGGGACCTGCCAAGCCCGGGGGCGACCGAGGTGACCCTGCCGCCGATCAACCTCAGCGACTCGCCGCCAGCGGCGCCGAAACCGCCCGCCCAGACCCCGGCCGTCGCTGCCCACTACCAGTCGCTGGCGATCACCGAGCCCGCAAGCGGCGGAACGATCCACTCGAACACCGGCCAGATCCCGGTTCGGCTCGCCATCCAGCCGGCGCTGCGCGCCGAACAGGGTGACGCCATCGTAGTCACTCTCGATGGTGGCGCGCTGCCCGGCACCTACACCACGGCGCAGTTCGAAATCAGTGCTTCGCAATGGCAGGCAGCCGCCACGGACAGCGTCGAGCATCAACTCCAGGTGTCGATAATGGACCGCTCGGGAAAGCTGCTGATCACATCCGCGCCGCAGAGTTTCTACGTCCACCGCGCCACGGCGGGCAGCCGGGCGAGGTAGACCGGCCTGTCGCCGCAACCAGGCAACACCGGCAATCCCGGCGTCGATGGCATTGCACTGTGCTGGTTGCGAGTCCTGCTCCTGCTGGAGGGGTCTCCGGGCGGGTTTCGGCGCGGCGGCCAATATCTGTCAACAACTGTCAATTCGTGCTCTCGATATGCCTCCGGACTTGCCGCGAACGGTTATACTCGCGCACTTCGCGGCGCGCCGATGAGCGAACTCCGCCATCGTGAGCAGGCCGCTTCCGTGATCCCTTTCCGGAAACCCCGATCGACAACGCGCAGAGCCCCATGGAATCCCTTGCCTCCCTGCTGAGCACCGGCAACCTGGTCGAGCTGTCGGCGACGACGGCGACCAGCTTCGTCTTGATCGCCGCCGCCGAAATCGGCGACAAGAGCCAGCTGGTGTGCATGACCCTGGCCTCCCGGCACCGGCCGGCACCGGTGATGCTCGGCGCACTGGCCGCCTTCGCCCTGCTCAATACGCTGGCGGTCGTCTTCGGGGTGGCCATCGCCAACTGGTTGCCACCCTACGTCGTCGGCGCAATCGTCGCCGTCCTGTTCGCCCTCTTTGGCGTCCACGCCTTGCGCGCCAAAGACGACGCAGGCGACGAACAAGTCGAGGAGAAAAGCGGCCAGGGCATTTTCTTCACCACCTTCATCCTGCTGACGGTGGCCGAGTTCGGCGACAAGACGCAGCTCGCGGTGGTGGCCCTGAGCAGCACTCAGGTTCCGGCCGCGGTCTGGCTCGGCGCCACCGCGGCACTGGCCGCCACGTCGGCGCTGGGAATCGTCGCCGGTCGCACCCTCCTGCAAAGAATCCCGATCGCGCTGCTGCACCGGATCAGCGGTGCCTTTTTCCTGATCCTGGCGCTGCTCGCCGCCTGGCAGGCCTACGCGGCGTACAGCGCGGCGTAGGCCGCTCAGAAAACAAGGCGGGCCAGCAGCAGGCCGGTGGATACGGCGGTCACCGTCGCCACAAGCCCCGGGATCATGAACGAGTGATTCAACACGTATTTACCGATTTTTGTCGTCCCCGACAGATCGAAGTTGATCGCCGCGATCAGAGAACCATAGGTGGGGATGAAGAAGTAACCGTTCACCGACGGGAACATCGCGATCAGGAACTGCGGCGGAATACCGAGGACGATTCCAAGTGGCATCAACGCACGGGTCGTCGCAGCCTGACTGTAGAGCAATACCGACGCGAAGAACAGGCCAAAGGCAAAGGTCCACGGCGCCACCTCCGCCAAGTGGCCGATCGCCGGAACGATCACCTCCTTGTTCGCGGCGATGAAGCTGTCACCCAGCCACGCCAGACCGAAAATACCGATCACCGCCACCACGCCGGCGCGCAGCGTTGCCGTTTTCGGCACTTCGTCGACGTTCACCCGGGTCAGCATGAGCATGATCGCCGCGACCGCCATCATCACCACCTCGATGACGATCGGCATGCCGATGGCGCTCTTGGCGCCGGGCAATTGTCGCAGTTCCGGGAAGAAGCCGAGCAGCACGACGAGCGCGACGCCGCTCAGGAAGAGGTACGCCGATAGCTTGGCGGCGGGCTTCAGCGGTGGCCTATCGGCGGCCGCCTGCGGCGCCGGGATCTCGCCCGCCCGCAAGCGTGCCTGGTACTCGGGATCGTCCTTCAGATCCTTGCCGAGGAACATCGAGACGACGGCGGCGGCGATGACACCGGTCAGGGTGGCGGGAACGCAGATCATCAGAATCTGCGGCAGTCCCCACTGCGTCATGCCCTTCTCGGCAAACAGGCCGATCATCGCCGCCGTCGCCGCAGCGACCGGACTGGCGGTGATCGCCTGCTGCGAGGCAATGGTCGCGATCGCCATCGGTCGCTCGGGACGAATGCCGCTGCGGTGCGCGGTCTCGTAGATCACCGGCAGCAAGGGGTAGACGATGTGGCCGGTTCCGGCGACGAAAGTGAAACACCAGGTCGTCAGTGGCGCGACGATGGTGACGTATCTGGGGTTGGCGCGGATGATGCGTTCGGCGACGCGCACCAGGAAGTCAATGCCGCCGGCCGCGTCCATCACCGACGCGGCCATGATCACCGCCAGGATGATCAGCATCACGTCTATCGGCGGCGACGTCGGCGTGACGCCGAAGCCGATGATCAACACCAGGAGTCCGACCGCACCCCACAGGCCGAGCCCGACACCGCTGTAGCGCGCGCCCATCCAGATTGCCGCCAGCACGACGACGAATTGCAGAAAGATAGCCAGTGTCACGACCGCTCCCCCAGGTAGTGGCCGGAATCCCTATCCCGGCCTGTTTGACGACGACTTGCTTGGCCGACGCGCGCCTCGCGAGTCGGCCGCAGGTGCGGACGCTTATTTCCCGAGATTCCCCTTGATCAGGTTCTCGAGCGAGAACAGCTCGTCCCATTTCTCCTGGCTCAGCAGCTTGCGTTCGTCGACCACGATCTGCTGCAGCGACTTGCCGGTCTCGTAGCCCTCGCGCGCGATTTCAGCACACTGCTTGTAGCCCAACGACTGCTTCAACAGGGTAACGATGCCGAGCGAGTTGAGGACCATGTCGCGCGAGTGGTCGGCGTTGGCGGTGATGCCGCGGACACAGTTCACGCGCAGGCTGTTGACCGCATGTTCCATCGTGAAAATCGACGTAAACAAGGCAAAGGTGATTACCGGCTCCATGACGTTGAGCTGGAGCTGGCCCGCCGAAGCGGCCAGCGTCACGGTCAGATCGAGCCCGATGACCAGGAAACTCGTCTGGTTCACCACTTCCGGTATCACCGGATTGACCTTGCCCGGCATGATCGACGACCCGGGCTGCATCTGCGGCAGATTGATCTCGTTGAATCCGCAGCGCGGACCCGAGGCGAGCAGGCGAATGTCGTTGCAGATCTTGGTAAGCTTTGCCGAAGTGCGCTTGAGCACGCCCGACAACTGCACGTAGGCGCCGGTGTCGGAAGTCGCCTCGACCAGGTCGCCGGCCAGGATGAGCTTGATTCCAGTGAGATCCGACAGGCAGCGGGTGACCATTTCGGGGTAACCCGAGGCAGCGGTCACCGAAGTGCCGATTGCCGTAGCGCCGAGATTGACCTCGTGCAACAGCTGGCGCACGTCGGCGATACGGTGCACTTCCTCACCGATGGTCGTACCCCAGCCGTGGAATTCCTGCCCGAGCGACATCGGCACGGCATCCTGCAGGTGCGTGCGCCCCATCTTGAGGACGCCCTCGAACTCCTTGCCCTTGGCGTGAAAAGCGTCCTCGAGGCGGCGCAGTGCGTCCATGTAGCTGGTCAGGCGCAGGATCAGAGCCAGCCGGAAAGCGGTCGGATAGACATCGTTGGTCGATTGCCCGCAGTTGACGTGGTCATTGGGGTGGACGAACTCGTACTCGCCCTTCTTGTGGCCAAGGCTTTCGAGCGCCAGGTTGGCGATGACCTCGTTGGCGTTCATGTTGGTCGAGGTGCCGGCGCCGCCCTGGATGAAGTCGGTGACGAACTGCTCGTCCATCTCGCCAGCAATCAGACGGTCACAGGCGCCGATGATCGCATCGGCAACGCGTGCATCGATGACGCCAAGATTGCGGTTGGTCAGCGCCGCCGCTTTCTTGACATAGCCGAAAGCCTTCACGAAGAACGGCTCGGCCGACATCGGGATGCCGGTGATGTGGAAGTTCTGCAGTCCGCGTAGCGTTTGCACGCCGTAGTACGCGTCATCGGGCAATTCCTTCTCGCCCAGGAAGTCCTTTTCGATTCGTGCCATTGCGACTCCTTTCGCTTGCGTGGGGGGCGACCGCCCGACGGGTTCGACAACCGTGTTCCGGGAAATGCGACCTGTGGCGACTACGGTTTGTCTTGTGCGAGAAGCTCTGCGGCCAGCTCGCGCTGCGCAGCGGTTCTCGACCTGGCGCGTGAGCAGCTGCCGCCATCGCGCTGATTCTAGTCCATGCAGGCGACGGTGGCTTGAGCTTGGGCGCTCTTCATCACGCCGCCACTCCAGCGCACACGCATCCCCACTGCTCTGCCGGCTACCGCGTCAGCGCCATGAACAGCTCCGGCAGCCGTTCCGGCAGGCGCTCGATGTTGTCGATCACCGTATAGCGCCGACCGAAGATGTCACCGACGTAGTCGTCGGCCTGACGGTCGAGGTTGATGCAGTAGCTGAAGATGCCCTGCTGATCGAGTTCCTCGACCGACTTGCGGGCGTCTTCGATGAGCAGGCGCTCGTCATGGACGTCGACGTCGGCGGGCTGGCCGTCGGTGAGCACGAGCAGCAGTTTCTTGTCCGCCTTCTGCGCCGCCAGGTAGTGCGCGGCGTGGCGCATGGCGGCGCCCATGCGCGTCGAGTAGCCGGCCTGCATCGCCGCCAGACGGCCCTTGACGACGTCGCCCCAGCGCTCGCTGTAACCCTTGAGGTGCAGGTAACGGACGTCGTGGCGGCTGTCGGAGTGAAAACCGGCGATGGCGAAGGGGTCGCCGAGTTGCTCGACCGACCAGGCGAGCAGGGACACCGCTTCCTGGCTCAGTTCGAGAATGCTCTGCTCGCCGCCGCCGGCGCCGACCTTGACCTTGTCGGCGAGCGACTGCGAAAGGTCGAGCAGGACCAGAACGGCCAGGTTGCGGCCGTTCGTGCGGTGACTCATGTTGATGCGCGAATCCGGGCTGGCGCCGCCCTTGAAGTCGATCAGCGAGCGCAGGGCGACGTCCAGATCGAGTTCGCTGCCGTCTTCCTGGTAGCGAATGCGCACCTTGTCCTGCGGTTTGAGGATGTCCAGCAGACGCTTCAAACGCCTGGCCAGCGCGGCGTGTTTTTCGAGCAGACGGTCGATATCCGCGGCGTCGCCCGCCGGGTGCAGCGATTCGTAGAGACTGACCCAGTCCGGTCGATAGCTCTGGCTCTGATAGTCCCACTCTGGGTAGTGGCGCGGCGGCAGGCGGTCGACGTCGGCAGCGACGGGCGTCGGACGCTGCTCGTCGAACATTTCCTCGTCGTCGCTGAGTTCGTGAAATCGCCACAGGTGGCGGTTGTCGTCACGATAGCTGACTTCGGTATCGGCAAAATGGACGTCGGCCAACTGGTCGCTCTGGCGGCGGGTACGGGCGATGTAGGCCAGCGCCAGGTCGGCGATTTCTTCGCTGCTCGACTCGCCCCGCGCCATCGTCTCGTGAAAGTGACGCACGAACTTGAGCAGCTCGGCGTCCTGGTAAGCGTGTGCGGAATCGAGCAAGGCGCGCGAGAGCATGCTCAGGCGATGGCGCAGGCAGGAGGTGGTTTCCGGGTCGCAGGCGCCGGCGCGCGGCGCCGGGTGCAGGGCCAGAAAAGTCCGCCGCAGGCCGGGGTAGGCGCGCATGACCAGCGTCTCGATGCGGCTGTCTTCGAAGACCTCGATCGCCATGCGCTGCATCGGGCTGCAGTTGTCGGCGAACATCGGCGTGCTCCAGCGGCGATGGCCGGCGATGTGCGCCAGCGTTGCACGGTAGCGGTCGATGCCGGAAACGCCGTGCGCGTCGTCCAGCACGTCGGGCAGGCGAATGCCGGAAGCGTCGTAATAGGGCAGCGATTTCTGCGCCTGGTCGAGGTGGCCCGGATACGGCACCAGCTGCGTGCTGTCGCCCCAAAGCCCGCGCAGGTAGAGGTCGAGCAGGCGTTCGTTGTCGACCAGCAGCGTGCCGTGCCGCTCGCGCTGCAGGACGGCGCGGCTGTCCGCCGACTTGAGGCTGAAGTAGTCGCGTTGCCGCTCGGGATGGTTGGGGTAGTTGCGGATACCGTAATCGACCCAGTTGCGCAGCCCGGCGATCGACAGCTGGTCGAGCAGCGTCGGTGCCTGGGCGAGGAAATCGGGCAGGCCGGGGCTGGCGAAAGTCTGGTGAATGCCGTGGATCGAACCGGTCGTACGCTCGCTGAACTCCTGCGTCAGGTCCAGGTAGCGCTGCAGCTGCTGGCGCGAAGGCAGGCGGCGGGCGACAGCGGCCAGGGTCTGCAGGAAGGGCGTGATCGCCTTGGCATTCGGCGACTTGCACAGGGCATGCAGACTGGCGGTGATCGCCGGCAGGGCCGCTTCGCCGACCAGCGTGGCGATCGGCGGCCACTCTTCAAGGAAAACCAGTACCGGCTCGACGCCACGGCCCATGCCGCCGAGGAAGCGCGCCGTATCGAGATAGCCGTCGACACCCTCGGCCGAGAGTACGGCCAGCGCTTCGCGCATGCACTCCGCGAAGACGTCACCGACCTGTGGGAAGCCACAGGCGAGCTGTTCGCGGTAGCCGTGCAGGCGCTGTTCCCAGGCCGGGCCGGCAGTATTTTCGGGAGGGGCCATGGCCTGGACCTGTGCCTGGCGACCGCGCTCAGGCGAAGGTGGCGTCGATGGCATGATCGAGGGTATCGCGAATGTCGCGGTCGTCGGTGATCGGGCGCACCAGCGCCATCCGGCAGGCATCCACCGGGGCGACCCCCCCCTTGATCAGCGTTGCGGCATAAACCAGCAGACGCGTCGAAATTCCCTCGTCGAGGCCATGCCCCTTGAGGCGCCGGGCGGCGGCGCCGACGCTCACCAGTTGCGTGGCGGTGGCTTCGTCGATGCCGCTTTCGCTGACCAGGATGGCGATTTCCAGCGCCGCGTCCGGGTAGTCGAACTCGAAAGCGGTGAAGCGCTGCTTGGTCGACTGCTTGAGGTCCTTCATCAGGCTCTGGTAGCCGGGGTTGTACGAGATCACCAGCTGAAAATCGGCGTGCGCCTGGATCAGCTCGCCCTTCTTGTCGAGCGGCAGCGTGCGTCGGTGGTCGGTCAGCGGATGGATGACGACGGTGGTGTCCTGGCGTGCTTCGACGACCTCGTCGAGGTAGCAGATGGCGCCGATACGCGCCGCGGTGGTCAGCGGCCCGTCGAGCCAGCGGGTGCCGTTGGCTTCGAGCAGGTAGCGCCCGACCAGATCGGACGCGGTCATGTCTTCGTTGCAGGCAACGGTGATCAACGGGCGCGCGAGCTTCCAGGCCATGTATTCGATGAAGCGCGACTTGCCGCAGCCGGTCGGCCCCTTGACCATCACCGGCAGACGCGCCGCGTACGCCGCCTCGTAAAGCGCCACTTCCTTGCCCTGCGCCTGATAGAAAGGCTCTTCGCGAACCTTGAACTGCTCCTTGTCGGTCATTGCCTGGTCCTGTTCCCGTTGCTGTCTCGATCGCTGTTCGGAAGTCGTTCGTGCGGCGGCCAGCCCGCCGCTCAGCGATGCGCGCCGAGCTTGTCGCGCCAGCCTGGATAGAGCGTGTCGGCGTCGCCCGGGAAGGACTCGAAGGCACGCGCAAACTCCGGGTGCTCGCGGGCCCATTCGATCGGGTCGGCACCGGCCTGCCAGCACTCGTAGGCCTGGCGCAGTGAAATGGCGCCGGCGGCGGGGCTGTCGATGTGGCCGTACGAACCGCCACCCGAGGTGTTGATGACATTGCCGTGGCCGAGGTTGGCGAAGAAGCCGGGCAGACGCAGGGCGTTCATGCCGCCGGAAATGATCGGCGTCGTCGGCTTCATGCCGTACCACTTCTGGAAATAGGCCGGGCCCTGGTACTCGTCACGCTCGATGATGTAGGCGATCGCCCGGTCGTCGGCGGTGCCTTCCATCTTGCCGTAGCCCATGGTGCCGACGTGAATTCCCGAGGCCCCCTGCAGGCGCGCCATCTTGGCCAGAACGTAGGCGTCGTAACCGCGCTTCGAACTCGGCGAGGTGACCGCGCCGTGACCGGCGCGGTGGTAGTGCAGGTACTGGTTGGGGTACTGCCGACGCGCGGTGGTGACCATGCCCGGACCGCCGACGTAGCCGTCGACCAGGAAAGCGACCTTGTCGGCGTCGGGCCCGAAGGTCTCGAGGATGTAGTCGGCACGGGCACACATCTCGTAGTGATCGTCGGCGGTGATGTTGGCCGAGAAGAGCTTTGCCTGCCCGGTCTCGTCCTGCGCACGTTTCATCGCGTCGACCACCAGCGGCATGACCTTCTTCATCGGCGCAAAGACCTGGTTGCCCTGCGGCTCGTCGTTCTTGATGAAGTCGCCGCCGAGCCAGAACTGGTACGCGGCCTTGGCGAACGGTTCGGGGCGCAGGCCCAGCTTGGGCTTGATGATGGTCCCGGCAATGTAGCCGCCGTCCTTGACCGGACGGCCGAGAATGCGCCACATGTCGGAAATGTCCTTGGCCGGACCGTCGAACAACTGCAGAGCACGCTCGGGCACGTAGAAGTCATAGATCTTGGCGTGTTCGATGTCACCCATGCCCTGATTGTTGCCGATCACGAGGGTCAGGAAGGAAACGATCATCATCCGACCGTCGGTGACGTTGCGGTCAAAGAGGTCGAGCGGATAGGCGATACGCATCTCTTCGCTGGCTTCGTCGATCAGATAGACCAGGGCATCGACGCCGCGGGTGAAATCGTCGGTGGTACACACCTCGACGTTGGTCCCGGTGGACGACTCGGCGGCAAAGTGCGCGGCGGCCTGCAGGTAGTCGTAACCGGCCTTGGGCTTCATCCTGTAGGCCACCAGAATATGCTTGCCGCCACTGATCAGCTCGTCTTCCCTGAGGCTGAGGTCGGCGTAACGATTCGATTGGTCCATGCTTGTCTCCGTGTCGAGTAATGGTCAAGAAAGTGTTCGTGGGTGTTTTTACCCGTAGGCCGGCTGCCCGTCAGTGGTTCATGTCGACCACCGCCTTGCGCTGCCAAAGGCGCAGCTGGGCAAGATCGACGCATTCCCCGACCAGCGGCGCCCCCGCCAGGCGGCGCGCGGGCGCGCCAGGCTCGCCGAGATCGGAAAGCACGCTCAGCGCACCGGCGAAGTCGTCGTCTGCGCTATAGGCGTTGACGGTGATTACGGTCGGGATGCCGGCGGCCGTCGCCGCCCGCAGCCCGGGCAGCGAATCCTCGACCGCCAGGCAGGCTTGCGGGGGCAGGTTCATTTGCCGCAACACCCAGCGATAGATATCCGGAGCGGGCTTCTTGTCGGCCACCACATCACCGGCGCCGATGACTTCGAAGAGCGACTCGGCCCGGTCGCCAAAGCGGGTGAGCAGCAGGCTGTGCAGGCTCGACGGCGTCGTTGTCGTGGCGATCGCCAGGCGCACACCCGCGCGGCGCAACTCGCCCAGCAGGCGCGCCACGCCAGGGCGCAGGGCGATGCGACCGGCGCCCACCAGCTGCGCGTAGATTTCGCTCTTCAAGCGATGCAATCCCGTCAGCCAGGCTTCACTCGCTGGCCGCTGCAGCCACTGCGGTGCGTGCTGTGCCGCGAAGTGACGGATGCGCTCCTTGCCACCGGTCACCGCGAGCAATTCGCCGTAGGTGGCGACCGACCACTCCCAGTCCAGGCCGGACTGTGCAAAAGCCCGGTTGAAGGCCACGCGGTGGCCGTCCCGCTCGCTATCGGCGAGCGTCCCGTCAACGTCGAAGATGGCCGCCTGCAGGACGACCGATTGCCCAAGCGTCGCGCTGCAAGGGCGCGAGATCATTGTGCGTTCGGCCGGCTGGTCTGCGTGCATTCGGGTCACATGGCGTCGTTCGATAGCGACCAGTGTAGGCGGCACAATAGATAATTAAAAGTTAAACTTTTTTCCATTTATAGTTAGCTTTTACTATTTAATAAATCACTACGCATGAGCCATCGCTGTCTGTAGTCACAAGCAGCCACCTCCTCGTGCGGCGTCACAAGGGAAGGTGGCAATGCCTGCTGTTTTGGCGGATAATTTGCCCATGCGACCCAACAACCCGCTTCTGATCGGCAAATTATCGTGCCTATTGCGTTTACCGCCCTGACCAACGTCATCCGCGCCCTTGCCATGGACGCGGTGCAACAAGCCAACTCCGGCCACCCAGGCATGCCAATGGGAATGGCTGAAATCGCCGAAGTGCTCTGGCGTCGCCATCTGCGCCACAACCCGGGTAATCCACACTGGCCGGACCGCGACCGTTTCGTCCTTTCGAACGGCCACGGCTCGATGCTGCTGTACACGCTGCTGCATCTCACCGGCTACGACGTCTCGATCGACGACCTGAAGAACTTCCGTCAGTTCCGCTCGAAGACGCCCGGGCACCCGGAAGTGGGACATACCCCGGGCGTCGAGACGACGACCGGTCCGCTCGGCCAGGGTCTGGCCAACGCGGTCGGCATGGCCATCGCCGAGAAGGTCCTGGCCGCCGACTTCAATCGTCCCGGGCACGAGATCGTCAATCACTCGACCTACGTATTCCTCGGCGACGGCTGCCTGATGGAGGGCATTTCACACGAGGTCTGCTCGCTGGCGGGAACGCTCGGACTGGGCAAGCTGATCGCCCTCTACGACGACAACGGCATTTCCATCGACGGCCATGTCGAAGGCTGGTTCACCGATGACACGCCGCAACGCTTCGCCGCCTACGGCTGGCAGGTCATCGCCGCCGTCGACGGCCATGATGGCGAAGCGGTCGACCAGGCGCTGCGCGCGGCGCGTGCCGACGGCGACCGCCCGACGCTGATCTGCTGCAAGACACGCATCGGCGAGGGTTCGCCGAACAAGGTGGGCAGTCACGACGTCCATGGCGCGCCTCTGGGAAGCGACGAAGTTGCCGCGACCCGCGCGCATCTCGGCTGGCCGCACGCGCCCTTCGAAATTCCTGACGCCGTCTATTCGAGCTGGGACGGCCGCATGCGCGGTAACGTCTTCGAAAACAACTGGCAAGCGCGCTTCGCGACCTATCAGGCCGCGTTCCCGGAGTTGGCTGCCGAGTTCAGCCGCCGCACGAATGGCGAGCTGCCCGCCGACTGGAACGCGACTGCCGCGCAGGCGCTGGCCGAGGTCGCGGGCAAGGCGGAAAACATCGCCACCCGCAAGGCTTCGCAGAACGCCATCAGCGCCTTCGCGCCGCAGGTGCCAGAACTCATTGGCGGCTCGGCGGATCTGGCCGGATCGAACCTGACGCTGTGGAAGGGCTCGCAGGGCATCAGCCGCACCCAGGGCGGCAACTATGTCTATTACGGGGTGCGTGAGTTCGGCATGACGGCGATCGCCAATGGCCTCGCCCTGCACGGCGGCCTGATTCCGTACACCGCGACCTTCCTGGTCTTCTCGGACTACGCGCGCAACGCGATCCGCATGGCAGCACTGATGAAAGTGCGCCAGATCATGGTGTATACGCACGATTCGATCGGCCTGGGCGAAGACGGCCCGACGCACCAACCGGTCGAACACGTCGCCAGCCTGCGCCTGATTCCCAACGTTGACGTCTGGCGCCCGGCGGACGCCAGCGAAACGGCCGTGTCCTGGATCGCCGGCATCGAGCGTAACGACGGGCCGACGATTCTGGCGCTCTCGCGACAGAATCTGCCGCCGGTGAGCAGTGGCGTCGCGCCCGAAGTGATTCGCCGCGGGGCCTACGTGCTGGCCGACTGCGCCGACCCACAGGCGCTGCTGATCGCCACCGGCTCGGAAGTCAAGCTGGCACTCGACGCACGCCAGGCGCTGGCCGACGAAGGTATCGCCGTGCGCGTCGTCTCGATGCCCTGCGCCGAGGTCTTCGATCGCCAGGAGGCGTCGTACCGGGAAGCAGTTTTGCCACGCGCGCTACCGCGAGTGGCGATCGAAGCAGGCGTCAGCAGTTTCTGGCGCAAGTACGTCGGACTCGACGGCGCCGTTATCGGCATCGATCGTTTTGGAGAGTCGGCACCGGCAGGCCAGGTGTTCGACTATTTCGGTTTCACGGTGACCAATGTGGTCACGACCGTGAAGACAGTGTTGTAATTTCTCAAGGAGACCGTTTCATGACAATCAAAGTAGGGATCAATGGCTTTGGCCGTATCGGACGGATGGTGTTTCGCGCTGCTGTGCAAGATTTCTCGGACGACATTGAAATCGTCGGCATCAACGACCTGCTCGAACCCGATTACCTGGCGTACATGCTCAAGTATGATTCCGTGCATCGTCGTTTCCAGGGCACCATTGCGGTCGAAGGCAACTCGCTCGTCGTCAATGGCAAGAAAGTCCGCCTGACCGCAGTCAAGGATCCGGCCGAGCTGAAGTGGAACGAAGTCGGTGCCGATATCGTTGTGGACGCGACCGGTCTCTTCCTGACCACCGAGTCCTGCCAGAAGCACATCGCCGCGGGCGCCAAGAAAGTCATCCAGAGCGCACCGAGCAAGGACGACACGCCGATGTTCGTGTTTGGCGTCAATGACAGCACCTATGCCGGTCAGACGATCATTTCGAACGCTTCCTGCACCACCAACTGTCTCGCCCCGGTGGCCAAGGTACTGAATGACAACTGGGGCATCAAGCGCGGCCTGATGACCACCGTTCATGCAGCCACCGCCACGCAGAAAACCGTTGATGGCCCGTCCAACAAGGACTGGCGCGGTGGTCGCGGCATCCTCGAGAACATCATTCCGTCCTCGACCGGTGCAGCCAAGGCCGTCGGCAAGGTCATTCCCGAGCTCAACAAGAAACTGACCGGCATGGCTTTCCGCGTGCCGACGTCGGACGTCTCGGTCGTCGACCTGACCGTCGAGTTGAACAAGGAAACCACCTACGAGCAGATCTGCGCGGCGATGAAGGCTGCGTCGGAAGGCCCGATGAAGGGTGTTCTCGGCTACACCGACGAAAAAGTGGTGGCCACTGACTTCCGTGGCGAGAGCTGCACGTCGGTGTTCGACTCGGACGCCGGCATGGCGCTTGACGGCACCTTCGTCAAGGTCGTCTCCTGGTACGACAACGAGTGGGGTTACTCCTGCAAGGTGCTGGAAATGATCAAGGTAATGGCGCGCTAAAATGCCATTCAGGGGCGCTTTCGGGCGCCCCTTTTCCTTGACCCTCCTTACCGCCCTCCCCGCGCCCTCCCCGGTTTCCTGAGGAAAAGCCCTTGACGACCTCGTGTTGGTCGCTCGGCAGGCACCTGTTGCCGCTGGACCGGGGCCGACAGCGCCCGCACTGAGCCCATCGCCACTCGCCATGCCGCCCCTCGACACGCGCTGCAACCCGTCGCCGCGAAAACGATCGCCAAGCGATCGCCAGGCAAGCACTCGCCCCCCTTTGCTGCGTTGCGCGTACACTGCACGGCAATCACGCAGCGGCGGATCTGACGCCTGCACTCAGCTCAAGTCGGATAGCCGTGACTCCGCTCTCATTCTCACCCACCCGAGAATCGGCACGCTCGGCAGGGACAACGCTCCCGGTTGAACGTGGCACGGCCAGGCACTGTCAGAGAAAACGGCTGACAAGTCGGCTCGTGCGTGCCCCGCCAACACGCCAAGAAAACCGACCCAGATGGAAGCCTCGTCTGTACAACAAGAATAGGAACCCCATGCCCCGCGATACCAAGATCGTTGCCACCCTCGGGCCCGCGTCGTCGGACGCCGATGTGCTCGAACGCATGATCCGCGCCGGCGTCGACGTCGTGCGCCTCAATTTTTCCCATGGCAAACCGCAGGACCACATTGCCCGCGCGCAGCTGGTACGCGAGGCGGCGGCCCGTGTCGGGCGCCCAGTAGGTATCCTCGCTGACCTGCAGGGTCCGAAAATCCGTGTCGGCAAGTTTGCCGACGGCAAGATCTGGCTCGATAAAGGCGCCCCCTTCATCCTCGACGCCAAGTGCGAACTGGGTAACGCCGACCGCGCCGGCCTGGACTACAAGGATCTGACGCGCGACGTCTCGGCGGGCAGCGTCCTCCTGCTCGACGACGGCCGCATCGTCCTCGACGTTCAGCGCGTGCTTGGCTCGGAAATCTTCACCATCGTTCGTCACGGCGGCGAACTGTCCGACAACAAGGGCATCAACCGCCAGGGAGGTGGCCTCTCCGCCGCCGCGCTGACCGCCAAGGACATGGACGACATTCGTACCGCGGCCAGCATCGACGTTGATTTTGTCGCCATCTCGTTCCCCAAGAGCGCGGCCGACATGTACATGGCCAGGCAATTGATGCATGCCGCCGGCGGACACGCGCTGACCATCGCCAAGATCGAACGCGTCGAGGCGGTTGCCGCCCTCGAAGAGATCATCAGCGCCTCGGACGGGATCATGGTCGCCCGCGGCGACCTCGCCGTCGAGGTCGGCGACGCCGCCGTACCGGCGCTGCAGAAGCGCATGATTCGCATGGCGCGCGAGAGAAACAAGCTGGTGATTACGGCAACCCAGATGATGGAGTCGATGATCGTCTCGCCAGCGCCGACCCGTGCCGAAGTTTCCGACGTCGCCAACGCGGTTCTTGACGGCACCGACGCGGTGATGCTCTCGGCGGAAACGGCGGCCGGCCGCTTTCCGGTCGAAACCATCGAAGCGATGGCGCGGATCTGCCTGGAAGCAGAGAAGTCCGCCGAAGTGACTCTCGAACGCGAGTTCCTCAACCAGGTCTTCACGCGCATCGATCAGACCATTTCACTGGCCGCCATCTGGGCAGCGCATCACCTGAAAGTAAAGGCGATCGCCGCGCTCACCGAGTCCGGTTCGACGGCGCTCTGGATGAGCCGTCTGAACTGCGGAGTACCGGTCTACGCGCTGACCCCGCGCAGCGCAGCGTTGACCAAGATGAGCCTCTATCGGGCCGTCTTCCCGGTGCTGATGGACCAGCAACCGAGTAGCCGCGATGAGTTGCTGTACGAGGCCGAACAGTTGCTGATGAAGGAGAATCTGGTCGAAAAAGGCGATTTCATCGTGCTCACCGCTGGCGAGCCGATGGGCAACAGCGGCGGTACCAATACGCTGAAAATCGTTCGCGTGGGCGATCAGCAACCCGCTGCGAGCTGACGCCAACTAGTGCACTGTTGCACGCAGTAGGGAACATGAGAATGCTGGCGGCGACATGGTTTCAGGCGGGCTGTCCGGCGCGCTGAAAGTCGCGTCGGAAATGCAGCGCCACAGCAGCGTGCACGTCATTGCGAGGAGGCGTAGCCGGGATTTGGCGACGCGGGCAGCGCTATGGGCCGGGCGACGCAGAAAGGCGAGCGCCGACGACGCGCTCTTGGCAAGCGTGATGTGTCCTATAATCCCAACGCTCGACTGCCGCCGCTGCGATTTCCCCGCTCACATCACTCCCCTCCGGATCAGCCACGTGACCGATGCCCTCTTCGAATCGACGATCAAGAGCCTGCCGCTGCTCGGCCGCGGCAAGGTGCGCGACATCTATGCCGTCGGCGACGACAAGCTGCTGATCGTCACCAGCGATCGCCTCTCGGCCTTCGACGTCGTCCTCCCGGACCCGATTCCGGGCAAGGGCCAGCTGCTCACCCAGCTGGCCTGCTTCTGGTTCGAAAAACTCGCGGCCGTCGTCCCCAACCAGATGACCGGGATCGATCCTGAAACGGTAGTCGCCGCCGACGAGCGCGCGCAGGTGCATGGCCGCGCGCTGGTCGTCAAGCGCTTGCGGCCGTTGCCCATCGAAGCGGTGGTGCGCGGCTATCTGATCGGTTCGGGGTGGAAAGATTACCAGGCCAGCGGCGGCGTCTGCGGCATCCCGCTGCCACCGGGTTTGCGCCTCGCCAGCCGCCTGCCCGAGCCGATCTTCACGCCGGCGACAAAGGCTGCCCTTGGCGATCACGACGAGAACGTTTCGTTCGAGCGCGCGCAAGCCGACTGCGCACGCACGCTCGCCGACATCCTTCCCGCCAGCGGCAGGAGCGGCGCCGATATTGCCACGCAGGCACGCGACGTGGCCATCGCTCTGTACACCGCCGCCGCCGCGCACGCCGCTGCACGCGGCATCATCATCGCCGACACCAAGTTCGAGTTCGGCCTCGATGCCACCGGCACGCTGCACCTGATCGACGAAGTACTGACCCCCGACTCGTCACGTTTCTGGCCAGCCGACGCCTACCGTGAGGGAAGCAACCCCCCGTCCTACGACAAGCAGTACATCCGCGATTATCTGGAAACGCTGCCCTGGAACAAGCAGGCGCCTGGCCCGGCGCTGCCGCTGGCGGTGATCGCCGGAACACATGCCCGCTATGTCGAGGCCCTGCAGCGCCTCACCGGAGACAAACCTGTCGAGTGACCGCCGCGTGCGCGCGGCGCATGACAACCGGCCTACGCCCTTCAGCAAGGAGACCGCATGGGTCTAGAAGCCACGTCATCTGAGCGGCGCCGAGCGCCGTTGAACGTTCGCAGTGTCGCCATCGGCCAGCCCCTGATCTGGTTGGCCGCAGCCTGGCGCGACATGCGCGCCAATCCCGTCGCCAGCCTTTCGTATGGACTGCTGTTTGCCATCTTTGGCGACCTGATCACCATTTTTGCCTGGCGGCAGGGCCACCTGTTCATCGCCGCCACTTCCGGCTTCCTGCTGATTGCGCCGCTGCTCTGCGGCGGGCTGTACGAGATCAGCCGCCGCCGCCAGGCCGGTCAGTCTTCGACTTTTCTGATATCGCTGGCCGGCGGTCGCCGCAATGCGCGCGAGCTGGTCAAACTGGGACTGCTGCTGGCCATCGTCGGACTGTGCTGGGAACGCATTTCGACGCTGCTCTTCCTGCTCCTGGCACCCCATATCCCGCCCGATCTGCTGATCTTGCTCGCCGAGATGCCCAAGTTGCCGGAACATCGCGATCTGATGATCATCTGGCTGCTGAGCGGTGGCAGTCTGGCTTTGCTCGTCTTCGCCGTCACCGTCGTCTCGGTGCCGCTGCTGCTCGATCGCCAGGTGGGCTTCATCACTGCGATGCGCACCAGCCTGCATGCGGTCGACGCCAACATACGCCTGATGGTCCTCTGGGCGGCCATTGTTGCAACGCTGACCGTCCTCGGTATTGCCACCCTGTTCTTTGGCTTGGTCGTTCTCATGCCCTTGATCGGGCACGCGTCGTGGCACGCTTATCGCGACCTTGTAGAATAGCGAGGTGCTGGCGAGCACCCTCCTCTGCAACCACGGAACCCCTGATGACTGCCTCCCCCCTGTGCGACAACCCTCTGCTTGACCTGTCCGGCCTGCCGCGCTTCGACGCCATTGTGCCGAGCGACGTGCAGCCGGCTATCGGCAAGCTTCTCGACGACTGCCGCGCGCTGATCGTGCGGCTGACCACGGAAGGCGCCACAACGACCTGGGACAGCTTCGCGGCAGCGTTGAGTGACGGCCTCGAACCGCTGTCGCGCGCCTGGGGAGTTGTCGGCCATCTGCACGCCGTCAATGACGTCCCCGAATGGCGCGAGGCGTATAACCGCATGCTCCCCGAAGTCTCGCGCTTCTATGCCGAACTCGGTCAGAACCTCAAGCTCTTCGCCGCTTACCAGGCAATCGCCGGAAGCGCTGAATACGCAAGGCTTTCGCCAACCCGGCAGCGCATCATCGACAACGAGATTCGCGACTTTCGGCTCGCCGGCGCGGAGCTGCGCGACGATCAGAAGCCGCGCTTCCAGGCGATTGCGGAGGAACTTTCGCAGCTTTCGGCCAAATTCTCGGAAAACCTGCTCGACGCCACCAACGCCTTTGCCGAACTGGTGAGCGACGAGGCCGAACTGGCCGGCCTGCCCGACGACGCCCGCCAGGCCGCGGCCGAGGCAGCCGAGAAGGATGGCCACGACGGCTGGAAATTCACGCTGCACATGCCTTCGTACCTGCCGGTGATGCAATACGCCGACAGTCGCCGTCTGCGGGCGGTGATGTACCGTGCCTACGCCACTCGCGCCGCCGAATTCGGGGCTGCCGAGTTCGACAATACGCCGCTGATCGGCCAGATTCTCCGGCTGCGCCGTGAAGAGGCGCAGATGCTCGGCTACGCCAGCTTCGCCGAAGTGTCGCTGGTGCCAAAAATGGCCGATTCGGTGCCCCAGGTACTGGCCTTTCTGCGCGACATGGCGATCAAGGCCAGGCCCTTCGCCGAACGGGACATTGCCGACCTGCGCGCCTTCGCGCGTAGCGAGCTGCAACTCCAGGACATCGAGCCCTGGGACGTCGGCTACGTTTCCGAAAAGCTCCTGCAAGAGCGGTACGCCTTCTCCGAGCAGGAAGTAAAGCAGTATTTCACCGAGGACAAGGTTCTCAGTGGCCTCTTCGAAGTCGTCGAAACGCTGTTCGGCGTCTGTCTCAAACGCGACAACGCGCCAGTCTGGCACGAGGACGTGCGCTTCTTCCGCATCGAAACGCCCGCCGGCGAACTGCTTGGCCAGTTCTACCTCGACCTTTACGCCCGTGAAACGAAGCGTGGCGGCGCCTGGATGGACGAAGCGATCACCCGTCGCCGACGGTCTTCCGCTGCCGCGGCGACCGACCCCATCCAGAAACCGGTGGCCTATCTCAACTGCAACTTCTCGCGCCCGATCGGTAACACGAATGGTCAGGCAAGGCCGGCGACCTTCACGCACGACGAAGTAATCACCCTCTTTCACGAGACCGGCCACGGCCTGCACCACCTGCTGACACGCGTCGACGAGCTGGCCGTTGCCGGCATCCACGGTGTCGAGTGGGACGCCGTCGAACTGCCATCGCAGTTCATGGAGAACTACTGCTGGGAGTGGAGCGTCGTGCAGGGGATGAGCAGCCATGTCGACACCGGCCACGCGCTGCCGCGCGCACTTTTCGACAAGATGCTGGCGGCCAGGAACTTCCAGAGCGGCATGCAGACGCTTCGCCAGATCGAGTTTTCGCTCTTCGACCTGCTCCTGCACAGCGACTTCGACCCGGCTGGAGAACGCAGCGTGCTCGACCTGCTCGGCGACGTGCGCCGCGAAGTCGCGGTTCTTGTCCCGCCCGAGTGGCACCGCTTCCCGAACAGCTTCGCGCACATCTTCGCCGGCGGTTACGGCGCCGGCTACTACAGCTACAAGTGGGCCGAAGTCCTCTCGGCCGACTGCTACGGCGCTTTCGAAGAGGCCGGCGACCCTTTCGACCAGAACACCGGACAACGCTTCCTGAGCAGCATTCTGTCGGTCGGCGGCAGTCGCCCGGCGATCGAGAACTTCCGCGCCTTCCGCGGTCGCGATCCGCAGGTCGACGCGCTGCTCAGGCACAGCGGCATGGTTTCGGTGTAAAGGAAGGTCACGCCCATGCACCCGACAACCGCCGTCCGCTTCGCCGCTATCGCCGCTTCCCTGCTTGACGGCCAGCGCGGTCAACGCGCAACAAACCTACCGCTGGATCGACGCGCGCAGCGGCGTCACCGTGATATCCGACCGGCCACCGCCGCCGGGAACGCCCGGGGTAACCGTCTCCGAGGGGGCCAACGCAGGCGAAGACGAGCAGCGACTTCCTTACGCCATACGCCAGGCGAGCGCCAGATTCCCCGTCGTCCTTGTACACCAGCGCCGACTGTGGCGCCTGCCAGCAGGCGCGCGTGCTGCTCAATGGCCGCGGCGTTCCCTTCGTGGAAAAACTGCTCACCAGCCAGGACGAGCTGACGGCGCTTGGCCGGCAACTGGGCGGCGACGCCGTGCTGCCAAGCATCAGCGTCGGCCGGCAAAGCGCCACCGGCTTTACTGCCGCCACCTGGAACGAGCTGCTCGACTTTGCCGGCTATCCGGCCACCGCTCCCTACGGCTTCAAACCTGCCGGCCCGCCCCGCGAATGAAGATCGCCAGCTGGAACGTCAATTCGCTCAAGGTCCGGCTGCCGCAGTTGCTCGACTGGCTGGCGGCGCAGAAACCCGCTGTCGTCTGCCTGCAGGAAACCAAGCTCGACGACCCGTTCTTCCCGAAGGCGGAGCTCGAGGCCGCCGGCTATCACGTCGTTTTCTCCGGACAGAAGACGTACAACGGTGTCGCTCTACTGACTCGCGAGCCGCCGACGGATGTCGTTTTCGGCAACCCGCTCCATGCGGATCCGCAAAAACGCCTGCTGGCGGCAACGGTGAGCGGGATTTGTTTCATCTGCGCCTACGTGCCGAACGGCCAGGCAGTCGGCAGCGACAAGTACGCCTACAAGCTTGCCTGGCTCGATGCGCTGATCGACTGGATCGCCGCGCAGCTGGCCGAGAATCCACGCCTGGTCCTGGCCGGAGACTTCAACATTGCGCCCGACGACCGCGACGTGCACGATCCGGCAGCCTGGGCTGGACAGATCCTGTGCTCCGCAGCCGAGCGGGCGGCTTTCCAGCGCCTTCTGGACCTCGGCCTGCGGGACAGCTTTCGCCTCTTCGAGCAGCCGGAGAAGAGCTTTTCATGGTGGGATTACCGGATGCTCGGTTTCCAGAAGAACCGCGGGCTGCGCATCGACCACATCCTGCTGTCGACGGCGCTCGCCGGACGCTGTACGGGGGCCGAAATCAAGCGCGACCTGCGCAAGCTCGAACGACCGTCGGATCACGCGCCGGTGACCGCGGAACTGGCCGATTGATGGACAGCCCGCAACCTGGCAGTCTGCCGCCATCCCTGCTCGCACTCTATCCGGCACTGAGCTCGCTGCCGGCCGATCAACTCGCGGATCTCGGCCAGAAAATGACGCAGCGCGACCTGCCCGCCGGCACGAAACTGTTCAGCGAACGGCAGGACTGCCTGGGATTCCCGCTGATTCTTGCCGGCACGATCAAGGTCGTGAAGAGCACCGCCGGCGGCCGCGAGATGCTGCTCTACCGTGTCGAGCCGGGCGGCTCGTGCATCATCAGCTCGAGCTGCCTGCTCGGTCACACGCCTTATTCGGCGCGCGGCATTGCCGAGACGCCCCTGTCGCTGCTGCTCCTGCCGATTGCCGCGTTCGAGAAACTGCTCGCCGAAAACGGGCGCTTCCGCGACTTCGTCTTCCACCTGTTTGCCGAGCGCATAGCCGAGCTGATGCAACTGGTCGAAGAAGTGGCTTTCCACCGCCTCGACCAGCGCCTGGCAAAGCTGCTCGTGGCCAGGGGTGAAAGCATCCAAGTCACACACCAGGCGCTGGCCGAGGAACTCGGCAGCGTCCGCGAGATGGTCAGTCGTCTACTCAAGGGCTTCGCCGTGCAGGGACTGGTCAGGCTGGGCCGCGAACAGATCACGGTGATCGACGCGAGCGGGCTGCAGCAACTGGCGGACAGCCCTCGCTGATCGCCGCTGGCCCCCCGCTGGCGGCGCGGCATTGCCGCCGTGACCCCGTTGACCCTGTGACTCTGTGACTGCGGTTACATACAGCCAGGCTGCAGCGGCGTACTCTGGCGCCGTCACTCACCAACGCTCACGGAGCCAATCATGAAAACCAATGTCGGTGGAATCGACAAAATCCTGCGTATCGTCGTCGGCATCGCGCTGATCACGATGGCCGCCCTCGGGGTCGTCGGCGCCTGGGGCTGGATCGGCGTGGTACCGCTGCTGACCGGCCTGTTTGGTGTCTGTCCCGCCTACCTGCTGCTTGGAGCCAACACCTGTCCGGTCAAGAAAACCGGCTGAACGGCGAGCTGCCTGCGCGAACGGCGTCGCCGGACCGGCGACGCCGTTTTCACGTCAGGCTGTTGGCCAGGCGAACGTAATCGGCCACCGACAGCTCCTCCGCCCGACAAGTCGGTGAAACGCCGAGCGCCACCAGCTGATCCTCGTCGACCATCCCCCGGAGACTGTTGCGCAGCATCTTGCGGCGCTGCCGGAAAGCGCTGGCGACGAGCGCCGAAAAGCGCGCTTCGTCGCCCGCCAGCAGAGTTTCCGGCGAACGCGGAATCAGGCGCACCAGCGCCGAGTGCACCCTTGGGCGGCGGATCGAACGCCTCTGGCGGCACGTCGAGCAGACGATCGATGACGAAACGGTACTGCAGCATCACCGTCAGCCTGCCGACATCGCCACTACCCGGCTCGGCGACCATGCGGTTCGACGACCTCGCTTTGCAGCATGAAGTGCATGTCGCGCACGCAGGTGGAATAATCGGCGAGATGAAAAAGGAGTGGCGTCGAGATGTTGTACGGCAGATTGCCGACAATGCGCAGGTGAGCGCCCGCGCTGCTGGCCAGTCGACCGAAATCGAAGGCCAGTGCGTCACCCTCGTGCACCGTCAGTTTGTCCGCCGAATAGATCTTCCCGAGTCGGGCAACGATGTCGCGGTCGATCTCGACGACGTGCAGATGGTCAAGGCGCCGCAACAGGGGAGCGGTCAGGGCGGCCAACCCTGGGCCAATCTCGACCACCTTCTCGCCACGGCGTACGGCCAGCTGGTCGATGATCTCGTCGATGACCTGTTCATCGACGAGAAAATTCTGGCCAAAGCGCTTGCGCGCGACGTGCTTCCTCATGCCCTCGCTGGCCTGCTGCCAGCGGCGCGCGCCACCATTTCGATGGCCTGCTCGATGGCCACCAGCAGGCTGCCGGGATCGGCGCGTCCGCTGCCCGCCAGTTCAAGTGCGGTGCCATGATCGACCGAGGTACGGATGATCGGCAGGCCCAGCGTGACATTGATGCCGTGGCCAAAACTCGCGTACTTGAGCGCGGTAAGGCCCTGGTCGTGGTACATCGCGAGAACGCAGTCGCCGCGCTCGAGGACCGGCCGAGAGAACATCGTATCGGCCGGCAGGGGGCCGAGCAGGGTCATGCCTTCGGCCCGCAACCGCTCGAGCACCGGCGCGATCACCTCGATCTCCTCATGACCGAGGTAGCCCCCCTCGCCGGCGTGCGGATTGAGGCCGGCAACCAGAATCCGCGGGCGATCGATGCCGTACTTCGCGCTCATCTCGCGGTGCAGGATACGCAGGGTCTCCTCGACGGCCGTCTGGGTGACCGCCGCTGGCACGTCACGCAGCGGCAAATGCGTCGTCACCAGTGCCACCCGCAAGCCGCCGCCGGCGAGCATCATCACCACCCGTGGCGTTGCCGTCCGCTCGGCCAGGTACTCGGTATGCCCGCTGAAGGGAATGCCGGCATCGTTGATGACACCCTTGTGCACCGGGGCGGTGACCATGGCGGCAAATTCACCGCTCTGGCAGCCGCTCAGTGCTCGCTCCAGCAGTGCCAGCACGTAGCGGGAATTGGCCGGATCGAGGCGACCGGGGGTCGCCGCGGCGGCCAATGGCTGGTGAAGCACTTCCAGCGTGCCGGCTTGCGGCGGCAGACCGGCTTGCCAGTCACGGAGCTGGCCGGGAAAGTGCAGGGCCTCGGCGCGCTCGGCGAGCAGTGAGCGATCGGCAAGAACGACGATTCGTGCCGGGAAGCGAGCAGCCAGCGCGCAATCAGCCAGACGCAGGCAGATCTCGGGGCCGACGCCGGCCGGTTCGCCACTGCTGACGGCGATCACCGGCGCGCTCGACACGGCGCTCAACGCTCCTCCAGACGAAGCTCCACGTAGGCGCGATCTCGCGTCTGGCGCAGCCAGTCCTGATAGGCCTCGTCACGCTTGCGCTCACGCAGCACCTGCCGTGCTGCAGCGCGTTGGCGATCACTCGATACATCCTGGACACGACGCTCGAGCACCTCGATCAGATGGAAGCCAAAGGGTGACTGCACCGGCTCGCTGAGCTCGCCCGGGGCCAGCGCATTCATCGCCCGCTCGAACTCCGGAACCGTGTCACCCTCGTAAATCCAGCCAAGATCACCACCCTTTGACGCCGAGCCATCCTGCGAGAAGAGCCTGGCCAGGTCGGCAAAGCTCTCGCCGTGCTTGATCCGTTGGCGCAGACTCTCCAGGGTGTGCCTGGCCTCGGGCTCCGAGACCACTTCGTTGACCTTGATCAGGATATGCCGTGCGTGCGTCTGCTGAACAGCCGGCAAGGCACCGCCACCCCGCTTGTCCAGCAATTTGATCAAGTGAAATCCATTCGAGCTGCGCAGAACCGGCGACACGTCGCCCACCTTGAGCGTCGTCGCCACTTCGGCGAACATGGTCGGCAGGCGGTTGAGCGAACGCCAGCCAAGATCGCCGCCACGCAGACCATCCGGGGCATCGGAATAAGCGGCAGCCAGTTGGGCAAAGTTCTCGCCTTTGCGCAGCCGTTCAACGATCTGGTCGGTCTTGGCGCGCAATTGCTGAATCTGCTCCGGGCTGGCCGACTCGGGAGCGCGCAGCAGGATATGCGCGATCTGATACTCCTCGCCGGCAGCCGGCCCGGATTCGCCCACGAGGTAGTTATCGATCTCGCCTTCGGAGACGAAAATCCGGCTGTCGACCTCACGCTCACGCAAGCGTGCAATGGTCATCTCGGCACGAATCTCTTCGCGAAAGCTGGCAAAGGCAATACCGTCCTTTTCCAGGGCGACGCGAAACTGTGCGAGTGACAGTTTGTTGTTGGCAGCAATACGTTGCAAAGCCTGGTCAAGCTGTGCGTCGTCGACGCGCAGGCCGACCTCGCGGGCGAACTGCAACTGCACCTTGTCCATGACCAGACGCTCAAGCATCTGTTTTTCGAGCACATCCCGCGGCGGCAGGGTGGTCCCCTGGCGCTGCAGTTGACTCAGCGCAGAAGCGAGACGCGAGCGCAACTCGTGATGCGTTATCACTTCGTCATTGACGACGGCGACGATACGGTCGGCAGGCAGCGGCTGGCTGGAGGGCTGTGCAGCGCTTTGCGCCGCGGCCACTCCGACGAAAAAAAGGGATAGCAGCAGCGCGCGAAATAAAAGCATCATGGTCAACACCTACTGTTCGGCCAGAGCCGAATCCGTCTGCGGCTGATTGGCCACACCGTAGCCGGGAATCCGGCGCTGGAGGAGGCTGATCGGATTCGAGCCCAGGCGCGAGAAATCGCTCAGTTCAAGTTGCACGAAGGCTCGCGTCGTCGCGTCCGCCTCGGTGGTCTGCAGACGCTGCCCGACGACGCGCACCACCCAGCAGCCGGCGTTGTATTCCAGGCCGCCGATAATTTCGATCGGCTGGTTCTGCAGAAACGAATAGTTGTAGCGACCGACCGCCTGCCAGCGGCCATCGATCGGCCACTGCCCGGAAACGTCGACCTGCTTGATCGGCGTCACCGCCTGCGTGTTGTAACTGTACGACGCATTGAGCAGCTTGCCGGCCTCCGGGAAATAGCGCGCACCGAAGGAATAGCGTTGAAACTCCTGATCGTCCACGGTGTATTGCAGGGCGGCGTCGGCATAGACCCGCGGCAGGATCTGCCCGGTGAAGCCGGCCAGAAAATCCGACCTGTCCCACTGCCGAGTGGTCGCTCCCGGCAGCGCCACCTTGTCCTTGGTGAAATAGAGCCGCTGACCGACCATCCCGCGCATGATCTCATTACCGGAAGTCGGATTGATCAGGCGCGAGGAAAGGGCGGCGGTCAGCTGATTGGCGTTGTTGATGCGGTCCCAGCCGGAGAACTGGTTATCGGCAAAGATCTGCGCAAAATTGAAGTCGGCCAGCGCGGTATCGAAGATCGGAATATCGTCCTGATTCTCGTACGGTATGTTGAGGTAGTAAAGACGAGGCTCCAGGGTCTGCGTATAGTCGCGACCGAACCAGTTGCTGGGGCGCTCGAAAGTCATTCCCGAATCGACGCTGAAGATCGGCAGGTTGCGATTGATCGAAGTCGGGAGGATATTCGTCGAGCCTGGGTAATTCAGGGCATAGTGAGTGACATTGACGCCGACGCGCGGCGTGACATACCAGCCGGGGGTGGTGTAGGGCAGTGAAATCTGTGGTTGCATGACCGTCCGCTGCCCGTCGACGGTAGAGGAATCGGGACGGACAAAACTGGTGTACTGCCCGAAAAAGGCGCTGTCGGTCGACAACAAATCCGGCTGGCGCGCGTTTACGGTGATTTGCGGCAAGAGCTGATAGGGCGGAGTGACCGGGTTCTGCGGGTCCGGCTGCAGGGTCTGGAAGGTCTGCACGTTGGCCGTCGCATTCCACCATCCGCCACCACCGTAGCTGAGCAAGCCTTGCTGCAGAAGTTGCGTTTCGGAGGTCTTGGTGATCTCGCTCGACAGGTCGGTGTAGTAATCGCTGTCCGAGACCCGGTTGTAGTTGATCGCGCCCGAGAAACCGTTGGCGGCGACCTGAGAATGGGTCAAGGCCACACCCCAGCGATCGCGGTTCGCCACCCGATCATTCGGAAGATACTCGCCACGGACGTTGCCGAAGTAGGTTCCCCCGTACGCCGCGTTGAGGTAGCGAAAGTCGGTGCCGAGCAGCAGACCGCGCTTGGTGAGCAGGGTCGGCTCGAACGTGGCATCCATGTTCGGTGCAATGTTCCAATAGTAGGGCAGGGTGAATTCGAAACCGCTGTCGCTACTCGTTCCGTAGCTTGGCGTCAGAAAACCCGACTTGCGGTGATTGTTGAGCGAAAAGGATAACCACGGCGAGTAGAGAATCGGCACTCCGAGGAAGTGGACGGTGGCATCGTTGCCACTCCCCACCTCGTTGTCGTAGTCGAGCTTCAGGTCGGCGACGCTGAGAAACCAGTCGTCATTACCGGGCTTGCAGGTGGTGTAGGTCGCCGAACTCAGACGAATCTGGTTCTCGCCCTCGAAATCGATGCGCTGCGCCGTGCCGCGTGCTTCGGTCGGCTCGCCGTTTGCGTCCTGGTGATACTTGAGCTTGGTCTGCCCGGGCAGCAGGCCGAAGGACATGGGTGCCGCAAAACCGCCGCTGAATTCGCTGTCTGCTTCGGTTGGTGCCAGGCCGGAAGCGACGTCGCCGCGGGATTTCGCTCCTGCCGCAGAACGCGGCGGGCGCTTCACGAAATACGAAGCATCGTCGAAGAACCCAAAATGATCCTCGAGCCGCATACGCATCTTGGTCCCTGAGACGACGTCATCACGCTGCTGAAAGCGCGCGCTCCCGACCGCCTCGACCTCGTCTTCGACCGGCCAGTAGGTCAGTTGATCGGCCGTCAATACCTTGTCGGCCTGGCGCAACTCGGCGTCGTCCTGGGCAATGAGCTCCCGGTCAACGACGCCCGAAATCCTCTGCGCACTCAGGAAGGTTGCTTGCGACCCGGCCTCCGCCTCGGCGGGCGGCGTAGCGCTGGCCGGCGACGAGGGCGACGGCACGGCAGCCACCGCCCCGGCCGGCTTGACCGGCACCGGCGAGGGCGTGGAAATCACGCTCGGCGCCGCCTTGTCCACGCTCGGCGCCGCCTTTTCGGCTGGCGGCGGCACGGCGATTGTCGTGGCCGGCGACGCGGATAGCGCCGACGGGGCCACGGTCTCCGCGCCACGGGCACTGGCTTTCGGCGTCTCGGCGAGCGGTGCGGCTTGGCCTTGATCGGGCTGGCTGATCACCGGCTGCTCCGCGTCCCGCGCCAGCGCTTTCCCCGCCTGCACGTCGGGCCCGACGTTCGCAGCCGGCGAACTGACGCCTTCAGCCGACGGCTGCTCGCTGACCTCGACTGCAGCCTGGACTGGCTCTTCCGCGGTCGTCGGCGTTGGCACGGGTCGCGCTTCGATGACCGGAGTCACGACAGGCTTGCTCTCCGCAGGCGCAGCGTCTGCCTGCCCCTCAGGCGACCGCTTGACCGGGGCGGCGGGCACAATGGCCGGCAGGCCAAGCAAGGCCGGATCGACGCGCAACGGTGGCGCCGGCTGCGCCTGCGCGACGCCGGGCAGGCTGGCGAGAAGCGTCGTGGCCACGGCGCAACGAAAGATCAAGGTCCGCGGCTTGCGCCGAAAGGGAAACGTCATGCCAAGGTTGTCAATAAAGAATGCCAGGAATTGTTGGGACCATTCCGATTGTTCGGACGCCGGGCTGTGGGTTTGGTCGTCTCTGCGGCGGCACTTCAAGCACTGCCCGGATGGTAGAATCGGTCGCATATTTTAGCACCATCGTTCAAGGAGAAGCGGCATGCCGCGTACCGCCCTGCTGCGCAACTGGCTCCGACAGGTCTTTGAGCCAACTTTCCCAGGCTGGGATGCGCGCCTCGAAGCGGCCTCAGCCGACGCCAGCTTCCGGCGTTACTTTCGCGTCGAGCTCCCCGATCGAACGACGCGCATCGTCATGGACGCGCCGCCGGAGAAAGAAGACTGTCGCCCCTTCATCAAGGTCGCCGCCCTCTTTCGCGAGGCCGAGGTGCATCTGCCCGCGGTGCTCGCCGCCGACCTCGAACAAGGCTTCCTGCTCCTCTCTGACCTCGGCAGCAGCACTTACCTGAGTGCCCTGCACGACCGGAGCACGGCGGCGCGACTGTACGCCGACGCCAACCGGGCACTGCTCGCCATTCAGCTCGCCAGTCGACCAGGTGTTCTTCCCGAATACGACGGTGACCTGCTCGGCCGCGAACTGGCCCTGTTCCCCGACTGGTACCTGCGCCGTCACCTCGGAGTGACCATCGACAAAGGCATGCAATCCACCCTGCAGACGGTGTTCGCAGCGATCCTGGCCAACAACCTGCGACAGCCAAGGGTCTACGTACATCGCGACTACCACTCGCGCAACCTGATGCTCGTCGGCGAGCCCGCGCCCGCTTTTCCGAGCAACCCCGGAATTCTCGATTTCCAGGATGCTGTTTACGGTCCGCTGACCTACGACCTCGTCTCGCTCTACCGTGACGCCTACATCGCTTGGCCGGAAGATCAGGAGCTCGATTTCGTGATCCGTTACTGGGAAGGCGCGCGCCAGGCCGGATTGCCGGTAGAGGCCGATTTCCACGACTTCTACCGCGACTACGAATGGATGGGTGTACAGCGCCAGCTCAAGGTGCTCGGCATCTTCGCGCGCCTGTGCCATCGCGACGGCAAGGAGAACTACCTCGCGGACATGCCGCGCGTGCTCGGCTATCTGCGGCGAAGCTGCGAGCGCTACAGAGAACTGCGGCCGCTGGCACGCCTGCTCGACGTGGTCGAGAAGCGGCCGGTCGACGTCGGCTACAGCTTCTGATGAAGGCCATGATTCTTGCCGCCGGGCGCGGCGAACGCCTGCGCCCGCTCACCGATACGACCCCCAAACCACTGCTGATGGCGGGCGGCAGGGCGCTGATCGCCTGGCATCTGCAGGGCCTGGCCAGGGCCGGTTGGCGCGAGGTGGTGATCAACCACGCCCATCTCGGCGAACAGATCGAGGCGGCACTGGGCAACGGCAGCGACTTCGGCCTGCACATCGCCTACTCACCCGAAGCCGGCGGAGCGCTGGAAACCGCCGGCGGCATCGCCAGCGCGCTGCCACTGCTTGGCGACGAACCCTTCCTGGTGGTCAACGGCGACATCTGGTGCGACTGGGATTTCTCGCGGGCCAGGCGCATCGCCAGCACCCTCGACCGCGAGCACGCCCATCTGCTGCTGGTCGACAACCCGCCACACCATCCTGGTGGCGACTTTTGCCTGGATGGCCAGATCGTGCGCGCAGCGACCGGAAACCGCACTGGCTCTCTGACCTACGCCGGCATTGGCGTCTTCCCGCCCGACTTCTTTGCCACCGTCGCGGCCGGCGTGAAAATGAAACTTCGCCCCCTGCTGGACGCGGCCATTGCCCGCGGTACGCTCACCGGCGAACGACACGGCGGTCGCTGGGTCGACGTCGGAACCCGCGAACGCCTCGCTGAACTCGACATGGAGCTTGCCTCAAGCAGATGAGTCTCAAACCCTACGCCAAGCGTCGCCAGCGGGTACTCGACAGCCTCGGGGACGGCGTCGCCGTCCTGGCCACGGCACCAGAGCGCCTGCGTAACCGCGACTCGCATTATCCCTACCGCTTCGACAGCTACTTCTGGTATCTGAGCGGCTTCCCCGAGCCCGATGCGGTGATCGTCCTGGTCGGCGGCGCGGAAGCGAAAGCGATCCTCTTCTGCCGCGAGAAGAACGAGGAGCGCGAAACCTGGGACGGTTTTCGCTACGGCCCCGACGCTGCCGCCGCCGCCTTCGGCTTTACTGAAGCGCATCCGATCGGCTGTCTCGACGAAATGCTGCCCACGTTGATCGCCAACCACGCGGCGCTGTGGCACTCGCTGGGTCACGACAGAGAATGGGACAGCCGCATCGGCAACGCGCTGAATGCCGTTCGTTCCCAGGGGCGCAGCGGCACGCGCGCGCCCGGTGAAATCCGCGACCTGCGTGGCCTGCTCGATCAGATGCGGCTGAGCAAGGACGCGCACGAAGTCCAGCTCATGCGCCACGCCGCCGACATCGCTTCGGCCGGCCACAGCCGCGCGATGCGCGCGTGCAGGCCGGGCATGGCCGAATACGAACTCGAAGCAGAGCTGAGCTACGAATTTCGCCGCCGCGGCGCCGACGGCCACGCCTACACGCCGATCGTCGCCGGTGGCGCCAACGCCTGCATCCTGCACTACGTCGACAACAACAAACTCCTGGCGGGCCAATCGCTGGTCCTGATCGACGCCGGCTGCGAGGTCGCCGGCTACGCCTCGGACATCACCCGCACCTTCCCGGTCGGCGGACGTTTCAGCGCCGAGCAACGCGAGGTCTATGAAATCGTCCTCGCGGCGCAGCAGGCGGCGATTGCCGCAGTACACCCCGGCGCCTCGTTCACCGACTACCACCAGGCGGCGCTGCGCGTCCTGACGCAGGGGCTGATCGATCTCAAGCTGCTCACCGGCAGCGTCGACGGCGCCGTCGAAAGCGAAGCCTACAAACCCTGGTACATGCACCGCACCGGCCACTGGCTGGGGCTCGACGTCCACGATGCCGGCGACTACAAGACCGGCACGGCCGACGACGACTGGGTCAAGCTGGCTGCGGGCATGACGCTGACCGTCGAACCGGGCCTCTACCTGCGCCCCGGCAGCGCCGTTCCGGAACACCTGCACGGCATTGGCGTGCGCATCGAGGACGACGTACTGGTCACCAGCGACGGCTGCCTGGTGTACACCAATGCACCGCGAACGGTTGCCGAAATCGAGGAGGTCATGCGCCATGAGTGAGCCGGCGAACGGCGCGGAGAGCACGAACGCAAGCTCTGTCGACGTCGCCATCGTCGGCGCCGGGCCAGTTGGCATGTCGCTGGCCTTGGCGCTGGCCGGCGGGCCGCAGAGCGTGCTCTTGCTCGACAGCCGCCCGCACGCGGCCTGGGCCCGCGACCCGCGCGCGCTGGCGCTGGCGCATGGCAGCCGCCAGCTGCTTGAACGTCTCGGCGCCTGGAAGGCAAGCGCGGCAACGGCGATCGAAAGCATCCACGTTTCGCAGCGCGGCGGTTTTGGTCGCACGCTAATCGATGCCAGCGAATACGGCATCGCCGCGCTCGGCTACGTGATGCGCTACCGCGATCTCGCCGCCACCCTCGACGCGCGCATCGACGCGACGCAGTGCTTGCACGACTGCACGCTGCTCGACATCACGACCGGCAACGACACGGCCGAGATTACGCTGGCGGCGCAGAACGGCGACCCCGCCGCGCCGCGACGAATCCGGGCCAGACTCGTTGTGCACGCCGAAGGTACGCCGGTCAGCGACCCCGACGTGCGCGTTTACGATTACCGGCAGCACGCCGTGGTCGCCGAAGTTCGCCCCGTTCCTGGTCACCAGCAGCGCGCCTGGGAACGTTTTACGCCCGATGGTCCGCTTGCCCTGCTGCCGCTGGGGCAGGACTACTCGCTGGTGTTTACCGTGCCACCGGAAAAGGCCGCCAACCTGCTCGCCCTCGACGAGGGTGACTTCCTCGCCGCGCTACGGGCGCAGTTCGGCAGCCGCCTCGCTTTCGTTGCCAGTGGTCCGCGCACCAGCTTTCCGTTGGCGCTGCGGGTCCGCGAGCAACTGGCTGGCCGACGCCAGGTGTGGATCGGCAACGCCGCGCAAAGCCTGCACCCGGTTTCCGGACAGGGCTTCAACCTCGGTTTGCGCGACGCCTGGGAACTCGCGGCGGTGCTGCTTGCCAACGCCAGCGGCGACGCGGGCAATGCCGCTGTCCTGGCCGCCTACGCGCGTTCTCGCCGCCTTGACCGCCAGGGCAGCATCGCCTTCACCGACGGCCTCGTGCGCGTCTTCGGCATAGACCTGGCGCCGCTACGGATCGCTCGTGGCGCAGGGCTGCTGGCACTCGACGTCTTGCCGCCGCTGCGCCACTTCGTCGCCAAACGAATGATCTGGGGGGCCCGCGCCTGGCCATGAACGGTCGACGCCAGGCTCTTGGCTGCGCTTAAGCGCAGCCAAGAGCGCCCGCAAAGCACGAAAATGTCGTCGCCGCAGTTCGCTTTTACAGGCGATTCCGCTAGACTTCGCCGATTCCCCAGTTCCAGCAAGAGCGCCCTCACGATCCCATGCCGCCAACCAACAAGACCCCACCACTGATCGAGTTCAAGGGAACCACCCTGCCCATCGTCACGGTCAGCCTGCGATCGCTGCAACTGGGCGAACTCGGCGAAGCCGCCAGCGCGCTGTTCGGCGACGATCCCTTTTTCGATGGCGAGGCTGCCGTGCTCGACTTGTCGCAGGCGGCTGCCGCCTCGTCGGCCAAATGGCAGTTCTTAAAGGAGCTCTTCAGGACCCACGGGCTGAACGTGATCGGTGTCCGGGGCGGCAGCGATGAGCTTCGCGAAAGCGCCCGCACGGCCGGCCTGCCGACCTACGCCGCCGTCGATCGTTCGCTACGCGCGGCGCCCCGTGCCGACGACGAGCGTACGGCGCCCGCCGCGCCGCCGCCAGCGCCGGAAGCAAAGTCGGAAGCTAAGCCCGAGCCAGCGCGGGAAGCAAAGCCCGAGCCCGCCGCCGCCAGCACTGGCGCAAGGTCGCCAACGCTGTTCCTCACTCGGCCCTTGCGTTCGGGGCAACAGATCTACGCACGTGGCGGCGACCTGGTCGTTCTCGCCGCGGTCAACTCCGGTGCCGAAGTCATCGCCGACGGCAACATCCACATCTACGCCCCCTTGCACGGTCGTGCACTGGCGGGCGCCAGCGGCGATACCGAGGCACGCATCTTCAGCACTCGCTTCGATGCCCAGCTGGTCTCGGTTGCCGGACTGTATCGGACTTTCGACAGTGGCGTACCGAGCGATCTGGCGGGCAAAGCGGTGCAGGTCAGGCTCGCTGAAAAAACTGGCGACAGCTCCGGTAAACTGGTTGTCGAGCCACTCAGGACAGAGTAGCAGCGACTCGGGCAGCGGCAATGGCACCGCAAGCGCTGCGCGGATCAGCAGAAAGCCCATTCTGCGGGTAGAATCTCGTCTTTAATCTGCGGAGAAACATCCGTGACACGTATTGTCGTCGTAACGTCGGGCAAGGGTGGAGTCGGCAAGACCACCACCAGCGCCAGCTTCGCATCAGGGCTCGCCCTGCGTGGTTACAAAACTGCCGTCATCGATTTTGACGTCGGTCTGCGCAACCTGGATCTGATCATGGGCTGCGAGCGCCGCGTGGTCTACGACCTGGTCAACGTTCTCAACGGAGAAGCAACGCTCACCCAGGCGCTGATTAAGGACAAGCACTGCGAGAACGGCAATCTCTTCGTCCTGCCGGCTTCACAGACTCGCGACAAGGACGCGCTCAGCGAAGAAGGGGTCGAGAAAGTCCTCAAGGAACTCGAACACATGGCCTTCGATTACGTCGTCTGCGATTCGCCGGCGGGCATCGAGCGCGGGGCGGTTCTGGCCCTGACCTTTGCCGACGAAGCGCTGGTGGTCAGCAACCCGGAAGTTTCCTCGGTACGCGACTCGGACCGCATTCTCGGCATCATCCAGGCCAAGTCACGCCGTGCCCTGAGCGGCGGCGAGCCGGTCAAGGAACATCTGCTGATCACCCGCTACTCGCCAAAACGCGTCGAAGAGGGGGAAATGCTCTCGTACAAGGATGTGCAGGAGATTCTGCGCGTGCCGATCATCGGCGTCATTCCCGAGTCTGAAGCGGTACTTCAGTCTTCGAACGCCGGCTCGCCTGCGATCCACCTCGCCAACAGCGATGTTGCCGGCGCCTACCTTGACGTGGTCGGCCGCTTCCTCGGCGAAACCATCCCCCTGCGTTACGTCGACTACGAGAAGCCCGGCCTGTTCAAGCGATTCTTCGGGGGTAAATAAGGATGTCCCTGTTCTCCCTGATCTTCGGCGGCAGCAAGCCCAAGACGGCGTCCATTGCCAAGGAACGCCTGCAACTGATCATTGCCCACGAACGCAATGAAAGTAACAACACGCCCGACTTCCTGCCGGCATTGCAGCAGGAGTTGATGGCGGTGATCTCGAAGTACGTCTCGGTGAACCCGGAAGATATCAAGGTATCGATCGAGAAGCAGGGAAACATGGAAGTACTCGAGGTGAACATCGTCATGCCGGACACGGCCAACAAGGCTCAGGACAGCGCCTGACGGCCAACTCGGGTAGCCGTCAGGGCGAGAAGCGCCGCGCACGCTGACGCCGCAGGACGCAGGTAGCGACGGCTGAGCTCAAGGCCCAGTCCGGCGGCAGGCCTGCCGATGCCGTGACGCCATCGCCAAGGCGATCAATGTCGCCGGCACGCAAGATCGTCTGTTTTTCGGGCGCCAATCGCGGTAGAATCCCGGTCTTGCCTTGCGCCCCGGCACCGCACCGCCATGGAATTCCTCGGATTTACGCTTCGCAACAACCTGTTTGTCGCGCCGATGGCAGGTGTGACCGACCGGCCTTTCAGACAGCTCTGCAAGAGCCTTGGCGCCGGCCTCGCCGTCTCCGAGATGGTGACTTCGAACTCACTGCTCTACGGAAGCGCGAAAACCCGCCGCCGCGCCAATCACGATGGCGAAGTGGCGCCGATCTCGGTGCAGATCGCCGGCGCAGACCCGGCGATGATGGCCGATGCGGCGCGCTACAACGTCGACCGCGGAGCGCAGATCATCGATATCAACATGGGCTGCCCGGCCAAGAAGATCTGCAATGTGATGGCCGGCTCTGCCCTGCTCCGCGACGAGCCTCTGGTCGGCAAGATCCTGTCGGCGGTGGTCAAGGCGGTACCGCAGACGCCGGTGACGCTGAAGATCCGGACCGGCTGGGACACCGGCAACCGTAACGCCCTGAGCATTCTGAAAATTGCCGAGCAGTCCGGGATCCGGGCTCTGGCCATGCATGGCCGGACGCGCGCCTGTGGCTACAGCGGTCACGCCGAGTACGACACCATGCGCGCGGTGAAGGCCGAGGCCCGCATTCCGCTGATCGCCAACGGCGATATCGTCTCGCCGGAGACGGCAAAGTTCGTTCTCGAGAGCACCGGCGCTGACGCGCTGATGATCGGCCGCGCGGCCCAGGGTCGTCCCTGGCTGTTCCGCGAGATCGAGCACTTCCTGAACACCGGCACGCCTCTGATGCCGCCGCGGGTCAGCGAGATTCACCGCATCCTGCTCGCCCACCTTGAAGACCTCTACCTCTTCTACGGCACGGAAACTGGCGTGCGCGTCGCGCGCAAGCATATCTCGTGGTACACGAAGGGGCTGGTCGGATCGGCAGCCTTCCGCCACATGATGAACCAATTGCCGACGATCGCCCTGCAACGGCAAGCGGTCAACGACTTTTTCCTGGCGCTCGCCGAGCACAACGAGCACCTGCCCTACGTCAGCAGCGATCCGGCCACGCCGGCGCTGGCCAACGCCAATTGTGAGGATCTCGCCGCATGAAGCGACAACACGATGAGGATGAGGACATTGCAAGTTTCGTCCGCAAGGCGCTGGAAAACTATTTTCAGCACCTTGACGGCGAAAAGCCGGCACCGGTATACGAGATGGTGATCAAGAGCGTTGAACGCCCGATGCTCGAAGTCGTGCTCAAACAGGCCGGCGGCAACCAGACTTTCGCTGCCGAAATTCTCGGAATCAACCGCAACACCCTGCGCAAGAAGCTGGTCGATCACCGGCTCATCGCCTGAACCGACCTCTTGCTCCAATCCTCCCTACCCTGTCGCAAACCTGCCCACCATGAAAATACGCCAAGCCCTGATCAGCCTCTCCAACAAGAATCGTGCTCTCGAATTTGCCCAGGGCCTTGCCGCCTACGGCGTCAGACTGCTGTCGACCGGCGGCACGGCCAAAATGCTGCGCGATGCCGGGCTTGAGGTCACCGAGGTCGGCGATTACACGGGCTTCCCGGAAATGCTCGACGGCCGCGTGAAAACGCTGCATCCGAAGGTGCACGGCGGCATCCTCGCCCGCCGCGATCTGCCGGAACACCTGGCGACTATCGAGGAGCACGGCATTCCGGCGATCGATCTGGTTTGCGTCAACCTCTACCCTTTCCGCGAGACGATTGCCAAACCCGACGTCACGCTCGCCGAGGCCATCGAGAACATCGACATTGGCGGTCCAGCCATGGTCCGTTCGGCGGCCAAGAACTACGCCGGCGTGGCCGTGGTCACCGATCCCGAAGACTACCCGGCACTCCTCTCGGAAATGGCGAGCAACGGTGGCGGGCTGAGCGCAGCCACCCGCTTCGCCCTGGCCAAGAAAGCCTTCGTACATACCGCACGCTACGACGCGGCCATCGCCAACTGGCTGACCTCTCTTGACGAAAGCGAACAGGCAAAGCCCTTTCCCGAGCGGCTGCAGCTGGCTTTCGATCGCGGCGAGACGCTGCGTTACGGCGAGAACCCACACCAGCAGGCCGCCTTCTACCGTGATCCAGAGCCGGTCGCAGGCTCGATCGCCAACTACCGGCAGCTACAGGGCAAGGAGCTGTCGTACAACAACATCGCCGACGCGGACGCCGCCTGGGAATGCGTCAAGACCTTCGACACGCCCGCCTGCGTGATCGTCAAGCACGCCAATCCCTGCGGCGTCGCGATCAGCGCCGATCTGCTGTCGGCGTACGAAAAAGCCTTTCAGACCGACTCGACGTCGGCGTTTGGCGGCATCATTGCTTTCAACGGCACGGTAGACGCCGACGTCATCGTGGCCATGAATTCGCGCAAGCATTTCGTCGAGGTTCTTCTCGCTCCCGGGTTCACCGCCGCGGCCAGGGAACTGCTGTCCGGCAAGCAAAACCTGCGCGTCCTGGAACTGCCACTGGCCAAGGTCTACCACGACTTCGAGATGAAGCGCATCGGCGGCGGCCTGTTGCTGCAGACACCGGACCGATTCAACGTGCAGGCGTCCGACCTCAGGGTGGTCAGCGCCCTGGTGCCGAGCGCGTCGCAGATCGAGAACCTGCTTTTTGCCTACCGCGTCGCCAAGTTCGTCAAGTCCAATGCCATCGTCTTCTGTGGCCACGGCATGACCCTGGGCGTTGGCGCCGGCCAGATGAGCCGCGTCGACTCGACGCGAATTGCCGTAAGCAAGGCCCAGAACGCGTGTCTCGAACTGGCCGGTTCGGTGGTCGCCTCCGACGCTTTCTTCCCCTTCCGTGACGGCATCGACGTCCTCGCGGCGGCGGGCGCCAAGGCGGTCATCCAGCCGGGAGGGTCGATGCGCGACGAGGAGGTGATTGCCGCCGCCAACGAGCATGGACTGACGATGGTGTTCACCGGCGCCCGTCACTTCCGGCACTGATCGCGATGCGGCGGCAAAGACACGATGTGTGACGGGCTTTTTGAGCTGATCTAAATACCGGCGGAATTGTCGACGGCAATCGTTCTGCTGCGGACCAGCAGCATGCCGCCGCGGCCGCTCTCGGGGGAGAGGATTTTTATGAAGTTACTGGTCATCGGTTCGGGCGGTCGCGAACACGCACTCGCCTGGTGTCTGGCCAAGACGCCCGGCCTGCAGAAGGTCTTCGTCGCGCCTGGCAACGCCGGCACAGCTGCGGACCGGGCGCTGGAGAATGTGGCCATCACCGATCTCGACGCGCTCGCCGACTTCGCCGAAGAAGAAAAGGTGTCGCTGACCATCGTCGGCCCCGAAGCGCCGCTGGCGGCGGGCATAGTCAACCTTTTTCGCGCCCGCGGCCTGAAGATCTTCGGCCCGAGCAAGGAAGCCGCGCAACTTGAAAGCTCGAAGGACTTTGCCAAACGCTTCATGGCCAGGCACGGTATCCCGACGGCGCGCTTCGCAAGCTTCACCGACCGCGCTTCGGCGCACGCCTACGTAGACCAGCAGGGTGCGCCAATCGTCATCAAGGCCGATGGCCTCGCCGCCGGCAAGGGGGTGGTGGTGGCGATGACGCTCGTCGAGGCGCACGCTGCGCTCGACCGCATGCTGCCAGAGAATGGCGCGTGCGCACCGGAAGGTGGCACACCGACGCAGGTGGTCGTCGAGGAGTTCCTGGAGGGCGAGGAAGCCAGCTTCATCGTCCTGGTCGACGGCAAGGACGTCCTGCCGCTGGCGTCGAGTCAGGACCACAAGCGTATCGGCGACGGCGATACCGGCCCCAACACCGGCGGCATGGGCGCCTACTCGCCAGCGCTGGTGGTGACGCCTGAGGTGCACGCCCGGACGATGCGCGAAATCATCCTGCCGACGGTGCGCGGAATGGCCGCCGAGGGAATCCCCTACACCGGTTTCCTCTACGCCGGGCTGATGATCGGCAAGGACGGATCGGTCAAGACGGTTGAATTCAATTGCCGCCTCGGCGACCCGGAAGCGCAACCGATCCTGATGCGCCTGAAGTCGGACCTGTTCATGCTGCTCGACCACGCGGTCGCCGGCCGGCTCGACCAGGTCGAAGCGACCTGGGATCGGCGCGTCGCCCTGGGCGTCGTTCTCGCGGCCGCCAACTACCCCGGCGCCCCGCGCACGGGCGACGTGATCAGCGGCCTGCCGAAAGGCGGCGCAAGCAGCGAAGACAGTCATGTTTTCCACGCCGGGACCCGCGAACACGAGGGCCAGACGGTCACCGCCGGTGGCCGCGTACTCTGCGTCACGGCGCTCGGCGACAACGTCAAGCAGGCACAGAAGCGCGCCTACAATCTGATTATCGGAATTCACTTCGACGGTATGCAGTATCGCCACGACATCGGCCACCGCGCCGTGCCACGATGAGGAGTCAGAGCAGGCAGGGGATCTGGTGGGGGTCGGCCGGCAAAGCCTCGAAATGATCGACGCGGCACTCCTGAGGAGCTATTTCACCGGCTTGCAGACGCGCATCGTCGCGGCGCTTGCAGCAGTCGAGGGCGCCGACGGCAGGCAATTCCGCGCCGATAGCTGGCAAAAGGCAGCCGGTGAGCCGCTCGCCGGCAGTGGCTGCACGTGCATCATCGAGGGCGGTCGCGTCTTCGAGCGCGGTGGGGTGGCCTTCTCGCAGGTCAGCGGTTCCACGCTGCCCGCTTCGGCGACCGCAAAGCGGCCAGAACTGGCCGGTCGCGCCTTCGAAGCGATGGGCGTCTCGCTGGTGTTACACCCGCAAAACCCCTACTGCCCGACCGCGCACATGAACGTGCGCGCGCTGGTGGCGACCAGGAGCGATGCCGGACCGGTGTGGTGGTTCGGCGGTGGCATGGACCTGACCCCCTACTACCCATTCAGCGAAGACATCCGGCATTTTCACGCCACGTGCAAGCAGGCGCTGCTCCCTTTCGGGAAAGACGTCCATGCGCGCTACAAGAAATGGTGCGACGAGTACTTTTTCCTCAAACACCGCAATGAGCCACGTGGCGTCGGTGGCGTGTTCTTCGACGACCTGAGCGAGGGGGGGTTCGAGCGTTGCTTCGCGCTGACTCAGGCCGTCGGAGAAGCGTTTACCGAAGCCTACCTGCCGATCATCGACAAGCGCCAAGGAACGCCCTACGGAGAACGCGAGCGCGACTTCCAGGCGTATCGGCGGGGGCGCTACGTCGAATTCAATCTGGTCTGGGATCGCGGAACGCTGTTTGGCCTGCAGTCGGGCGGACGAACCGAGTCGATCCTGATGTCGCTGCCACCGACGGTCAAATGGCGTTACGACTGGCGACCCGCGGCCGGCAGCCCGGAAGCAGAACTCTACGCGCTGCTCGAACCGCGAGAGTGGGTCTAAGCGGGCGAGAGACCGATAGACAGACCTAGCCGGGCAAACGAGGCACTGAGCGAGGAGAGCTTAGGCCAAGGCGAAGAAGCGGCGTAGGACGCAGGGCGACCTGCTCGGCGGCGGCCCGGTAGTGCGGCATGGCGTCATCCCAGCGTTCGGTCTGCTCGAAGAGGCGAGCCAACTCAAGCCTGACCGCGCGCTGATCGACCAGCGACAGTGAGGCCTCGAGGTAGATTTGGGCTTTACCCCACAAACGCTGGTGCAAACACAGGCGGCCCAAGGCGAGCAGCAGTTGTGCGTCGTCGGGATGCTGCGGCAGCCATTTCTCGGCGCGAGCAATACACGAAGTCAGGTCGCTACCCCGCACCTGGCCATACAGTTGCACCAGCTCCGAATCCCACTGCCCCTCGAGTTGTTTCTCGATCATGCGCTGCGCATCGTCGTAAACGCCGTGTTCAAGCAGAGCTTCGCAGGCGGTGTGCGTCAGCCTCAGGCTGCGCTCCTTGGCCGGTATGGCGCGCAGGTAGGCGAGCAATTGGCCCTCGTCGGCCTGCTGCTGCCGGCGGATGGTTTCCTGGTGCGCCTGAGTCTTGATTTCCTGCGCCAATTCAGGGGCCAAAGCTTCGCGCTTCTCGAGCAGGCGGGCCAGCCGCAACACCTCCGGCCAGTTGCCGCAACCCTGCTGCGCACGTAGTTCAAGGCGCAACGCGGCGATGTGCCGACCGGAAATGTTCTGCAGGGCGTGCAGCAAGCTCACCGCCTCGGCATAGTGCTCATGGTCGATGGCCATTTCGGCTTCCAGCATCAACCGGGCAGGATCCAGCCGCGCGTCGTTGACGCGGCCGAGCCACTCCTGCTCCTTCTCGGGTTCGCGAAGGCCATGCGCCGCCCGTGCGGCGAGCAGGGCTGCCACGCCCGGCGAGTGGCCAGCAGCGTGCGCCTCGCCGGCCTTCTTCAAAGCCTGCGTGAAACGCCCTTCGAAGAGCAGGCGAATGGCCTCATGAAGCGACGCCGCGGCCTTCTCGCGACGGCGCCGTGCCCGATAGTCACCAATACGGCCGGGCAGGGAGAGCGTCAGCCCAATTGTCCGCAGCAGCAGGTAGAGCAGGGCGAAGGAGGTAAAGAAGAGGAGAATCGCCAGACTGAGTGCGATCTCGATGCGATACGGCGGGACGATCAGCAGCAGGTAGCCGTCGTTGTACCTTGCTGCCAGCGAAATGCCGACAGCCGTGGCAGCAAGTGCCAGTAGCCAAAGTAGCCCTCTCACTGGCGCTCCTGACCGAGCTTGAAGGTCTTGACCGCCGACAGGCTTTCATTGAGCGTCGGCATCTCGATGTTGATCTCGGTGGCAACGAGTTGATCCAGATTGCTTTGCGCGGTCTGCAACGAGCTATCGCTGGTGTCAAAGTAGCGATCGATCCACGCCCGGGCATGCTTCAGCTCGTTCTGGAAAGTCCATTGATCGCGCGCCAGCAAAGCCAGGCGCGCGTTGAGAAGACGCAACTTGAGGTTTTCGCGCAAGAAGAACGCCTGGCCCGGCGCGAGCAAGGCCGGCTCATCGCGGTCAACGCGCTGGATCCGGATCAGCGACTTGACTTCGCCCCAGATCTCGCGACCCAATCGCTGCCACAACTCGGCGCTGACCAGTTGCTGCCAGAACTCGACGCTGCTTACCGAAGGCCATTCAGCGGCCGGCGGCGACGACGCTTCCGCCGCCGCACCGTCTGCGCTTTCTTTTGCGCCCTCGCCATTCGGCCGGGACCGCCCATCGACAGCAAGGGGAATCGTGTCGATGGCATTTATGACACTTTCCAGGCGCAAACTCATGGCCGCAACGTCGATCTGCGGCAAAGCACGCAGGCGATCGAGATCATTGCTCAAAACCTTGCGCAGGCTGACGAACTGTGGCCGGCTGCTCGCCGCCAGGCGGGCGTCGGCGGTTTGCAGGGCGAGCACGGCTGCCTGCACATTGCCCGCCAGCTGCAACTGCTGCGCGGCCAGGGTCACACTTTGCTCGACTTCGGCGAGCGCCCACTCATCCCGGTTGCGGGCGATATCCTGGTACAACTTCTCGAGCATCGCCTGCTGGCTCTGCGATTCGGCAATTTTCCCCTCAAGGGCCGCAAGGCGACCGAGGACGCCAGCCACCTGCTCGGTCGCGCCCTTGGATAGCGCACGGATTTCGGCGCCACTCGAATCGCTGTCGGCGAGGCGACGGGCCAACTCCTGTTGCGTATCGGCCAGCTTCTGCCGGGTTTCGAACCACTGCCAGCCGGCCAGCCCAAGGGCCACCAGCACCACCAGCAACCACGGACTGCGCCAGCCGGGTGGCTGCTGATCCGCCGCCGCCCGGCTTGCCGGCGGCTGGTCGCCTGTACCCTGCGCACTGGCAGGCGTTGGCTGACTGGCTGGCGATGGTGTCTGAGCAGCACTCTTTGCAGATGCCTGCACCTCGGCGCTTGGCGGACCCTCAACCGTCGTTGCTCGACTGTCCGGCAACGGCTCCTTGTCGACCGGCGACTCAGCTTCCGGGACCGGCTCGGCCTTCGCCGGGGAAACCATCTCCGGCCGCTGTTCGCCCGCGGGCAACGACTCGCTCTCGGGCTCTGCTCGAGAACCCGCCGACGGTTGCTCCTCTGGCGGCGGCTTGGCAGCCGTCTCTGCGGCCGCTTGTTCGGAAAGTGGAGACCTTGGGTCGATTTCTTCTTTCATCATGACCGCCAATTATATACGTTCAGAGCAGCAATGATCCCAGCATCTGCCGGTTCGGTCAGAATCACCCGCTGCAAACCAAGTTTCTGCGCCAAGTCGGCGATTCGCTGGTGTGGCACGAACACCGGAGTGGTACACAGAGACGCACGCGCGGAGGCGTCGAGCAGGTCGACAAGGTTCCGCAAACCCTCGCTGGAGGAGACGGTCAGGGCGTCGAGGCGGCCGTTGCGCCAGAGCGCTTCGAGCACGGCGGCACTAGCCGGCGACGAACGCTGGTAACAGCTCACGTAGTCGACCTGCGCCCCGCGCTCCCGCAAGCTGTCGGCAAGGAACTCACGGCCACCGTTGCCGCGAAAGATGACCACCCGTTGGCCGGCGACAGCGGGGCTCTGCAATGCCGGAAGTTCGAGCAGGGACTCTGAATCGAAGCGTTCGAGCGGAGCGAGCGGGTTCCTGATCCCGTACGCGAGCAGTAAGGAAAGGCTCCCCTGACCAATGGCGACCGCCTGCAAACCGGCCGGCCACTGGCGAGCCGCAAGGATTTCCGGGACACTGTGCTCGACGGCATTCGGGCTGATGAAGATCGCCAGCGAATAGCCGTCAAGGGCAGCGATTGCCAAGCGCAACTGCTCCGGGTCGTCAACTGGCGTTATCTCGAGTAACGGAAAAAGCAGCGGCTCGCCGCCGTGTTCGGCGATCCAGGCAGCCAGACGGGGCGCTTGCGCACGCGGCCGCGTGACGACGATTGTCTTGCCGCGTAATGCCTCGGTCATTGCCCTGCTGCAAGCTGGTCAAGTATGGCGCCTGCCCCCTGGTCGCGCAGCATCTGCGCCAGGGCACGGCCGACGGCCTCGTCGTCGTCTGGAGCGCCGCGCAACTCACCCGCAAGCAGCTGCCTGCCGTCTGGTAAAGCGACAAAGCCACGTAGCCAGAGCAAACCGCCCTCGAGCATCGCATGCGCAGCCAGAGGAAGCTGGCAGCTGCCGCCCAGGGCGCGTGAAAAGGCACGCTCCGCGCGCACGCATTGAGCCGCAGCCGGATCGTTGAGCGGAGCCACCAAGGCGATCAAATCAGCGCGCTGGGCTGGCACCTCGATACCGAGCACGCCCTGGCCCGGCGCCGGCAGGGACTGCTCGGGGGTCAACACGGACGCAATTCGACCGACCAGCCCAAGTCGAATCAGGCCCGCGGCAGCGAGGATTATGGCGTCGTACTCACCCGCATCAAGCTTCCGCAGACGCGTATCGAGGTTGCCGCGCAGGCTCCTGATGACCAGATCAGGGTAGCGAGCGCGCAGACTCGCCTCGCGGCGCAGGCTCGAGGTGCCGATCACCGCCTTGGCCGGCAGATCGTTGAGCCCGGCAAAGCGGTTGGAAACGAAGGCGTCGCACGGGTTCTCGCGCGACGTGATGGCGCCCAGGACAAAGCCCTCGGGCATGTCCATCGGCAGGTCCTTCATCGAATGCACCGCGATATCGGCCTGGCCGTTCTGCATCGCCACTTCGAGTTCCTTGATGAACAAACCCTTGCCGCCGATGGCCGCCAGCGGGCGATCGAGGATCTGGTCGCCACGGGTGGTCATGCCGAGGATCTCGATGTTGCGCTGTGGGTATAGTTCTGCGAGACGCCCGCGCACGTACTCCGCTTGCCACATGGCAAGGCGCGACTCGCGCGAGGCGATGACGATACGCGACTCATCTGGACGTGCAGAGCTCAAGGCAGGTCTCCGGTAAACGCGCTGCCAAGCTCGCCGGAAAACCGGCGCGCGAGGGCAGCATCACCCCAAAGGCATCTTGATCAGGAGGCGATTCTAACACGCTTGGCCAGCGCGCTTGCCCCGACAATGCAGTCGTTGAAATCGTCTTCTGCGTGCCCGCAGCGCCGGAAAGACCCGCCTGCGCTGGCTACCTACGCGGACCGTTACCCGGAAAGCGGGAATGAACATGTCATTTGAAGACTCACTCTCTCGAACGGCGCAGCTTAGCGCTCGACCGCCTGAAGGGTCGTCAGATAGGCCAGCACATCCTGGCTATCGCCGTCCTTCAGCCGGTACAAGGCTCCCGTCCTGGCACCTTCTTCGTCGTGCGGGCGATCCCCCTGAAGGTAGGCGTCGATCTGCTTTTGCAGGTAGTTCGTGTATTGGCCAACGAGCATCGGGAACATGCCGCGCCCCTGCGCCGTCTTGCCATGGCAGACGGCGCAGTTCTTCTGGTAGACCGCCTTCCCGTTTTCGATATCGCCGGCGGCACGCGGGATGATCATCACCTTCTCCATTGCCAGCAGGCGCGCCAGGGCGTCGTCGCTGTCCTTGAATTCCGGCGGCCGCGTCGGCAGCTCGATCTGCGCCAGGTAAGCAGCGACCAGCTTGATGTCCTGATCGTCGAGTTCGCGCTCCCGCGTATACGGATACATCGGCAAGTTGATCCGCACCTGACTCTGGAAGGCCAGTAGCTGCTGCTCGACGTATTTTGGCAACTGGCCGGCGATGCGTGGGTACTCGCCTTGCTTGCCGCCAGCGCCGAAGGGGCCATGGCAGGCCGCGCACGGACCGTAGATATCCTTGGCGCGATCGATGTCGAGCGCCGCAGCCGGCAGAACGAGGGCTCCCCCGAGCAGGAGGTAGAAAAGTTTTCTCAAGCCTTGAAAGTGCGTCATGACGACCTCGTCGGATGGCAGCCGGAATTATAGAAAAACCGTCACCGGCCACCTTGATGAGCGTCAAGAAGCGACTCCCGAGCTTGCTTCCAGGTGCCGCGGTTGTCGCTCAGGAACTCAGCTGGCGCGCGAAGGACTTGAGCAAGGACCACTGCCGGCGACTGACCGGCAGCCGATCGGGAACGTCGCGCAGGATCGCCTGCCACTGCGCGTCGGCGTCGTCGCCATCGCTACCCTTCTCGAAACCAGCAAGCGCGTTCCGCGCTGCCAACACGCTGCGATGCAGACGAATGAACTGCGTGCCGAACTCCTGTTCGAGATGGGTCAGCGACTCGTCAAGCAGGAACTCGCGATCACGGGTACGCGCCGTGACGTATTTCAAGTCGGCCCGCAAGTAAATGATGTCAGCCACCGCAATCAGCAACAGCCGGCCCCGTTCGTGGCAGGAAAGGTGGCTGCGCGCAGCCTGCGGCAGTTGCGCGAGCAACCCGGGCGGCACTCGTTTCCGGCGCACTTTCCGCAATGCCTCCAACAGGCGCCACGCACGCACCGGCTTCACCAGGTAGTCAATGGCGTTGAGCTCGAAGGCCTGCACCGCGTAGGCGTCGTAGGCGGTAACAAAGATCACCGCCGGCGGGTGTTCAAGCCGGGACAGGTGACGCGCCAGTTCAATCCCGTCCATTTTCGGCATGCGGATGTCAACCAGCGCCACATCAACCCGGCGGCCCTCGACGGCCGCCAGAGCACGCAGGCCGTTGTCGGCTTCGGCGACGATCTCGTTTGGCAGTTCCGGCGCGATATCGGACAACAGGTCACGCAGACGCGCCAGTGCCGGCGCCTCATCGTCGCAAACCAGCAGAGAAAGAGGGGAAGCTGTAGCGGGCACAGTCATCGCCCCTGCTCCCGGCACGGCAGAACGATGCGCACCCGGTACTCGTGCCGGCCGTCGGCCAGTGCTACAGCGTCGGTTTCGAGGCGCGCCTCAAGGTCATAGTAAAGCGCCAGGCGCTCGCGAATGTTGGCGAGCGCCATGTGGCTGCCGTGCTGATTATCGGCGCCGCCCGCGCAGGGATTGACGATATCGAGTTGCAGCGCGTCAGCGCGGCGGCCGATGCCGATGCGGATGCACCCGCGATCACCCAACGGCTCGATGCCGTGATAAACGGCGTTCTCCAGCAGTGGCTGCACCATCAGTGGCGGGACTTTCAGGTCGAGCGGCAGATCGGGCGCGATGTCCCATTCGACGTGCAGACGCTCGGCGAGACGCAGTTTTTCGAGATCCAGGTACTGCCGGCACAGGGCCAGCTCGTCAGCCAACGGCACCAGTTCGCGATGATCGCGCATCAGCGCGCGAAAAAGCTCGGCCAGTTCCTCAAGCGCCGTCTCGGCACGGCGCGGGTCGGCGCGAATCAGCGAGAGCACCGCATTCAGGGTGTTGAAGAGAAAATGCGGCCGGATGCGTGCGGTCAGCGCCTGTAGTCGCGCCTCGACCAGCGCCGGCGACAGGGCGCCGACGCGCAAGGCAAAGTAGGCAAGCATGAAGCCGGCCGCCAGCCCGGCAAGCAGGCCTGCCCTGAGCAGGCTCTGGCCACCAGCGTCGGCGAAGAGCAGGTGATTCCACAGCGCCGACAACGCCATCGCCGAAGTGACCGCCAGCAGCAACACCGTCAACCGCCCGATCCAGGCTGGCGCCCGCCGCAGGATATTGACAAGGATTGCCAGCAGCGCCAGATTGAAGAGCAGCAAGGGCTGCACCCAGGCGGCCATGTCGATGAAGTGCTGCACGCTGTCCTGCACCCCCTGGCTCTGCACCAGTGCGGCGCCCAGCGCCAGCAGGTTCACGCCGAGCAGGATTCGCAGCATGACACCGGAATTGCGGAAATCCGGTAGCGGCTGGCCGGCCAGGTTTTGCTTTATACTTGCCATTACTCGAATTGGCGCCTGTCCAAGTTTCTACGAGTGATTCTAGCCCAGGAACTCGTCCCCCATGAGCCAATCGGATTCTTCCCAATACACTTGGGCCGGCCGCTTTTCCGAGCCAATGTCCGACCTCGTCAAACGCTATACCGCGTCGGTAGACTTTGATCGCCGGATGTGGCGACAGGACATTCGCGCCTCGCTGGCGCACGCGACCATGCTCGCCAAGCAGGAAATCATCAGCGTCGCCGACCTCGCCGATATCGAACGTGGCATGGCGCAGGTGGTCGGCGAGATCGAGGATGGCACCTTTGTCTGGACGCTCGACCTCGAGGATGTCCACCTGAACATCGAGAAGCGCCTGACCGCCCTCGTTGGCGACGCCGGCAAGCGCCTTCATACCGGGCGCTCGCGAAACGACCAGGTCGCGACCGATATCCGCCTGTACCTGCGCGACGCGATTGATGACCTGCTTCCGCTGCTGCGTCAGTTCCAGACCAGCCTGCTCGACCTGGCCGAAAAGGAAGCCGCCACGCCGCTGCCCGGCTTCACCCATCTCCAGGTCGCCCAACCCGTCACTTTCGGCCATCACCTGCTCGCCTACTTCGAGATGATGCAGCGGGATGCCGAACGCCTTGCCGACTGCCGGCGCCGCACCAACCGTCTGCCACTGGGTGCGGCGGCGCTGGCCGGCACCACCTACCCGATCGACCGCCATTACGTCGCCGAGCTGCTGGGCTTCGAGGGGGTTTGCGCAAACTCGCTCGACGCAGTTTCAGATCGCGACTTCGCGATCGAATTCTGCGCCGTCTGCGCCATGCTGATGATGCATCTGTCGCGCCTGTCGGAAGAGCTGGTGCTGTGGATGAATCCGCGCTTCGGCTTCATCAGGATCGCCGACCGCTTCTGTACGGGTAGTTCGATCATGCCGCAGAAGAAAAACCCAGACGTCCCGGAACTGGCACGCGGCAAGACCGGCCGCGTGTACGGCGACCTGACGGCCTTGCTGACGCTGATGAAAGGCCAGCCGCTGGCTTACAACAAGGACAACCAGGAAGACAAGGAGCCGCTGTTCGACGCCATCGATACGGTAAGCGACACGCTGCGCATCTTTGCCGAAATGATTGCCGGCATCACCGTCAATCGCGAAAGGATGCACAGCGCCCTGGCCGAAGGTTTCGCCACCGCGACCGACCTGGCGGATTATCTGACCCGCAAGGGGCTGCCTTTCCGCGACGCACACGAAGCCGTCGGACTGGCAGTGCGTCGAGCGGAAGAACTGGACGTCGACCTGGCACAACTCCCGCTCGCCGAACTGCAACGCTTCTCACCGCTGCTTGGCGACGATGTCTTTGCGGTGCTTACCGTCGACGGCTCGCTGGCCGCCCGCAGGCACATCGGCGGCACCGCGCCGGAGCAGGTCCTGGCCGCAGTTTCCCGCGCCCGTCGCGGCTAGGCCCCCGCTGCAGGCACCCGGCCAGTGGAAAAGATCGGCAAATACGAACTGCTCCGCGAAATCGGCCATGGAGCAACGTCTACCGTCTACCTGGGGAGCGATGCGTTTACCCAGCGCGAAGTAGCGGTCAAGGTCGCGTTTCCCGGCATCCTGAAAGACCCGAAGCGGGGCAGGCTCTACACTCACCTATTCCTCAACGAAGCGGCACTGATCGGCAGACTGTCGCACCCGCACATCGTCCAGATCTATGACGCGGTCGTAGACGACCACCTCTGCTACATCGTCATGGAATACGTTGCCGGCGGCACGCTGGAAGCCGTCTGCACGCCCGACCGACGGTTGTCGATCGAACGCATCGTCGAGATCATTTTCAAGTGCACACGGGCGCTCGACTTCGCCTTTCGCGCAGGCATCATCCACCGCGACATCAAGCCGGCAAACATCCTGTTCACCTGCACCGACCCCACCGAAGGCGATATCAAGATCTCGGATTTCGGCGCGGCGATCATCGGCGCCCCCGACCGCACGCTGGTGCAGGGGATCGGTTCGCCCGCCTACATGTCGCCGCAACAGGTCAAGGAACAGGCGCTCGATCAGCAGACCGACATCTACTCGCTCGGTGTCGTCATGTATCAGTTGCTCACCGGTCAATTGCCTTTTCAGGCGCGTAACAGCTACGACATGATCTACCAGATCATCAACGCCGAAGCACGCCGACCTTCGACGCTGCGCCGGGAGATTCCGGCAGAGCTCGACGCCATCGTCGCGCGGGCGATGAGCAAACGACTCGATACTCGCTACGCCACCTGGCAGGAGTTCGCCCAAGATCTGGCGCAAGCCTTTCGCCAGCGGCGACCGAAGGCCTCGGCAGACGCGATGGCCGATCTGGAAAAATTCGATACCCTGCGCCGCTTCCCGTTCTTCGCAGATTTTTCCGATGTCGAGATATGGGAAGTGGTGGGCTTTTCGCAGTGGAGCCGCGCTTCACCCGGAACGCTGATCATTCGCGACGGCGACCTCGGTGACTTCTTCTGCGTCCTCGCCGACGGCGAATTGAAGGTGCTCAAGAATGGCCTGCTCCTGGACATGCTGACAGCCGGTGATTGCTTCGGTGAAATGGCCGTCATCGGCAAGTCGACCTGCAAACGCAGCGCCGACATTGTCGCGGTGACCGAAGCCAAGCTGGTACGAATTGACGCCTGCTCGTTGCGTTCTTCGTCGGAGGCTTGCCGAGGGCACTTCTACCAGTCATTTCTGGCGGTCCTCAGCGAGCGCTTGACATCAGCCAATACGCGCCTGGTCACCTTCTGACAGTATCCGCAGCGACCGCAAAGCCGAGAGCAGTGGGTATCCGGCGTCACCCCGCCCCCCAGCCCGGCTATCGTCCATCAGTCACCAGCCGCGCGTCCATTGGCGCTGCGCAGACCGCGGATCGCGCAAGGTTTCCAGCCTGGCGACGGCTTGCCCGAAGACGCTCCGCCGCAGTATATTAGTGCTTTCTAATTAATGGAGCACGACGCAGATGAGCAAGTCATTTGACACGATCACGCACGATGTTTCGAAGGCACTCGGAACTCTGCGCCACGAAATTCCCGAGACGATTCAGGGCTTCAATGCGCTGGCCAAAGCGGCCCTCGCGCCAGGCGTGCTGTCGGCGCTGGATAAGGAACTGATCGCCCTGGCGATCGGCGTCTCGAGCCGCTGCGACGCCTGCATAGGGTTTCATGTGAAAGCGCTGATTCGCCTGGGTGTCAGTCGTGCGCAGCTGATGGAAACGCTCGCCGTCTGCACCTACATGGGTGGTGGCCCGACACTGATGTATGCCGCCGAGGCGGTCAGGGCGTACGAGGAATTGAGCGTCGGCAAGGCGACGCCGGCCAGCGCTTGAGAAAAGGCCCGCGCAGCGAGACGCACTGCGAGGGCCCGGCCGCAGAAGCACTTTGGCGATCAGAGCGGATCGACCAGGCCTTCAAGAAGTTTCTGCAACTCGCCGTCCTCGTACATCTCGCGCATGATGTCGCAGCCGCCGACAAACTCGCCGCGCACGTAAAGCTGAGGAATCGTTGGCCAGTTGGCGTAGGACTTGATACCGCTACGGATCTCCGGGTTCTCGAGTACGTTCACGCTCAGGAAGCTCGACACTCCGCAAGCCTTTAGGATTTGCACCGTTACCGACGAGAACCCGCATTGTGGCGCCTGCGGCGTCCCCTTCATGTAGAGGACCACGGGGTTGCTTGTTACCTGCTCTTTGATCAATTGCTGCGCATCCATCGTAAAACCTCTTAGTGACCACTCGTTATGAAAAACAATCAACAGAACAGTTTACCGGGTCGCGGCGCCCAGCGTCAATCGAGTCGCCCCCCACTGACGCGCTCAATTCCCGCCAGGTCACACCACGAACCAATCTCGACAAACCTCTGCTGGCCCAACAACTGCCGCACCGCAGCGGCCTGATTGTATCCGTGCTCGACCAGCAGCCAGCCAGCCGGCCGCAGATGCGTCACGGCTCCGCGGATGATCTCGCGAAGGCAGGCCAGACCGTCACCGCCGACCACGCCATCGGTCAGCGCGATGCGTGGTTCATAGGGCAGACCATCTCCCTGCAGGTGCGGGTCCGCATGCGCCACATAAGGCGGGTTGGCGACGATCAGATCGAAGCGGCTTTCGCCAAGCGGCGTGTACCAGTGACCGGCAAGAAAGCTCACTTCTACTGCGTGCCCTACCGCATTGCCGCTGGCTACGGCAAGCGCGGCCGGCGAAAGATCGACCGCCGTAACCAACGCCCCCGGGCATAGCCGCGCCAGAGTCACGGCCAGAACACCGGACCCGGTACCAAGATCCAGTATCCGAGCGTTTGGCAACGAGCGAAGTCGTTCGATCGCCAGGTCGACCAGTAGTTCCGTCTCCGGACGCGGAATCAGCACTGCCGGCGTAACGACAAACTCCCGCCCATAAAATTCTGCGCTGCCCAGAAGATAGGCCAGCGGCTCGCCGGACGCGCGCCGGCCAACCAGCGCATCGAACCGGCACAGCTGATCTGCCGAGAGTGTGCGTGTCGAGTGCGCAATCAGGTCGGCATGGGTACAGGTGGCCACCTGCTCGACAAGCAGGCGCGCATCAAGGCGATCGATACGCCGGCTCGCCGAGCGCCATGCAGCATTAAGCGTCATCGTCATTCGGATCGGCGCTCAGCCAAGACCCGGCGCAGAGCAGCGAGCAGGGTCAAGAGTGATCTCCGCCCTTCGTTGCGGGCAGTTCGCATCACTCGCTGTCGGCAAGCATCGCCAGCTGATCGGCTTGGTATTCGGCGGCAAGCGCAGCCAGCAATTCGTCAAGGTCGCCGTCCATGATTGCTTCGATCTTGTACAGGGTCAGATTGATGCGGTGGTCGGTGACTCGACCCTGCGGGAAGTTGTAGGTTCGAATTCGCTCCGAGCGGTCGCCACTGCCAATCAGGTCCCGCCGCGTCGATGCGATGTTCGCGTGCTGCTCGCGCTCCTGCACATCCCTAATGCGCGCCGCCAGGACCGACAGGGCCTGCGCCTTGTTCTTGTGTTGCGAGCGATCATCCTGGCATTCGACGACGATCCCCGTCGGCAGATGGGTAATCCGTACCGCCGAATCCGTCTTGTTGATGTGCTGTCCGCCCGCACCGGAAGCGCGGTAGGTGTCGACGCGAATTTCGGCCGGGTTGATGTGCACCTCCTCAAGCGCGTCGGCCTCGGGCATCACCGCCACCGTGCACGCCGAAGTGTGGATGCGACCCTGCGTTTCCGTGTCGGGAACCCGCTGCACGCGATGGGCCCCTGACTCAAACTTCAGTCGCGAGTAGACGCCGTTGCCGATGACTCGCGCAATCACCTCGCGGTAGCCGCCGAGGTCCGAAACACTGGCCGAAATGACTTCCACCTGCCACCGCTGGCGTTCAGCGTAGCGGGTGTACATGCGAAAGAGATTGCCGGCAAAAAGCGCCGATTCCTCACCGCCGGTACCCGCTCGCACCTCGAGAAAAACGTTGCGAGCATCGTTGGCATCCTTTGGCAGCAGCATTTTCTGCAGCTCCTTCTCGATCTGCGGCAAGCGCTCCCGAACGGCGACGACTTCTGCCGCCGCCAACTCCTTCATCTCCGGATCGGCGAGCATCTCTAGCGCCGACGACAGCTCGGACTCGGCATGTCGCCAGCTCTGGTAGAGAGCGACCACCGGGCCAAGTTCGGCGTACTCGCACGACAGCTTGCGGAACTCGTCCATGTCTTGCGTTGCTTCGCTGCTGGCCAAAATGCGGCCGAGTTCGTCGAGGCGACCGGTCAGCTGTTCGAGTTTGTCGCAAATGCTCTGGTTCATGGGGAAGTCGCTTAAAGCGCGCCGAGCGGCGCAAAATGATGCTGCCGCCTGGCGTCGGTTGCCGGAGGGGCTACTCGCCGAAGCGCGAATCCGGATGAAGGTGGAACAAGCGTCCGACCAGCGTCTGCAACTCGTCCTGGTCTGCACCGGCCTGGTTCAATGCTTGCGTCGGCGCATGCAGAAACTTGTTGGTCAGGCGATGCGAGAAGCGCTCGAGGACGCGGGCCGGGTCTTCACCTTTGGCCAGCAGCTTCAGCGCTTGCTCCATCTCGTGGCGACGCGCACGGTCGGCAGCATCGCGCAGTGACCGAATGAGCGGCACTGTACCACGCGTGGCAAGCCAGCGCAGGAAGCCCTCGACACGTTCGCTGATGATCGATTCCGCGTCCACCACCGCGGCCTGACGCGACTCGAGGCCCGATTCAACGACCTGCGCCAGGTCGTCGACGGTGTACAGGAACACGTCGTCCATTTCGCCGACCTCGACCTCGATATCGCGAGGAACGGCCAGGTCGACCATGAACATCGGGCGATGGCGGCGAACCTTGATCGCCCGCTCGACCATCCCCAGGCCGAGGATCGGCAGCGGGCTGGCGGTGCATGAGACGACAATGTCGAACTGTGACAAGCGCTCGCCGAGATCCTCCAGCCTGATCGCCGTTCCTCCCAGTCGATCGGCCAGCACCCGGCCGCGCTCAACCGTGCGGTTGGCGATGACCACCTGTTTCGGGTGCTGCGCCGAAAAATGCGTGGCGCACAGCTCGATCATTTCACCCGCACCGATAAAGAGGATTTTCTGCTCGGCGATACGTTCGAAAATTCGCTCCGCCAGGCGCACGGCGGCGGCGGCCATGGAGACCACATTGGCCCCAATCGCCGTCGTCGACCGCACCTCCTTGGCCACGGCAAAGGAGTGCTGGAAGAGCTTGTGCAGAGTCGTGCCAAGGGTTCCGGCCTCCTCGGCAACCCGTACCGCCTCCTTCATCTGACCGAGAATCTGCGGCTCGCCGAGAACCATCGAATCCAGCCCGCTGGCGACTCGAAAAGCATGCCGTACGGCGTCGCGCTCGGGATAGGTGTAGAGGTAGGGAACAATGTCATGACGCGCCAGGCGATGGTAATCGGCAAGCCACTGGGTTGCGACGTCGACTGCATCGGTAGCGAAGTACAGCTCGGTGCGGTTGCAGGTCGACAGGATCGCTGCCTCGTGGACCGGTTTGCAGTGGGCCAGGTCAGCCAGTGCATGCGGCAGGCTTTCGGCATGAAACGCCAGCTGCTCGCGAACCGAGAGTGGTGCTGTGTGGTGGTTGATACCAATGGTGAACAGCGCCATGCTTGGGGGACGGTAGGCAGAGGGGTGGCAAGTCAGCAGGCGATTATAGCACCGCCGCCGAAAGCCTCCCGGCGCACGCAAGCGTGCTCGATCCGGCCAAACCCCGCGGCTCAGACAATCTCCGGGCCAGGCTTGCCGATGAAGTAGCCTTGCGCGTAGTCAACACCAAAGGCGCGCAACATGTTCAGCGCCCGTTCGTCTTCCACGAACTCGGCCACCGTCTTCTTGCCAAAGCCACGCGCGACCTCGGCGAGTGCGCGTACGAAGACCTGATCATCCGGGCTATCGACCAGGGTGCGGACAAACGATCCGTCGATCTTGACGTAGTCGACAGGCAACTGCTTGACGTAGTTGAACGAAGAAAAGCCGACGCCAAAGTCATCGAGCGAAAACGCGCAACCGAGTTCCCGTACGGCGTTCATGAACGCTCGGGCCTTGGAAAAATCCGACACCGCCGCGGTCTCGGTAATCTCGAAGATGACATGGCTCGGCAACATCGCGCCACGCGCGAGCTCATCGCGAATGAACGAAAGCAGGCGCGGATCATTGATGCTGACGCCCGACAGGTTGATCGAGAACTTATAGTACTTTCCGGCAGCAAACAGGGCCAGCATCCGGCCAAAAACGTCATGGATCACATAGCGATCGATGTCGCGTATCAGGCCACTGTTCTCGGCCACTTCCATGAACGCACCGGGCGGAATCGGCGAGCCATCTTCTCCCCGCATGCGTACCAGGGCCTCGTAGTGACTGACCTGCCGAGCGCGAATATCCAGGATCGGCTGGTAGTACACGATGAAACCGCGGTCGCCCAGCGAGCGATTGATCATCTCCTCCCAGTACAGGCGACTCTGCATCTTCTCCTGCACACCCTCACCCTCCGAATAGAGGTGCCAGCCGGCGCCGCCTTTCGACTTGGCCTGATACATGGCGATGTCGGCGTTGGCGAGAAGCTGCTTGACGTCCATCATGGACTCGGAAAAAACGACGATCCCGATGCTGGCGGAGACCCGATGGTTCGCTCCCAGGCCGGGGAACTTGATCTCGGCAAGTTGCCTGTTGATTTTCTCGGCCACCTGGATGGCACCGTCGCGATCACATTCGTGCAGCAAGATGCCCAGTTCATCACCACCCAGGCGGCCCAACAGATCGCTGCCCCGCGCCACACTGCCGACTTCGTCGGCGACCACCCGCAGGAGGGCATCACCTGCCTGGTGCCCGTTCAGATCGTTGACGTATTTGAACCCGTCGAGGTCGAGATAAAGCAGTGCTCCGTCATGCAAGGAACGGCGGGCGCTGGCCAGCGCCTGATCGAGCTCATGCTGGAAATGCTGTCGATTCACCAGACCCGTGAGCGGATCGTGCTCGGCGAGATAGCTGACATGCGACTCGGCACGCTTGCGTTCCGTGTGGTCGATGCCCACCGAGAGAATCATCACTGCATCGCGAGGCCCGGAAAGCCGGGAGTGGTTCCACGTAATCTCGTACAACTGGCCGTTGGCGCTCGCCATGATCGATTCCAGTTGCACGTGCTGACGTTCGCCGGCAACGATTTCCCGCACCGCCTGCTGAATCAACAGTTCCGAAGATCCGTCCGGGCACAGCAGTTCGGAAAAGCGCTTGCCCGGCAAATCCTCCTCGGCCCAACCCGAGAGCAACTGTCCGTAGCGATTCAGGGTAAGAATCTGGCCGTTGGCAGCCTGGGTCAGAATGATCACTTGCGCGGTGTCGAGCAGGTTCCTGCTGAAATCGCGCTCGACAGAAATCCGCTGCAGCATCCCCTGCATCTCGGCGGAATGGGCCGCGACGTCGCTCTCCAGCGTTTCCAGCCGATGCGACAGGGCAACCGCCGCCTCGTCCAGGCTGTCGATTTCGTCATCGACCAGTCGCCGAGTGCGCGGCGCAATTCTCGCCCGCGCCTCGGCGAAGGCGCTGCGCCCGAGCAGAGGAATGGCGCGCACTGCCTGGGTCATACGTTGCAAGGGCGCGTGCACCAGCAGCGCCAACAACACTAGCGAGAACAGTGAAGCCAGCAATTCGCCCTGCAGGCGACTCCAGACCGATTTTCGAATATCGGCCAGCGCCTGGGTGAGATCGTCAACGACGACCAGCACGGCCGACGCCTGTCCCTCGACGCCGGGATCGAGCGCCAGAAACGACAACTCGAACTGCCGGCCATCGTACGCGAGCAGACGCCAGGCGCGCTCAGCACGCAGCGGCGGAAGATCCGTCAGCTGCTGCAGCAGGGGCAGGTTGCGCTCCACATTGCTCAACCCGATCACCTGCAGACCCAAGGCAGGCAGCGCGTTCTTGCCCACCGGGTCGGCGGCTGGAACGAGAACGCCGAGATCGGCACCGGACAAGCGGTGGAACGAGACCACCACGTCGGCCAGAGAACTGCCCAGGACCACCGCTCCGGCAACGCGACCAGCCGAGAGGATCGGCGCCGCGGCAAACTGCGTGCACACCTCCTCGCAGCGCGTCCAGTGCATCGCTCGTTCCTGCCCGATGACGGCGCGAACCTCGGCGTCCGGCTCCACCGCAGCGAGGGCATGGGTGCGCCAGGTGGCCAAGGGCGGACCGCTTTGCGCGTAGACCTGCAGCGAATCCAGCCCCAGGTCGAGTTGCAGGACCGACCAGTAGCTGTCGAAGTGCTGTCGCAGCAGGGCATTGCCTGCCTGCGTCTGGAAAAGGCCGACGCCGACGGAGTCGAGAGCCGCCAGCATGCCGGCCAGCGCCTGCAAACGGAGGCCGAAGTCGGTGCGCAGAGCAAGTGCCTGGCCCACCAGACGCTCTCTGGTCGCCGTCCGCTGCACCTCGAAGCGCGTCGTCAGGTCATGGAAGTGCAGCCACGACAGCGCCCCGTTGACCGACAGCATCACACCGCCGAGAGTCAACAGGATTTTCCACCTCAGGCTGAGGAAACGGGCGGCGCTACGCGCTTTCGCCGAAGGCGAACTGGCCAACATTTGCAGAGACTAGAAACGGAACGAACCGAGGAGCATGAAGCTGTCCCAGTAACGATGAAGATCCTGCGGGTTAGGATTGTCCTGAACCGCCAGAAAACCTGTTCCATCAACCTGATGCACCTCCGCGCGGAGCATGAACTGCGGAGTGACGTCGAAACGAACGCCGGCTGTCCAGTCTTTGGCGTAGCGCGTAAAACCGGGCATACGGGTGGCTGCGGCAAAGTCCTCGCCATTGCGATCACCCTTGTCCGCATAGTACACGTCGTAGCGCAGAAGAGCTTCCCACTTTGGTGCCAGACGGTAGGTGGCCTGCAGGTAGTAACTCTCGCCAAGCGCGTCGCCGTTGTAGAAGAACGGGCCAAAATCCTTCACCGAGATACGACGACTGGCGTACTCACCCGTCAGGCTCCAGTTCTCGGCGTTGTACTGCGCCGAGAAGATCAGGGGCGTGAGCCTGAAACGGCCAGCACCAAGGCGGTCGGCGTAGCCTGGCTTGTAACGCAGGTCGACATGCAGGGCGGTGAACCCGAGCCGATACTTGCCGCCCTGGCCTTCGTACAGCACCTGAAAATCCGGAGCCAGCTTCGCATCCAGATGGCCGGGTGGATTCACACCGACCAAGGCCACCGTCGCCGACTCGCTGTTCGTCTGTGGCTGGCCAAGCGCGAAACTGGCGGAAAGCGAACCAGCCTCGTCGTAGCGTTCCAGGTAGATCTCCGCACCATCGGCAGAAACCGTCAAGTTACGCGTTCTCTCGAAGTAGATCGATTGCGGCAGGATAATGCTCGGTCGGGTAAATGGAACATCGCGCGTCTTGTTGTACAAACCGTAGGCCGTCTTGATCCGCCCTACCCGCACGCCGCTCCGCCCGTCCTCACTCGACGCCGTGGTCCAGTCAAGCAGGCCGTAATCGAGGCGTACCTGGCCATCATCGGTGCCACCCGCTCGATGCGAAAGCAGCTGGCCAGACAGTTGAACGTCTGGTGTCAGTCGCCACGAAGCGTTCACCCCGACCTCGCTGAATTCATTGCTGATCTGGTCATCGCTCGGCCCGAAAAAGTTGTTGTTCGAGGTGTTCACCAGGGTCAGCGAAAAGAAACCATGCAACTGCAGATCGCCGTCCAGGAAATCGACCGCCCGCGCCAGTGTCGCCGATAGCAAGAGCATCGCTATCGCGGCAATGCCGAAGAGAGGCCTAGCGAACTTTGAGTACACGTACATTCTGATCAACCTCGCTCGCCTTGACGTAACCCATTGCGCCAGGCGTGGACGCCACCCGAGAGAGCATCTCCTTGGTCGAGCCGACCTGTTCGGGGTACTGTCCCTGACCCGAAAACACCTGTCGGTCCCAGGCCATTCGCAGTTGGTGGGGAAACACCTGCAGCACGCTCTTGCTGAAAATGGCGTGCTCGGGCGCGTCATCGCTCAAAACGAAAACCTTCACCGGCGTGTTGCTCGGCCATTTCTGCAGAAGCATGCCAAAGATGGCGCGCAGGGATGCTCGCGGGATGGCTTCCTCACTGGTCGCCTGGTGAGCGATGACCACCATCGCTGGCTCGACTGGCTGCGCCTGCGCTGCGGCGGCCATAAAGGCGACCGCCAGCACGCAGAGCAACTGCGTCCAGCGAACCCAACTCACGAATTTAATGATAAGAGTCTCTTCCATCACGGCGCATCCTACCAGACAAGATGCGCAAGAATTCGCGCTTCAGCGAACGCGAGGAGAGCGTTCCCACGTACGGCAGTCAGGGCGCGCAATTCATTCAGACTCCCCTGTCTCTGCCTGCCAGCCTAGCCGCGGAGCTGCGCGACCGCTGCCCTGAACGAGCGCGCGCCTCCGGGCAGGGCTGGGTATGATCGCAGAATGACGACGAATTGCTCGGCCAGCGAAAAAAAAGCCACGGCATGCCGTGGCTTTCGTCCGCTGCTGCAGGGTCACGCAGGCGTTGCTTTGCCTGATGCTGATGCGCTTTCCATCCAGCGCTTGATGCGGTTTGCATCACCGATACGCGTTTGCTTGCCAGATGAGTCAAGCAGCACGATCACCACCGGTCGGTCGGCGACACGCGCCTGCATAACCAGGCATTTTCCTGCTTCCTGAATGTAGCCTGTCTTCGACAGACCAATTTCCCAGGTCGGGCTCTTGACCAATTGATTGGTATTGCGATACTCGAGGTCGCGCCCCTTCACTTCCGCGGTGGCGCCCGGGGTCGTCGAAAACTCGCGAATTAGGGGGTAGCGATAGGCGGCAGCGACCATTCTCGCCAGGTCGTGTGCGGTAGACACGTTATTGCTGGTCAGGCCGGTCGGATCCTCGAAATGCGTCCTGCTCATTCCCAGCGCTGCCGCCTTGCGATTCATTGCCGCCACGAAGGCCGACAAGCCCCCGGGATAGTGACGGCCGAGGGCGTTCGCTGCACGATTCTCGGAGGACATCAGCGCCAGCAAGAGGGCCATTTCACGGGTGAGGACAGAGCCCACCTGCAAGCGTGACCGACTCCCCTTCAGGTAGTCGACATCCTCGTCGGTAATGGTAATCGGCGCTTGCAGGTTAGGCATCGAGTCAAGCACCACCATGGCCGTCATTACCTTGGTGATCGACGCGATGGGAACGACAATCCTGGCGTTCTTCTCGTAGAGAGCCTCACCCCCGTCCTGTGCGATCACCAGTGCCGAACCCGAGCGGACCGCCAGGTGCTCCTGGCCATGCCACAGGTCAACGGCGTTGGCCATCGACGGGTCCAAGGTCTTCTGCTTCTTAGCGATGCGCGAAGCACTGCTTTTTCCAATCGGCGCCGCCGAACTGGCCTTGGCGACACGGGTGGATTTGGCCTTCGACACCCGCGGCACGGCCTTGCCCTGCTGCGCAACTTTCTTGCTCGACGCCTTCTTGCTGACCGGTGCCGCTTTCGCTTTTTCCGCTGTCCGGGCTTTGCTCTTCTGCGCTTCGCTCTTGCTGCCGGCCTTGTCGGCCGCGTGCACGGCTTCCATCGAGGCCAATCCGGTACCCACGACCAGGGCCCCCCACAGCACTACTGCTCTCAGCATCATCCGCATCGCAAGCCTCCTGCATGAACCGATAATTGACGACAATTCTACTGCAGCCCACCACCCGCGAGCCAACAGCTGAAAAAATAAGGGGATAGATAGGCTATGTAATGTAGCACATCAATTATTCAGAGTTCAAGAACGGCGTTCAGCTGCTCCCTACCGAGCGTGGCGCCGCGCTGAGCAAGATCGCTCAGCGCGGCGCCACAGGACCTCTCGAACAGGATGCATCTGCTCAGACCAGCTCCGCGCCGGGTGCTCAGCGCTCGTTCATCAGCTTGTCGACAACAGTCAGAGCCGTCATGTTGACCAAGCGGCGAACGGTCGCTGTCGGCGTCAGAATATGCACCGGCTGGGCGGCGCCAAGCAGAATGGGCCCGATAGTAACGTTATTGCCCGAAGCGATCTTCAACAGGTTGAACGAGATGTTGGCGGCGTCGAGCGTCGGCATGATCAACAGGTTGGCCTGCCCTTTCAGGCGCGCGTCGCCCGGGAAAACTCGCTGGCGAATCTGATCGTCGATCGCCGCGTCGCCGTGCATCTCGCCCTCGACCTCGAGACGCGGGGCGCGCTCCCTCAGCAGGTGCAAGGTCTCACGCATTTTCAAGGCCGTTGGCGTGTTCTCCGAACCAAACGACGAATGCGACAGTAGCGCCACGCGCGGGGTGACGCCGAAACGGCGCACCTCGTCGGCAGCCAGCAGCGTCATGTCCACCAGCTGTTCGGCGGTTGGCTCGTAGTTGATATAGGTATCGGCGATGAACAGCGTGCGATCGGGCAGCAGCAGCACGCTCATGGCATACAGACTCTTGACTCCCGGCGCCAGACCAATGACATTCTCGACGTGCTCCCTGTGAACGCGGTGACGACCGAAGGTGCCGCAGATCAGGCCATCGGCATCGCCCTGGCGTACCATCAGCGCGCCGAAGAGCGAGGGGCGACGGCGCACCTCACGCCGGGCAAAATCGGCTGAAACGCCCTTTCGCTCCATCAGCCGTCGATATTCCTGCCAGTAAGCTTCGAAATGCTCGTCGAAAAAGTGACCGTGACCGGCGCAAATGACCTCGAAATCGATACCCGGACGTACGCGCAGATTCGCGGCCTCGAGCTTGCGGGCGATATCACCCGGATGACCGATGAGAATCGGCTTGGCGATACCTTCGTCGACAATCACCTGCACCGCGCGCAGCACGCGGTCGTCACCACCTTCGGCAAAGACGATGCGCCGTGGCGCCTGCTTGGCCTGCGAAAAAACCGGCTTCATGATCAGGCCGGAGTGATAAACGAACTCGTCAAGGCTGTCCTGGTACGCCTCCAGGTCCCTGATCGGTCTGGTGGCAACGCCCGAGGCCATCGCCGCCTCGGCAACTGCCGGCGCGATCTTGCTGATCAGGCGCGGATCGAAGGGGTTCGGAATCAAATACTCGGGGCCGAAGTTGGCAACCTTCTCGCCGTAGGCCCTGACCGCCACTTCCGACTGCTCGGCGCGCGCCAGTTCAGCGATCGCCTTGACCGCGGCCAGCTTCATCTCTTCGGTGATGGTCGTCGCGCCGACGTCGAGCGCACCACGAAAGATGAACGGGAAACAAAGGACATTGTTCACCTGGTTGGGATAATCCGAACGCCCGGTGGCCATGATCGCATCGCTACGCACCGCCTTGACGTCTTCCGGAAGGATCTCGGGGCTGGGGTTTGCCAGCGCCATGATCAACGGTGATGGCGCCATCTTGGCCACCATTTCCTGCTTCAGGACGCCACCGGCCGACAAGCCGAGGAAGACATCGGCACCCGCGATGACCTCGCCAAGCGTGCGCGCGTCAGTCTGCTTCGCGTAGCGCGCCTTGATCTCGTCCATGTCCTCGACGCGCCCCTCGTAGACCAGCCCCTTGATGTCGGTGACCCAGATGTTGGCCACCGGAATTCCGAGCATCACCAGTAGATCGAGGCAGGCCAGGGCCGCGGCGCCAGCGCCGGAGGTGACCAGTTTTACCTTGTCGAGGGCCTTCCCCTGCAGGTGCAGGCCATTGAGGATCGCCGCACCAACGACGATCGCCGTGCCGTGCTGGTCGTCGTGAAAGACCGGAATCTTCATCCGTTCGCGCAGCTTCCGCTCGACGTAGAAACACTCCGGCGCCTTGATGTCCTCCAGATTGATGCCGCCGAAGGTCGGCTCCAGGGAGGCGATGATCTCGACCAGCTTATCGGGATCGCGCTCTTCGACCTCGAGGTCGAAAACATCGATGTCGGCGAACTTCTTGAACAGCACGGCCTTGCCTTCCATCACCGGCTTGGCCGCCAGCGGGCCAATCGCACCAAGCCCAAGGACCGCGGTCCCGTTGGTGATCACGCCGACCAGGTTGGCGCGCGAGGTCAGGGTACTCGCTTCGGCCGGAAAGGCGACGATCTCCTCGCAGGCGGCGGCAACCCCCGGCGAATAAGCCATCGACAGGTCGTACTGGTTGGTCAACTGCTTGGTTGGCAGTATCGCCACCTTGCCCGGTTTTGGATTGCGGTGATAGAAGAGGGCGGCTGCACGCAGCTGGTCTTTTTCTTTGCTCATGCTCATTCTCCTGGCAGCATATGACAGGCCACAGCGGTTGCTGATAGCGGGCCAACTGTCGACCGACGACTTGTCCCGAAGTGCCCCACGCTGCCTTGCGGACAGCGCGGCGTGTAGCGAAGGGTCGCCAGTGCGTGTTGGACCTGTGGCATAATTACACAAACATTGACCATCTTGCAGCACCAACGCCGCGCATGCCGAACACCCCCGCTTGCACCGCGCTTGTTTTATCCAGCCGCGACCGACGCGTCGCCCCCGACTGAGCTGGACGGGTCCTCGTGGGCCCGGCTCCGTTGGACAGCTTCTGCGCGCGCCACGCCACGGTAAGTTCCGCTCCTCCACCTACTTTGAGAGTGATTACCATGAACCAGACTGTTTCCATCAATGCCCCGGACTACGTCAAACATGAACGCCTGAAGAAATGGGTTGCCGATATCGCAGCCCTCACCGAACCCGCCAATGTGGTCTGGGCAGACGGCTCTCAGGCCGAATACGACCGTCTCTGCGCCGAGTTGGTAGAAGCCGGCACCTTCATCAAGCTGAAGAAGCGCAAGAACTCGTTCCTGGCCTTTTCCGATCCATCCGACGTTGCCCGCGTCGAAGACCGCACCTACATCTGCTCGGAGAAAAAGGAAGACGCCGGCCCGACCAACAACTGGGAAGACCCGGCCAAGATGCGTGAAACGCTGAAGGGCGTCTTCAAGGGCTGCATGAAGGGCCGCACGATGTACGTGATCCCGTTCTCGATGGGTCCGGTTGGCTCGCCGATCGCCCAGATCGGCGTCGAGATCAGCGACAGCGCTTACGTCGTCGTCAACATGAAGATCATGACCCGCATGGGCAAGGCCGTATTCCCCGTCCTCGGCACCGACGGCACCTTCATTCCGTGTGTGCATTCGATCGGCGCACCCAAGGAACCTGGCCAGAAGGATCCGCGCTGGCCGTGCAACCCGACGACCAAATACATCGTCCATTATCCCGAAACGCGCGAAATCTGGTCCTACGGTTCGGGCTACGGCGGCAACGCGCTGCTCGGCAAGAAGTGCCTGGCCCTGCGCATTGCCTCGAACATGGCGCGTGATGACGGATGGATGGCCGAGCACATGCTGATCCTCGGCGTCCAATCGCCCGAGGGAAAGAAGCATTACGTCGCTGCTGCCTTCCCATCGGCCTGCGGGAAGACCAACTTCGCCATGCTCGTCCCGCCGGCCACGCTGAGCGGCTGGAAAGTCACCACCATCGGCGACGACATCGCCTGGATCAAGCCGCGCAAGGATGCCAACGGCGTCACCCGCCTCTACGCCATCAACCCGGAAGCGGGCTTCTTCGGCGTCGCCCCGGGCACCAACGACAAGACCAACTTCAACGCCATGGCCTCTCTGGCCGAGAACACCATCTTCACCAATGTCGCGCTGACCGACGATGGCGACGTGTGGTGGGAAGGCATGGGCCCGGCACCCGAGCACGCCATCGACTGGCAGGGTAACGACTGGACGCCAGCCATCGCCAAGGAGAAGGGCACCAAGGCCGCGCATCCAAACTCCCGCTTCACAGCTCCCGCCTCGCAGTGCCCGTGCATCGACGACCAGTGGGAGAGCACTGAAGGGGTCCCGATCTCGGCCTTCCTGTTCGGCGGCCGTCGCGCCTCGACCGTGCCGCTGGTCTGCGAGACCGTTGACTGGGATCACGGCGTCTATGCTGCCGCGACGCTGGGTTCGGAAACCACTGCCGCCGCCTTTGGCGCGCAGGGCGTCGTTCGCCGCGACCCGTTTGCCATGCTTCCGTTCTGTGGTTACAACATGGCCGACTATTACAGCCACTGGCTGAAGATGGGCAACGCCGCCGACACGCCGGTGCCGATCTTTATGGTCAACTGGTTCCGGATGAACGAAAAAGGCCAATTCGCGTGGCCCGGCTTTGGCGATAACGCGCGTGTCCTCAAGTGGATCATCGACCGCTGCGAAGGCAAGGTTTCAGCCCGCAAGACCACCCTCGGCTGGATGCCCAACTACGAGGACATCGACTGGTCCGGCAGCGACTTTTCCAAGGAGGAATTCGCCAACGTGACCAGCCTCGACAAGCAGGCCTGGAAGAGCGAGCTTGATGGCGTCAAGGAATGGTTCGGGAAGATGGGCGACAAGTTGCCGCCCAAGCTGGCGACCATCCGTGACGAACTCGAGAAGGGTTTCGCCGCCTGACCCGTGTTCTCGACCCGATCCGGGTCCTGGAAAGGCCGCCTGCGGGCGGCCTTTTTTTTGCCCTCGATCACCGCCAGTCGCTAGACTGTTTTCTTCGCCACCAACTGCTCCCGACGAATCATGCCGATCTTTCCCGCCAGCCGCCTTGCGCACATTGCGCCCTTCCACGTCATGGAACTTCTGACCCGCGCCAAAGCACTCGAAGCGGCCGGGCGCGACATCGTTCATATGGAAATCGGCGAACCCGATTTCCCGACGCCCGAGCCAATCGTCGCCGCCGCGCAAGCGCAGATTGCCAGCGGCCGCGTGTTCTACACGCCAGCCCTCGGACTTCCCGAATTGCGTGCGGCGATCGCCGGTTTCTATGCCACACGCTACGCCATCGACATCCCCGCATCACGCATCGTGGTCACTGCCGGAGCCTCCGGCGCCTTGCTGCTGACGATGGCCTGCCTCGCAGAAGCGGGCAGCGAATGGTTGCTCGCCGACCCGGGTTACCCGTGCAACCGCAACTTCGTGCGCAGCTTCGAAGGGCTACCGGTAAGCATCCCGGTGCGCGCCGAAAACAACTTCCAGCCAACGCTGGCCGAAGTGGAAGCGCATTGGACAGCACGTACGGCAGGTGCCTTGCTGGCCTCGCCGGCCAACCCCACCGGCACTCTGATCGATGACGCAACGCTGGCCGCCATCGCCAGCCTTGTCCGTCGGAAAGGCGGACAACTGGTCGTCGACGAGATCTACCACGGCCTGACCTACGAGCGTGCCGCGACGACGGCGTTGGCCTTCGGCGATGACATCTTTGTCGTGCAGAGCTTTTCCAAGTTCTTCAACATGACTGGCTGGCGACTCGGCTGGCTGGTCGTGCCCGAGCGCTACACGCGCGAAATCGAGAAGCTGGCGCAAAATCTGTTCATCTCGCCATCGACGCCGGCCCAGCACGCGGCACTGGCCGCATTCTCGCCTGCCACCCTCGCCATCCTCGAAACGCGCCGTCAGGAGTTCAAGCGCCGCCGTGACTTCCTGGCGCCAGCGCTGGAAAACCTCGGTTTCCGCCAGGCGGCCAAGCCCGAAGGCGCCTTCTACGTCTACGCCAATTGCAGCAAACTGACCGACAACAGCGATCGCTTTGCGCGCGACTTGCTCGAGGCGGCCGGGGTGGCGGTCACCCCCGGCCTCGACTTCGGTCGCAACGACCCAGAAAAATACTTGCGCTTCGCCTACACGGCCAGCGTCGAGCGCCTGACCGAAGCGGTCGACAGGATTCGCCGCTTTCTCGGCTGACCGATCGCGAAAACGGCCCTCACCTGCCGCGCTAGGCGGTCAGCGGCAAGCGCCCGGGAAGTCGCCGATTGACGCCAGGCGGCGCCAATCAAAGTGAGGACCCGGGTCTGTCTTTCGACCTGGCGCGATATCGCTGTGGCCAACGACGGCTTCGATCGGGTAGGCCGCGCACAAGGCCCTGATCAAGGCGCGAAGGCGACGGTACTGAACCGGCGCGAAGGGCAAGTCGTCGCAGCCCTCGAGTTCGATACCCAGAGAAAAGTCGTTGCACCGCTGACGCCCGTTCCAGCTCGACAGACCCGCGTGCCAGGCGCGTTGCGCGCAGGAAACAAACTGGATCAGCTCGCCGTCTCGACGGAGCAGGAAATGGGCCGAGACGCGCAGCGTGCTGATCTGCGCAAAATAGGGGTGAGCAAATGCGTCTAGGCAATTCCCGAACAGACGAATGATCCCGTCACCACCGAACTCTCCCGGCGGCAGGCTGATCGCATGGACGACGATCAGTGACACGGCCTCTCCTTCGGGACGCGCGTCCTGATTGGCCGATTCGCTTCGCCGCGCGCCTGGCAACCAGCCGTCAGCGCGCAGCTGGCGAGCGCTCGCGCAATGGCGCAAGCTCATTCCTCGATGCGCAGCCGCTCGATGCGATAGCGCAAGGAGCGGAAGCTCACACCAAGCAGCCTGGCCGCGGCGGTACGATTGAAAGCAGTCTTGCTCAAGGCCTCCAGAATCGCCTGCTTCTCGATGCGGTTGATGTAGTCGTCGAGTGTTTCACCGTCCCGACCGAGGCTGCCACCGACCGCGGTGGCGGGCGCCAGTTGCAGGTCGTCAACGAGGACCGCATTGCCGGAGCACAAGGCAGTGGCGCGTTCGAGAATATTTTCAAGTTCGCGGACATTGCCGGGAAAACTGTAATTCTCCAGCGCACGCAAGGCTTGCGGCTCCAGACGCGGCACTTGCCCGTCGCAGATGCGCGCCAGCAAGGCCGCCACCAACGGCGCCACATCTTCGTGACGTTCGCGCAGCGGCGGCATACGCAGTTCGATGACGTTCAGACGGTAGTAGAGGTCCTGGCGAAAGAGCCCCTCATCAACGCAGATCTTCAGGATCTGGTGGGTCGCCGATATGATGCGCACGTCGACCAACTCCTCGACGGCACTACCCACCTTGCGGACTTTCTTCTCCTGTACCGCGCGCAGCAGCTTTACCTGCATCGCCAAGGGCAAATCAGCAACCTCGTCGAGAAAGAGCGTCCCCCCTTTCGCCGCCTGAAAAAAACCTTCACGGTCGCTATCGGCGCCGGTAAACGCCCCCTTGCGATAGCCGAAGAACTCGCTCTCCATCAAGTTCTCGGGAATCGCGCCACAATTCACGGGAACGAAGGGCGCCGCATGCCGTGAACTCTGGTCGTGGATCAGGCGCGCAGCGAGTTCCTTTCCGGTTCCTGACTCGCCCGAGATATAGACCGGCGCTTGACTTCGTGCCAGCTTTTCGATCATCTGGCGAACCTGCTCGATGGCCCCCGACGCACCGATCAGCCGGCCGGTGGCGGCGACCAAACGCCCGTCATCCGAAACGCCGTCCCGCCGTGGCAAACTGAGCGCCGACTTGATCAGGCTGCGCAGCTGGTCCAGGGCGACCGGCTTGGCCAGATAATCAAAGGCACCCGCCTTCAGTGCAGCGACGGCGTTCTGGGCGCTGCCGAAAGCCGTGATCACCGCCACCGGCGTCTCGCCGTAATCCTCACCGATCAGCTTGACGATCTCCAGCCCGTCACCGTCGGGCAATCGCATGTCGGTAATGCACAACTGATAGGACTGCCGTTGGAGAAACCCCCGTGCCTCGGCGATACTTGCCGCACAGTCGGCGGACAAACCCATACGCGCCACCGTCAGGTCGAGAAGTTCACGAATGTCTGCCTCGTCATCGACCACCAGCACTCTCGCCAACTCGCCGCGCGGGCGACGCTCCGTCTTGGCTATTGACACCCTGTAGCCCTCCCCGACATACGAAAATCGGCACCCGGCCCGGCGCCATGAAGTTCGAGCAGCGCTCCGTTCGCCTCACATAATTCGCGTGCGATATAGAGACCCAGACCGGTACCGCGGTGATGCGTGGTGAAGAAGGGCTCGAAAATGTGTTCGCGCTGCTCGGCGGCAACCCCTTCGCCGTCGTCAATGACATGCAATTCGACCTGCGTGTCGGCCTTGCCATCGCACGCGACGACACAGACGCTGCCGGCAATGCGCTGCGAATGACGCAGCGCATTGCCGAGAAGATTTCCCAACACCTGATGAAAGTGTGAGCGATCGAAACAAAGAGCGGCCACGCCCGACAACTCGAGGTGCACGACATCGGCCGGCAACTTCTCCTTGACCAGATACTCCTCGATCAGCAACGGCAAAGTCTCGCGCAAGTTGATCACTTCCCGATAGGTGCGATCGCGGCGTCCGAGTTCGAGCACATCGCTGACGATACGCTCAAGTCTCTTGGTATTATCCAGCATGATGCGCAGCAAGCGTTCGTACATCTCGCCACGGCGTTCTTCACGCAGCAGTTCGCCGGCATGACTGATCGCCGACAGCGGGTTGCGGATTTCGTGCGCGATATTGGCCGTCAGGCGGCCGAGCGCGGCCAGCTTCAGTTGCTGAGCCTGTTCCTGCAAGCGACCGAGGTCTTCAAGAAACACCAGGACATCGCTTTCCGAACTCGCGGTCGGCGCAAACCTTGCTCGCAACTGCATGCCGCTCCCCGGAATGCGCACCAGCACCACCTCTTCGCCGCCGCTCCGACACCACTCGACGAAACCAAGCGCCAGTTCGGGCGAGTACTCGGCCAATAGATCTTCGCGACTGCTGTCGAGGGCCAGCAATTGCCTGGCGCGCGGGTTGCTCTGCCTGACCCGGCCATCACGGCGAAGGACCACCACACCATCCTGCATCTCCTCGATGACCCGCTGACTGATCACCGTCTGGTTCTTCAGGTCGACGCCACGCTGCAGCGCCAAGGCCTCATTGGCGATCACCCGGCGAGCCAGCAAGCGCGCCGATACCGCGACCGCGAAGAAGCCGGCACTGAACAGGCCGGCGTGAAAGAAGCCGGCCACGTCGACAGCGTCCTGCAAGGCGCGGTAGGAGTGCTCGAACAAGACCGCCAAGGTCGCCATCGCCGCGTAGAACAAGACCAGGCGCCCCTGCCCGACGAGACCGGCACCGGCCAGGGTCACCAGCAGCATCGAACCAAGACCGCTGCCCAGGCCGCCGCCGACATGGATCAACAGCGTCATGACCAGGACGTCGACCAGCACGCTGGCCGTCAACTGCATGGTGGCGTGCTGCCGATGACGATACGCCAAGATCACCGCCAGCGCCGTGCTCAACAGGTACGCGCTGGCCAGGCCCAGGTGCTGCAGACTCTGGTTCGGGCTGAGGAAGGGAAAAGCGGAGGGGTACAACAGCGCCGACGTGAAGAGCAGCGAGGCGACGACGAAGCGGTAGAGGTTGAAGTAGCGTAGTGACTTCCAGTGCGTCTCGGAGAAATGTTCAACGCCGAGGGTGGCGGTGGTCAAGATGGCACCTCAGGAATCGTCAGACGCACCAGCGTCGCGATGGGCAGCGCAGCAGTAGTAGCGGCCGTCGGCCAGAACACTCTCGCTCACTGGCTGATTAACCCCGCAACGCGTGCACTGCACCATGCGTTCGGCTTCGCGCTGGACAGTGGTGTGGTGGTTGGCAGCGCTGCCGCGTGACGACGTCCGCGACTTGCGCCAGAACCACCAGAGCACCCAAACCAGCCCGATTAGCAGTAGATATTTCGTCATCGAAAGAAAAACCCAGCACAGCGCGCAAGAATAGCAGAGGCGCTCGCAGACGGGGAACGACAAGCGACAAGACGCCAGGAAAAAGCCTCACCAGCAACGAGACCGGCAGGGGCGAAGCATTGCCACCAACCATGGCGCACGGAACGGACCTGGCAGTCACCGCGAAGATGGCTGCGACTGGTCACGAAGAGGATCCGAAGTTGATCAAACGATGCCGCGAAGGCCAGAAAGGCCGCGGTGAAACGGGTGGTCGGGGCGAGAGGATTCGAACCTCCGACTCCTGCGTCCCGAACGCAGTACTCTACCAGGCTGAGCTACGCCCCGACCGAGGCGACAACTGCGCTAATAATTTCTAGCGACAGCGAAGAGGCATAATTCTAGCAAGGAATCCTTGTATTGAGAAGCAGGCACAACGTCTAAAGCTGCTGCTGCAAGTTCAGCCTCGACCTTGGCTTTCTGTCTCGCGTAGTCGAGTGCACCGGTGGTACGAATGGCCGCCAGAACCTGCGGGAAATCGTCCCGGCCACCGTTCTCGATGGCCCGGCGTACGCAAGCCGCCTGTTCCGGATTGCCATTGCGCAGGACGAAAATCAGCGGCAGCGTCGGCTTGCCTTCAGCCAGATCATCGCCCAGATGTTTGCCGGTCTCGACTTCGGCGCCCGAGTAGTCGAGAACGTCGTCAATCAGCTGAAACGCCGTGCCCAGGTGGATGCCGTAAACGGCCATGGCCTTTTCGACCGCTGCGTCACCGCCACCGATGATCGCGCCCAACTGCGCCGCCGCCTCGAACAACTTGGCAGTCTTGTAGCGGATGACCTGCAGGTAGCCCTGCTCATCGATGCTTGCGTCATGGCAGTTCATCAGCTGCAGCACTTCGCCCTCGGCGATGACGTTCGTCGCATCCGACAACACCCGCATGATGCGCATGTCGTCGACCACCACCATCATCTGGAAAGCTCGCGAGTACAGGAAATCGCCTACCAGCACACTGGCCGAATTGCCGAACATGGCATTGGCCGTCTCACGGCCGCGCCGCAAGTCCGAGCCATCGACGACATCATCATGAAGCAAGGTGGCCGTGTGGATGAATTCGATCACCGCCGCCAACTCGTGATGATGGGTGCCGCGGTAGCCCAAGGCCCCAGCCGACAGCAGTACCAGCGCCGGACGCAGCCGCTTGCCGCCGCTCTGCACGATGTACTCGGCAACTTGACGGACCAAAGCCACTTCGGAATGGAGGCGCTGGCGGATCACCGCGTCAACGGCCCTCATGTCCGCCCCGATCAGGCTGTACAACTGCTCCATTCTCACGAGAAGGCACCTTGGCACAAAAACCTCGGAATCTTAGGCGCCGGCCCGCCTTGCGTCAAGCGAGCGATGGCCCAAGTGATCGCAAACTCTTTGACGGAGCAGGAAGATTCCGTATAATGCGCGGTTCTTCATCTCACTTTGTTCAGTTCCTTGGAGTCCAACATGTACGCGGTCATAAAAACCGGTGGCAAGCAGTATCGCGTTGTCAACGGCGAAAAATTGAAAATAGAACAGATACCGGCAGACGTTGGCGCAGAAATCACCTTCGACCAGGTGCTCATGGTTGGCGAAGGCGAAACGGTGGCCATTGGCACACCGTTCATCGCCAGCGCCTCGGTCAAGGTCACTGTGCTTTCGCAAGGTCGTCACGACAAGATCCGGATCTTCAAGTTTCGTCGGCGCAAGCATTCGCAGAAGCATCAGGGGCATCGCCAGAATTACACCGAAATCCGGGTTGACGCGATTGCCAATGGCGCGGCGCTCGACCCTTCAGCCTGATTTGAGAGGAGTCTGACTCATGGCACACAAGAAAGCTGGCGGCAGCGTACGCAACGGCCGCGATTCCGAAGCAAAACGGCTGGGCGTCAAGCGCTACGGCGGTCAATTGGTCCGCGCCGGCAACATCATCGTCCGCCAGCGTGGCACGGCCTTTCACCCTGGCGAGAACATGGGCCTGGGCAAGGATCACACGCTCTTTGCGCTGGTCGACGGCCACGTCCAGTTTGCCATCAAAGGCGCCCAGCGCCGGCGCACAGTAAGCATCGTTCCAACTGCCGACTGAACCACCGGTACGCTGGCTTGCGCAAGCAGCCAGCCCGGCGGTACCAAGCCCTATCGCTGGCGATAGGGCTTTTTGCTTGCATATCTGGAAAGACGGACAGAGCGGACAGACGCAGCCATGAAATTTATCGATGAGGCGAGAATTCTTGTCGCCGCTGGTGACGGCGGCAACGGCATCGCCTCGTTCCGACGCGACAAGTACGAGCCCGAGGGCGGCCCGGACGGCGGCGATGGCGGCAACGGCGGCAGCGTACATTTTGTCGCCGATCGCAACGTCAACACCCTGATCGAGTATCGCTATGCGCGCCGGCATCGCGCCCAGCGTGGCCAGAATGGCGGTTCCAGCGACTGCTACGGGAAGCGCGGCAAGGACCTGACGCTGCGCGTCCCGGTCGGCACCACCATCGCCGACGTCAACAGCAACGAACTCCTTGCCGACCTCGACGTCGACGGCAAGAAGGTGCTGCTCGCCAAAGGCGGACGAGGCGGCCTCGGCAACATCCATTTCAAGTCGAGCGTCAATCGCACGCCCCGTCAGTGCACGCGTGGAGAGGAAGGCGAGCAGCGCGAATTGCGCCTGGAACTGCGCTTGCTGGCCGACGTCGGTTTGCTCGGCCTGCCCAACGCCGGCAAGAGCACCTTCCTGCGCGCCGTCTCGGCAGCACGTCCCAAGGTCGCCGACTACCCGTTCACCACCCTGCAGCCACATCTCGGTGTGGTGCGGGTAGGCCACGACCAGAGCTTCGTCATCGCCGACATTCCCGGGCTGATCGACGGCGCGGCAGAGGGCGCTGGCCTTGGCATCCGCTTTCTCAAGCACCTCGCCCGAACCCGCCTGCTGCTGCACATTGTCGATCTGGCGCCGGTCGACCCCGCCGCCGATCCCGTACGCGACGTAGAAACGGTCGTTCGCGAACTCGAGAAGTACGATCCGGAACTCGCCACCCGGCCACGCTGGCTGGTCCTCAACAAGCTTGACCTGATCCCCGCGGACGAACGCGAGCAACGCATTGCGGACTTCCTGCAGGGCTGTCACGCGCAGGCGACGGGCATTCCGCATTTCCGCATCAGCGCGATCAGTGCCGAGGGTTGCCGCGAACTCACGCGCCAGTTGCAGGAGGCGTTGCAGAACCTGGTCGCCGCCGAAGCCGTCGACACGAGGAGCGCTACAGTCGCCCCCCCCTTCGCCGGCGACCTGTTCGCAGACCAGCAAGACGAAACCTGAAGATGGCCAGCAGCCGCATCGGCAACGCCCGCAGACTGGTCATCAAGGCCGGATCGGCGCTGATCACCAACAACGGCGAAGGCCTGGACCTTGGCGCCATCGACGAATGGGCGAGACAGATCGCCGAGTTGCGCCAGGCGGGCAAGCAGGTCATTCTCGTCTCCTCCGGTGCGATCGCCTGTGGCATGCAGCGTCTTGGCTGGCGCAAGCGCCCACACGCCGTGCACGAACTGCAGGCAGCGGCAGCCGTCGGCCAGATGGGATTGGCACAGGTCTACGAGCGAGCCTTTGCCAGGTACTCCTTGCACACGGCGCAGGTCCTGCTGACCCACGACGACCTCGCCGATCGCAAGCGCTACCTCAATGCGCGCTCGACCCTGAACACGCTGCTCCGCTTCGGCGTCGTGCCGATCGTCAACGAAAACGATACCGTGGTTACCGACGAGATCAAGTTTGGCGACAATGACACGCTTGGGGCACTGGTGGCGAACCTCGTCGAAGCCGACTGCCTGATCATTCTCACCGATCAGCAGGGCCTGTTCACCGCCGACCCGCGCAAGGATCGGGCAGCCAGCCTGATCAGTGAAGCACGTGCCGGGATCGCCGCTCTGGAGACCATGGCTGGGGGCGCGGGCACGCAGTTCGGCACCGGCGGCATGCTGACCAAGGTCATCGCCGCCAAGCGTGCCGCGCGCAGCGGCGCGCATACCGTCATCGCCAGTGGTCGCGAACACGACGTCATTCTGCGTCTGGCGCGCGGTGAGTCGCTGGGTACGCTGCTGGTGGCCGAAACGCAGCCGATAACGGCACGCAAGCAATGGCTCGCCGACCACCTGCAACTCAACGGCAAACTCGTTCTCGACAACGGCGCGATCAACGCCCTGCGCGAAGGGAAAAGCCTCCTGTCCATCGGTGTCGCCGCCGTGCGCGGTGAGTTCGAGCGCGGCGCAGCCGTCGCCTGCGTTTCGAATGAAGGCCGCGAGATCGCGCGCGGCCTGATCAACTACGGCAGCAGCGACGCGCGACGAATTGCGCGCCGCGCCAGCCAGGACATCGAAAGCATCCTCGGCTACGTCGAGGAGCCCGAGATCATCCACCGCGACAACCTCGTTCTCAGCTAGCACGGCCCGGCCGCCAGCGGCCCTCATATGGAGGCATTGCTGCACGCTGTGCAACACTATGTCGCGTTCCGAACTATGCCGATCAATGCAGCTGGTTGCGCCTCAAGCACGTAACCAGCTGCCTTTCGAGCACCACATGGCATTTTCGGTCGGCATAGTCTTGATCGTCGCGGACTATAGCCCCTTGAGGAAAGCCAACAGTTGATCATCGGGATGGTAGCGGCCGGCTTTGCTACCGGGAGGTGCCGCCTTGGCCAAAGCCTGCTCTTTCATGGCCAGATTCGCGTCGAGGTAGATCTGCGTGGTCTCGACCGATTCATGACCAAGCAACAACGCGATCAGGGAACGATCCACCCCGGCCTGCAACAATTCCATGGCCGCGGTATGACGCAGCACATGCGGTGTCACCCGCTTGTGCATCAAAGACGGGCACGTCTTGGCGGCAATCACGACATACTTGGCAAGGAGATATTCGACCCCGTCCGAACTCAGGCGAGTTCCACGGGCGCTGGGAAACACGATGGCATCAGCGCTGTCTGGAACCTCGCACAGCCACGCTTTCAGAACGGCTGCCGTTTCCCTGGTCAGCGGCGTGGCGCGTTCCTTTCGCCCCTTGCCAAGCACTCTGACATGAGCACCCGTGCCCAGAAACACCGCATTTCGGCACATGCCGGTCAGCTCGGAAAGGCGCAGCCCGCATTGAACGGCGACCAGGAGAATGGCGTGATCGCGACGTCCCGAGCACGTACGCTGATCGGGGGCGGCCAGCAAGGCTTCGATTTCCGGTCGAGTCAGGAAACCGACCTGACGGCGCGTAAATCGCTGACTGGGAATGGCGAGCACTCGCTGGATCTGGGCCGCGTGCTCCGGCACCTCGAAGGACGCGTAGCGAAAGAAGGAGCGGATCGCGGTGAGTCGCAAATTGCGGCTGCGAGCAGTGCTGCCGCGGTTCTTCTCCAGGTCCTCCAGGAATTCAGCAATCAACGGGGCGTCGATCTGCTCGAATGCCAATTGATTGGGTGGCTGACCGAGCTTTGCTTGCACAAACCGCAGCAGCAGGCGGAAGGTGTCCCGGTAGGAGCCAATCGTATGCGGGCTGGCCCGACGTTGCTGCATCAGCCGCCGCGTGAAGAAGCCCTGCAATAGCGCGGGGAAACTGACCGTCACGTTCATGGCTGTTCCTCCCAGCGTTGTTCGAGACGCGCCATCGCCTGCCCCATCAATTCCGGAGAAGCGCTGAGATACCAGTAAGTGTCGGCGACATGGACATGTCCGAGGTAGGTCGACAGGACCGGCAAGCGTCGCTCGACGTCCTCGCCCGAGCGGTACCATTGCAACAGTGTCTCAACCGCAAAGCGATGACGTTAATTCCGAGACCGGAATTATCGGCATAACTCCGAGACCGGGATTATTCCGAGGGCGGTGTCGGTAGTTTTCAATACATCGAGTTGTTGCTCGACTTGCGCCGGAAGCGGCGCTTGATTTCTCGGCATTATTCGATTGTCGTCTCCAACTGGGAATCTTCCCGGATCTTCAAGGAGACAGACGATGACGCTCACTCGCCACGGTGCGACAACAGCACCCGATGGACAGCCTTGCACTGGCCCGCTGGCACCCCACGTCGAGGGCTTTGCAGCGCAACTTTCGCGCAAGGGGTACGCGCAGACCACGGTTCGCGCAAAGTGTAATGTGCTGGCCGATCTCAGCCGCTGGCTCGAGCGGCGTCGGCTGACTCTGGCAGCGCTTGATGAGGATCGGCTGACGCAGTTCTTGGCAACCCTTCGCCACGGGGAGAAGAAGTGGCGAGGCGATTCGGCCACCGGTCAGCAGCTTCTCGAGTATCTGCGCGGCAGTGACGAAATCGCGGCGGCTGCACAGAGGATTGATAGAACTCCGGCCGCCTGCCTCACGGGCGATTTCGAGGAGTTCCTCCACTCCGAGCGAGGTCTGTCACGGTCAACACTGATCTCCTACTTGCCCATCGTGCGGCGCTTCCTCGATGAGCGGTTTGGGCGCGAGGCGTTGCACCTCGAACTATTGCGACCACAGGATTTGCACGGCTTCATTCTTCGCGAGCTCCTGCGTATCAGTCGTAGCCATGGCAAGAGAGTCATCACCGCGCTGCGCTCGTTCTTGCGCTTTTTGCTGCAGCGTGGCGCTATCCAGACCGACCTGGCCCGCACGCTTCCAGGAGTGGCCAGCTGGAGACTGTCGCATCTGCCCAAGTCGCTACCTCCCAAGCAGGTGGAACAATTGCTCGCGTGCTGCGATCGCAGCACCCCGACGGGCAAGCGCGACTACGCGATCCTGTTGCTCCTGGCCCGGCTTGGATTGCGTGGCGGCGAGGTGCTGGCCATGACCTTGGAGGATCTCGACTGGGAGCGCGGTGAGATTGTCGTGCGCGGCAAGGGCCAACGGCTGGAACGTTTGCCGCTGCCCGAGGACGTTGGCGCGGCATTGGCGTGCTATTTGTGTGAGGTCCGCCCCGCTTGTGCGACGCGTCGCGTATTCATCCGGATGAAGGCTCCCCTGCAGGGTCTTGCGGGCCCCGTGGCCGTTTGTTGCATTGTTCGGCGCGCCCTCCAGCGCGCTGGGTTGAACCCCGAGTTCAAGGGGGCTCACCTACTGCGGCACTCCCTTGCAACCAACCTGCTTCACCGAGGCGCGTCCCTGGGCGAGATTGGACAGCTGCTGCGTCACCAGCAGCCAACGACGACACAGATCTATGCCAAGGTGGACATCGCGGCCCTGCGTGGCATTGCCCTGGCGTGGCCGGGAGGTGCGTCATGAGCAAGTTGCAAGCTGCACTCGATGAGTACCTCGCGGTTCATCGCGCCCTTGGGTACAAGCTACGCTTGGCCGGGCGCTTGCTGCAACGCTTTGTCGAATTCGCCGAGCGCGAGGGTGCCACCCACATCACCTCCGAGCTCGCATTGAATTGGGCAACACAGCCCGCCGCTGCGCAGCCCGCCCAATGGGCTAACCGCCTTGGGATGGTGCGTCGCTTCGCGCTATATTGCAGCGCGAGCGATCCGCGCACCATCGTGCCACCGTCGGACTTGCTTCCCCACCGGTACCACCGTCCCGAACCTTACCTGTATCGCGACGAGGAGATCACGCGCCTGCTCGAGGCAGCACGACGCCTACCGTCTGCTACGGGTCTGCGGCCTCATACATTCGCCACGCTGTTCGGCCTGTACGTGGCCGCCGGTCTGCGGGCCAATGAGCCCTTGCGGCTCGACCGCGATGACGTCGATCTCGTCAACGGAGTGCTGACGATTCGCGACACGAAATTCGGGAAGTCGCGCTACGTGCCGGTGCACCCCACCACGCAACGTGCATTGCAACGCTACGCCGCGCGACGGGATCGTTGGTGCCACGATCCCGAAACGCCGAGCTTCTTTGTCTCGGACCGCGGAACCCGGCTGACGGATTGGTGCGTGCGTTGGACCTTCGTCAAGTTGTCGCATGAGATCGGCCTGCGCGGCGCTGGCGATTCCAGAGGACCTCGTTTACATGATCTACGTCATCGACTGGCCATCAACACGCTCCTCCGGTGGTATCAGCGCGGCGTCGACGTCGAGCGGCACCTGCCGCAGCTGTCGACCTATCTCGGGCACGCCCATATCACGGACACCTACTGGTATTTGACCGCCACGCCGAAGTTGCTGCACTACGCCCTGCAACGCGTGGAGCGCTCCAAGCAAGGACAGCGGCCATGACCGCCATCAGTACGCTGCCGTCCCTGCTGCAGGGGTTCTTCATGGATCGGCTCATGCAGCAACGTCAGGCGAGCCCTCACACTATTGCGAGCTATCGCGACACCTTTCGTTTGCTCATGCAGTTTGCGCAACAACGCCTGCGCAAGGCGCCCTCGAATTTGACGGTGCCAGAACTCGACACGCCGCTGCTCGGCGCTTTTCTCGATCACATTGAGCGTGAGCGCAAGAACAGCGCCCGCAGCCGCAACGTTCGCCTCGCTGCCATTCATTCGTTCTTCCGCTACGTGGCACTGCATGCACCGGAGCACAGCGCAGTGGCGCAGCGCGTGTTGGCCATGCCGAGCAAGCGCTATTCGCGCTGCCCGATCGCCTTTCTGACGTCGGTCGAAGTCGACGCGTTGCTTGCCGCGCCTGACCTCACGAGCTGGTCAGGGCGCCGTGATCGGGCGCTCATGATGCTGGCCATCCAGACGGGGCTGCGCGCCGCGGAACTCACCGGCCTTCGCTGCGAGGACATCGTGCTCGGAGCCGGTGCACACGTGCGATGCGAGGGTAAGGGCCGCAAGCATCGGTGCACGCCGCTGCGTAAAGACACCGTTCGCGTGATACGCAGCTGGTTGCGCGAGCGCCAAGGCCAGCCTTGCGAGCCGGTCTTTCCGACTACGCGCGGAACTGCATTGAGTCACGATGCGCTGCAATACATGCTGGACAAGCATCTCATCGCCGCAGGTCGACAGTGCCCATCGTTGGCAGGCAAGCGGGTAACCCCCCATGTGCTGAGGCACACGCTGGCGATGGACCTACTTCACAACGGTGCCGACCAGACCATGATCGCTCTTTGGCTCGGGCATGAATCGCCCGAAACCACGTCGATCTACCTTCATGCAGACATGCAGCTCAAGGAACGCGCGCTCGCCCATACGACTGCCAAAAAGCTCCCGACACCCCGCTTCCGGCCAAGCGACCATGTAATGGACTTCCTGAAGAGCCTCTGATAATTCCGAGGATTTCGCTGCCTGATCGCCCATTCAACTCCGACGGCGCGGCGCCGTATGGCACCGCCCTCGGAATAATCCCGGTCTCGGAGTTATGCCGAAAGTCATGCAGGCGCGGCCCGTGACTGGCCGTCTCACCGCGCAGGCCTATCTGGCGTGACAGCTTGTAGAAGGTGCGGTGAATATCGCCGATGTCCAGATGATTTCCTCGGCTGGTGATGAAGAAGTACGAGGAAGCGGGGTGATCTGCGACGAAGCGTTCTCGGCGTGCTTGGTACTGCGCCAACACCGTTTGGGTCGACGGATGAATCGGCACCAGACGGGATTTCCCGAACTTCGTGCCGCGAACCGTCAACAAGCCCTCCTGCAAATCGACATCGTCGATCTGCAAGCGAATGGCCTCACCAATCCTCAAGCCAGCGACACTGAGCAAGCCGAACAGACAGTGAAACGTCCAGGGGCGCAAGCCATCGCCAGGCGGAAGGTCCAGAGCACCACGAAGCAGGCGCGCGACTTCCTCGTCTGAGTACAGGTACGGTCGTGCTCGGCGGGGGCGATACGGCAGTAGCTCCGGCGGCGGAATCTCGGTTTGTGGGTCGCTCGCCTGATAGTGACGGGCAAAACTGCGTACATGGCCAAGACGCTGTGCACAGGTTGACGGCTCAGCGGATGGATTCTGCTGTGCCCATTCGAGAGCGAGCGGTATCGTGACGTGCGCGGCGCCTCGCTCCTCAAGAAACGCGGCAAACTTCGCCAGACAGATTCCGGCATCGCGCAGTTTGAATCCCAAGCTACGTCGCAAGGCCAGGTAATCCTCAATTGCTTGTGCCAGTGGGCTCATTGCGCACCTCCCGGCCACGGCAGGGCCAAAGGACGCAACAAATCCAGATCGACCTTGGCGTAGATCATCGTGGTTTGCGGGTTGCGGTGGCGCAGGATCTCACCGATCTCGGTCAGCGACGCCCCTTGCCGGAGCATCCGGGTCGCTACCGAATGGCGCAGCAGATGCGCGCCCTTGTGGGCGGGATTCAGGCCGGCGTTATCCAGTGCGCGACGAACGATGGTGCCAATCGCTGCCGAACTCAGAAATCCGCGGTACGGCGCGCGCATGCGGATGAACACCCGTCTGGAGGAGCAAGCGGGACGCGAGTGATGCAGATACTCAGCCAATGCCGCGCCGACATCCTGAGGAATCGGTAGTCGGTCCGTACGCGTCTCGCTGGACCGAATAGAAATCTCTCCCGCTTCCCAATCGAGATCCTCGAACAGCAGGGCGACCACTTCGCCGGCACGCAGCCCCAACCGAGCGAGCAAGAGCAGAATGGCCCAATTGCGGCGGCCAAGCGCCGTTTCTCGATCACAGTGGGACAGGAGGCATTCCACTTCGTCCGATGACAGTCCCTTCGGCAACGACGCCATCGACCAAATGGCCACCGTCGGAACGATCGATCGCAGATCAATCGTGATGAGGCCTCGGTACCGCGCGTATTGCAGAAATGCGCGTACGGCCGTCGTCACCAGCTTGGCGCGCTTGGGGCAATGGAGGCGAGCCGCTTCCCGCTGGACAAAGCCCACCACATCGGCCGCCCGCAAATCCTCGAGCCGCGGTTCGCCATTGGCAAAGCAGTGAACGAGCAGGCGCGTAGTGAATTCCAGGTAGGTGACCACCGTCGCCGGCGCCAATCCGCGTTCTTGTTCCAGATAGCATCGGAATTCCTGCGCCAACCGTTCGGCCGGCGTGCGCTCCCTTTCCGGCTCTTGGGCTACGATGCCTTGCTCGACCAGAAGGGCGAACAGTCGTCGCAGGATCGCCGAATCACCCGACCTGCGGTGCCGGTGGCTTGATCGGCAATCCAGATAGCGTTCAAGGTGTTTCGTGGTCAGTTGCGGGACAACGATTCCGCGCTCACTCAACCAGTGACCGAGATCGGCCACGACTTGCAGCGCATAACGGCTCGAAGCCCGGGCGTATCCTTCGGCGCTCAATTGCTTGGCAAACACGTCGACATACGCACCGAACAAGCCTTCTCGCATGCGGACCGGCGTATGCGGATCTTTGTAGAACTGTTCCATTACGATCTCCTTCCATAGGGGCGTATTGCCCCGGAAGGAGATCAGACTATGCCGAGCATACCGGTGCTCATCGACCAGCCTTGGCAGGGTCGAGACTCAAACTCGGAATAGTTCGGAACGCGGCATAGTGGCGACTATGCCGAGCTCGGCATAGGAGGCACACCATCGGCACCCAGCGCAGCGCCAGCCCGGGCTTGGCCGTGAGGGCGCTGTGCTATGCTTGAGCCCTCCCGAGTGCCGCTCCGGCCCGGGCCTCCGACTCAGAGCAGACCTATGCGCGCCAAGCAAGAACGGCCCCTCCAGCCATGCGTTTCGGATAACTCGGCGGACGTTCGTTCGCGACGGCACCCCCACGTTCGCCATCGCAAGTGGTTCTCCGACCGCCTAGCGACTTCGGGTTGCGCCTGTTCGTCTGGCCCCCCTACGTTCTGCGCAAGAAAGCCGCCCGAACCCGCGAAGTCCAGACGAGCTGGAACTGCGCGATGAACGCGGTCGACCTCTTTCGCGATCAGGCAAGCCGCGAGCAATTGGCCGCCAACGATCTGGCGGGCTTTGGCGCACTGTGGTCTCTGGAGACCGACTGGCACGAGGCTCCCAATGAACGGCGCGGCGGCTGGAGCGGCGTCAGTCGGCACCTTTTGCGCGACGGCAGCGCCATCTTCCTCAAGCGACAGGACAACCATCTCTGCCGGACGTTGCGCCATCCGCTCCGCGGCATCCCGACCTTCTATCGCGAATACCGCAACATCCGGCGCCTAGACCAGCACCGGATCGGTACGCTCGAGGCCCTCTATTATGGCCACCGGCAGGAACCCGGTCACTGGCAGGCAATCCTCGTCACCCGCGCACTTGACAGCTTCAGCAGCCTCGACGAGTGGAATGTCGCGCATGCGGACAGCGGCCAGGGGCAGCGCCAATCGCTGATTACGGCCGTTGCCCAGGCCTGCGCGCGCCTGCATCATCACCGCCTGCAGCACAGCTGTCTGTACGGCAAACATATCTTTGTGCCGCGTGCGGCGAAGCTGGGCACCGCCTACCAGGAAAGCGACATCCGCTTCATCGACCTGGAAAAACTACGCCAGGGGATCAGCCGCGGGCGTGTCGGTGCGCACGATCTTGACCAGTTGATGCGCCATACCGAAGGCTGGAGTGCCGCCGAACGCAGCGCTTTCCACGCCGCGTACCGGCAACGGCGCGACGCCCTGAAGCGCTAGCTCGCCGTGCCGGGCTGGGGAAGCGCCGCTTCCCTGATCGGCAGGTTCAGCAACGCCGCCACCGCCGCCAGGGCAATGTCGGCATACCACATCCAGCTGTAGTCGCCGAACTGCGTCAGCGCAAGGCCACCAAGATAGGCGCCGAAAAAACCACCGACCTGGTGCGAGAGCAGAGTCATGCCGAACAGCGTTCCGAGGTAGCGCACGCCGAATAGCTTGCCGACGATCGCTGCCGTCGGGGGCACCGTGGCCAGCCAGGTGAAACCCAGTCCAGCGGCAAAAATGTAGAAGGTCAGGTCGGTCTTCGGTGCCAGCAGGTAGATGGCAATCATCGCCGCACGCGAGGCATACATCCAGAACAGGACGTACTTGCTGCGGTAGCGGCCGATGCAGGCACCCGCGTAGAGGCTACCGAAGATATTGGTCAGGCCGATGATTGCCAGTGCCCAGCTGGCGACCGACGACGGCAGGCCGCAAAGGGCGACTTCGCCCGGCAAGTGCGTCACCAGAAAGGCGATGTGGAAGCCACAGCTGAAGAAGCCGAGATTGAGCAGCTGGTAACTGCCATCGCCGACGGCGCCGCGCACGCTCTGCCACAAACCCGCTTCGCCGGCGGGCGCCGACGGCTTTTCAATCGGTCGCGACACCACCCGGACCAGCGGCGTCGCCGCCAGAGTCATCACCGCCAGTGACCACATCGCCCCCATCCAGCCGAACATCTGAATCAAGGCCTGCAGGAGGGGGGCAAAAACGAACTGCCCGAACGATCCGCCCGCATTGATTACCCCGGAAGCTGCCGCCCGCGCCGCTGGCGGCAGCCGCTGGCTCGAAGCCCCGATCAGAACCGAGAAGCTGCCGGCACCGGAGCCGATCGCCGAGAACAGGCCGAGCGACACGACCAGACCGGCGGTGCTGCTCATGAAGGGGGTAATCGCGCTGCCAAAAGCGAGGAGCAGCAGCCCGCCGAACAGCACCCGCCCCGGCCCGTAACGGTCAGCCACTGCGCCGGCGAGTGGCTGAATGGCGCCCCAGGTAAATTGCCCGACGGCCATCGCCAGACTGATCGAGACGACGCCCAGGCCAGTGCTGGTATTCAACGGCGAGAGGAAAAGCCCGAGCGATTGCCGGGCGCCCATGGTGACCATCAGGATGCCGGCAGCCGACAGGGTGACCGCCCACAAGGCAGGTTGATTGAGAGTGCGGAACATCGGGCGGCTCGCGATCTGGCGGACTGTCGTCCGGAAGCCCGGATTGTAGAACGAGTTGGCTCCCGTTCGGGTCGCCTTTGCCGACCCTGCCGGCAAGGGACGCGTCGACGGGCGAGGAGCGGGCTGGATCAGGACGGCAGCACGCAGTAAAACATGAAGGAGGAAGGAGGAAGCGAGGAAGCGAGGCCGGCGCGATCTGAAGCCCGCCCGAAAGAGCGCTCTTGCTGCCTACAGATTGCAGAAAAGCATGTCGAATTCGACTTCACTATCCGACTGACGGGGTCGATGATCGCTGTCGGGACGAGTGAAGCGGATATTCAGTGCGTACTTGTTGGCGCTGATTTCGGGAATGTAGGGATCGTCGAGCTTCAGGGAAATACGCACCATCTGCGAGCTGCTCCCACCGAGCATCATCTGGAAAGCACCATTGGCAGCCACGTGATGTTCGGGACGGCCGCTCGCACGCAACAGACGTAGGACGATTGCCAGGGCGTCTCGCAGGGGCAGCATCGGCTGTAGCCAGCCAAGCAGCGCCTCACGCCGCGCGCCAGGCTCCTGGTGCCGCCAGTAGTGGTAGGACGGCAGATCGAACTGGCAGACCCCACCGGGAATGCTGGCCCGACTCTTGATACTCATCAGCCAGTCGTTGTCGCGCAGGTGCTGGCCGATCTTTCCAGTCATGGCGAGCAGCGCCGCCGACGCCTGCTCGACTTCCTGGAGGGCGGCGTTGAGCGCTTGTTCTGAGATTTCCGGGTTGTTGCGAAAAGCGAGCAGACTCTGGCGCTGACGTTCCAGCTCCTGAATCAAGTCCATTTTCAGGTCGGCACGGCCCGAGACATCGAGAATCTCGAACAGGGTCAGCAGCGCGACGTGGTGCTCATGCGAGCCGTCACGCTGCATGAAGCTGCCAACCTTCTGGAACAAATCCTCCAGACGCAACAGGGTGCGTATGCGTTCATTGAAAGGATATTCGTAGGTAATCACACTTCCGCCAGCGTCAGAAACGGGAATTTTCGATAATTCTGAAGCATTTGCAACAAAACCTCAACGCCCAGCATGAAGTTTGGCACTGGCCAGCTGCAGATAGCGCTGGTGCAGGACTTCGATCTGAGGACGCAAGGCGTCGAGTCCGCCATCGTTGTGCAACACGTCGTCGGCCGCCGCTCGCCGCTCGGCACGCGTCGCCTGTGCGGCCATGATCGCCTGCACGGCCTCGACGGCCAGGCCGTTGCGCGCCGTAACCCGGGAAATCTGCAGAGCTTCGGGGCAATCGACCACCAGCACCCGATCAGCGCGCCGACGATAGCTCGCCGTTTCGATCAGCAAGGGCACCACCAACATTACGTACGGGGCGTTCTCGGCGGCGGCACAGCACGCGTCGCTGCGCAGGCGAATCAGCGGATGCAGGATCGCTTCCAGCGTCTCCTTGGCGAGCGGATCGGCGAACACGAGACGGCGCATCGCAGTGCGATCGAGACCGCCGTCAGCACGCAGCACAGCGTCACCGAAGGCCGCCTCGATCGCCGGCATTGCCGCACCCTGCGGGCCACTCAGCTCATGGGCGATGGCGTCGGTATCGACCAGCGCCACGCCACGCGCCGCGAAGAGCTCAGCCACCGTACTCTTGCCACTGCCAATGCCTCCGGTCAAACCAACGACAAAACTCATTGCGTCACCTCAGCCGGCGCGGGACAGGGGGCAGCGCCGGCCTTCGGCAGCAGCGCGACAACCGCCCGCCGCAAGGCGTCCAGCTCGACCGCAGGACCATGGACTTCAAGCTCGGTAAGCGCCGCCTCACTCCGGCGCTCGCCGACGCGGGCCGAGCGCACCCCTCTGGCGCGCAGCGCTTCGAGGCGCGCCTTGGCGGCGTCCTCGTTGCGATAGGTTCCCAGCGAAATCGCCAGCGGGCTGGGGCCGCTGCTCGAAACGATGAAATAGTCCTTCACACCGAGCTCCTGCAACTCGACGACTTTCCGGTTGGCTTCCTCCCTGCTGGCCAGCGGCGGAATGAAAACCCAGTAACCAGTGATCTCGCCAACCGTATTGCGTTTCACCTTCAGCGCCGCAAATCGATCCGCCAGCAGACGCTCGACCTGGTCGGCATCGCCAGCGACCAGCTGGCTCCACCGCTGACAGCTTTCGACGGGCTTCTTGTCCCCCCCATTGTCGAGCACTTTCTCGGCGTCCGCTTTCTTGCTCGTTGGCCGGGGCGGTTCGCCACGCGAGACGATGCTCACACGCTCCGGCACGAGTTGCTGCGCAAGGCGCCGCGCGTCAGGGTTGTCCGACGCGCCCAGGTAACCCTGCGTCCACACGAACAACAGAAGGTTGGCGAGCAGGAGCAGGAAAACGGTGATTCGCATCGAAATGATCATCCGACCTTGGGCAGGTTTTCTAGCGAAGCACGTATGGCCTCCGCCGGATACTCGAAATCATCGAGTTCGCCGGCGAAATACCGGTCGTAGGCTGCCATGTCGAAATGCCCGTGACCCGTTAGATTGACAAGAATCGTTTTCGCCTCGCCACTGCGTTTGCAACGCAAAGCCTCGTCGATCGCCGCCCGCAGCGCGTGATTGGACTCGGGCGCCGGAATGATTCCCTCGGCACGAGAAAACATGACGCCGGCTTCAAAAGTGGCAAGCTGCGCGACCGCGACCGCCTCGATCAAGCCCTCGTGGTAGAGCTGCGAGACCAGCGGCGAGTCACCATGGTACCGCAATCCACCGGCATGAATCCCCGGGGGCATGAAGTCATGCCCGAGGGTGTACATCTTCATCAAGGGCGTAAAGCCCGAGGCATCGCCAAAGTCATAGGCGTAGGCGCCACGCGTCAAGGTCGGGCACGAGGTCGGCTCGACGGCGACCAGCCTGGTCGGTCGACCGTTCCGGCCACCGGCGGCGTTGTCGGCGATGAACGGAAATGCCAGCCCGGCGAACGACGAACCGCCACCACAGGGTGCAAAAATGACGTCCGGCCAGTCGGCGACCTTCTCGAACTGCTTCTTCGCTTCCTGACCAATGATCGTCTGATGCAGCGCCACGTGATTGAGCACCGAGCCGAGCGCGTAACTGGTATCCGCGCGCCCGGCGGCCTCTTCGACGGCCTCGGAAATGGCAATTCCGAGCGAGCCCTGGTTGTCTGGATCGCTCGCCAGCAGATCACGCCCAGTCTGTGTCATTGGCGATGGGCTAGCGAACACCTCGGCACCCCAGGTCTGCATCATCGAACGCCGGTAGGGCTTCTGCTGGAAGCTGACCTTGACCATGTAGACGCGTACGTCAAGGCCAAACATCTGGCCGGCAAAAGCCATCGAGCAACCCCACTGGCCAGCCCCGGTCTCGGTAGTGATCCGTTTTATCCCCGCCTGCTGGTTGTAAAAAGCCTGTGCTACGGCGGTGTTTGGCTTGTGCGAACCGGCGGGTGAAACACCCTCGTACTTGTAATAGATCCGCGCCGGCGTGGCGAGCAGCTCTTCGAGCCGCCGAGCGCGGATCAAGGGTGACGGACGCCACAGCCGGTAGACTTCGCGCACCGGCTCGGGGATCGGAATCCAGCGCTCACCCGACATTTCCTGCTCGATGATCGCCGCCGGAAATATCGCCCCCATCTGCTCCGGCGAAACCGGCTCGCCGTCCGCAGCGAGCGGCGGCAGCGGCGGCGTCGGCAGGTCGGCGACGACGTTGTACCAGTGCGTCGGAATTTCGGACTGATCGAGGGTAATGCGCAGCGATTCCACGAAACCTCCCGGCATTCTTCTTGTTGAGCGAATCCGCGGAGTATACCCCGGGACACCCCTACTGATCACCACCGCCGAATACGGAGCGGCGCCGCAAAAGGCACCGGAAGGTCGGTGTTACGGGCTGCGCAAGACCGCTCTCGCCTGAAAAACGAGGCGCTGGAATCTGTCACCGGCGGGTGTGCGCCCGTGCCGGCCACGGGCAAGGAGCGTTGGCCAAGCGGCACGGCATCACCCGCCGGCCGGCGCAAAGTTGGTACTGGTCCTGGTGACCACCCCGTCGTTGTTGAAATGGACGTTGAAGTACCAGGTCATCCCCGGCTCGACCTTGGTCTTCCAGTCCCACACCTTTTCCTGTTTCAGCGAGAAGTAAAGCTCGTGCGCCGGTCGACCGAGCAGGTAACGCACTTCGTCGCTGCTCATGCCCGGGCGAACCTTGGCGAAGTTTTCCTCGGTGAGCACCTGACGCACCTCGCGCAGCAACTTGTCGGGCCCGATGACCAGCATGTAGTTGACGACTCCCTCGGGCGTACGCGGATACTCCCAGATACGCGTGCCGTCGGCTTCTACCCACTCCAGAGTGGGTTCGCCCATCAGTTTGCGCACTTCATCGGCACTGCTGACGCCGGGTTTGAGTTTGCTCAGCCGGTCCGCATCGCAGGCCGAGAAGGCAAGTGCGGCCAGTCCGGAAAGCAGGAGACCGGCGAAGAGTTTCATCGACATGTTTTACCGCGCTCCACTGACTGCGACTAGAATCGGTTCCGCGAAGCCGCGAGTATAGACGACCCGACAGCAAGGAGCCCCTGTGAGCCCGATCGAACCCGCAGGTATTGCCCGCAAGGCAGCGCAGCCGGCGAGCAAATGCGGACGCCGTGCAGAGCTCGGGAACCGGCGACGGCGTCTATCGGCAGAAGCCATAGAAGGCACTGCATGTCGTCGCGAGGATCGCCCTTGAACGCTGGCCAGCGCGGCTATCCGCCCGCCGCCGTCGCCTGGAGCGTATGGGGGCTGGGCGCCCTCCTCTATCTGGTCGGCTTCTACCAGCGTGTCGCCCCGGCGGTGATGACCGACCAGCTGATGATCGACTTCTCGATCGGAGCGACCGAACTCGGCAATCTCTCGGCCTTTTATTTCTACTCGTACGTGGCGATGCAGATCCCGACCGGGATCCTTGCCGACCGCTGGGGGCCCCGCCGTCTGCTGAGCGCGGGCGCGTTCGTCGCGGCAATCGGCAGCGCGCTCTTTGCCAGCGCTCCCGATCTGTGGTGGGCAAACGGCGGACGTCTGCTGATCGGGGCCTCGGTCGCCGTTGCCTTCGTCTCGATGCTCAAGCTGGCCAGCCATTGGTTCGCGGCGCAGCAATTCGCCCTCGCCTCCGGACTGGCGCTGGTCTTTGGCGTCGTCGGCGGAGTGATTGCCGGCGTCCCTCTGCGCATGCTCATCGAAGCCTGGGGCTGGCGCTCGGTGATGGGCGTCTCGGCGGCGCTGACCGCACTGCTGGCCATCGCCATCTGGCTGCGCGTGCGCGACGACCCGGCCGACTGGGCTTACGAAAGCCACGCGCAGGCGGCGCACGGCAGCGGGCAGCACGGTTCGATCCTGCGCGGGATGGCCGAAGTGCTCTCCTACCGCAACACCTGGATTCTGCTGATTACGCCGATTGGCATTGCCGGATCGGTCCTCACCTTCGCCGGTCTGTGGGGCGTACCCTTTCTGCGCCAGGTGCATGGCCTCGATACCCGCACCGCGGCGGCGATTACGTCGCTGCTGCTGATCGCCTGGGCGGTCGGAGGACCGCTCCTCGGCACCCTGTCCCAGCGCATGGGCCGCCGCCGACCGCTCTATGTGTGGACGACCGCGGCGGCACTCGCCGGCTGGCTGGTGATCATCTACGCGCCGCTACCGATGTGGTTGTTGATCGTCACCCTGCTGTTCACCGGGCTGGTCTCCGGCAACCTGATCATCGGCTTCGCTTTCGCCAAGGAATCGGTGCCGGCGCGCCTGACGGGAACCGCTTCGGGGATCTGCAACATGGGGCCGCTGCTCGGCGGCATGTTGCTGCAGCCGGCCGTTGGCTGGCTGCTCGACGACAACTGGCTGGGAGCGACGGAGGGTGGCGCCCGGATTTATGATGCCACCGCGTATCAGACCGGCTTCAGCCTGATGGCCGGCTGCCTGGTGGTTTCGCTGTGCCTGATCCCGTTTGCCAAGGAAACCTACGCCAGGCAGACGCCCTGATTTCGCCGCGGCGCAGGCACTTCAATCTCTTGTGATGCGGCGGTACTGCACGGCTTCGGCAACATGCTGCGCCGCGACGGTCGAACTGCCGCTCAGGTCGGCAATGCTGCGGGCGACCTTGAGCAGGCGATGGTAGGCACGGGCGGAGAGATCGAAGCGACTGATCGCGTGTTTCAGAAGGGCCGCAGCGGCCGCTTCGGGCGCGCACCAATGGTCGATTTCCCGGGTCTCCAAGCGCGCGTTGGCCTTGCCCTGACGCCTGATCTGTGTTTCGCGCGCCAGCACGACGCGGGAACGCACCACCGCCGACGCCTCGCCATCAGCCGGCTGTTGCAGCGCTTCGGCGGGCAAGGCGGGAACCTCGATCTGCAAGTCGATGCGGTCGAGCAGGGGACCCGAGAGCCGACTCCGATAGCGCCGCACCTGCTCCGGCGTGCACCGGCAGCGGCCAGCCGGGTCGCCGTGATAGCCACAGGGGCAGGGATTCATCGCGGCAACCAGCTGAAACTGGGCTGGAAACTCCGCCTGTCGCGCGGCGCGCGAGATGTGGATGCGGCCGCTATCGAGCGGCTCGCGCAGCGCCTCGAGCACGCGCCGGTCGAACTCGGGGATTTCGTCGAGAAAGAGTACGCCCTGATGCGCCAGTGATATCTCGCCGGGACGCGGCACACTGCCGCCGCCGACCAGTGCCGCCGACGAAGCGGTGTGATGTGGCGCCCGATAGGGATGGCGGCGGAAGAACTCGGGGCGAAACTGCCCGGCCAGGGACAATACGGCCGCCGACTCCAGCGCCGCTGACAGGGTCATCGGCGGCAGCAAGCCCGGCAGGCGGCTGGCGAGCATCGACTTGCCGGTACCCGGCGGGCCGGCGAGCAGGATCGAATGCCCGCCCGCTGCGGCAATTTCGAGCGCGCGCTTGGCCTGCGCCTGACCACGCACATCGGCGAGATCGGGATAATCGTCGCCGCTGTCGTCCTCGCGGCTGTCGTCTGCGCGCAGGCATTCGGCCAAGGCACCCTGTCCGGTCAGGTGACCACAAACCTCGAGCAGGGTATTGGCGGCAAGGACCCGCACCTGGCGGGCGAGCGCAGCCTCGCGCGCACTGCTCGCCGGCAGAACGAAGCTTCGTCCCCGGCTGCCGGCGGCAAGGACCATTGCCAGGGCGCCACGGATCGGCCGCAGCTCGCCCGAGAGCGACAGCTCGCCGGCGAATTCATGGTCAGCCAGCGCGGAGGCGGGAATCTGGCCTGTCGCCGCCAGGATGCCGAGCGCAATCGGCAAGTCGAAGCGGCCCGATTCCTTGGGCAGGTCAGCCGGCGCGAGATTGACCGTGATCCGTTTGCTGGGAAAGCTGAAGCCCGAGTTCTGCAGCGCCGCCCGCACCCGATCGCGCGCCTCTTTGACCTCGGTATCGGGCAGGCCAACCAGCGTCACGCTCGGCAAGCCCCCCGCGAGATGCACTTCGACGGCCACTTCCGGGGCCGAAAGACCGTCCAGTCCGCGGCTGTGAACGATGGCCAGTGACATGGTCGCCGATCGTCAATGCGCGCCAGGGGCAGGGCGACGAAATGCAGTCAATCCGGTGGACCTGCCGCGCCCCCGCTCAGGCCGACGGGTCCGGCGGGTTTTCAAGCCGCTCCAGGGACTCCAGGCGCAGCTCGAGCGCCTTCAGCTTCTCGCGGGTGCGCTGCAGGACCTGCGTCTGGATATCGAACTCCTCGCGGCTGACCAGATCGAGCTTGCTGAAGAAGCTGGCAAGTAGCGAACGGGCGTTTTTTTCGATATCGGCAGCGGGACTGGCGGCGATGATGCCTCCCAGCCGGGCGCCAAGTTCTTCGAGAATTCTGGGGTCGAGCATGGGAATCACCGGGACGCAGTTGGTTTCTGAGTGCGCCGAGTTTAGCACAGGCGCGTCGCGCAACCGCGAACGCACCATTACGGTGCATCTCCTTGCCGGCGCCGCTCTATCGCAGTGCAGCAACCAATTCAGGGTGCCGAAGAGATCCTTCATACCATTGATTAATCAACATAAAAAATCGTGGCACGGAAAATGCTTGTACCTGGGCAGCAGTTCGTTTATTCCGTTGTTCAGGGCTCAAGCATGAAAAATGGCGCGCTTTCAAGCTCGTTCCCGGCGGCGTACTGGCCAGCGGGTAAGGCACAGGCAGGTCCACCAGGGAAAGCGCCGCAATGCGGGTGAGCCGCACAGCTTCTAGACAACTTTTGTTTCGACCGGGGAGGCTCCGCCCTCCCCTGACATGGAGTGCAACATGAAACTGGTTACCGCCATCATCAAACCCTTCAAGCTTGACGAAGTGCGAGAAGCGCTGTCGGCGATCGGCGTGCAGGGCATTACGGTCACCGAAGTCAAAGGCTTCGGACGTCAAAAAGGCCACACCGAGCTCTATCGCGGCGCCGAGTACGTCGTCGATTTTCTGCCGAAAGTGAAAGTCGAAGCAGCGATCCGCGACGACCTCCTCGAGCAAACCATCGAGGCCATCGAGAAGTCGGCCAGCACCGGCAAGATCGGCGACGGCAAGATCTTCGTCTCGACCATTGAAGAAGTCATCCGCATCCGCACCGGTGAAACCGGTGAGGAAGCCCTGTGAGGAGCCTGCCATGATACGCATTTTCGCCATCCTCGCCCTGCTTGGAGCCGTCGGCATCGGCGCCCCGGCGTGGGCTGCCGAGACCCCGGCCGGGCTCACCGCGACGAGCGCTGCCATGACTCTGGCACAGGCTCCGTCAGCAACGGCAGAAGTCGCTGCCGCCACCGCCGCGGCCATTGCCGCCGCTGCGCCGGTGGCGACCCTCAGCAAGGCCGACAACGCATGGATCATGGTCTGCGCCGCGCTGGTCATCCTGATGTCGCTGCCCGGGCTGGCCCTCTTTTACGGTGGCCTGGTACGCACCAAGAACATGCTCTCGGTGCTGATGCAGGTGTTCGTGACCTTTGCGCTGATCAGCGTGCTCTGGGTGGTGTATGGCTACTCGCTGGCGTTCACGGAAGGAGGCAGCTTCTTCGGGGTGCTCGACAAGGTCTTCCTGAAAGGAATCACCGCCGATTCGCTTGGCGCCACCTTCTCCAAGGGCGTGTTCATCTCCGAGTTGACCTTCGTCATCTTCCAGGGTGCTTTCGCAGCGATCACTTGCTGCCTGATCGTCGGCGCCTTCGCCGAGCGCGCGAAGTTCGCAGCGATCCTAGTCTTCATGGTGATCTGGTTTACCCTCTCCTACGCACCGATGGCACACATGGTCTGGTACTGGGCAGGTCCCGATGCCTATGTCGATGCCGCTGCCGGCGAGGCGGCCGGGGCAACCGCCGGCTTCCTGTTCCAGAAAGGCGCGCTCGACTTCGCCGGCGGCACCGTGGTGCACATCAACGCGGCGGTTGCCGGCCTGGTCGGTGCATTCATGATCGGCAAGCGGATCGGCTACGGCCGCGAATCGATGGCCCCGCACAGCCTCACCTTCACCATGATCGGTGCCTCACTGCTGTGGTTCGGCTGGTTCGGCTTCAACGCCGGCTCGGCACTCGAAGCGAGCGGTGGATCGGCGCTGGCGATGGTCAACACCTGGTTGGCAACGGCCTGCGCGACAATGTCCTGGATGCTCGCCGAATGGATGATCAAGGGCAAGCCTTCGATGCTCGGTGCAGCTTCCGGAGCGGTCGCCGGGCTGGTGGCGATCACTCCGGCAGCCGGCTTCGTCGGTGTCATGGGCGCCATCGTCATCGGCCTGCTGGCCGGCGTGATCTGCCTGTGGGGTGTCAATGGTCTGAAGCATCTCCTCGGCGCCGACGATTCGCTCGACGTCTTTGGGGTCCATGGCGTCGGCGGCATTCTCGGCGCGATCCTGACGGGGGTCTTCGCAGCACCGTCACTGGGCGGCAGCGGCGTCTATGACTACGTCGCCAACGCTGTCGGCGAATACGACATGACCGCGCAAGTGATCAGCCAGCTGTGGGGCGTCGGCACGGTGATCGTCTGGTCCGGCGTCGTCTCAGTCGTGGCCTTCAAGCTTGTCGACCTGGTGATCGGCTTGCGGGTCCCGGAAGACGAAGAGCGCGAAGGCCTCGACATCACCTCACACGGCGAATCGGCCTACCACTACTGAGCCGATCGACCGTCAAGAACTCTCCCCTTCGGGCGCCCACGTGGCGCCCGTTTTTTTTGCGTGCGCAAGCTGCCCGTGGCGGGGAGGAAGACGCCTGCAGTTCGCATCCCCGGGATGGGGCAAGGGCAACCCCTCGATTCTTGGCGCAGAATCCCTTAATCTAGCCGGTCTTGCAACACATTCATCGACGACCCGGCTGCGCCCGGGATAACTTGAGCGGGGAAAAACGATGCCTTTTCTGAGCTGGCGAAACCAGTATCGCGTCGGGGTCGCCGACATCGACCAGGAGCATCGCTATCTTTTCGAGTTGATCAACGAATTCCACGACAGCCACCGCGGCGGCGCCGATGCGCAAGCTCTGGCGCAGATTCTCAACCGCCTGGTGCAATATGCCGAGGAGCATTTTCGCCACGAGGAGGAGAGCATGCGGGAAAGCGAGTATCCGCTACACGCCGAGCATTGCGCGCTGCACGAGGCGCTCTACATGACGCTCTTCCGTCTCTCGGAAGAACTCGCCGCGGGCTCGTTGCGGATCGACAGGGACACCCACCGCTTCCTCCGCAACTGGTTGGTCGAGCACATTCTCAAGCACGATCTGGCGTTTGGCGATTATTTCGCGCGTCGGGCAAAAGCGATGGCGAACGGAGAACAGGAAAGCTCCGGGGAAGCCGCCACGCAATGACCCGCCCGGGCACGGTCCCGCGGTGCGCGCCGGGCGCGGACCATCTGCCCGCCTTACCGCCAGCGCACGCCCCCTGCGCTCTTCCACTCCTTGAACAGGAGCGTCGTCTGTGCCACATTTGCGGTCCTGGGCGCGCCTTTTCGGCGCAATTCCTAAGCGCGAGCACGGCATCGAAACACCACCCAGCAAGCCCACCAGGCACATGGAGAAAGCATGAAATACGTGATTTGGGTATTCTGGCCAGCGTTCATCGCGGCCGGAATTGCCGAAACGATCTTCTTTACGATGATCGACCCCGAGCAGTTGTACCTCTTCGGACAACGCGTCGAATGGTCGGTCACCGCCACCTACTCGACAGGTTTTCTGCTCTTCTGGCTGGTCTGCATCGGATCAAGCCTGATGACCTATCTGATGATGCCCCGAGACGCCAAGGAGGCGCTGATGAAAGCAGCCGGTGACCGCGACGATCTCGCCCGGCCGAAACGCCGGGAGCCGCGCAGCGTCGGCCGCTAGATCGAAGACAAGCCGCCGTCGAGGTCGTTCTGCAGGTCAACGACGGCTTCGAGGCCGACGGCAATGCGCAGCAGATCCTCGCTGACGCCTGCCGCGGCCCGCTGTTCGGGCGTGATTCGCCCGTGCGTTGTCGTCGCCGGATGCGTCAACGTCGTTTTCGTATCGCCGAGATTGGCGGTAATCGACAACAAACGGCAGCTATCGACCACCTTCCAGGCTTCCTGACGCGCCCCCTTGACGGTGAACGAGACGATCGCCCCACCGCTTTTCTGCTGCCTGCACGCCAGGTCGAACTGCGGATGCGAAGCCAGGCCCGGATAGTAGACACGTTCCACCCGAGGATGCCGCTCCAGCCACTGCGCGAGTTGCAGTGCCTTCGCCGACTGCGCGTGCATGCGAATCTGCAGCGTCTCAAGGCCTTTCAGCAGTACCCAGGCGTTGAACGCGGAAAGCGTCGGGCCGGCGGTGCGCAGGAACCTGAACACCTCATCGGTCAGTCTCCTCGGCCCGGCGACGGCGCCGCCGAGCACCCGACCCTGACCATCGAGATATTTGGTCGCCGAATGCAGTACCAGATCGGCACCGAGATCGAGCGGCCGCTGCAGAATCGGCGTGCAGAAGCAGTTATCGACCACCACCAGGACACCCCGGGCGTGCGCAATGCTGACCAGCGCAGCGATGTCGGCAATTGCCGTCAGCGGATTCGACGGTGTTTCCAGGAACAGGAGCCTGGTTTCTGGCCGCAGCGCCGCCTGCCAAGCGGCATTGTCGGTCTGGGCGACAAAGCTGGTCTGGATTCCGAAGCGCGGCATGATGCTGCCAAGCATCTGCTGCGTCGCGCCAAACAGCCCCGTCGAGGCAACGATGTGGTCGCCGCTGCTGCATAGCGCCATCACCAGCGAGAGAACGGCCGACATCCCCGAGGCGGTGGCGACGCAGGCCTCGGCGCCTTCGAGCGCGGCCAGACGCTCCTGAAAGGTCGTCACTGTCGGATTGGTAAAGCGCGAGTAGACGTTGCCTTCTTCCTCACCCGAAAAGCGGGCGGCTGCCTGGGCCGCGCTGTCAAAGACAAAACTAGAGGTCAGATACAGCGCCTCGCTGTGCTCGTTGAACTGGCTACGTTCCTGACCCGCGCGCACGGCCAGCGTCTCCAGCGAGTAGCTGCGCGGGGTGTCCCCTGAGGCCATCGATTCGCTTGCTTCCATTGGCTCCATCTTCAATCCACGGACATCAGGTTCAACTGCAACTGGTTGGACGACCAGAGTTCTTCCCGCGCCGCACCGTAGCCTTCGCGGGCCAGTTCGATGGCATTCAGATACTCCGGGCTGACGTCGCCGGTGATGTAGGAGCCATCAAAACACGACGTGTCAAAGCAGCACAGCGACGGTTTCAATTCCCTGATCGACGCCTTCAGCGCGTCGAGATCCTGGTAGACCAGTGCGTCGGCGCCGATTTCACGGGCGATCTCTTCGCCGGTGCGGCCGGTGGCAATCAGCTCGCCGCGCGTCGGCATGTCGATTCCATAGACGTTCGGGTAGCGCACCGGCGGTGACGCCGACGCGAAATAAACTTTCAGCGCCCCCGCAGCACGCGCCATTTCGACGATCTCGCGGCTGGTCGTGCCACGCACGATTGAATCGTCAACCAGCAACACGCGCTTGCCCTTGAACTCCTGGGCAACCGTATTGAGTTTCTGGCGAACCGAGCGTTTGCGTGTCGCCTGGCCCGGCATGATGAAGGTGCGACCAATGTAGCGGTTCTTGACGAAACCCTCGCGATAGGGAACGTTGATGCGCTGCGCGAGCTGCATCGCCGAGGGGCGACTCGAATCGGGAATCGGGATGACCACGTCGATCTCCTCGACCGGAATATGCTTCACCAGCTTGTCGGCCAGATGCTCGCCCATGTGCAGTCGCGCTTCATACACCGAAACGCCGTCGATTACCGAGTCTGGACGCGCGAGGTAGACAAACTCGAAAATGCACGGGGCCAACGCCGAGTGGCGCGCGCACTGCCGTTGGTGCATGCGATGATCGAGGTCGATGAAGATCGCCTCGCCCGGATCGACGTCGCGCAGCACCTTGAATCCCAGGGTGTCGAGCGCCACCGACTCGGAAGCAAAAAGGTACTCGGTGCCTTCGGCCGTCTCGTTGATGCCCAAGACCAGCGGACGAATTCCGAAAGGGTCACGGAAAGCGAGCATGCCGTAACCGGCGATCATCGCCACCACGGCATAGGCGCCGCGGCAGCGACGATGAACCGCCGACACGGCACCAAAGATGATATCGAGATCGAGACGATAGCCCTTGGCGGTGGCCTGCAATTCGTGCGCCAGCGCGTTGAGCAGCACTTCCGAATCGGAGTGCGTATTGATGTGCCGCAGGTCCTGGCGGAACATCTCTTCCTTGAGCTCCTGGGTATTGGTCAGGTTGCCGTTGTGACCGAGGACGATCCCGAACGGCGAGTTCACATAGAAAGGTTGAGAGAGCGAGGAATCGAACGCCGATCCAGCCGTCGGGTAACGGCAATGCGCGATCCCCATGTTGCCCGGTAGAGCGCGCATGTTGCGCGTGCGAAAAACGTCGCGCACCAGCCCGGACCCCTTGTGCATGTGGAAGGCATCATCCTCGACAGTCGCAATGCCAGCCGCGTCCTGGCCGCGATGCTGGAGGACCATCAACCCATCATAAAGCAACTGGTTTACAGGTGACGTTGCGACAACTCCGAGGATCCCGCACATAGTGTTTTTCCTAGCCAAACCTGATTCGTTTAGTCACTTCTGATGGCAACCACGGCTTGCTCGCCAGTACTGCCGTTTCAAGCGGCGCCGAAAAGTACGCCTCGCTCCACCACTTCTCTTTGGGTAGCGACGTCATGCCGCCAACGGACACCAGAACCAGGACGATCAACAGGCCGCGAGCGGCGCCGAAGATGATTCCCAGCAGACGATCGGTCAAGGTCATTCCGAGCGCCTTGAGCAGGCTACGCACGGCCAGACGCAGCAGCGACATCACCACCAGTACGGCGACGAAGATGGTCACCCAGCCGGCGACCAGTCGCAGCGCCGGGTCAGCAATCGACGTAAACCCCTCGGCGACCATGGAGCCCCACCAGCGGGCGGCGAAAAATGCAAGCACCCACGCCACCAGGGCAATGATCTCGCCAACCACACCACGCCACATGCCGAGCACCAGGGAGACGCCAACGACAAACAACACTACGTAGTCGAAGACGGTCATGAGCGGCCGGCGACGACTCCGCCAACGCCAATCTTCTTCAGCTTGTCGAGGGCTTTCTCGGCCGCCTCGCGGTTGGGAAACGGACCGGCGCGCACGCGCGTTCGCTTGCCGGCTGGCGAATTGAGGATTTCGGTATAGGTGGCAACGCCGGCACGGTCGATCTTGGCGACCAGCTTCTTGACGTTGGCCGGGTCGGCGAAAGCGCCGACCAGGATGACGTACTGCCCGTCCGAGGAGACCGGCGGGGGCGGCGGAGGGGGCGGCGGCGGTTCGGGCTTCTTGACGATGGCCGGAGCGGGCGGCGGCACCGGTTTCTCGGCTTTTTTCGGCGGCGATTTCTCAACCGGCTTGGCCGCATGTTCCAGACGTTTTTCCTCCGCCTTCTCGGCGACCGCTGGCGCGTCGGCCGGCAGCGCAGCGACGTGCTCGTCGCTACCCGTCGCCACGGCCGCTGGCGGAGACGAGCGCGCCACCAGTTCGCCGGGGTCGAAGGGCTGTTGGTCCTGCCCCGGAATGCGGATCTGGATGTCCTGGACGGGCTGCTTCGGCTCTTCGTCCATGACCATTGGCAAGACCACCGCAGCCAGCCCGGCAATCGCCACCGCGCCAACGAGACGGCGACGCGCTTTCTTCTTGAGGTGTAATTGCGGGTCGGATGATTCAGTCATTTGCATCGTGGAATCCACTTGCGTCGCTTCGCTCAGCGACCGTTCTGCATGCTGCGCATGACGGCCGCGACCGTGTAGAACGATCCAAAGACGGCGATTCTATCATTTTCACCGGCCAGCTTGGCAGAACGCGCGAAGGCCTGTTCGGGTGACGACAGGCATTCGACCTCACCGCCCAAGCTGGCGGCAGTCACCACCTCCGCCAGGCTGGCAGCCGACGCACCACGTGGCCCGCCGAGATCAGCGAGCAGCCAGCGATCGATCCTGCCGGCCAACGGCGCCAGCGACCCGGCGATATCCTTGTCGGCAAGCATGCCGACAACGGCGAGGGTGCGCGCGAAGAAGCCCATTCCGGCCAGGTTGTCGACCAGTTCTCCGACCGCCTGCGGATTGTGGGCGACGTCGAGGACGATCGTCGGGCGGCCGGGCAGGACCTGAAAACGCCCGGGCAAGTCCAACTCGATCAGGCCTCGCCGCACGGCGTTCATGGAAACCGGCAGCCGCGTTTTGAGCCCCTCGACAGCGGCGAGCGCGGCGCAGGCATTGCGCAGTTGGCAGCGGCCACGCAAACCGGGATTGGCCAGGCCGCCCCGGCGCAGACCGCCCCGGCCCCAGAAGGTCCACTGTGCCGCGTCCCCGAAATGACCGAAGTCGCGGCCCAGCAGCTGTAAATCGGCGCCAACAGCGAGCGCCTGCGCAATCAGCGAAGCGGGTGGATCCGGATCGGCACAGAGCGCCGGCTTGCCAGCACGAAAAATGCCCGCCTTCTCGAAGCCGATGGATTCGCGTGTCGGACCCAGCCATTCGGTGTGATCCAGAGCAATGCTGGTAACCAGCGCGCAATCCGCATCGTAGGCATTGACCGCATCGAGCCGCCCGCCGAGGCCGACTTCGAGAATCAGGACCTCGACCGCCTGCGCAGCGAACACCTCCAGGGCGGCCAGCGTGCCGAACTCGAAGTAAGTGAGCGCGATGCCATGGCACGCCTTTCTCGCCTCCTCAACCTTGGCAAATGCTGCACAGAGCAGGGCATCGTCCACGGCTCGCCCATTGATTCGCACGCGCTCGTTGTAGTCGAGCAGATGCGGCGACGAATAGCAGCCGACGCGATAACCGGCAAAGGTATAGATCGCTTCGAGGTAGGCGCAAGTCGAGCCCTTGCCGTTGGTTCCGGCGACCGTAATCAGCGGACATGGCAACTGCTGGCGCAACGCCTCCTTGACCAGTTGGACACGTTCCAGCCCGAGCTCGATTCCTGCCTGCCCCTTGGGGTGAAGCCCTTCGAGATAGGCCAGCCAGTCGGTCACGGACGCCGGCGCGAAAGCCCCGGGAGATGCAGGCGACGCGCTGCCCGCGCGCCCGCTCACGGCGCCGTCCTCACTGCAGTGTGGGCCGCCTCAGCAACAGAGCCAGCAAGGCCGCTACCCGGTCCTTCATCTCGCGGCGGTCTACGATCATGTCGATGGCTCCCTTTTCAAGGAGGAATTCGGAGCGCTGAAAACCCTCCGGCAGGGTTTCGCGAACCGTCTGCTCGATTACCCGCGGTCCGGCAAAACCGATCAGCGCTCCCGGCTCGGCGATCACCACGTCGCCGATAAAGGCGAAGGACGCCGAGACGCCACCCATGGTCGGGTCGCTGAGAATCGAGATGAACGGCAGCTTGGCTTGCGCCAGCAGAGTCAGGACCGCCGTCACCTTGGCCATCTGCATGAGCGAGAAAAGCCCTTCCTGCATCCGTGCACCACCCGACGCGGCGACACAGATGAAGGGCACGCGCTGCTCGACAGCCGCCTGCACTCCACGCACGAAACGCTCACCGAGCACCGACCCCATCGAACCGCCCATGAAGTCGAACTCGAAAACGGCCAGCACTACCGGCAGCCCTTTCATGGTTCCCTGCATGACCACCAGCGCCTCGGTCTCGCCGGTGCTGCTGGCCGCCTCCTGCAGACGCTCCGGATAACGGCGGCTGTCCTTGAAGTTCAGCGAATCGACCGGCAGCACGTCGTCACCGAACTCGAGGCGCCCCTCGCGATCGAGCAGGATATCGATCCGCGCCCGCGCGTTGACGCGCATATGGTGAGCGCACTTCGGGCAGACGTGACAGTTGCTGGCCAGATCGGTGGCATAGAGCACAGCCTCACAGCTTGGGCATTTGCTCCACAGACCCTCGGGCAACGCCGACTTGCGCGCCGAAGCTGCGCCGCTTCTCTTGATCTTCGGGGGTAGCAGCTTGCTCAACCAGCTCATGGCATTCCTCGCGACGGATTCGTTGCCGCGTCAATCGCCTGGCGCATTTCGGCGACCAGGGCGCGGACTTTGCTGCAGGCCTCGTCGGGTGACGAGTGTTCGAGTTCTTCGATGATTCGGCTACCAACCACGACGGCATCGGCGTGCTCGGCCACTGCGGCAGCCGTCGCCGCGTCGCGGATGCCGAAACCGACGCCCACCGGCACCCCGGTACGCGCCCGAATCTCCGGGATACGGGCTGCAACGGCGGCGACGTCGAGCGCGGCGGAGCCGGTCACTCCCTTCAACGACACGTAGTAGATGTAGCCACTGGCCAGAGCACCGACCTGCGCCATGCGCGCCTCGCTGGAAGTCGGCGCCAACAGGAAGATCGGATCGAGCGCATGCCGGTGCAGGGTCTGCGCAAAGTCAATCGCCTCCTCCGGCGGGTAGTCGACCACCAGAACCCCGTCTACTCCCGCGTCGAAAGAGGCCGCGGCGAAGGCCTCGACGCCCATCGACTCGATCGGATTGGCGTAGCCCATCAGAACGATCGGCGTGTCGTTGTCGTCAGCACGGAAATTGGCCACCATCTCGAGCACTTTTCGTAAGCTGACACCCTTGGCCAGAGCTCGCTCGGAAGCCCGCTGGATGGTTGGCCCATCGGCCATGGGATCGGAGAACGGCACGCCAAGTTCGATGATGTCAGCGCCGGCGAGGACCAGAGAATGCAGCAAGGGAACGGTCAGCACGGGATCCGGATCGCCGGCGGTGATGAACGGGATCAGCGCCTTGCGCCCCTGCGCCTGCAGGCGCTCGAATACAGCCTCGATTTTCGACATGGTCAGAGTTTGATGCCCGATTTATCGGCAACGGTGTGCATATCCTTGTCACCGCGACCGGAGAGGTTGACCAGCAGGATCTTGTCTTTGGGCAGCGTCGGCGCCAGCTTGCTGGCGTAGGCCAGGGCATGGCTCGATTCGAGCGCCGGGATGATGCCTTCGAGACGGCACAGGTCGTGAAAGGCCTTTAGCGCATCGGCGTCGTCGATGCTGACGTATTCGGCGCGGCCGCTATCTTTGAGCCAGGCGTGCTCGGGGCCGACTCCAGGGTAATCGAGGCCGGCCGAAATCGAATGGGTTTCGGTGATCTGACCATTCTCGTCCTGCAGGAGATAGGTGCGGTTGCCGTGCAGGACGCCCGGACGACCGGCGGTCAGCGAAGCGGCATGATGTCCGGTCGCGATCCCCGCGCCGGCCGCTTCGACGCCGATCAGACGCACCCCGGGAACCGGGATATAGGGATGGAAGATACCCATCGCGTTCGAGCCACCGCCGACGCAGGCGATCACCACATCCGGTTGGCGACCGCACTGCTCGAGCATCTGCGCAATCGACTCGCGGCCGATGACCGACTGGAAGTCGCGCACCATCATCGGATAGGGATGCGGGCCGGCAACCGTGCCGATGATGTAGAAAGTGTCGGAAACCTGTGCCACCCAGTCACGCATCGCTTCGTTGAGCGCGTCCTTGAGCGTTCGTGAACCACTATTGACTGGTACCACCGTCGCGCCGAGCAGCTTCATGCGGTAGACATTGGCCATCTGCCGCTGGATGTCGTCGGCCCCCATATACACCACGCATTCCATGCCATAGCGAGCCGCCACGGTCGCCGTCGCAACGCCGTGCTGGCCGGCGCCGGTTTCGGCAATGACGCGCCCCTTGTGCATGCGCCGGGCGAGCAGCGCCTGGCCAATGCAGTTGTTGATCTTGTGCGCCCCGGTGTGGTTGAGGTCTTCGCGCTTCAGATGGATTTGCGCACCGCCAAGCAGTTCTGACCAGCGCCGGGCGTGGTAGATGGGACTCGGACGGCCGACATAGTGGCGCAGCTCGTGGTCGAATTCGGCGACGAACTGCGGATCGCGTTGCGCGCTGGCGTAGGCCTCCTTCAGCTCGTCGAGCGCACCGATCAGGGTTTCTGCGACAAAAACACCGCCGTACTGGCCAAAATGGCCCGCAGCGTCGGGCAAATCATAAACATCAACGGCCATCAACAATCTCCTTGCGGCGGTTTGCGACAAAAACATCTGCAGCGTCTCGAACGTCCGGCCCGCCGCTGCACCGCCACAGGCATTCCCGGCCGGATGGCGTTCAGTGGCTGCGCTCGCGCCCGGCGCCAATCCGGCAGGTCCAGCGCAGCTGCGCTTGCGCTATCCGTCGCTGCTTTCCGATCCTGCCGCCCGCAGCGCGGCGACAAAGGCGCGGATCTTTTCGACATCCTTGATTCCCTTGCCTGCCTCGACGCCCGACGAGACATCAACTGCTGCCGGGCGCACACGGCGCACCGCTTCGCCGACATTGTCGGCATCCAGGCCACCGGAGAGGATCAGTGGCTTGCCCAGCGATTGGGGCACCAACGCCCAGTCGAAAATCTTGCCACCACCACCGTAGCCTTCGACAAAGGCGTCGAGAAGGATGGCTTGCGCCGAAGGGAAGCGAGCCGCGTATTGTACCAAATCCAGTCCGGGCCTGACGCGCGCCGCCTTGATGTACGGCCGATCGAACTGCCGGCAATACCCCTCGTCCTCGTCGCCGTGAAACTGCAACAGGTGGATCGGCAGCGCGGCCAGCGTTGCGCGTACCAGCGCCGGATCGGCATTGACGAAGAGTCCGACGATGGTGACGAATGGCGGCACGGCGTTGGCCAGCGCAGCCGCTGCCCGCAGGTCGACGTAGCGCGGACTTGGCGGAAAGAAAACCAGGCCCAGCGCGTCGGCACCCTCGCGCACGGCGCACAGCAGATCCTCGCGGCGAGTCAGCCCGCAAATCTTGAGGCGCGGAATCCTGGCCATGGCGGTCGCCCTGCTCATCTCCCTGCTCATCTCCCTGCTCATCTCCCTGGCCCGACGGGAAGCAGCTGGGCCTCTTCGCCGAACGGCAGGCCCCAGTGCGGCGGGTACTTGACTGCGGCGAGATAGAGCCCGGCGGCAGCGAAGGTTGGCGCCGCCAGGCGGCGATCGCCGGCCGCCAGCAGTTCGCCAATCCACCCCGGTGGATGCTTGCCCTGACCGACGTGAACCAGACTTCCGACCAGGTTGCGCACCATGTGGTGAAGAAAGGCCGAGGCCTCGAAATCAAACACAAGGAGCTCGCCGACACGCGTGACCTCGGCCTTGTGCATGAGCTTGACGGGTGAGTGTGCCTGGCATTGCGCCGCCCGAAAAGCCGAGAAATCGTGCTCGCCGAGCAACAGCGCAGCGCCAGCCTGCAGCGCGCCCAGATCAAGCGGATGGTGGTACCAGCCAACGCGGCCGGGCCATAGCCCGGTGCGGTGCGCCCGGTTGAGGAGCAGATAGCGATAGTGTCGGGCATAGGCCGAGGCGCGCGCGTGGAAATCGTCGGCAACCGGCTGCGCCCAGCGCACGGCGACCGCTGGCGGCAGGAAGGTGTTGATTCCTCGCACCCAGGAGAACATCGGCCGCTCAAGGGGTGTGTCGAAATGCACCACCTGGCCCAAGGCATGCACGCCGGCGTCGGTACGCCCGGCACAGATCACCCGCACCGCCGTGCCAGCGAACTGCTGCAAGGCTTCCTGGAAGGCGTCCTGGACCGTACCGCCACCAGGCTGCTTCTGCCAGCCGCGATAAGCACTCCCGTCGTATTCGACGGCCAGGGCGATGCGCACGCGCTAAGCCTGGCGGAGAAGAAAGGCGCCGACGACACCGGCGACAAGCAGAATCAGCGCCGGGTCGGACCACGAAAAGGGCCGGTCAGCGAGTTCAAAGACCTCACCCTCTCCCCCCGTGTTCGGCGCCTTGAGCAGGATCCGCCAGTCGCGCGGACGCGGCAAGGTCTCGATGTGGCGCATCACCAAGAGGAGGCGCACGACGCTGCGGTCGGGGTCGACGCCACAGCGCCGCAGCGGCTGCAGCAGGCGATGAGTGGCGACCAGCAGTTCGGGCACAGGCATCCATTCCACAAGTACCGCCACCGCACTCAAGGCGAGCAGCAAGCGCCCGCCATGCGTCGCGGCGGCGAGCAAGCCCTCGCGAGTGGGGGCGAGAGCACCGCCCCAGGCAGGTTCGCCCGCCGCCCCCCAGGCGACGATGACGAACAGCGACAGGAACAGCCAGCGCGTCCGCCAGGCGAGGCGCAGCGCACGGCGAAGTGCTGCCGGGCCAAGAAACGGTAGGACAAGAAGAGCGGCGAGCAGTTGTTCGCCATCCAGGCACTGGCTCGCCAGCAGCAGCAACAGCCAGACGACCAGGCGGGTTGTGGGATGCACGGCGGACCAGCTTTCGTGTGGAGGGATCGACATACCGCCAAGACCGGAATTCTCGTTCCGATGGCGGTCGACGTCTACTCGCGCAACTCGCCGAGGATGGCCAGCGCCGCTTCACGCTGCGCTGCGTCGCCATCCTTGATGACCTCTTGCAGGAGCTCGCGTGCGCCTTCGAGATCACCCATTTCCTGGTAGGCCTTGGCGAGGTCGATCTTGGTAGCCACCTCTTCGCTGGAGCTGATGTCGGCGTCGCTCGCCAAATCCATATCGGATGAAAACGCGAAATCGGCCGTGCTGTCGGCCTGCGTCGTCGAGAAATCCGGGTTGACCAGCGTGTCTTCCTGGTCGGCTTCGAAAACAGAGCCCGCGGAGCCAGCAGACTCGGCGGCTTCGGGCACGGCGGCGCCAGAGCGGCCGTCGCGATCGCTGTCTTCCAGGTCCAGGTTGATCGACGACATGTCGAACGACGGATGCTGCATTCCCTCGCCAAGGACGGTCGACTCGGTCAGCGTGACGTCAAACTCCAGCGCGTCAGCGTCAGCGTCCGCCACCGCATTGTCGGGCACCTCGGCGGGCTCAAGCGGCGGCACCTCCTGCGTCTCGGCGGTTCGGTCGACCGGTTCTTCGACGCCCAGATCGAACTCGAAGTCGAGACCCGCGCCGGGCTGCGAAGATGTCTCGCGCGCATCGGCCCCGATCAGCATCGTCTCCTCGGGCATTCCGAATTCCTCCACCGGGATTGGCGGAGAATCGGGTTCGGCATCGTCAAATTCGCTCTCGGACGACGCCGAGGCTCTTGGCAAGGATGTCGCAAAATCAAAATCAAGGGCAGCCCCCGGCGCGGGACTCGGGAACGAGAGCGTCGTCTCGAGAAAATCGTCGTCAGCGACGACTGGCGAATCTGGCGTCGCGTCGCCGGCCCCGAGATCGAAATCGAGGTCCGCCAGATCGCTCGCTGCGCTCGCCCCGGAGGCCGTCGGCGCAGCAGAAGCCGCAGACTGAACAGGCGATTTCGCCGGCTCGGGCTCGGCGGGCCTGACCAAGGTATCTTCGTGCTCTGCCTCCGAAGCGGCTGCCGCTGGCCGGTCGTGTTTAACGATCAGCGTGTCTTCATACGACGGATCGACGGCCATCGTGTCGTGGCCGGGTCGCTCAATGGCGATGGTTTTCTCACTGGGGTCGACGCCACCGTCATCCACTGCTGCAGACTCGGACGCAGCCGGTGGCTGCTCGGCTTGCCCAGCCGAGCCGAACAGGGCGTTCTTGGGATCAAGCTGGAGGCCCATGGCGGCCGCTTTTTCCCAATCGCTGCCAAAACCGCCGGTGGCGTTGAACAGCTCCGTCGCCAGCGCATCGAACGGCTTGATATCCTTGCGGCTAAAGTAGATCTCGAGCAGCTTCAAGTGAATCGCATGCCGCTCGGGATCCTTCTGGCGAGCCTCCAGGAGGATCTCTTCGGCCTGCGCGTCCCGCCCATACGCCATATAGACGTCGGCCTCGGCAACCGGATCGACCTCGTCGGTGTCGATGCTGCCGGGACCGGCCTGGCTGAAATCGGTCTGTGCCATCGAGTGCGAGGTATCGACGCTCTGCCCGCCCGTACTGCGAAATACCGAGTTGGCCACCAGGCTGTTGTCGCCCTGCGGTGCAAGCGTGCTGAGCTGCGAATCGAGAGGACCCTCGCCCCCGCCCTGGCGACGCCGTCTGGCCAGCCAGTACGCGGCGAGCAGCGCGAGAATGCCACCGCCTGCGGCCATGAACGACGTACTCGTCAGCAAGTCGTCGAGGAAACTCGGCTCTTCGGGCGGCGGCAATACGATCTTTGGTTTCGGCGCCGCCGCCGGTTTTGGCGGTTCGACCGGCTTGGGCTCTTCCGCCTTGACTTCGGCCTTGGGCTCCTCGGGCTTTTGCTCCGCCTGGGCGAGCACTTCGCTCGGCCGGCTCTCGGCAGGCTGCGCCGGCGGCCTGTCCATCGACATCGCAGGTGCCGCTGCACTGGCAACGGGCGCCGCCGGGCTGGCGGCTGGCGCAACGATCGCGGCGGCCGGTGGCATCGGTGCGGGCTGGCCCGCCGCCTGCTTCTCCAGCTCAGCCAGGCTCTGACTCTTCAACTCGACCAGCCGTTGCAACTCGGCCACGTTCCTCTCGAGAGCCGCCAAACGCTCGTTGGCTTCCTTGAGCGCCTGCTCCTTGGCGATCAGATCCTCGTCGCTGCGCTTGCCGGTCGCCACCGGCTTGCCGCCGGGAAGCTCGCTCTTCGAGACCTTCAGTTGATCCTTGGGCTCTGCAAGAGGCGCCGCCGAATCCTGGACTTTGGTCGTGATCTTGCCTGACGCTTGCTGCCGCGCCTCCTCTTCGGCGGCCGGAGAATCAGCCGCCGTCGAGGCGAGTTTGCGACGGTAGGAACTCCAGTCCGACGACTGCGCAATCACCACCCGTCTGGCTTCGTCCTGCGAAATCGTGCTCAGACTGCCTTTATCCGGTATCGACAGAATCTTGCCGGCGCGCAGGCGATTCATGTTGCCGCGGTCGAACGCGTCCTCGTTGGCACGGAACAGGCCAACCAGCATCTGGTCGAGAGACACTCCCTCCGGCCGGGTTTCACGAGCGATCTTGCTCAGCGTTTCGCCGCGTTCGACCCGGCGCGTTCCGCCGCCAGCTGCTGACGGCTGCTCCGGAGGTGATGGGGCACGCGCCTGCACCATGGGCCGCGCCGGAGCAGCGCGCGCGGCTCCGGTCTCAGGCCCGCGCGCTTCACTCGCCGGCCTGGCCGGCGTCACTGGCCGGGCACCCAGAGCCGGGCCAGTGGAGGCACCTGCTCGGGCGGCAAACTCGGGAGGATCGAGCAGAAACGTGTAATCGCGAATCAAGCGCCCGGTTGGCCAATTGAGCTCTAGGAGCAGGTCGACGAACGGGTCGTTGATGGGCCGAGAGGAAGTCAGTTTGATGATCGAACGGCCGCTGGGATTCTTGGTGATCGCGAAACTGATCCCCAGCAGCGTCGAGGAGTAGTCGACGCCGGCCCGCTTGAACTCATCGGGAGCCGCCAGCTTGGCCTGCATTTCCGCAATCTCTTCGCGCGTCGCGAAGACCTCCACCTCGGCGCGCAAAGGCTGGCCGAGCGCCGAGAAGACGGTGATCTGGCCCAGCCCCGCGGCCTCGCTGGCCACAGGCACGGAGGCCAGCACCAGTGATGACGCCACCGCCCATACCGAGGTCCGCAATCTGAAATCCTTTGCTGTCTGACGTATTTTTCTGGCCACGGCGCCACCCTGAGCGTCGAAATCGGAATTATTAAAATAACATCATGGGGTTAGCCATGCAAGCTAAACTTGCTTCTGAATCACGGCCCGGACAAAGCCCCAAACCCGGCCTGTCACAAGTACTTTGTTTATTCAATTTCAATCAGTTATCGATCAGAACACGAAGCATGCGACGAAGCGGTTCAGCCGCCCCCCAGAGCAACTGGTCGCCGACCGTAAACGCACCAAGGTACTCCCCGCCCATCGCCAGCTTGTGCAGCCGCCCGACCGGGACCGACAAGCTGCCGGTCACCGCCGCCGGGGTCAACTCGCGCTCGCTGATTTCGCGTTCGTTGGCAACGACTTTCACCCACTCATTCCCCTGCGCGATGATCGCGTTGACTTCGTCGAGCGGGACATCGCGCTTGAGCTTGATGGTCAGTCCCTGCGAATGGCAACGCATGGCGCCGACACGTACGCAGAGCCCGTCAACCGGAATACTGCCCGGCGAACGAAACGGCGGGCGGCCGAGGATCTTGTTGCACTCGGCGCCGCCCTTCCATTCTTCCTTCGACTGCCCGTGTTCGACCGACGCATCGATCCACGGGATCACGCTACCGGCGAGCGCCGTGTGCCGGAAGTTGCTGGTCGGAAAATCCGCCGAGCGCATGGTTTCAGCAACCTTGCGATCGATGTCCAGAATCGCCGAAGCCGGATCGGCCAACTCGGACTTCACCGCATCGTGCAGCACGCCCATCTGCAGCAGAAGCTCGCGCATGTTCTGTGCGCCGGCCCCCGATGCCGCCTGGTAGGTCATCGCGCTGACCCACTCGACGAGGTCCTGCCGGAACAGTCCGCCGAGCCCCATCAGCATCAGCGAAACCGTGCAGTTGCCGCCGATCCAGTTTCGGCCACCGTTGGCCAGGGCAGCGTCGATAACCTCGCGGTTCACCGGATCGAGGATGATCACCGCATCGTCCTTCATGCGCAGCGTCGACGCGGCGTCGATCCAGTGACCATTCCAGCCAGCGGCGCGCAGGCGGGGGAAGACCTCCTTCGTGTAGTCACCGCCCTGGCAGGTGACGACAATGTCCATCTGCTTGAGGGAGTCGATCGACATCGCATCGTGCAGGCTGCCCGCTTCCCTGCCCGCGAGCAGCGGCGCCTTGCCGCCGACGGCGGAAGTCGAGAAGTAGAGCGGCTCGATGTGCTCGAAGTCGCCCTCTTCCACCATTCTTTGCATCAGCACCGAACCGACCATGCCGCGCCAACCGACCAGACCTACCTTGTTCATTTGTTCACCTCTGCCAGAAATCCCGTTGAATCGCTTCACTCAATTCACGCACTCGACTTGCAGCGCGGCGAGTACCGCGTCGCCCATCTCGCGGGTACCGACCTGCCGCATTCCGGGCTCATGGATGTCAGCCGTCCGGTAGCCCTGGCCCAGCACCTTCTTGACCGCGTTCTCGATACGCTGGGCAGCGTCATGACGCGCAAAAGTGTAACGCAACATCATCGCCGCCGAGAGGATCGTAGCCAGCGGATTGGCGATCCCCTGACCAGCAATATCCGGCGCCGATCCGTGACAGGGTTCGTACATGCCCTTGTTGTTGGCGTCCAGTGACGCCGAAGGCAACATGCCGATCGAACCGGTGAGCATTGCCGCCTCGTCGGAGAGAATGTCACCGAACATGTTGCCGGTGACGATGACGTCGAACTGCTTCGGATTGCGTACCAGCTGCATCGCCGCGTTGTCGACCAGCATGTGGCTGAGCACGACATCGGGATAGTCTGCCGCGGTCTCGATGGCCACGTCGCGCCACAGTTGCGTCGTTTCCAGGACGTTCATCTTGTCCACCGAGCACAGCCTGCCACTGCGCTTGCGCGCCGCCTCGAAAGCGACGCGCAGGATGCGGCGAATCTCGCTCTCGCTGTAGTGCATGGTGTTGAATCCAAAGCGTTCCTGACGGCCATCGACGTCGCGCGTCTCGATACCGCGCGGTTGACCGAAATAGATGTCGCCGGTCAGCTCGCGAACGATCAGGATGTCGAGACCGGCGACGACTTCGCTTTTCAGCGTCGAGGCGTTGGCCAGTTCCGGATAGAGGATCGCCGGGCGCAGGTTGGCGAACAGGCCGAGTTGCTGGCGGATGGCGAGCAGACCGCGCTCCGGGCGCAGCGCGCGCGGCAGCGCGTCCCATTGCGGGCCACCGACGGCACCGAGGAGCACCGCGTCGGCCGCCTGCGCCAGGCGCTGGGTGGCTTCCGGGTACGGATCACCGGTGGCATCGACGGCGCCACCGCCGAGCAGCGCTTCTTCCATCGTGCAGTCGAGGTCGAGCGCGCGCAGGACGCGCACCGCCTCAGCCATGATCTCCGGGCCAATCCCGTCTCCCGGGAGAAGACAAATCTTCATTTACACTTCCTCAGGCGAACAGCCAGGGCTGTTCGCTACGACGGCGCTCTTCAAAGGCCTTGATCAGCTCGGCGTGGCGCAAGGTCAATCCGATGTCGTCCCAGCCATTGAGCAGGCACTCCTTGCGGAAGGCATCGACGGCAAACGGCAAGACCTTGCCATCGGGGCACACCACCTGTTGCTGTTCGAGGTCGACGAGCAATCGACAAGCCGGCGCCGAGTCAACCAGCGCAAACAGGGCGTCGACGTCGCTTGCCGGCAGCACGATTGGCAGAATGCCGTTCTTGAAGCAGTTGTTGAAAAAGATGTCGGCGAAACTCTCGGCGATCACCGCCCGGAAGCCAAAGTCAAGCAGGGCCCAGGGCGCAGTGCTCACGCGAACTTCCACAGCCGAAGTTCTTGCGCGTCAGCAGAATCTGCGCGCCCTGATAACGTGCTTGATTGAGGACGAAATCGGGCTTCAGCGGCCGCTGCGAATTGTCCTTGCCAGGCTCACCCACGTCCAGGTAGCGCCATTCGTCGAACAGGTTCGGACCGAAGCCCGAACGCTTGATCGACTTCAGGAACTGCTTGGGAATGATCGCGTCGGTGTCGACGTTGGCGCGGTCGAGTGGCGCCACCAAGCCTTCAAGACGAACGAACTTGTCCATTCTCTTCCTTGTCTGGCGCCCCTATTTGGCCGCCTTTTCAATCGCCTGCCCGCCCTTGGAGATATCCTTGCCAACGCCTTGCACGGTGTTGCAGGCAGTCAGCGAAAGCGCCACGGCAAGCGCGCCAAACAGCAATCTCAAGCGTTTCATCCCTTCTCCTTTGCGTCAGAGCAACTCGCGTACATCGCAAAAATGCCCGGCAATCGCCGCCGCCGCAGCCATCTCCGGGCTGACCAGATGGGTGCGACCACCGGCCCCCTGGCGACCCTCGAAGTTGCGGTTCGAAGTCGAAGCGCAGCGCTCGCCGGGCTCCAGGCGGTCGGCGTTCATCGCCAGGCACATCGAACATCCAGGCTCGCGCCACTCGAAACCGGCAGCGCGAAAGATCTCGTCGAGCCCTTCTTCCTCGGCCTGCCGCTTGACCAGCCCCGAACCGGGGACGACCAGCGCCAGACGGAGGCTGCCGGCCACCTTCTTGCCGCGCACGACAGCCGCGGCGGCACGCAGATCCTCGATCCGCGAATTGGTACACGAGCCAATGAAGACCTTGTCGAGGCGAATCTCCCGAATCGGCACATTGGCGCCAAGCCCCATGTAAACCAGCGCCCGCTCCATCCCCTCGCGCTTGACGGGATCGGGCTCCTGCGCCGGATCCGGCACACAGGCATCGATCGCCACCACCATTTCGGGAGACGTCCCCCAGGTCACCTGCGGCCTGATCGCCTCGGCGGACAACTCGATGACGCTGTCGAACTCGGCGCCGTCGTCGCTGCGCAGCGTCCGCCAGTGGACCACGGCACGCTCCCACAGCTCGCCCTGCGGCGCGAACGGACGGCCGCGCAGGTAGTCGATCGTTACTTCGTCAACCGCCACCATGCCCAGGCGCGCGCCCGCTTCGATGGCCATGTTGCAGAGCGTCATCCGCCCTTCCATCGACAGTCCGCGAATCGCGCTGCCGGCAAACTCGAGCGCATAACCGGTGCCACCGGCGGTACCGATACGGGCAATGATCGCCAGCGCGACGTCCTTGGCCGTCACCCCCTTGGCGAGCAAGCCATCGACGCGCAGCAGCATCGTCTTCGACTTCTTCTGCAGCAGGCACTGCGTCGCCAGGACGTGCTCGACCTCGGAAGTACCGATGCCGTGCGCCATGCACGCGAAGGCACCGTGCGTGCTGGTGTGCGAATCACCGCAGACGACGGTCATCCCGGGTAGCGTCGCACCGTTCTCGGGGCCAACCACGTGCACGATCCCCTGGCGCGGATCCTTGAACGGGAAAAAGGCCAGCGCACCGACTTCGCGGATATTGGCGTCCAGCGTCTCGACCTGCAGGCGTGCGATCGGATCCTCGATGCCGCGATCCCAGTGGTCGGTGGGCGTGTTGTGGTCCGCCGTAGCGACGATCGAAGACACCCGCCATGGCTTGCGGCCGGCCAGCTTCAAGCCCTCGAAGGCCTGCGGACTGGTCACCTCGTGCACCAGGTGGCGGTCGATATAGATCAGCGCGGTACCGTCGACCTGCTGATGGACGACGTGGTCCTGCCAAAGTTTTTCGTACAAGGTCTGCGGCATAGGTCGACGATCCGACGAAGTTCGGCCCCGGTGAGAGGCAATAGAGGGCAGGATTATGTCACAGCGCACCGGCCGCTGTCAGCGCCGGCTTGCACGCGCGGCCATCAGAGCCGCTTGCCGCACGAGCGATCAGCGCGCCTGGCGCGCCGCCAGGTAGAGCGGCTCCACGCGCTGCGCATAAACGCGCAGATCGGCGATCCGTGACCCATGCGACGGGTGCGTCGACAGCCACTGCGGCGGCTGTCCTCCCGAGACACGCCCCATCTTCTCCCACAGCGAGATCGCCGCACTCGGATCGTAGCCGGCTCGCGCCGCCAGCTCGACGCCCATGCGATCGGCCTCCTGCTCCATTTCCCGCGAATTTGGGCGCATGAAAGCCAGGTCGCCGACGCCGCCGATGACGCTCTGCCCGAGACCGGAATCGACGCCAAAATAGGCGCCGATCAAGGCCCCTCCGATGGCTGCCGCGACGTTCAGGCCTGCAGCCTGGCCAGCTTTCTCGCGCCCGTGCTCGCGCAGCGCGTGCGCGATTTCGTGGCCCATCACCCCGGCGAGTTCGTCGTCGGTGATCTGCAACTGCTCGATCAAGCCGGTATATACCGCGATCTTGCCGCCGGGCATGCACCAGGCGTTGAGCTCCTTGGAGCTGACCACATTGACCTCCCACTTCCAGCCGGGCGCATCGGGGCGAAAAGCGGCGGTCACCGGGATCAGCCGGCGAGCGATTGCCCGCACGCGCTCGGTCTGCTGCGCATCGCGATTGAGCAGTTTCTTGCTCTGCGCCGCGTGCATCGCTTCCTGGTAAGCCTTGGCGGCCGAGCGATCGACCTCGGCCGACGAAACCAGCATGGTCTGCTCGCGATCGACGCCAACCCTGCCGCCGCCGGTCGTTCGGGTCGTCGTACAGCCCGTAACGGCAACGGCAGCGAGCACCACAAGTGCGCCACGAGCGCAGGAAAGGACAGTCATTCTTTACCTCCAGAACCGTGTGCAAACCCGGCAATCGGCGCCGGGTGGCTGCCGCCGGGATCGTCGAGATCGCCGCTCTTCACGCCGACGGCGACGAAGAGCAGACCGAACAGCGCAAACGCCGAACTCATGGTGTAGGTGGGCCCGGCGCCCCAGGCGTCCCAGCTCCAGCCGCTCAGCAAACTGCCGAGCAGGCCTCCGGCGCCAAACGACAGGCTCGAGTACAGCGCCTGGCCACGCGCCTGACAGCGACCGGGAAACCAGCGATTGACGGCGGCGATCGCCGTCGCGTGGTAAGCACCGAAAGTCAGGCCATGCAGCAATTGCGCGACGACGATCAGCGGCACGCTTTCTACGCCCCAGCCGATCACCAGGAAGCGCGCGATAGCGGCCGCAAAACTGGCGAGAAGAATGGTACGCAGTCCAAAACGACGCAGCAAGCCGACCATGAAGAAGAAGACCACGATCTCGGCGAGAACGCCGAGCGACCACAGGCAGCCGACGGCGAACTTGCTGTAGTGATGGTCGGCGAGGTGAATCGAGTAGAAAACGTAGAAGGCGCCGTGCGCCGCCGACATGGCTAAACACGCGGCAAAGAGCGCTTTGACCCGCCGCTGGCGAAGGATTTCCCCGACCGGCACTTGCGCACCCGTCGCCCCATGCGACGGCGCCTCGGGAACCGCCAGGGCGTAGATCATAATCCCGGCCAGGGTCGCCGCGATCACCCACAGCAGCGCCGACAGCGGCAACTGGTCGAGCAGCGCACCGGTGCCCATCACAGCGACAATGAAACCGATCGAACCCCACAGGCGGATACGGCTGTAACGCGCCGGCTGCTCGCGCAGATGATCGAAGGTCAGCGTCTCGACCAGCGGCAGTGCGGCGCTCCAGAAAAAAGCCAGCAAGGCCATCGCCAGCAGCATCGCCTCGAAGCTGCGCACGACAAAAAAACTCGCGAAACCGATCAGGCTGACGACGCCGGCGAGGCGCACGATGCCCACCCGTTGCCCCATACGATCGGCCAGGGCGCCCCACAGATAGGGCGCGAACAGGCGCATCAGCTGCATCTGGGACATCAGCAAACCGATGTCCCAAGCGGAAAACGACAGCGACTGAAGGTAAAGCCCGAAATACGGAGAGAAAGCGCCGATGAAGGCGAAATAGAAGAAGTAGTAGCCGGAAAGACGCCAGTAGGGCAGAGCTTGCATCCGGCAATTCTACCGGATGGCGCAAGGGCGGCCGGCGGCCGCCGGCTCGGCAAGCGGTTGCGCGCTTGCCGAGCCGCTCAGCCGTTCAATCGCTGTTCTTGTAAGCGACCAGCATCCGGTACATCTGGTCCTTGAGCAGCAGGCGCTGTTTCTTCATCGTTTCGATGGTGAAGTCGTCGACCGGCAGGTCTTCCTCTTCGAGACGCTCCACCTCGCGCGTCAGTTGATGGTATTCGTCATACATCTCGCCGAACGGCTGGCTCGCGGCTTTCAGGGCGTGAATCGAATCCAGATACTCGGGGAAATCATGGTACAGGTCGTGATGCTCGATGTGCATGATCCTAGCCTCTCGCTGATCCCGGTCGGCCCGATGCGCGACCAGACCAAGCGATTATAACCAGAGCCACCGGCAAGCGTCACGCGGCCCCGCCATCGCTTGCCGCGCCGGGAATACGAGGCGTGCTGCAACGCACGTCGCCACACTGGGCGCGATGGCGCAAGGCATGGTCGATCAACACCAGCGCGAGCATCGCTTCGGCGATCGGAGTCGCTCGAATGCCGACGCAGGGGTCGTGCCGGCCATGCGTTTCGACGCTTGCCGCGTTGCCCGCGCGGTCTACGGAACGGCGTGGCAGGCGAATGCTCGACGTCGGCTTGATCGCCAGACTGACGACGATGTCCTGGCCCGTGGAAATGCCGCCGAGCACCCCGCCGGCGTGGTTGCTGAGGAAGCCCTGCGGCGTCATTTCGTCGCCATGCTCGCTGCCGCGCTGGGCAACGCTGGCAAAACCGGCGCCGATCTCGACGCCCTTGACCGCGTTGATGCTCATCATCGCGTAGGCGATCTCGGCATCCAGCCGGTCGTAGACCGGTTCGCCCCAGCCGGGCGGTACGCCATGGGCAGCGACGGTGATCTTCGCGCCCACCGAATCGCCCGCCTTGCGCAGTCGATCCATGTACTCCTCGAGCTCGGCAACGATCGTCGCATTCGGCGCGAAGAACGGATTGCCGGCGATCGCCGCGGCATCCAGGAAGGGAATCTCGAGTGGCCCGAGCTGGCTCATCCAGCCGCTGATGCTGACCCCGTAGCGCTCGCCCAGCCACTTGCGGGCAATCGCCCCGGCGGCGACACGCACCGCCGTCTCGCGTGCCGACGAGCGACCGCCACCGCGATGATCGCGAAAACCGTACTTCTGCGTGTAGACGTAGTCGGCGTGCCCCGGGCGGAAGGTCTCGGCAATATTGCCGTAGTCCTTGCTGCGCTGGTCCTGATTGCGGATCAGCAGGCCAATCGGCGTCCCCGTCGTGCGGCCCTCGAAGACGCCGGAGAGGATCTCGACCTGATCCGGCTCGCGCCGCTGCGTCACGTGCCGGGAGGTTCCCGGCCGACGGCGGTCGAGCTGGCACTGAATGTCGGCTTCCGAAATCGCCAGCCCGGGCGGGCAGCCATCAACGACGCAGCCGATCGCCGGACCGTGTGACTCACCGAACGAAGTCACGGTGAACAGCGTGCCAATCGTGTTGCCGGACATGGCTTTCTCTTGAGCGTTAGAATGGGCGCAAAGTCTACCATAGCGCTCAGCACGCTGATCCGAAGCCAGCCCGATGACCGACAAGCCTGCACGTCCCGGCAAACCGCTGCCGACGTCCACCCCGAAAACGCCCGCGCGGCAGCCACCCTCGCCGCCCGGGAACGCACTGCGCCAGGCGGACACACGCTGGCAGCGAACGGTCCGCTATGCCTGGGACAAGGGAGGGAGCAGGGGCGGCAGGTAGGCCGCCCGCCTGCCCGGTACGCGCGCCCGAGCCCGCTGCCGCCGGTCCTTTCAGCCAGCGTCGACGACAGGCGCCTGAGCCACGGTCACGGTCACGGCCACGCAGTGTCGCCGGAAGGCGCAAGAATCGGGTGGTCGGGGAGCGCTGCCGAGACGACAATCGCAGCCTATCACCCCCCATACGAAAGGCTGTCATGACTGCTGCCAGCATCACCCGACTGTTCCTGCTCGCTGCGATCTGGGGCGCCTCTTTTCTGTTCATGCGCGTCAGCGTCCCCGCCTTCGGACCCGTCGCGCTGATCACCTTTCGCGTCGGCATTGCCGCGGTATTTCTCTGGCTGGTCGCCCGCGTCCTCAAGCAATCCCTGGAAATGGGTCGCAAGTGGAAGTACTTCCTGAGCATTGGCGTCCTCAACTCGGCGCTCCCCTTCCTTCTTTTCGCCTACGCGGCGCAATCGCTCCCGGCGTCGCTGCTGGCCATTCTCAACGCCACCTCGCCGCTCTTCGGAGCGGCGATCGGGACGCTCTGGCTGAGCGTTCCGCTGACCGGCGCCGTCGCCCTCGGTCTGGGCTGCGGCCTGGCCGGGGTCAGCGTCCTCGTTGGCCAGAACCTCGCGCTGGCCGGTAGTGCCGAGTGGCCAGCGGTCGCCGCCGGGCTGCTCGCGCCGCTCTCCTACAGCCTGGCGAGCATCTACACCAAGGCCCACCCCGGCCTGGCAACACCCTTCGCCAACGCCCACGGCAGCATGTGGATGGCCACGCTGGTACTGCTGCCGCTGTTCCTTCTTGCCCCGGTCCGGCATGCGCCGGACGGCGGCGACTGGGCAGCCGTGTCGCTACTGGCCATCGTCTGCACCGGTGCCGCCTACCTGCTCTACTTTCGCCTGATCGAAGACGTCGGCCCGACGCGCGCGCTTTCGGTGACCTTTCTGATTCCCGTCTTCGGCGTCCTCTGGGGTGCGCTGTTCCTCGACGAAGCGGTCGGCTGGCACACCCTGATCGGCGGCGCACTGATCCTCACCGGCATCGCGCTGACCGCCGGCCTAGTCGGCCCGCGCGGCCAAACGGCATGAACGAGCTCGCTGCCCGCTGTCGTGCCTACGACACGGTCGCCCGGGCGATTCGCTTCGTCAGGGAGCGCAGGCCCTGTCAGCCCACGCTGCAGGAGGTCGCCGCGCACGTCGGCCTGAGCCATTTTCATCTGCAGCGACTGTTCAGTGTCTGGGTCGGCATCTCGCCGAAGCGCTTCCTGCAATACCTGATAATCATCTAGCCGGCCCCTCAGCCGCGGCGCTACTGTCTGAGTTGCGAAGCACAGACTGAGAACCGCAGAAGAGGAGCCGAGATGAAACTGTATGCTGCAATTGACCTTCATTCCAACAACAGCGTGTTGGTGATCCTGGACGAAACTGATCGGATCGTGCTGCAGAAGCGCCTGTCGAACCGGCTGGAGAGGATACTCGCAATGCTTGTCGCCTACCGTGAAGCCATGGAAGGCATCGCCGTCGAATCGACCTACAACTGGTATTGGCTGGTTGATGGCCTGATGGAGGCTGGTTATCGGGTACACCTGGTCAACACCGCCGCGGTCAAGCAATACGAAGGGCTGAAATACCGCGAAGACGCAGACGATGCCCGCTGGCTGGCGCACTTGCTGCGCCTGGGGATCTTGCCGCAAGGCTATATCTATCCCAGGGCCGAGCGCGGCGTGCGTGACTTGATGCGCCAGCGCAGCCGACTGGTCCAGCAAAGATCTCAACAGGTCCTGAGCATCGAGAACAGCCTCAGCCGTGAGTTGGGCGAGCGATCGGCAGCCAACCAGATCAAACGCTGGCAAGACACCGACGTCGACCGACTGCCGCTGGCCGACACCAGCCGCCTGGCCGTCAAGAGTCGTCTGGCGGTCATGCGCTGTATCGACGAACAAATCGATCGCCTGGAAGCAGCGATCCTCGAAACAGCCAAGCTGCGTCCCGATTACCAGGGCCTGCTCACCGTCAACGGCATCGGCAAAGTGCTCGCCCTGACCATCGCCCTGGAAACCGGCGACGTCAGCCGCTTTCCCAGCGTCGGCGATTTCTCCTCGTATTGCCGCTGTGTCGGCAGCGAACACCTGTCGAACGGCAAGAAGAAGGGCAGCGGCAACGTCAAGAGTGGCAACCGGCACCTCGCCTGGGCCTTTGTCGAAGCGGCCAACTTCGCCGTGCGCTACGAGCCGACGATCAAGCGCTTCTACCAACGCAAGAGCGCCAAGACCCGGCCCGTGGTGGCCATCAAGGCCGTCGCCCACAAGCTGGCCCGGGCCTGCTACCACGTGATGCGCGACCGGGTGCCATTTGACGTACAACGGGCGTTTGCCTGAGCTATGGAGCGGCGGCGGTGAGCCAGACACGGGGTTGGCTGACAACCACCAGACCTGATTGGGCCACCGTTCGCCCCTCCGCCAGGTTAACGGCCGGCAGGGTCTGTAAGGTGGCAAAGCCGCAGTGTGCGCCTTTGCCACCTTACACCAGCCTAAATCGCCACAGGGCGTCAAGGGTGCGCTACGCCGGGCTGCCAGCAGCCCGCCCTTGACACCAACAACGTCGTCGCTAGAACAAGGATCTTGAAAGGGTAAGAGCACCGCAGAACAAACGTGATTTTGAAAGGCAACAAGCTTGACCGGTTCGCCTCTGCCGTGAGCCACCTGGGGTTGGCGCCCGCCGCAGCACCCGCGGGCAACCACAAAACTGTCAGCGGCTGACAAGCCGCAAGACATGGACACGTGCAGGGCACCAACGGTTTTCTGGGGCCGCCAAGGCGGCCAGGGGCGCAGTCGGCGTGGCAACACGTTGATCACCGCCTTGATCCTGATGGGTGACTGGTGCGGACCGCTTCCGACACCGAACGATTGAAAACCAGGGCGCGAATGTTGAGTTGGAGCCACAAGCGATGAGTACGAAAAACCATCGCGCCTACGGCGCGAAAAAATTCGTTCGCCGTGTTGACCGGGGCCGGCTAATGGGTGACCACCGAACACGCCCGCTCGCTGTTGCGTGGCGAGTACGACGTCCTCGCCGCAGCGCACGCGGCAGGGCTCTCCGGACCCGGCCGGCTCCATGATCTGATGGTCGCTTGCGACGCGGCGACACCGGGCGAGGTGCGCTCGCTGGGCGCAGGGCTGCTGATCACCTATGGCTTCGGACCGACGCCGTTCGGCTGGGTCATTGCCGGCACTACCCCGCGCGGGCTGTGCCATCTGCAGTTCGTGAACGCCAGTGACCATCTCGACGCCGACGACGCCAGCGACGCCGCACGGCAACTGCAAGCCGACTGGCAACACGCCCGGCTGGTCCGCGACGATGCGGCACTGGCCACGAGCATCGCCCGCGCCTTCGCTCGCAGCGGCCAGGGACAACCGCTCCACGTCCTGCTCAAGGGCACGAATTTCCAGCTCAAGGTGTGGCAGGCGCTGATCAACGTCGCCCCGGGGGAAGTGGTCTCGTACGGCGAACTGGCGGCGCGTATCGATCACCCGCGCGCGCAACGCGCGGTCGGTTCGGCGCTCGCACGCAACCGTATCGCGGTGCTGATTCCTTGCCATCGCGTCATTCGCGAGAATGGCGAGATCGGCAGCTATCGTTGGGGAGGCGACCGAAAACAGGCGTTGCTGGCCGCCGAAGCGGCGCGCACCGTCACCCATGCCTGCCCATGAACACTCGCCACCGGTCAGCGAACGACGCCCACGGCGAGCACCGTATTCTCTCGTCAACGGCAAATAATTTCACAGTCGAAACGCCGCTTGTCGTTAGAATCGGGACCTTCTCCATTGTCACTTCGCGCCAGAAAAATGACTGATGCAAGCCTGCTCGCCGAACTGATCAGCCACTCCGCCGCGCGCAATCCGGACGCCATCGCGCTCAGCTACGGCAAGCAGTCGATGAGCTACGGCGAGCTGCAACGGTCGATCGACGGCCTCGTCGCCGGCCTCGTCGGCCTCGGCCTGCAGCGCGGCGAGCGCATCGCGATCTACCTCGAAAAGCGCTTCGAAACGGTCGTCGCCAGTTTCGGCGCAACCGCCGCCGGTTGCGTCTTCGTGCCGCTCAATCCGCTGCTCAAGGCTGATCAGGTGGCCTACATCATGCGCGACTGCAATGTCCGCGCGCTGCTCACCTCCAGCGAACGCCTGTCGCTGCTCGCCCCCGTGCTGCCGTCGTGCCACGACCTGCGCCACGTGCTGCTGACCGGCAGCGAGCCGCCGCCCGCCACTGACGGTCCGCTCGCCTACCTGCGCTGGGACGATCTGCTGCAGGCCGGCGGCCGGAGCGGTCACCGGGTGATCGACACCGACATGGCGGCGATCCTGTACACCTCGGGCAGTACCGGCAAGCCGAAAGGCGTCGTGCTCTCGCACCGCAATATGGTCGCCGGCGCCAAGAGCGTCGCCAGCTACCTCGAAAACACGGCCAACGACACTCTGTTGGCCGCACTGCCGCTCTCTTTCGATGCCGGCTTCAGCCAGCTGACCACCGCTTTCCACGCCGGTGCGCGCGTCGTCCTGCTCAACTACCTGCTACCGCGCGACGTGCTCAAGGCGCTGGCGCGCGAGCAGGTGACCGGACTGACCGCCGTACCGCCGCTCTATATTCAGCTCGCGGAACTTGAATGGCCGGCGGCGGTCGGCGAGCACCTGCGCTACTTCGCCAATACCGGCGGGCGCATGCCGCGCGAAACGCTGGCCAGCCTGCGCCGCCACCTCCCGGCCAGCAAACCGTATCTGATGTACGGCCTGACCGAAGCCTTTCGCTCGACCTACCTGCCGCCGGACGAAGTCGACCGGCGCCCCGATTCGATCGGCAAGGCGATCCCCAACGCCGAGATACTGGTGCTGCGCGAAGACGGCTCGCCGTGCGCCGCGCACGAACCCGGCGAGCTCGTGCACCGTGGCGCGCTGGTCGGCATGGGCTACTGGAACGATCACGAAAAGACGGCCGAACGCTACAAACCGCTGCCCGCCAACACGCCGGGTCGCGATGCCGGCCTGGTGCTCCCGGAAATTGCCGTCTTCTCGGGCGATACGGTGCGCAGCGACGAGGAAGGTTTTCTTTACTTCATCGGTCGTCGCGATGAAATGATGAAGACCTCGGGCTACCGGGTCAGCCCGACCGAAGTCGAAGAAGTCCTCTACGCGACCCGGCTGGTCGGTGAATGCGTCGCTTTCGGCGTCGACCACCCGACGCTCGGCCAGGCCATCCAGGTCATCGCCACGCCCGCGTCGGGCAGCGCTCTGGACAGCGCCGAACTGCTCGCCGAGTGCCGCCGCCGGATGCCCGCCTACATGGTACCGGCGGCGGTCACCGTGCATCCCGGGGCTCTGCCGCGCAACCCCAACGGCAAGATCGATCGAAAATTGCTGGCTGACGAGTTCCTCGCCAGGCAGGGCGATGCGACCGCAGCAGCGCAAGCAAAGGAGCACCGGTGAACGAAGTGCAACGCAGCTTCCCCAGCCACGCAACCATGGACCAGTTCCCGGTTGCCGACGGTGAACTCGTCGTCGGCGGCATGGCGCTGACCCGACTCGCCGCGCGCGTCGGACAAACCCCCTTCTACGCCTACGACCGCAGCCTGCTGACGCGGCGGGTTGGCGAGCTGCGCGCCGTCCTTCCGCCAGCACTGAAACTGCACTATGCGATGAAAGCCAACCCGATGCCGGCGCTGGTCTGCCACATGGCAGGACTGGTCGACGGCATCGACGTCGCCTCTGCCGGCGAGTTGAAGGTCGCCCTCGACGCCGGCGCAAATCCGCGCGATATCAGCTTCGCCGGGCCGGGAAAACAAGGCGCGGAGTTGCGCCAGGCCGTCGCCGCCGGCATCCTGATCAACGTCGAATCGTTCCGTGAAGTCGCCGAACTGGCAGCCATCAGCGCACAGACGGGCAACAAGGCACGCATCGCAGTGCGTGTGAACCCCGACTTCGAACTGAAGAGCTCGGGAATGAAGATGGGTGGCGGCGCCAAGCAATTCGGCGTCGACGCCGAGCAGGTGCCGGCGCTGCTCACCGAGATCGGCCGCGCCGGACTGTCCTTCGAGGGCTTCCACCTCTTTGCCGGCTCACAGAATCTCAAGCCGGAAGCGATCGTCGAGGCGCAGAGCAAAAGTTTCGACCTCGCCCTGCGCCTGGCCCGGGAAGCGCCCTCGCCGGTTCGTTTCCTCAACCTTGGTGGCGGCTTCGGCATCCCCTACTTCCCCGGGGAAAAGCACCTTGACCTGGCACCGATTGGCGCCGGGCTGGCGACGATCAGCGAACGCGCGGCGAAGGAACTCCCACAAGCCGAACTGGTCATTGAACTGGGGCGCTACCTGGTCGGCGAAGCGGGCATCTACGTCAGTCGCATCGTCGACCGCAAGATCTCGCGCGGCCACTGTTTCCTGGTCACTGACGGCGGTCTGCACCACCATCTGTCGGCGTCGGGCAATTTCGGCCAGGTCATCCGCAAGAACTACCCGGTCGCCATTGGCAACCGGATGGCGCCGAGCGAGCGTGAAATGGTTTCCGTCGTCGGCCCGCTGTGCACGCCGCTCGACCTGCTCGCCGACCGGATGGAACTGGCCGTCGCCGAAGCGGGGGATCTGGTGGTGATCTTTCAATCCGGCGCCTACGGCGCCAGCGCCAGTCCGCAGGCCTTTCTCGGCCATCCCGCCTGCCTCGAGACCCTGGTTTGAGAGCAGCAGGGCTTGCCTGGCTGCAGACGACGACCTCGGTCGCTGCGCCGTTGATTGCGCCAGCAGGTGCGCAGCGGTACGCCCGGCAAGCTTCGCCGCCAGCCCCTTGCCCAGCCAACAATAAGAATCGATTCGACGCGCCATGAAACCAACTGCCACGGAACGTTCGCCGCTGCCACGCAGCCCGGTACTCGACTGGTCCAGCTTTTCGGGGAAGCCGAGGTCGGCGGGCGTCAGCAGCATCGATGACCTCAGACACTCGGTGACGACCACCAGCGGGCGCGCGGCCATCTATCACGCCCTGCTGCAACTGCGCCTGCCACCCGGAAGCCTGGTCCTGGCACCCAGCTACCACTGCCCGACGATGATCGCACCGGCAATCCTGGCCGGCCTTGAAGTCGGCTATTTTGCCATCCGTGCCGACGGACTACCCCACCTGAACAGCGTGGACGCGGCCACCGCAGGCAGGGCCAAGGCGATGATCGTTTCGCACTACTTCGGTCTGGCGCGATCGCTGGCAGAAGTCCGGCAGTGGTGTGACGAGCATCGCATCGCGCTCATCGAAGACTGCGCGCACTGCTACTTCGGCGACGCCGGCGAAAGGCCGGTGGGCACCTGGGGGGACTTCTCCACGGCCAGCCTGTCCAAGTTCTTTCCGGTTCCCGAAGGCGGCGTACTGGCCTCCGCCGGGCAAGCCCTCACCCCCCTGCCCCTTTCCGCCCCGGGCTTAAAGGCACAACTCAAGGGCTGCGTCGACGTCCTTGAGATCGCCGTCCGGCACGGGCGCCTTGCCGGCGTCAATCGCCTGCTGGCCAGCGTCTTCCGGCTCAAGAACACGCTCGGGAAGCACAAGGCGACGGGCGGCGGCAAAGAGACCTCGGCGCTGGTCCGAATGATGCAGAGCTGTGACATGGAACGTATCTCGCAGGCGCCATTATGGGCAACGCTGGCGCTGAAAGCGACCTTGCCGCGTGGTCCGATCATTGCGCGACGGCGGCAGAACTTTGCCATCTATGCCCGACACTTTGCCCAGGTACGCGGTGCGCGAGCGCTCCTTCCCCCGCCGGATGCCGACGCCGTACCCTACGTTTTCCCCTTGTGGGTCGAGGAGCCCGATCGCATCTACCACGCGCTGCGCGCACAGGAATTCCCGGTCTTTCGCTGGGACAACCTCTGGCCCGGGACACCACGGCTAGGCGATGACGTCGGCCCCGAATGGAGCCATCACGTCCTGCAGCTGCTGTGCCATCAGAACCTCGACGACAGCGATGTCACGAACACGGCGCTGGCGACCCTGAGCTTGCTGGCCAACCCGCAAGCCTAGACAAACGCTTTCGTCGCGTCGAACAACCACGGAAAGACGACCGACCATGTCAACATCTGCTTCTCTGCTCTGGCAGAATCTGCCCGCCGCCGCACTGCTGCAGAGCCCCGATCTTCAGGCTGATTGGAACCGCCTCAACGCCGCCCGCGGTGACCTGCCTTTTCTGACCGCGGAGGCGATGATCGCCGCGCTCGACAACTTCGCCGAGGGCCGGGAGAGACTGCTCGTCGGCCGGGACGCTTCGTCCATCGTCGCCCTGTTTCTCGTCGTGCCGACCGGGAACTACAAGTGGAGTACGTTTCAGGCGTCGCAGATCCCGCTCGGGGCCTGGGTGGCTGAAAGCCGGCTGCCCCTGCCGGACCTCGCCCGCAGCCTGAGCCGAGGGCCGCTTGGCTTTTGCCTCGCCCTGTCCGTCACCCAGATCGATCCACTGTTTGCGCCACGGGGCGACGACGGTGCGGACAGCGAGAACAGTGACTACATCGAAACCGGCTGGATCGACCTGCTCGGCAACTTCGACGACTACTGGAACCTACGCGGCAAGAACCTGCGCCAGAACATGCGCAAACAACGCAACAAGCTGGCCAACGAAGGCATCGTCGGGCACATGCGCGCGTGGACCTCGGCCGCCGATATCGACGGCGCCATCGAGCGCTACGGTGTATTGGAGAGTGCCGGCTGGAAGGCCGCTCAAGGCACGGCGATCCACCGCGACAACGCCCAGGGGCGCTTCTATGGCGCGCTGCTGAATGCCGCCGCCGCGCGCGGCGAGGCGGTGGTCTATGAGTATCTCTTCGACGATCGGGTCGTCGCCTCCAACCTCTGCCTGCGCCGCAAGGGGACGCTGGTCGTCCTCAAGACAACCTACGATGAGAGCATCCAGTCCTACTCACCGGCCTTCCTGCTGTGTCAGGACGAGATGGAACAGCTCTATGCGGAGAAGGCGATCGAGCGGCTGGAGTACTATGGTCGCCTGATGGACTGGCACACCAAGTGGACGGCAAACAAGCGCACCATCTACCATCTGACGCTCTACCGCTGGCCGCTGCTCAAGGCGTTTGCCGGATGGCGCCGTCGTCGCCGTGCAGGCGTCGCCGCCGCGAAACACGCTTAGCGCGCCTTGTACGCCGCGTCGCCGCCACGCGCGGTACCGACGCCGCCACTCTGCGTGCGGCCGGGCGAGAATCTGTGAGACGATGAGCGGCAAGGACGCGCACGGTCGCACGGCCGATCGTGGATAGAAGCGGCCTCGGCCGACAATCGAAAGCGAGCGCACCATGGACCTGAGTTTCGATGAGTTGTCCAAGCCCGTCCGCCACCTGCTCCTGGTCGACGACGAGGAAAGCATCCTGCGCTCCTTGCGGCGCATGCTGCGTCGCGACGGCTATGTCATTCATGTCGCCCTCGGCGGTGAGGAGGGGCTGGCCGTGCTGGAGAGGGAACCGGTCGGGGTAATCGTCACCGACCAGCGCATGCCGGGGATGACCGGCTCGCAGTTCCTGAGCAAGGTCAAGGAGAAGTATCCCGACACCATCCGCATCGTCCTCTCCGGATACACCGAGCTGAACTCGATCACCGACGCGATCAACAGCGGCGCCATCTACAAGTTCCTGACCAAGCCCTGGGATGACGAGCTTCTGCGCGAGCACCTTGCGGACGCCTTCGAGCACTACGAACTGAAGAACGAGAACGCCCGCGTTTCGACGCTGAACCGAGCCATCATCGACGCCATTCCCGACGCCCTGCTGCTCGTCGATGTGCGCCGGCGCGTCATCGTTGCCGCCAACTCCGCAGCCAGCACGCTGCTCGGCTACGCAGCGCCGGGATCGGCCGGGTCACCGGAGCTGGCCGGCACGGCGATCGGCGAAATCGAGCTCCTGCCGGTAGACCTGTGCTACTGGGACGAAATCGCTGACGGCACTTTCCGGCCGCTACACGGGCTTGAAACCGAATATCAGCATCGCGACGGGAGCCTGCTCCCGGTGCGCAAGTCGACCTCGAACGCCGCCGATGGCCAACACCCCTACGTGCTCGTGCTGGCGCATGACCTGCGCCACGAACGGACCATCGAGTCGTCACTGGAAAGACTGAACGCCGAGATGGCGTCGGTTCTCGAAGCAACATCGGAGGGTTTGCTGGTCCTCGATGCCGGACACCGGTTGGCGCGCATCAATCGCCGATTGAAAACCCTCTGGTCGCTGCCTGAAGACCTGCTCTCAGCCACCGGCGGCGAAGCCATCCTGCGCTGGATTGCGGCACAGGCGACGACACCGGTCGAGACGACGGCCGAGCTTTTCGCGCATTTCCTGGCCCCGACCGCTCGCCTCAGTGGCATTTTCGAGCGACAGAACGGGGAAAGCTGCCACTGGCACGCGTCCCCGCAACTACGCGATGACGAAGTGATTGGCCATATTTTCTGCTTCGCGGTCGCTCCGCCGTAGGTCCGCGAAGGGAGAATGAAGCCTCCCGACGACGCTAATCAGCGCGCGCCTCATCGCCAAAAAAGTACGCCACGCGCTTTCGCGGACTGAGATACTCGTGCACCGGCGGTGGCAGGTTGACGGCCCGCAAGGCTTTGCTGATGCTGATCTGCGGCAGCTCCTCAAGGTCGAGGATAAGCGCCTCTGCCTTCGGGATCTGCGGGTCGTAAACCAGGAGCATGGGCCGCAAGGGCCGCGCCGCGTTCACCGAGATGACCATCGCCGTCTCGCCGCTGGAAAGCTGCACGATGCTTCCGGGCGGGTACACGCCGAGAACGTGCACCAGCTTGGCGAGCATGGCGCCGTCAAACCAGTTCCGCTTCCTGGCGAACATCGTGGACAGCGCCTCGTAGGGAGTGACGACAGCCGCCGCCTGGGCCGGATTACAGAGATGGTCATAGTGATTGACAATGGCAATGACGCGCGCCACCGGGCCTATTTTCTCGCCCGCCAGGCGATTGGGGTAACCCGAGCCGTCCAGATGTTCGTGATGCTGGAGGATGGCGAGGGCCACCTCCTGTGGCAAGCCGCTGCGTAGCGCCAGCTTGGCGCCAGCCTCGCAATGCTGGCGCAGAAGCGCTTCTTCCGCCACCGTCAAGGCTTCGTTCTTGAGGCGCACCCGGGGCGCCAGGTCGGCCATGCCCACGTCGTGAAAAATGGCGGCCACCCCGATCGTCTGCAAGGCCCCTGCATCGAGCCCCATTGCCTTGCCGAGAATCAGCGCCAGGACCGCGACGTTGAGCGAGTGGTAATAGACCTCGTCGCCTATGCCCTTGTCACCGAGCAGATGAACCATCGTCGCACTGTTGCCGAGCAGCGATTCGGCAATTCCAGCAATCAGCGTGCCGATCTGTTCGATCGCCTTGCCGGGTTCGGAACGGAACTGCCGGGTCGCTTGACGAGCGCTGCGCGCGGCGGCTGCAGCCTCCTTTTCCGCGTTGGCAATGCTCGAACGCAGGACGCGATCGCGCTCGCTGCGCAGCTCCTGGTCGGTTCGCGTCAGCCCCTCGGGCGCTGTTTCCGGGGTGGGCACCGGCGGCACTTGCGGCGGCTCGGCCTCGACTGGCAAGACGGGACCCTTGCCCCGCGCGGGATCGATCCTGATCCTGTCGAGGCCCAGACCGCGCAGGGTCGCCAACTGATCATCGCTTTGAATGAGGAAGCTGCTGAAGCTGAAGGGATGCTGGAGCCACGACAGGTCGAGGATCACGAACATGCCGATAGCAAGCTGCTCAGGTTCTACGAACACGCGCTCGTCCATATGAGATTGGCCCTCACCCCGATGGTACGAACGATACTCCCTCGGAGCCTGGCTGAGAAAACTATTGTCGATCGCGCGGCGCGAAAACAATCAGCCATTGGCAAGACAGAGTCGTCGCATGGTGCGGAGAGAGGGTCACGCGGGAGGTACAAAAAAGACCTCGCCAACGCGCTCAGCCGCGTCCGGAATGAGGTAGAGTACCGCGTTGAAGAACGCAACCAGACGGCCTTCTGCCGGAACGGGGCCGCATCGGCGCACAGTTTGCTCCGCCCTTCCTCGACCAGCGGGCCAAGGCCCAGGTGCTCAAGCGCGACGATGACCGAACAGACCTCGCCCACCCCCCCCCAGACACTGCTCCTGGTCGACGACGAACCTTCGATCCTCAGTGCCTTGCGGCGACTCTTCCGCCCCTGCGGCTATCGCATCCTGACCTCCGAAAGTGGCGCCGGAGGACTCGAACTGCTGGCCAAGGAAGACGTCGATCTGGTGATTTCCGACATGCGCATGCCGGAAATGGATGGCGCCCAGTTCCTGGAGCAGGTGCGTACCGGCTGGCCGCGCATCATCCGCATTCTCCTGACCGGCTACGCCGACATCACCTCGACCGTCAACGCCATCAACAAGGGCGAGATCTACCGCTACGTTTCCAAGCCCTGGGACGACCACGATATCGTGCTGATGGTGCGTGATGCTCTGCAAAGCCAGCGTCTGCGGAGTGAAAACGCGCGTCTGCTGGCCTTGACCCAGAACCAGAACGAAGAGCTCAAAGCGCTCAACAGCAGCCTCGAGGCGCGGGTCCAGGAACGCACCGCAGAACTTGAGCAGGTCAATGGCTTCCTCAACCTTGCCAACGACACGCTCAAGCAGAGTTTCCTGGTCTCGATCAAGGTCTTCTCGACACTCCTCGAACTGCGCGAGGGGTCGGCCGGCGGACACGCCCGCCGCGTCGCCGACCTGTCGCGCAAACTGGCCATCCAGTTGGAACTGGACGCCAAGGCGCAGCAGGATATCTTCATCGCCGGCCTCCTCCACGACATCGGCAAGATCGGCTTTTCCGACGCCATGTTCGCCAAGCCGGTCCCCAAATTGACTTCGGAAGAGTTGTCACGTTACCGCAAGCACAGTATCGCGGGGGCCAGCGCGCTGCTGCCACTCGCCGATCTGAAAAGCGCTGCGGACCTGATCCGCGCGCATCACGAGCGTTTCGACGGGCAGGGTTTTCCCGATGCCCTGCAGGGCCTTGGCATTCCGCTTGGCGCGCGCATCCTGGCCGTGGCCAACGACTACGATGGCTTGCAGATCGGCACGCTGTCGGAAAAGCGCTTCACTGCCGACGACGCCAGGATGCTGTTGGTCAAATCGCGAGGCAAACGCTATTGCCCGACGGTCGTCGACGCCCTGGTCGAACTTCTTGGCCGACCGCGGGACGAAGCCGGACAGGAGAAAGAGGTTCCGGTCGACCAGCTCAAGATCGGCATGGTCCTCGCCCGCGATCTACTCGCCCGTGACGGCGCCTTGCTGCTGGCTACCGACTACGTTCTCGACGCCACCCTGGTGCGCGAGATCCAGGCCTACGCCAAACGGGAAAGCCTGCCCCTGGTACTGCACGTCCGCAACCATAGCAAGCAGCGTTAGCTTCCGGGAGGAGCTTAGCAATGCCTCGTATCCTGATCGTCGACGACGAAGACAACATCCTCAAATCGTTGCGGCGCCTGCTGGCCATGACCCCATGTACGGCGGGCGGCAAGATATACCCGCTGATTGTGGATACCTGCGCTGACCCGCTCCAGGCCCTGGAAAACGCTTTCGGCACACCTTACGATCTGGTGCTTTCCGACTTCCGCATGCCGGGCATGGACGGCGTCGCCTTTCTCAAGGAGTTCCGCGAGCTGCAACCGAATGCCGCCCGCCTGATCCTGTCCGGCTACGCCGACCTCAATGGGCTGATCGCGGCGATCAACGAGGCAGGCATCCTGCGCTTCATCGCCAAGCCGTGGAACGACTACGAACTGGTGACGACGATCGCCCAGGCCCTGGCCTTGCAGGAGCTGCAGAACGAAACCCAGAAAATCGCCGACGAAGCGCGACTGCGCCAGGGCCGGCTCAGCCCGGAGGACTTCGAGCGTCAGCGCCTGGAAGCACTCGAACCGGGCATCACCCGCGTGCACTGGGGGCCGGACGGTTCGGTGATGCTCGACCCCGACGCGTTGAACAAGGATTGATGCTCCCGCTCGCTCGCCGGAACGCCCGCGGCCACGCGCCCGGGGATGGAAGTCTGCCTGTCTTTGCCGTGCCGCCGGGCGCGAGCCATTGCTCCCTGCCGCTGGCCACCACGAATGGCGGCGCAGGCGCTCGTCGCCGCTGCTTCCAAAAGTGCACAGGCGCGCGCGATTAGGGCGTATGGTGCGGGTTTCACGGTCGGCACGGTGCGAGCTGACGGATTTCAGTGCGCGGCGATGAGCCCAGTACGGCCGCCGCAAGCCTGGCGAAGGGGGCAATGAGGTTGCAGTGGGCGGATTGGTGAGCATTGCGGACCAGAATCGGTCATTTCTGGCCTTGCTGGCGGCGAGGGAAAGCGAGGATCTTGGCCTTGCGCTGAGCGCATTGCTAGGCTCTCCGGTGGCTGTGCAGGATCTCTCCGGAAGCGTGATTTTCGGCAGCCTCGACCTGCCTGCGCAGGGCCGCGTGACGCTGCGTCTCGCACAGCAGCCGATAGGCTATCTGCAAGCGCCACTGGCCGAGCCGGCGCTGTGCAACGCCGCCGCGCGACTGATCGAGACGCTTTTGCGCGCGCTCGCGCGTGGCCGGGCCGAAGCAGCCAGACCCACCGCCGACAAGCACGCGCGGCTTCAAGCAGAGTCGCCGCAAGACATCGCGCCGGAGGACTTGCAGGCGCAATACAAAGCGCTTTCCGAGCAGTTCGACGCCCGTGTCGCGGCCGAGGTGAAACTGAGCGACGAGCGGCAGCGCCAGTCCTATCAGGCTGAGCGCCTGGCGTCGGTGGGTGCCCTCGCTGCCGGCGTCGCGCACGAAATCAACAATCCGATCGCCTTCGTGCGCAGCAACCTGAGCACTGCCGAGACCTACCTCGTCAAGCTGGACGATCTCGCCACTGCGGTCAAGAACCTGCCGGGTGGCGAAGCGATCCTGGCCAGCACGGACACCGAGTTCACGCTCGAGGATTTCACTGCGCTGCTGCGCGACAGCATCGTCGGCGTCGATCGGGTGGCGCGCATCGTCAACGACCTCAAGGGCTTCTCGAACGTCGACAAGCCGCAGGAGGACGTCGTCGATATCAACGCCCTGCTCAGTACCGCGTGCAAAATGGCCGAAAAGAAGCTGCCGCCTGGCGCGACTCTGATCTGCGAGTTGGGGGAACTGAAACCTCTGCTGTGCCTTCCCGGCCATCTTTCGCAAGCCTTTCTCGCAGTACTCAGTAACGCCGCGCAAGCCATCGAAGGCAAGGGAAGCGAAGGTGAGCTGCACGTCTGCAGCCGCTTCGACGGCCGGCAGGTGATCATCGAGGTGCGCGACAACGGCGTCGGCATTGAAGAAAGCGCCCTGCCGCGCGTCTTCGATCCTTTCTATACCACCCGCGCAGTCGGCAAGGGAACGGGGCTGGGGCTGACGGTGGCGCGCGACATCGTGCGCGCCCACGGTGGCGAGATCGAGTTCGACAGCCTTCCGGCCACCGGGACGAAGGTCACCATGACCCTCCCGGATTGACCCAGCCACAGCCGTACAAGGCGAGAAAAAAAGCTTTCCGCATTCGCGGGCGAAGCGCCGCTGTCAGGGCCCGGATGGCGATCAAGTCACCGGGCGAGCAAAGCAAGCGACTATGACAAGGAGGGACGATGTCGGTTTCAGTTCTCGTCGTCGATGATTCGGCGATGGCCCGCAAGATGCTCATTCGAGCGCTACCGCCAGATTGGGACATCACCATTACGCAAGCCTCGAATGGCGCCGAAGCCCTCGCGCGTTACCGGCAGGGAGTGGTCGACGTCATGTTTCTGGACTTGACCATGCCGGAGATGGACGGCTACCAGGTCCTCGAAACTCTCCGCCGCGAAGACCTGAATTGTCTGGTCATTGTCGTCTCGGCGGACATCCAGGAAGCGGCCCAGGCGCGCGTCCGGGCGATGGGCGCCATCGCCTTCATCAAGAAACCGGTCGATGCCGAACGCATCAAGGCGGTACTCAAGGAATACGGGCTGCTGGTATGACTATCGAGTTCATCAGCGAGGAGCAGCGCGAGGCCTTGCAGGAAGTCGCCAATATCGGCATGGGCCAGGCCGGCGCATCGATCGCCAAGGTTCTCGGCGAGTTCGTCGAACTGTCGGTGCCGCAGATCAGCGCCGTGGGCGCAGCCGGGATACCTGCTGCCCTGGCCGCCCTGGCCGGCGACGGCATCGCTTCGGCCGTACGCCAGGCGTTCATTGGCGAGCTGCGTGGCGAGGCGATCGTCATCTTTGCCGAGCACTCGGCAGACGACCTCGCCGCGCTGCTCGCCTACGGCGACGCCCTGGATGCTCCGGCCAGCCGCGAGCTGCTGCTCGACATCAGCAACGTTCTCGTCGGCGCCTGCCTCGGCGGAATTGCCGAACTGCTGCGCACCACGATCGGTTTTTCGGCGCCCTCCCTGCTTGCCGACCAGGTGGCCAGCAGCCAACTGCTGCGGGCGGACGGGATTTCCGCGCGCTGCGCGCTGCTCGTCGAAGTGCGCTTTGGAATCGAGAAGCGCGTCTTCCGCTGCCACCTGGTAATGCTCATGCCGGACGACGCGGTTACCGCCCTGCGGCGGGCGCTTGACCGCTTTGTCGAGGAACTCTGATTTGGACACCGCTGCCGACCCCGGCAATTCCTGCGCGCTGCTCGCCTCGCTGGTCGAGCGCCTCGACGTGGGTATATTCGCCGTCGATCGTAGCGGCACGGTGGCGCTGTGGAACAGCTTCATGGCTCTCCACAGTGGCAAGTCGAGCACCGACATGCTCGGCCAGAACCTGTTTGCGATGTTTCCCGAATTGCCGCGGCCGTGGCTGGAGAAAAAGCTGGAAAGCGTCTTCGTCCTTGGCAACAACGCTTTTACCCTGTGGGACCTGCGGCCGTATCTGTTTCGCTTCGCGAACAACCGACCGATTACCGGCGGCCTTGCCGAGATGCGCCAGAACGTCACTTTTCTGCCCCTGCGACTGTCTGGCGGCGAGGTGTCGCTGGTCTGCGGCACGCTCTTTGATTACACCGATACCGCGATCGCGCAGGACAAACTGCACGATGCGATTGCCGCCTTGCACCGGGAAAAGGACGCCCAGGCCCAGCTCATCGCGAAGCTGGAAACCGCGCAGAACCAGCTCCTGCAATCCGAGAAGATGGCCTCGATCGGCCAGCTCGCTGCGGGTGTCGCGCATGAAATCAACAACCCGGTAGGCTTCGTCAATTCCAATCTGCAGACGCTCAAGAAGTACTGCCAGCAGATGTTGCAGCTGATCACCGTCTACCAGGGTGCCGAGACGCACATCGCCGATGTCGAATTGCGCCGGGAAATCAGCGCGCTGACGCAGGCCATGGATGTCGACTTCGTCCAGGAAGACCTGCCCGAGCTGATCAAGGAAAGCGAAGACGGACTGGTGCGCATCAAGAAGATCGTTGCAGACCTGAAGGACTTCTCGCACGTCGATCAAACGGACTGGCAGTATGCCGACCTCAATGCCGGACTTGACGCGACACTCAACGTGGTATGGAACGAAGTCAAGTACAAGGCCACCGTCGCCAAGAATTACGGCGTCCTGCCGCCTGTCGAGTGCCTCGCCGCCCAGCTCAATCAGGTGTTCATGAACCTGATCATCAACGCCGTGCAGGCGCTGGACGAAAGCAAGGGCATGGGCACGATCACGCTATCGACCGGTCATCAGGACGACTGGGTGTGGGTGGAAGTCCAGGACAACGGTCTTGGGATGAGCGAGGAAACGCGAAAAAGACTCTTCGAGCCCTTCTTCACGACCAAGCCGGTGGGCAAGGGGACAGGGCTCGGGATGTCCGTTTCGTACAATATTGTCCAGAAGCATCACGGTCGCATCGAGGTGGACTCCGTACCCGGCGAGGGCACGCGTTTCCGGGTCTGGGTACCGGTGAAACAGGCGCTGACGGTCGATTGAAGACAGCCAGGCAGAACAACGCCACCGGCAGCGCCGCGCGGACAGCGAAGGTGAAGCGCTGATGGCCTTCACCTGGGATCGCCACTTCGAGACGGGAATTGCCATCGTTGATTCGCAGCATCGCGGGCTGGTCGCGCTGATCAACGAGGCGGCACCCTTTCTGACGGGTGGTGGATTGCCGGGGCGGGAACGCCTCCAAGCCCTGCTCGAACGTCTGGGCGACTACGCCAGCAGCCACTTCAGCTGCGAAGAAGGCGTGATGCGCTCGTCCGGCCTGCTGCCTGAATATATCGGCAAGCATTACGCCGACCATCGGGCCTTCGTCGAGCAGTTGCGCGAGTTTCGTGTGCAGATGGACGACGAGTTGCTGGCCACCGTGGGACCGAGTCTGCTGCGCTTTCTGAGCAGCTGGCTGACCTTCCATATCCTCGATGAAGACCAGCGCATGGCGCGCCAGATCCGCCTGATCGACGCCGGGCACGGACCCGAAAGCGCCTTCGCCGAGTCGGCCAAGGTTGCTCGCGACGATAAAGCGCGAGCCGCCCTGATCGCGGCCTTGATGGACCTTCATGCGGTCGTCGGCGAACGAAACAAGACGCTGCACGCGACCAACGAAAAACTGAAGGCATCGAGCCGGCAGCTGGCGCAGCTCAACCAGGAACTCGAAACGCGGGTAGCCGAACGGACAGCCGAACTGGCAGCGACGGTGGCGCAAATGGAGCGGACGAAGGGACAACTGCTGCAGTCCGAAAAGATGGCTGCGGTGGGCCAACTGGCCGCTGGCGTCGCGCACGAAATCAACAACCCGATCGGCTTCGTCAATTCCAACCTCGGTTCGCTCCGGGTGCACGTGCGCCAGCTGCTCGCGCTGATCGCGGCCTTCGACGAGCTGCGCCAGGCGACCCCCGAGAGCGATGTGCGTCGGCAGAGAATAGACACGGCTTGCGCGCAGGCCGACCTCGAGTATCTGCGGCAGGACATCGGCGACTTGATCGACGAATCGGCGCAGGGCCTGAGCCGGGTCAAGAAGATCGTCGAGAACCTGAAGGACTTCTCGCACGTCGACGCCGCCGAGTGGCAATCTGCCGACATCAACGCCGGCCTCGAGTCCACCATCAACGTCGCCTGGAACGAGCTCAAGTACAAGGCCACGGTGATCAGGAGCTACGGCCACTTGCCGCGGGTGCACTGCCTCCCGGCGCAGCTCAACCAGGTCTTTCTCAATCTGCTGGTCAACGCCGCGCAGTCAATTGACGTCCACGGCACGATTACGCTGTCCACGGGTAGCGGCGAGGGTTTCGTGTGGATCGAGATCAGCGATACCGGCAGGGGCATGAGCGAGGAGGTTCAACGGCGGATCTTCGAGCCCTTCTACACCACCAAACCGGTCGGCCAGGGTACCGGCCTTGGGCTCTCGATTTCCTGGGAGATCATCGTCGAAAAGCACGCCGGGAAAATCGACGTCAGCAGCCAGCTGGAGCGCGGCACTCGTTTCCGTATCGAGCTTCCGCTGCTCGGCGGCCAATAAAAAACCGGCCCAGGGCCGGTTCTTCGTTTTCTGCAACTACTTGATTCTTTTGGTCGGGGCGCCGGGATTCGAACTCGGGACCCCTTGCACCCCATGCAAGTGCGCTACCAGGCTGCGCCACGCCCCGACAAGCTGCGCATTATAACCGAAATCGTCGTCAGCGCTCTTGAACGCGCAGCATTTCTGCAATGCTCAGCAGCTCGCTGCGCAGCACCTCATTGCTCATTGCCGTGCCGCCGCCGGGAGCCTGGGGATCGGCATCTTCGAGACGATTGCGGGCGCCACTGATCGTGAACCCCTGGCTATAGAGAAGCTCCCGGATGCGGCGCACCAGGAGAACTTCATGATGCTGATAGTAGCGGCGGTTGCCCCGCCGCTTGACGGGTTTGAGCTGCGAAAATTCCTGCTCCCAATAGCGCAACACATGCGGCTTGACGCCGCACAGCTCGCTGACCTCGCCAATCGTGAAGTAACGCTTGGCCGGTATGGGCGGCAATGGCTCATTGCCGTTGTCTCTAGGACTGGCTTCCATCATAAGCGTGCTCCACCTCGGCCTTCAGTTTCTGGCTGGCATGAAAAGTGACCACGCGTCGGGCGGTGATCGGGATTTCTTCGCCAGTTTTTGGATTGCGGCCCGGCCGCTGCGGTTTGTCGCGCAGCTGAAAATTGCCGAATCCGGAGAGTTTCACGCCGTCTCCGCGCTCCAACGCATTGCGAATCTCTTCGAAAAAAGCCTCGACCATGTCCTTGGCCTCGCGTTTGTTGAGGCCGACCTTCTCGAACAGAAAATCGGCGAGTTCTGCCTTGGTAAGCGTCATACCCTCCCTTTCTCAGACGCGCAGCTGCGCCGCGAATGTCTCTTGCAGATAGGCCATCAGGTGCTGCATGGCGGCGTCAACTTCGACTTCCTGCAAGGTTTTTCGAGTATCTTGCATCGTTATACGGAAGGCAAGGCTTTTCTTGCCAGCCTCGACTCCGCGCCCGACATAGACGTCGAAGAGATTGATTTCGCGGACGATTTCTGGACGCGTGGCGCTCATGCCGTCGATCAGAGGCTGCAGATCGAGTCTTTGATCGACGACAATAGCCATGTCGCGTATGACCACTGGTTGCCGCGAAACCTCGACGTGTTGCGCCCTTCCGGCCATGACCACAGCATCGAGATCGACTTCGAAAATGACCGGTGCCTGCGGCAGTTCGTATTTCTGCTGCCACTGCGGATGCAGCTCGCCGATGACGCCGATGGCCTTGCCGGCGACCAGCACAAGGGCGCTACGTCCGGGGTGCAGGGCCGGATGAGCGGTTTTCTCGAAGCTCGCCACCCGCGGGGCGAGCAAGCGCTCGAGATCGCCCTTGATGTCGAAGAAATCGACCGGGCGCGCCGCACAGCCCCACTGCTCGGGAAACGCCGTGCCATATGCCAGCGCAGTGAGTTTCCACGGCTGACGGAAGCCGGCGACGGGTTCGCCCGCTGCATCGCGGAAGAAACATCGCCCGGTCTCGAACAGGCGCGCGCGCGCCTGCCGGCGTTTGAGGTTGCCGGCCAGGTTGGCGAGCAGGCCGCCGATCAGCGTCGAACGCATGACGCTCAGCTGACTGGCAATCGGATTGGCGAGGCGAATCGGTTCGCCGTTGCCGGCAAAATCACGCTCCCAGGCCTCGTCGACGAAGGCGAAGTTGACCACTTCCTGATAGCCGCAGTCAGCGACGATCTGGCGCACACGCGCCAACGGCCGCGTCTGCTCGGTCTGCGGCAACATCGCCAGAAAGCCCGTTGGCACGACTGCCGGGATGTTCTCGTAGCCGTGCAGGCGGGCGAGTTCCTCGATCAGGTCTTCCTCGATCTCCACGTCGAAGCGGTAGCTCGGCGGGGTGACGACGAAGTCGTCAGCGTCCCGGCGAAAAGGCAGGGCGAGACGCGCAAAGAGTTCACCAATGCGCTCGTCGCCCAGTGCGATGCCGAGCACCTTGGCCACTCGCTCCGGACGCAGGCGAACCTCGGGGCGCTCGGGCAGGATCGCCAGAGCCTCGCTCACCGGCCCCGCCTGGCCGCCGCAGATATCGAGAACCAGGCGCGTGGCACGCTCGAGCGCGCGCCGCGTGCCGCCGAAATCGACACCCCGCTCGAAACGATGCGCGGCGTCGGACACAAAGCCGTAGCGACGGGCGCGACCGGCAATCGCCGTCGGGGCAAAAAAGGCCGCTTCGAGGAACAGCTCGCGGGTGTCCAGACTGATGCCGCTCTCCTCGCCGCCCATCACCCCGGCCATCGCCAACGGCCGCTGCTCGTCGGCGATCAGCAGCACGTCGTCCTGCAGCTCCACGGTCTGTTCGTTGAGCAGAGTGATTTTCTCGCCCGCACGCGCCATGCGCGCATGAATGGCGCCGTGCAGGCGGCTGTCGTCAAAGGCGTGCAGCGGCTGGCCGACTTCGAGCATGACGTAGTTGGTGATATCGACCAAGGCGGAGATCGGCCGTATCCCGCTGCGTTCGAGGCGACGGCTCATCCAGGTCGGCGTCGGCGCCGCGGCATCGACGCCGGCGATCACCCGCCCACAGTAGCGCGGGCAGGCTTCCGGCGCGTCGAGAACGAGGTCGCGCGCGCGGCTGATGGTGGCCTCGACTGCGTCGACCTGCGTCAGGCGGGCCGGCGTTCCGGTCAGCGCGGCGACCTCGCGGGCGACACCTTCCAGCGACAGGCAATCCGCCCGATTCGGTGTCAGCTTGAGGGTCAACAGGCGATCGTCGAGATCGAGATGGCGGCGGATATCCTCACCCACCAGCGCCTCGTCGCTCAGCAGCAGGAGGCCGGCAGCGTCTTCGGCGATGCCGAGTTCCTTGGCCGAGCAGAGCATCCCTGACGAGGCCACGCCACGCACCTTGGCGACCTTGATCGCGAAGCCTCCCGGAAGTTCGGCGCCGGGAAGGGCGCAGGGCACCTTGATCCCGGCCGCCGCGTTGGGCGCTCCGCAGACGATCTGCAGCGTCTCGCCCGATCCGACGTCGACGCGGCAGACATTGAGGCGCTCCGCGTCCGGGTGCTTTTCGACTGCGAGCACCTCGGCGACGAGCACCTTGTCGAAGGCCGGAGCGACGGTTTCCTCCTCCTCCACTTCGAGACCGGCCATGGTCAACAGATGCGAAAATTCGCCGCCCGAACAAGCGGGGTCGACGAAGCTGCGAAGCCAGGATTCTGAAAATTTCATGGACGGGCGAACTCAGGAGAAGGCATTGGCGATCCGGGCGATCAGGAGGGGGTCAGACGGGCGCTCAGGCGAACTGGCGCAGGAAGCGCAGGTCGCCATCGTAGAACAGGCGCAGGTCATTGACGCCATAACGCAACATCGTCAGCCGATCAGGCCCCATGCCAAAAGCAAATCCGATGTACTTCTCGGGATCGATACCGACGTGGCGCAAGACATTGGGATGGACCATGCCGCAACCGGCGATCTCCAGCCAGCGTCCCTTGAGCGCGCCGCTCATGAAAGCCATGTCGATCTCTGCCGACGGCTCGGTAAACGGGAAGAACGACGGACGGAAGCGAACCCGCAGGTCGTCGCTCTCGAAAAAGCGGCGCAGGAAGTCGCCGATGACGCCCTTCAGGTCGGCAAAGCTGACCCGCTCGCCGACCCACAGGCCCTCGACCTGATGGAACATCGGCGAATGGGTGGCATCGGAATCGACGCGATACACACGTCCCGGGGCGATCACGCGGATCTCCGGCATCGTTTCCGCGCCGGCATGCCTGGCGACATGCGCCTGCATGTAACGGACCTGGATCGGGCTGGTATGCGTACGCAGGAGGACGTTTTCGGCGACCCCCCCGGACGAATCCTGCAGATAGAAGGTATCGTGCATCGAACGTGCGGGGTGATCCTCCGGCGTATTGAGCGCCGTGAAGTTCTGAAAATCGGCCTCGATCTCCGGGCCGTCGGCGACCTCGAAACCGATCGAGGCAAAGAGCGCCTCGATGCGCTCCAGCGTCCGCGTCACCGGGTGCAGGCCGCCACGCGACTGGCCGCGTCCGGGGAGCGTGACGTCCAGCGCCTCTTCAGCCAGTCGCGCTGCCAGCGCCAACTGGCGCAGCGCTTCGCGGCGCGCGTTGAGGGCCGCTTCGACAGCGTCCTTGGCGCGATTGATGCTCACCCCCACGCTCTTGCGCTGGTCTGCCGGAAGCGTGGCCAAGCCCTTCAGCAAGGCTGTAATCTGGCCGCTCTTGCCGAGATAGGTGGCTTTGATTTGCTCCAGCGCGTCGGGATCGTCGGTCGCCGCAAAGGCGGCCGACGCGGCGTGGACTATTTCATCGAAGTTATGCATGGTTCACCGAAAAAAAGGAGGCTGACGCCTCCTTTTTTGACACGGGTCTAGCTCAGGCGTCGAGCTGGGCCTTGGCCTGCACGGCCAGAGCAGCGAAAGCCGGCTTGTCGAAAACAGCCAGATCGGCGAGCACCTTGCGATCCACTTCGATCTGCGCCTTCTTGAGGCCATTCATGAAGGTACTGTACTTCATGCCCAGCTCTCTCGCCGCGGCGTTGATGCGCGCGATCCAGAGACTGCGAAACTGACGCTTGCGCTGGCGGCGGTCACGATAGGCATACTGACCGGCCTTCATCACCGCCTGCTTGGCAACGCGGTAGACGTTCTTGCGCCGGCCGCGATAACCCTTGGCCAGGGCGAGGATTTTCTTGTGACGCGCGTGCGCCGTTACACCACGTTTTACTCGGGGCATCTCTTATCTCCTCAAGCGTAAGGCAGCATGGAACGAACCATGGCCTTGTCAGATGCATGGACTTCCGTCATCCCGCGCAACTGGCGCTTGGTCTTGGTGTCCTTCTTGGTCAGGATGTGTCGCTTGAACGCCTGCGAGCGCTTGATGCGGCCGCTGGCACTGACCGTGAAGCGCTTTTTCGCTCCACTCTTGGTCTTCATCTTGGGCATTTCATGCTCCATTTATAGACATGCTGCCAGGTGTCTCCCGACGGGAGCGCTTTCAACCCGACCACACTTGTTTTTTGCTGCCAGGATCGGCAACAGGGGCTGCTTCTACATCGACAACTGTTTTCCCACTCTTACTTCTTCTTGCTCGGCGTCAGTACCATGACCATCTGCCGCCCTTCCATCTTCGGCATCTGCTCGACCACCGCCATTTCCTGAAGATCGGCCCTGATACGCTCGATCTGGCGCATGCCGATATCCTGATGCGCCATTTCCCGACCACGAAAGCGCAAAGTGACCTTGACCTTGTCCTCTTCCTCGAGGAAGCGCGTCATGTTGCGCAATTTGATCTGGTAGTCGTTCTCGTCGGTACCGGGGCGAAACTTGACCTCCTTGACCTGCACCTGTTTCTGCTTCTGTCGCTGCTCGTGCTGGCGCTTCTGCTCCTGGTACTTGAACTTGCCGAAATCGACGATTCGGCAAACCGGCGGTCGTGCCATCGGGGCGATCTCGACCAGATCAAGCCCCGCTTCCTCGGCCAGTGAAAGCGCCTCCCTGGAACTCATGACCCCCAATGCCTCGCCATCCTCCCCGATCAGCCGGATTTCTGGTGCATTGATCTCTTGGTTAACGCGTTGCGCCTTTTGCAGTGCGATGGTTCCGCTCCTTGTGTCGACAAAAGTTAAGCCGTACCACTTCGCGCGGCAACTTCATCGAGAAGTTGCCTGGTCAGAGCCTCGATCGACATTTGTCCGAGATCCCGACCTCCGCGTGTGCGCACGGCCACCAGGTTCGCTGCCACTTCCTTGTCGCCAACGACGATCTGGTAGGGCAGCTTGTTCAAGCTATGTTCTCGTATCTTATAGGTAATTTTTTCGTTGCGCAAATCCGCCTCGACCCTCAGGCCGGCAGTGCGCAGCGTCGCCGCCACCTGCTCGGCGTACTCGCCCTGCTTCTCTGAAATATTGATCACCACCGCCTGCGTCGGCGACAGCCACAGCGGCATTGCGCCAGCATAATGCTCGACGAGAATGCCGATGAAGCGTTCCAGCGAACCGAGGATCGCCCGGTGCAGCATCACCGGGACATGCCGATCGTTGTCCTCGCCGACGTAGTGTGCGTCAAGACGCTCGGGCAAGGCAAAATCAAGCTGCAGCGTGCCGCATTGCCAGACGCGGCCGAGGCAATCCTTGAGCGAGAACTCGATCTTCGGCCCGTAGAAAGCGCCCTCTCCGGGCTGCACCTCGTAGCTCAGGCCCTTGGCCTTCAGCGCCTCGGCGAGAGCGGCTTCGGCCCTGTCCCATTGCGCGTCGGTGCCGATACGCTTTTCCGGGCGGGTCGACAGCTTGACGATGATGTCGGTGAACCCGAAATCGGCATAGACCTTCTCCAAAAGGTCGATGAAGGCCTCGGTCTCCGGCAACACCTGCGCTTCCGTGCAGAAGATGTGCGCGTCATCCTGGACGAAGGCGCGTACGCGCATGATTCCGTGCAAAGCCCCCGACGGCTCGTTGCGGTGACACGAGCCGAACTCGGCCAGACGCAGAGGCAAGTCGCGGTAGCTGCGCAAACCCTGATTGAAGATCTGGATATGCCCAGGGCAATTCATCGGCTTGACCGCATAATCACGGTTCTCGGAGGCGGTGGTGAACATGTGCTCGGCGTAGTTCTCCCAATGCCCCGAGCGCTCCCACAGCGAGCGATCCATGATCATCGGCGTCTTCACTTCACGGTAGCCGTGACGATCGAGCAGACGGCGCATGTACTGCTCGACCTCCTGCCAGATCGTCCATCCCTTGGGGTGCCAGAAAACCATCCCCGGCGATTCTTCCTGCAGATGGAAAAGATCCAGTTGCCGACCGAGCTTGCGGTGATCGCGCTTCTCGGCTTCCTCGAGCATGTGCAGGTACGCCTGCTGATCCTCTTTCCTGGCCCACGCCGTCCCGTAGATGCGCTGCAACTGTTCGTTGCGATGATCGCCACGCCAGTAGGCACCGGCCAGCTTCATCAGCTTGAACACCTTCAGCTTGCCGGTAGACGGCACGTGCGGTCCGCGGCAAAGATCGACGAAATCGCCCTGGCGATAAAGCGACACCTCCTGCCCTTCCGGAATGGCCTCGATCAGCTCGGCCTTGTAGCGCTCGCCGAGCGACTGGAAGAAAGCCACGGCCGCGGCGCGCTCGCTGACTTCTCGCTGCACCGGGAGATCGCGTTTGGCGAGTTCGCCCATGCGCTCTTCGATAGCCGCCAGATCCTCGTTGGTAAACGGACGCTGATAGGCGAAATCGTAGTAGAAACCGCTTTCGATAACCGGCCCGATCGTCACCTGCGCCTCCGGAAAGAGTTCCTTCACGGCATGCGCCATCAGATGCGCGGCCGAATGCCGGATCACCTCCAGACCCTCGGGATCCTTCTCGGTGACGATGCCGAGCTGCACGTCGCTGGTGATCGAGAACGAAGTGTCGACCAGACGGCCATCGACCTTGCCGGCAAGTGCAGCGCGCGCCAGGCCAGCACCAATGCTCTGTGCGACCTCGGCAACCGTCACCGGCTGTGCGAACTCTCTTTGCGAACCGTCAGGCAGTGTGACAACCGGCATAAGGCAACCCCAGCAAGAAAATGGAAAAGCCAGAGGTCCGCTCTGGCTCCAAGACCCTCAGCATTCGGCAGCGGCAAGCTCAAACGCGGCCCTCACCACGACAGCGCAGGCGCCAGCGGTCGACACTTCGGCAGCCAGGCCAAGCGAAACGGCCAGGCGGGGCCAGCGGCAGAATCCGCGAGGGCAGGATTCTAGCACAGCGGCCAGCGGCTGCGAAAAGCCGCGCACGCGACAGCGAAGGCGATGCTGCGCCGGGTGCGAAAAGGCGAGGCGGCGCAGCGCCCCGTCACGCCAGGCCACGGGAAGCGCTGTCGAGGTGCATCCAGTGCTCGATATCGCTGCGCAGGTCCGCCAGTTGCTCGGGTTCGATCAGACGGATAAGGTAGGCGCGGGCGCGCTCGCGTGCCGCCGAGCCGGTTCCCGGATGCAGCCGCCTTGCGGTAAGCAACCAGGTTTCGCCCATCGCCCCTCCGACGTGCCGGCGCAGGCTGTCGAGACGGTTGAGAATGGCCTGGCTGCCGCCTTCGGTGGTGATCTGCACGCCGGTCTTGCATTCGAGCACCAGGAGCTGGTTGCGCCACACCAGCGCGGCGTCGAGTTCGTTGCCGGCGCCTTCCTGGGCGCCCTCGGCGTCGATACGGACATTGGTTCCCCAGTGGCCATCGGGGATCAGGCCGTCCGCCTGCATGCCGGCGAGCGTCAGCCAGACCCATTCCTCGAGCCAGCCACCACCGGCGTAGCGAGCCACCGTCTCGCTCGGGAAAGCAAAGCGGCAATCGCCGTCCCATTGCCAGATGCCGGCCTGCTCGAAGGCCCAGGCGAGTTGGTGGTGATTGGCGAAGAGCGGCCGTTCGGCGACGATTGCGCCCTGAAACGGACGCACGACCACCCCGTCCGGACGCCTCTTTGGCAGGACTTCGCGGGTCAGCCGGTTGACGTAGCCAAAGAAACCACCCAGTTGCGGAGCCGAGCACGCCAGGTGCTCGGTCAGAAAAGCGCGCGCGGCGGTAGCTCGGGCAAGGTCGGCGCTCCAGGTCGGATCGGCGACGACACGGTAACCCTGCATCTGCAGCAGGTCGGTCAGCCGCAACATGTCCGGCGGCAGCTCCAGCGGCGCGCCACCGCCCAGAGGCTCGAGCAGATCGTGGTGGGTATCGCAGTACCAGGCGTCACCCAGGCCGGCAAAGGCGCCGAGGAAGCCGAAGGACATCACCTTTGTCCCGCCGCTGGCGTTGAGATCGATCGGCCAGCCGGGAAACTCGCTGCCCAGCGACGCCGCCAGTTCGCGGGCGTAGCGGGTGATTCGCCCAAGGTCGTGGTCGGGCGTGTGACGGACGATACGCACCGCATCGTCCGCCCAGCCCGCTTCGTGCAGGACACGACTCACCTGCAACGCGCCCCGACACGCAGGCTCGGCATCGCTGGCGGCGATGATCACGCGGGCCGGCCGCAAGCGGAGCGCCGGCAGGCTGTTCTGCATGATCTGCTCGGAAGCCAGGCAGACGAGAATGCGTGGCTGGAACGGCATGGAGGACTTCCGTAGACGAGGGAAGCTGTCATTGTGCCCTTTCTGTCGGCAAATACGGCGTCACGGCGCGAGCTTGAGTCGAAATGGCGGCCGTGCGATGATCGCCGCGCCGCCGGCCCGGGCCCCGCCAGCTGCCGGGCCGAGGTGGCGGGCGACGCGCAGGCCTGGGGCCGCACCGATCAACTGTACGGACGACAGCACATGCTCTGGTTCATCCCCGGTCTCATCGCCCTTATTCTCGGCGCAGAACTGCTGGTACGTGGCGCTTCGAAGCTTGCCCTGTCGTTCGGCATCTCGCCGCTCGTCGTCGGCCTGACGGTCGTCGCCTTCGGCACCAGTTCGCCCGAACTCGCCGTCTCGGTACAGTCGGCGTGGTCTGGCCAGGTCGACATCGCGCTCGGTAACGTGGTCGGCAGCAACATCTTCAACGTGCTGTTCATCCTCGGCCTTTCGGCCCTGATCACGCCACTGCTCGTGCATCGCCAGCTGATCCGGCAGGAAGTACCGATGATGGTCGCCGTCTCGCTGCTGCTCTGGATGCTCGTCGCCGACGGCGGCATCAGCCGTGGCGATGGCCTGCTGCTGGTCGGACTGCTGCTCGCCTATACCTTCCTGATCATCCGCCAGAGCCGCCGGGAGAACGTCGCGCTCGCCGAGCCCGAGCCCGAGCCCGAGCCCGATTCCGGGACCAAGCCGGCCGACGACCGGGCCTGGGATGCTCACTGGCTGGCGCAGGCACTGCTCGTTGCCGTCGGCATGGGGCTGCTCGTGCTGGGCTCCAACTGGCTCGTCGAGGCGGCGGTGACCCTGGCGCGCCGGCTGGGAATGAGTGAGGTGGTCGTCGGACTGACCATCGTCGCCGCCGGCACTTCACTGCCGGAAGTGGCGACATCGATCATGGCGGCAGTGCGCGGCGAGCGCGACATTGCCGTCGGCAACGTCGTCGGCAGCAACACCTTCAATATCCTCGCCGTACTCGGCATCTCGGCGAGCGTCGCGCCGGGCGACCTCCTCGTCCCGGCGTCGCTGCTCGCCTTCGACCTGCCCGTCATGGTTGCCGTCGCGGTCGCCTGCCTGCCCATTTTCTTTACCGGCCACCTGATCGCACGCTGGGAGGGAGCGCTGTTCCTCGCTTACTACGCGGCCTATACGACCTACCTGGTGCTCGACGCCGCCGACCACGCCGCACAAAGCGGCTTCTCGCTGGTAATGAGCAGCTTCGCCCTGCCGCTCACGGCGATCACCTTGATCGTGCTCGCCTGGCGCCACTGGCACAGCCCGCGCGGCGCACCAGCTACGGGCCGATGATCCGGCAGCGCGGCGGCAACCCCCTCTCAAAGCCTTGGCAACCATGAAAACCAGACGAATTCATACCCTGCACCGACCGGCGGTCGGCCCGGCGCGTTCGCCGCGCCTCCTTTTCGTCCATGGCGGTTACGCCACGGCGGGCTGCTGGGACGCGTACTTTCTGCCCTATTTCAGCCGTCGCGGTTTCGATTGCCGAGCACTCGACCTGGCTGGCCATGGCGCCAGCGACGGTCGCGAGCGGCTCGACACGTTCGGACTCGACGACTACGTCGACGACGTCGTACAGGTCGCTCAGGGCATCGACCAGCCGCTCATCCTGATCGGCCATTCGATGGGCAGCGTCGTCGTCGAACGCGCCCTCGAACGGCAGCCGGCACAGGCTGCGGTCCTGATGGCGCCTGTGCCGCCCGGCGGCATTCTCGGCGCGACGATGAACATCGCCTTCGCCCAACCGGCGTTCTTCAGCGAACAGGCGCGTGCCACGCAGGGCGAGTACAGCGAGAAGACGTTGCGCACGATCCGCGACGTCTACTACTCACGCGAAACGAAGAGCGAGGATCTGATCCGCTTCGGCCGCCTGTTCCAGTCCGAGTCCAGGCGCGCAATCCTCGATCTGACGCTGTTGGCGATGCGCATCGGCGGACGGCGGCCGAAGTTGCCCGTTCTCGTCGTCGGCGGCGAAGCCGATGCCGTTTTCCAACCCAGCCTGCTGAACTTCACCGCCAGCCGCTGGCGTGCCGACGAGAGCGTCATTCCCGGCGCCGGCCATACCCTGATGCTCGACGCCCATTGGCAGGCAGCAGCCGCGAAAATCGCCGACTGGATCGACGCGCAGTCGTAGCCGCGCGGCGGCAGGCCACAAACGGTTCCGCCCGTGGCGCGGCTTCTGCGCCGGCTGATCCTGCCCGTCGATTGCTGCGCAGCGCTCTCGCCGTCAGCCAGCGGGCGGCGTCGGCTGGCAATCCTTGAGCCGCCGACGCTGTTCGGCGTCGAGCCGCCAGACGGTCCGTCTGGCATTGGCAAAGGCGATTGCCTCCGCGGGGAGGAAAGAGTAGCGCTGCGCCTGCGCCGTTTTCCCCCACAGCCACAATGAAGCTCCCGTGTAGGCGCACAATCGCGCCACGAACTCGCCGGGCAGAAGCAGCACTTCGCGCATTTTCGCGCTGTCGAACTGGCCGGCGTCGTAGAGCTCCTTGCGCCAGTTGTCGCGGGCCGCAATGGCCGCCGTATCCTGCCAGTCGCTGACCACCCAGACGTCTTTTTCCGGGCGCAGGTAGAACGGCAGGTCGTACTCGTACTCGTCGATCATCACCATCTGCTCGTCGGGGCTGTACAGGGGAGCCACCTGCCTGCTCAGGCTGCGCGTCGAGGTCGAATCGAAGACCGCCACCAGAGTAATGAACACGACGCACAGGACGCCGCCGCCGACCAGACTGGCGCCGAGATAGAGCGAAGCGTCGGCGCCTTGCTCGCGCAGCTCCGGCTTCGCCGCTCTCTCCGCCTGCCGCTTTTGCCGCCAGTCGAGAAACCCGTCGGCGATCAGGAAGGCCAGCGGCGGCAGCGCCGGGAGGATGTAGCCGACGAGTTTCGAATTCGGCAGCGAGAAGAAGACGAGAATTCCCAGCATCCACACCAGCATCAGGCTGCGAATCTCGACTTTCTCCGGGTCCACCAGGTATTTCCACGCGCAGGCGCGCCAGATCCACGGCGCCCACGGCAGCGTGCCGAGAAAAAGAACGGGAAGGTAGAACCAGAACGGTTGCGCGTTGCTGAAGCCGGTGTGCGCAAAGCGCTGAAAATGATGGTAGACAAAGAAGTAGTCCCAGAAACCGTGGTACGAAATCTGCATCCAGACGAACCAGGGTGCGGCGACGGCGACGAACAGGCCGATCATCGGTAGCGCCAGCAGCGCCGGGATCAGTCGGTAACGCCCGCGCAACAGCAGCCAGGCGAGCACGATCGCGCCGGGAAGGACAATACCGATCAAGCCCTTGGCGAGGACACCCAGGGCCGCAAAAACGTAGGCCGCGGCCAGTGCGGGTCGATACGAGCGGCCGCTGTCCAGGCGCAGAATGGCGTGCGCCGCGCAAACGATGGTCGCCGAAATCATCCCCGCGACGAGCATGTCGAGGTTGGCGTACTGGGCGCCGGCGAAGAACATCGGCTGGGTCACCAGCACCGCCGCAGCCAGCGTCGCCGGGCGCTCCCCGGCGTAGCGCCTGACGAAGAAAAACAGCCCGCCGACGGCCAGCAGGGCGCCGAAGACGGACGCCAGGCGGCCCGCCCATTCGTTGACCCCGAAAAGCTGCAGGGCCAGTCCGGTCAGCCAGTAGAACAGCGGCGGTTTGTGGAAATACGGCAGTCCGTCGAGCGTCGGCGTCAGCCAGTCACCACTCCTGAGCATCGCCCAGGCGACGCCGATGTAGCGCCCCTCGTCGGGCAACATCAGCGATCTGGCCCCGGCCAGCATCGCCAACCAGGCGGCGCAGACGAGAAGCACGAGCAGCGTGCTGCGCGTTTCGAGGAGGCGGGCGGCAACGGCGGAAAGAAAACGCTTCATTTATACTCGCTAAAGGGAGGACACCCGGCCAGCGCGGCAGGGCATCGAATGTGCAGGGCAAGGTGGCAGGCGCTCACTTTTTCGGCCGCCGGCGACGCGCCGTTTCGAGATGCTGGCAGAGCAGTTCGGCGCCATCCAGCAGACGCGGCGTGTGACGCTGGATGAGGTCGGGCGGGACGAAGAACAGATTGTCGCGCGCAACCGCCTCGATCGATGTCCAGCGCCGCCAGTCGTCGAGCCATTCGGGGCGCGAGTCACCCATGCCGCTGGCGACGATCGCTTCCGGATTGGCGGCAATGATCGCTTCGACGGTCACCGTCGGGGCCATCGTCTCGAGGCTGGCAAAAACGTTGTCGCCGCCACAAAGGCGGATGACGTCGGAGATGATCTGGCGGCGGCCGACGGTCATCAAGGGCTGCTTCCAGATCTGATAGAAGGTGGGCACCGGCGGCCGCTGGCCATAGCGTTTCTGCAGCGCCGCCAGGCGCTGGCGAAAGCTGGCGGCGGCCCGGTCGGCGACCGCGCTGCTGCCGGCCAGAACGCCAAGGCGCTCGATCTCGCTGGCCACGTCGTCGATACGATCCGGCTGCGAGACATAGACCGGGAAACCGAGCGCCCGCAAGCGGTCGAGATGGGCAGCAGCGTTACCGCTCTGCCAGCCGATGATCAGGTCCGGGCGCAACGCGATGACGCGTTCGAGGTCGATCTGCGCGTAACTGCCAACGCCGGCAATCGTCGCCGCCGCCGGCGGATAGTTGCTGTACTCGACGCTGCCGACGACACGCTCGCCGGCACCGGCGGCAAACAGCGTTTCGGTCAGATGCGGCGCCAGGCTGATGATTCGCCTGGCCGGCTGGGCCAGGCGCAGCCTGCTGCCGGCATCGTCGACCACTTCCACCGCCAGCCCCTCGGCGTGCACGAGACCCACCGCACCGAGCAGAAAGGCGGCAAGGGAGAAGCGGAACAGCGCAGCATACATATCAAGGACTCCAGGCGGACAGGGCGGCGGCCAGACGCAGCCATTCGCTCTCGCACCCAGGCAAACCGCAGCGCAGCAGCGCGTGCGCCGGAAAAACCCGGGTCAGAATGGCCTGCCGCGCCAGGTGTTCGAAAAGCGAGGCCGCGTGCGGTGTCGCCAGGCTGACGAACAGGGCCGTGCCGCTGACCTCGCCAAACGGCTGCAGCAGCGCCTGCAAGCGTGCCGCAGCAGCGGTCAGCTCATCGCGGGTGTGCATCTGCCAGCGACGATCGGCCAGAGCCTGGCTGGCCACGGCGCGGGCCGGCCCGGACAGCGGCCAGGGACCGATCGCTTCACGCAGCAGCGCCAGCTTGTCGTCGGCAGCGAAGACAAAGCCGACGCGCGCCCCGGCCAGGCCGAAGAACTTGCCAAGCGAGCGCAGGACGATCAGATTCGGCGCCTCGGCGCCACCCGCCACCGCGGCCAGGCAGTTCTCCGGTTCGGCATCGCCGAAGGCTTCGTCGACGACCAGCCAGCCGCCGCGCCGTTGCAGTTGCCGTGCCGCGGCGAGCAGATCGGCGGCCGGCAAACGCCGGCCGTTCGGATTGTTGGGGTTGCAGAGGACGATCATCGGCGTTGCGACAGCGAGAGCGCGGGCCAGCGAAACGTTCTCCAGGCGGCGCAACCTGTGGCCGGCGCGTTGCCAGGCCTGCGGATGTTCTTCGTAGATCGGCGTCATGCAGGCCACGGCCAGGGGGGCGAACAGCGCCGGCAGAAGCTGGATGGCCAGCTGCGAGCCGGGCAGCGCGAGCAGTCGTGCGCTGCCATAGTACGCGGCGGCGACGACGTCCAGGCCGTCGTCGTCCTCGGGCAGGCGTTGCCAGCAGCGCGCCTCGATCGCCGGTACCGGGTAGGCACGCGGGTTGATTCCCGTCGACAGGTCGAGCCAGTCAGCCAGCGTCCAGTGACCAAATTCCGCATACCGCCCTGCCGCGGCGCGCAGCCGGCCACCGTGCTCAAGCACGGACCAGGCCCCAGCAAACGAGCAGCGTCAACCACAGCACGAGGCTGCGACGCAACAGTGTCAGCGCCTGGGCAATATCCTCGGCGGCCGGCCGCCGGCCTTCGCCAAGCGGCGGGCGCTGCTCGATCCGGCCGTAATAGCAGGCCGGCCCGCCGAGCGCGAGACCCAGGCTGCCCGCGCCGGCGGCCATCACCGGGCCGGCGTTGGGACTTTTCCAGCTCGCCGCCTGCGCGTGCCAGCAGCGCAGCGCGCTGCGCGTACGGCCACAGAGCGCGTACGAGAGCGCGGTCAGGCGCGCGGGGACGTAGTTGAGCAGGTCGTCGAGACGTGCCGCCGCCCAGCCGAAATCGGCAAAGCGCGGGCTGCGGTAACCCCACATGGCGTCCAGCGTGTTGGCCAGACGAAAAAGCAAGGCGCCCGGGCCCCCGAGCAGGGCAAACCAGAACAGCGCCCCGAAAATGGCGTCGTTGCCGTTTTCCAGCGTCGACTCGACGCAAGCGCTGGCCACACCGGCAGCATCGAGGTCTTCGGTTTGTCGCGAAACCAGCCAGCCGACGTGCTCGCGTGCCTGCGCCAGATGGCCGCTCGCCAGATCGTCGGCAACGCGGCTGGCGTGCTCGCCGAGACTGCGACCGCCTAGCGCCAGGGTGAGCAGCAGCACGTGCAGGAGCCAGCCCGACAGGTCCTCCGGAATCAGCCCCAGCGCCAGAACGAACAGCGGCAGGACCAGCAGGGACCAGGCCAGCAGACCGCGCAGGCGGCGCCCGCCACCCCGGTTCGCGGCGCGCTCGAGCGCGTTGGCCACGGCGCCGAAGCCGACCAGCGGATGCCAGCACCGCGGCTCGCCGAGCAGTCGATCGAGCCCGGCAGCGGCGAGCGCAGCGAGCGGCAGAAAGAGCGCGGCCGGCACCTGATCGGCGAGGAATGCTGAGGAGGACACGGTCGGCATGAGAGAATCGCGGCAACGAAACCCCGGATTCTACGATGAACGACCGCCGCACCCCCAGCCTGATGGTGCAGGGCTGCACTTCCGACTCCGGCAAGACGACGCTGGTCGCTGCCCTGTGCCGCATCCTGCACCGCCGCGGGGTCCGTGTCGCGCCCTTCAAGCCGCAGAACATGGCCCTCAACTCGGCGGTCACCGTCGATGGCGGCGAGATCGGACGCGCGCAGGCGCTGCAAGCGCAGGCGGCAGGCGTGCCGACGCACTCCGACTTCAACCCCGTACTGCTCAAGCCGGCGACCGACACCAAGGCGCAGGTGATCATCCACGGCAAGGCCCTGACCGACCTCGATGCGCGCGACTACCACGCCTACAAGCCGCGCGCGATGCAGGCCGTGCTCGCCTCGTGGCAGCGTCTCGCTGCGCAATACGAGTGCCTGCTCGTCGAGGGCGCGGGCAGCCCGGCAGAGATCAACCTGCGTGACCGCGACATCGCCAACATGGGTTTCGCCGAAGCCGTCGATTGTCCGGTGATCCTGATCGCCGACATCGATCGCGGCGGCGTCTTCGCGCATCTGTGTGGCACCCTCGACCTGCTCTCGCCATCCGAACAGGCGCGCGTCAAGGGCTTCGTCATCAACCGCTTTCGCGGCGACATCGGCCTGCTCGAAAGCGGCCTGCGCTGGCTCGAGGAACGCACCGGCAAGCCGGTCCTCGGCGTCCTGCCGTATCTGCACGGCCTCTATCTCGACGCCGAAGACGCGCTGCCACGCGAGGCCCTGCGCAAGGAGGATGCGGCGCTGCGCGTCGTCGCGCCGGTGTACCCGCGCATTGCGAACCACAACGACCTCGACCCGCTGCGCTTCCACCCGGAAGTCGATTTTCGCTTCGTCGGCCCCAACGAGACGGCGCCAGCCTGCGACCTGATCGTCCTGCCCGGGTCGAAGGCAGTCCAGTCCGACCTCGCCTGGCTGCGCGCGCAGGGTTGGGAGGAAGCGATCCGGCGTCATCTGCGCTACGGCGGCAAGGTGGTCGGCATCTGCGGCGGCCTGCAGATGCTCGGCCGCCAATTGCACGATCCGCTCGGGCTCGAAGGCCGTCCAGGGAGCACGCCGGGACTTGGCTGGCTGGACTACGAAACGCGGCTGGCGAGCGAAAAAACGCTGCTCAACGTCAGCGGCGAACTGCTGCTCCCGGGGGCGGCGAGCGTCAGCGGTTACCGTATCCACATGGGGGTCACGCAGGGCGCAGCGCTGGCGACGCCGGCGCTGCGGCTCGCCGGCCAGCCGGACGGCGCGCTGTCGGCCGATGGCCAGATTCTGGCCACCTACTGCCATGGCCTGTTCGACTCGCCATCCGCACTGACCGCGCTGCTCACCTGGGCAGGCCACCGGCCCAGACACGAATTCGATTCCCGGCAGCGCCGGGAAGCCGACATCGATCGTCTCGCCGACGCCGTCGAAGCGCATCTCGACCTGCGCCAGCTGGCGGAGTGGCTGCCCGCGCAAGCGGTCGTTCCCCTGCCGCGCACGGGCCAGCCCGCCGTCCCTGGCGGCGCTCGATCCTAGTCGTCCGGGTCTTCGCCGCGCACCAGGAGCAGCGACCGGCGCCCCTTGCGTACCAGGCGCTCGGCGACGCTGCCGACGAAGAAGCGCTCGATGCCGCGACGGCCGTGCGTTCCGACGATCAGCAAATCGGCGTGCCATTCGGCGGCCGCTTCGATGAGCATGTCGGAAACGTGCATCTTCTCCGATTCGACGACCTTGATCTCGACGTCGACTCCGGCCGCGCGCACCTTTTCGGCAGCCTTGCCGAGAAAGCCTTCCGCGCCCATGCGCAGGCGCGCTTCGGTCTTGCCGACACTGTTCGGCAGCATCATCGCCACGTCACGTTGGGCGAGCACGGTTTCGTCAATCGCGTGGCAGATCGCCACCTGCGCGCCAACGCTCTTGGCCAGTTCGATCGCCGTTTCCAGCACCCTGTCGGTCATGAAACTCTGGTCCAGGGCGACCATGATTCGTTTGTACATTGCTCGCTGCTCCTCACTTGGAAGACGCGCCAGACAAGTTGTCTGACAACTGCAAGAATACCACTCATCACCCTGGTCGAGAACAGCGCGAACGTACGCCGCGCGCGACACCAAGCGCCGCGCAGGGCAGCACCGATCAGCGCAGGGTCAGCGGCAAACCGGCAACCACCAGCGTCACCCGATCACACACCGCCGCCACCCGCTGGTTCAGCCGACCCTGCTCGTCGGCAAACAGTCGCGCCAGCGCCGCCATCGGCACGCCCCCCCAGCCGACCTCGTTGCTGACCAGAATGATCTGCCCCGGCAGTTGCGGCAGCGTCTCGATCAAGGCCGCCGTCGCGCCAGCGAGGAAGCGGGCAGTCAACGCTCGCACCGGCCTCGACCTGGCGCGCGGCGGCGCCGGCAAAGAGCAGGTTCGACAGCCACAGCGTCAGGCAATCGACGAGCAGGCAGACGCCGGGCGCAGCGTGTCTGCGCAGGGCGCCCGCCAGGTCGATGGGCTCCTCGACCAGGCCCCAGTCGGCACTGCGGCGCTGGCGATGGTGAGCGATGCGCCGTGCCATTTCGCCGTCGAGCGCTTGCGCTGTCGCCAGGTAGACCACCTGCCGGCCGCCCTCGCTTGCCCGACGCTCGGCCAGGGCACTCTTGCCCGAACGGGCACCGCCAATGATCAGTTCTCGCATGCCGCCAAGATTAGCATGGCCAGGTAGCGGCTATACTCGGCCCTTTGCCGAGGCTCGCCCGACCATGCAATTCTCCATCCCGCCGACAGCCCCCTTCCCCGCACTGCAAGCGCGCATCGACGGCAAGACCAAACCAGCAGGCTCGCTCGGCCAACTCGAGCGCCTGGCGCTGCAGATCGGCCAGGTGCAGCGATCGCTGGCGCCGACCCTCGGGCAGGCGCATCTGCTCGTCTTCGCCGGCGACCATGGCGCAGCCCGTGCCGGCGTTTCGGCGTACCCGCAGGAAGTGACCTGGCAAATGGTCGAAAACTTCCTCGCCGGCGGCGCAGGCGAATCAATGTCTTCGCTCGCCAGAACGGCTTGCAGCTGCAGGTGATCGATGCCGGTGTCGCCCACGACTTCGGCGTCCGCGCCGGTCTGGTCGACGCCAAGATCGCCTTCGGCACGAACAACCTCATCGAGCAGGCGGCAATGAGCGACGACGACTGCCAGGCGGCGATGACGCGTGGCGCAGCGATCGCCCGCCAGCATTGCCGACCGGGCTGCCGGGGTGATCGCTTTCGGCGAAATGGGAATTGGCAACACCGCCGCCGCGGCGCTGCTCACGCATCAGCTTCACCGGCACGCCTCTCGCCGACTGCGTCGGCCGCGGCA
>NZ_CAJQUB010000010.1:0-149106 GCF_907163215.1 Candidatus Accumulibacter sp. ACC005 | reverse complement strand
TATGTTCGCCATCACCATTGGCGGCCAACTCGTCACGGCCCTCGACTGCTGCAACGTGTCCCTGCTTTACCGCGCGGTCCCAACGCCGTCCGGGCGAGCTCGATCGGGCCTGCGGTCTTTGATCGGCGGGCCGACTCTCGTTCCCGCGCTGTGGCTATTCTGCTTCGCTCCCTTCGACCTTCTTAATCAGTCAGCTGTCGCTTCTGCGACTGTCCGGCCTCGAAACATCTCGATCGTCGCCGCGCCGGGTTCCCCGCTTACTCCCGAGGCCGCCGGCGATCACACGCGTCGTCATCTCGCACGCCGAGTCGCGCCCGTCGCCTACCGCATCGCGGTACTCGACCTGGCCGCTCGATCAGACCCGCCGGACCGGCCCGTACCCTGTCGCGTTCTCATCGCTTACGCGGTTTTTTTTTACGCGGCGGTGTCTATAACTAAGTCGCCCTGGGTGTGTGCCCCAATCCCTCGCCCGGCCCGTCGAGAGGACCTCCCGCGCGAGCTGGCGGGCTGCCGCCATTCCGGGGCTTTCGTCACGGCATCTTACGCGCGTAAGATGTACGAGCGCGGGGTCTGGAAGTCGCGGCCAACAGTGCCTCCCGCTGCGCCGCGCTTCGAGTTGGACACAACTTCGTCCGCAGGACAGGCTCACCCTTCGCCGTGAATTTGCCTGCGCTACCTCTCGGGCGCGGTTTTCCGTGTCTGGGCGCGCGACGTGGCTTCGTCCGAACCCACGAGTGGCAGGCGTGAACGTGACGCCCCTACGTTCAAACTACCTCGTTCGTCGACGCCGCGTCACGCAGTGGGCGGTGTTCGTGAAACCAACGGCCGGAGCGCCTGTGGGTGCCACTGCGCAGACGATTTCCCGACTACCTCTACAACGCATGCGCAACGGGGCGGCTGACTCGGGACCAAGACCGAGGAGAGCCTGACTTCGTCCGCTGCGACCTCGGCAAGCCCACCAGAACCATAACTACCTCGACAACGGGTCGCCTGGTTTGCCTGTCGGCGGGCGTGATCAAGCCGGCCCGAATTCGCATCTTCCCCCATCATCGGCCCGAAAACCCGACGATCCCGTGCCTGAGCGATGGGGTACCACTGAACATGGCTGATCGAAATCACACCCCTATGCGCCTATTCAACTTCGTGTCATTTCGACGGCGGCGTGAAGAGTTTCGTCGCGGCATCATCCCGACGTTCCGCGCATCGGTACCCTAGGGGTGTCACCGTCCTCCCAGATACCGCTCCGTCAACGACAAGGAAAATCACGTGCGCAAGGGTGCCGCGTACACCGGTCATGACGTCACCCTCAAGCGCGGCAATCGATCGTCAACTTCTACGCCTCGTGGTCGGCTCGACGAGAGCGCGCCAACCGCCGGGCCGGCGGCACAGAAGACGGTCGCCGTGACGCTGCTCGACGAATCCCATAATCCGTGCGCACCTGGCCGCTTGCGCGGCTGCATCCCGATGATTACACCGCCCGACCCTGCCGGAAAGTGCGGTGGCGACGTGGCGATGGAAAGAGATCGTCCTGGCCGCCGAAGGCTTCGAGATCCAGGCCTAGGCGAGACGGCTGCGATGATGCGCACACGTCCTGCCGGCGGTATCGCTTGAACCTGGCTTGTTCGCGGGGGAAGGTGCATGAACGGCCTGTCCTTCGAACTGGCTCCACCGGCGGTTGCCCCCGATCCGAACCGGTCGATGTGGCCTGTTTCGTGGGCTACGTCGGACGACGGGCGACCACCCTGCCGGCCGGCGTGCGCACGGCCCTGGCCGAGGCACGCTGGATCGCCGGGCCGTGGGCGCGGCCGCCTGCGGAGGTCGAGGCCTTGCTGCAGCTGCCGGTGGTGGTCGACAGCTGGAACGCCTTCGACGCCTTGTTTGCCTGGGACAGGCGGCCGGTCATGGGGCCTGTCGGCAGCGGCGAGCGGCGCTGCGCCAGCTATCTTGGCGCTGCCGTGCGCAGCTTCTTTGCCAATGGCGGGCGCCGTGCCTTGATCGTCCGCTGCGGCGATCCCTGGCCCTATATCGAGGCCGCCGGAAATCGTGCGGCGCAGCGTGCGACGCGGCTGGCGGCGTTGCTGGCGCCCGCTGCCAGCCCGATGGATCCGGCGAGCTGGATCGGCATCGGCCATCTCTCCGGCCTTCCCGAAGTGACGCTGCTGTGCCTGCCGGATCTGGCCGATATCTGCGCGACGGAAGCGGCGATCGTCGATGTCGAGGTCGAGCCGCCCAGCTCGCCCGAGGTCTTCGTCGACTGTTCGAACAACGCCGCGGCAGCGGTCGAGCAGGATGTCGGTCTGCGCGATCTGGCGCCGCCGCGTGCCGATGACGAGGCTTTCATCGCCTGGCGCAACGCCGTTGGCACGGTCCGCGAGCGCCTTGCCCGGCAGCACCGCGAGATGCTGCTCGTCGCCGCGCTGCCGCTGCCGATGGCCAACGCGCGCAACGCCGACACCTGGGCGCAGGCCGATTTCCACGGTTATCTCGAAAACGCCAGCGTGCTCGCTGCACCCGATAGCAGCAATGCCGGTCGCGCCGCGGCCAGCGCTTTCGTACAACTGGCCTGGCCGTGGCTGCGAACTGCCCACAGCGCCGACCTGCCGGGCGCGCTCGAAGCGCCAGACGGCCTGCTCGCCGGCCTTCTGGCGATCAATGCGCTGGCGCGGGGTACTTTTCGCTCGCTCGCCGGCACGCCTCTCGCCGCGGTTTCGGGCAGCGAGCCCGTGCTGGCCTGGAGCGGCATCGCCGAAACGCCGTCCGACCGCCTCGCGCGGCGGGTGTGCGTGATCGCGCCCTCGCCTGTGGGCTGGGCGCTGCATTCGGATGTCACGGCCAGCGCCGACGAAGCCTGGCGTGCCGGCGGCGTCAGCCGCTTGCTGGGGGCGATCTTGCGTGCTGCCCGGCGCAGTGGCGAAGCGGCCCTCTTCGAGGCCAGCGGGCCGGCTCTGTGGCAGCGCATCGAGCGCAGCCTCGGGCACTTGCTGACCGCCTTCTGGCGAGAGGGGGCTCTCGGCGGGGCTTCGCCGGAGGAGGCCTTCAGCGTGCGTTGCGACCGCAGCACCATGAGCCAGGCCGATCTCGACAACGGCCGTCTGCGCGCCGAAGTCAGCATCCTGCCGCTGGCGGCGGTCGAGCGTATCCGGGTGGTGCTCGACCTCAGCGGTGGTGGCGCCGCCGAAGCGCTGCGCGAGGTGGCGTGATGAACGACATCCCCTTGCACGTCTTCCGCTTCCAGGTCAGCTTCAGCCAGCAGGCGCTGGCCAATCCGACTGGCGCCAGCGTGCCGCTGTGCCGCGGCGCGTTCTCCGAGTGCACCGGGCTCGAAGCGACCATGGAACCTAAGGTGATCAAGGTCGGCGGCAGCAACTACGGCGCGGTGCAACGGGCCGGCCAGGTGAGTTTCGCCACCGTCGTTCTCAAACGCGGCATGACCGACACCCGCGACCTGTGGAACTGGTTCGCCAGCGTTGCCGGCGGCGCCTACGCCTACCGCCTGCACGTCGAGATCGAGATGCGCAACAGCGCTGACCAGGCGGTTGTCGCCTGGGCGCTGCGCCGTGCGCTGCCGGTCAAGTTCAAGGCCGCCGACCTCAATGCCAAGGGCAGCGAGATCGGCATCGAGGAACTGCATCTGGCCCACGAGGGCCTGGTGCTCGTTAGCTGAGGCCAGCCATGCCCGAATTCCCCGCACAGCTTGCCGAGGCGCCCGCTACCTTCGAGACGATGACCGGTCCGAGCGTACAGGTGAGCGTGCATTTCAATCCCGCCAGCCTGCAGCACACAGTCTCGAACACCCTCAAGGAAGAGGGCCGGGGGGCCAAGAAGAAGCAGTACGTCAGCCAGACGACGGCCAAGCTGACCATGGATCTGGTCTTCGACACCACCGGCACCGGCGCGGACGTTCGCATCACGACCAACGAGATGGCGAAACTCCTGCAGCCGATCCCCGAGGGCCAGAGCAAGAAGGTGCCGCCGGTGGTGAAGTTCAGCTGGGGCGCGTACTCGTTCACCGGCATGGTCGAGCAGTACAAGGAGACGATCGACTTCTTCGCCAGCGGCGGCCTGCCGCTGCGCTCGTCGATCAATCTGACGCTGTCGAGTCAGGACGTCACTTTCGAGGGCGGTACCAGCAACAACCGGGCCACGGTGGATGACGTGCGTGGCCCCGAGCCGGTGGTCATTGCCGACGATGATGGCCCGCGCGGCGGTGCGCAGGGCGCGGCCAACAAGGCCGGCGACCCGCGCGCGGCACGCGGAATCGCCGCCGCCAATGGCGCGGCGAGCCTGCGTTTCGGTGCCGGCGGCGGACTTGCGGTAGGGGCTTCGGCAAGCGTCGGTTTCTCGGCCGGGGCGTCGGTCGGGGCCGGGTTCTCGGCCGGTATCGGGGCGTCGGCGGGCGGTGGCTTTTCGGCTTCGGCGGCGGCCTCGGCCGGAGGCAGCGCGAATCTGCTGCCGGCGGCGGCCTTCGCCGCCGGAGGCGGGGCCGGACTGAGTGTCGGCGCCGGTGCTGGGCTGGCTGTTGGCGGTGGGGCAGGACTGGCAATTGGCGGCGGGGCAGGGCTGAGCGTTGGCGGTGGCGCCGGTTTGAGTATGGGTGGCAGCGCCTCGGCTTCCTTCGCGGCTGGCGCCGGGGCTTCGGCAAGCGCCGGTTTCTCCGGGCTGCGGGTGGAGAGCAAAGTGAGTTCGCGACCGCTGTCGGTGAGCAGTCTGTTGCCGGCTTCAGCAAGCATTTCCAGCGCCGGCACGGTCGCCGTCGGCGGGCGTCTGATCGACGCCGGGGGCAGCGGTTTGAAGGTCAATGTGAGCGCTGACGCCGACTTCGTCATCGGCGCGCGCCAGGGCTAAGGGAGCGAGTCATGCCGATCATGATCGAAGAGATGCAGGCCGAGGTCAGACCGGAGCAGGAGGCGCCGCAGTCGGCGAGCGCCGCGCCGACGCCCGACGCCGCGCGCGAGGCCGAGGCGGTCGAAGCGACGCTGCGCGAACTCGCCCTGCGCAACGAGCGCCGCCAGCGATGGCACGCGGATTAGGAGGCCATCAGCATGCCTAGCGAAACCTCGGTCAGCCAGTCCGCCGTCTATCGTGCCCGGCCCACGCTCCGGCTCGCCGGGCAGGAGGATCTGCGCGTTTCGGAGCTGCTCATCGCCCTGCGCATCGAGGAGTCCGAGGGGGGGATGAGCCGGGCAGAACTGCGTTTCTCGAACTGGGCGAGTACCACCGACGGCGGTGCGGAGTACGCCTTCGAGGACGGTTCCCGGATCGCGCTGGGCACGGCCATCGAGGTCTACGCCGGTGACGAGACGCAGGCACGCGAGATCTTCCGCGGTGTGGTCAGCGGTCTCGAGGCCGAATTCGCACAGGGGTCGCCGCCCGAACTGGTGGTGCTTGCCGAAGATCCGCTCGGTCGCGCGCGCATGGCCCGGCGCAGCAAGGTCTACAGCGACATGTCGCCGGCCGACGTGGTCGATGCCGTGGCCAACGAACTGGGGCTGCGCCCGTCGGTGCAGGGTTTGAGCGAGCCGATCGGCACCTGGGCGCAACTCAACGAAAGCGATCTCGCCTTCCTGCGCCGCCTGCTCGGGCGTTTCGACGCCGATCTGCAGATCGTTGGCGACGAGTTGCAGGTGGCCCCGCGGGGAGACGTCCGGCGCGGTGAACTGAGCCTCGAGCTGCACGGTCAGCTGGCCCGCGCCCGGGTGGTCGCCGATCTCGCGCAACAGGTGAGCAGCATCACCGCCGCGGGCTGGGATGCGGTTGCCGGCAGCGCCGTCAGCGCCGAGGTCAGCAGTCTCAGTCACGGCGGACCGGGCAGCGGCACCAGCGGCGCCGACTGGCTGCGTCGCGCGCTCGACCGGCGTAGCGAACACCTCGGTCACCTGGCGCTGGCGACCGACGGTGAAGCCCGGGCAGTGGCCGCAGCGGCTTTCGATCAACGCGCGCGGCGCTTCGTGCGTCTCGACGGCGTCGCCGAGGGCAACGCGCAGCTTCGCGTCGGCACGACGGTGGCGGTCAGCGGTTTGTCCGGGCGCTGGGACAACAGCTATTACGTCGTCGAGGCACGCCACCGTTACGACGTGCACGCAGGCTATCGCACCGAGTTCGTCGGCGAGTGTGCGTATCTCGGGGAGGCTTCCTGATGGATCGCGCGCCGCATTTCCAGCCTGCCGCCGGATGGCTCAACGGCGCCCAGCTCGCCCGCGTGGTCGATATCGCCGACCCCGAACGGCGCAACCGGGTGCAACTGCGCCTGCTCGCCTTCGATGCCGTCGACGGTCAGGATGCGCCCTTGTGGGCGCGCGTGGTGTGCCCCTTTGCCGGTGCCGATCGCGGCGCCTTCCTGATGCCCGACGTCGACGACGAAGTGCTGGTCGTCTTCCTGCACGGCGATCCGCGCTATCCGCTGGTCGTCGGCGGCCTGTGGAGCGGCGCCAACGCGGCACCGGCCGAGCTCGGCGACGAGGGCAACCGCTTCAAGCGCATCCGCTCGAAGAACGGCGTCACCGTCACCCTCGACGACCAGCAGGGTCAGGAGCTATTGCTGCTTGAAACGCCGGGCGGGCAGAAGCTCACCCTCTCCGACGGGCCGGGCAAGGTCACCGTCGAGGATGCCAACGGCAATCGGGTGGTCATGGAGGCGGCGCGGATCAGCATCACGGCCAGCGCCGAGGTCAAGGTCGAGGCGCCGCAGGTGAAGGTCAGCGCCGGCATGGTCACCGTCGATACCGCCATGGCCAAGTTCTCCGGCATCGTCAAGTGCGAGGTCCTGCAGGCGACGTCGGTGGTGTCCACCAGCTACACACCGGGAGCGGGAAACATATGGTGAGCCATCACGAGGTGATCCTCTCGGCCCCGCGCGACCTCGCCGTCGGCGGCGCGCCGGCGATCCTGCAGCGCAGCGACGAAGACTTCATCGAGGCGGTACTGACCCGTCTGCGCGACGCCGACGGGCGCATCGGCCTGCGCGCCAGTCTGGCGCGCTCGGTCAGCGTTGCCGGCGGCACCGATACGCGGCCGAGCAGCAAGCGCAACAGCGGCCGCGGGCTGTTCAACAAGCTGCGCGATGCCAGCCGCCAATTGGGTCTCGCCGGCGGGCGGGTGGCCGCACCGCCGGTGCTGGAGAGCGCGCCGGGGAGTGACCAGCAACTCGTCGAAGGGATTCGCCGTAGCGCCGAAGGGGCGCAGGTTCTCAAGCTCTTCCAGCCGATCCAGCGCCAGTTCAACCTGGCGGTGATGGAAGCGCGTTGCGACACGCCGGGCGAACCGCGCATCGACCCGACGCGCGTGGACAGCGCCGGCATGGTCATCCGCCGGCTGGTGCGCGATTCCCAGGGGCGTGAAGTGAAGCAGGGCTGGATGCGCGCCGGCGAAAGCCTCAAGGGCTGGGCCCGCGTCGGCGCGGCGGCCGACGGCATTGCCCGCGGCAACCGCCACGACCCCGAAGCGCTGCGTCGGCTTAGCCGGCCGACGACCGGCCAGCCGGTCCTCGACCACGAGGTACTCGCGCTGCTGGCGGCCCAGGAAGACGCGCTGCTCAACGAGTCGGTGGTGCCGATGTTCGTCGCTCCGCCCGACGTCTGCAAGGCCGCGGCGGCCACGCTGTTCTACGGCCTGATCCCGACGACCAGCAGCGAAAAGGCCGAAGGCGGCGCACCCGGGTTCGACGAGGCGGCGTTCGGCCCGACGACGGCGGATTTCAAGGCGCACCTGGTTGGCCCGCTGCGCGGCGTCGCCGACAGCTTGCCGCGGCCGGGCCGCGCCCTGACCCCCGATATGGCGGGCATTGCCGGCAACGCCGCCGACTCGGAGCGCAGCGCGATGAAGCGCTTTCTACTCCTGCTGCGCCAGCTGGCGGTAGAGTTCGACGCCTTCGCCGACAGCGCCGAGGCCGATGCGCTGATGGTGGTGCTCAACGGCATCGCCCTGCCGCTCGCCGACGCCGATGGCAAGCCGGTCGCCGGCAGCCGCCCGGCGGGCGATTTCCTCGCCGCGGCGAGCCGAATCCTGCTCAATGAGGAATCGATCTCGCCGGCGCCGACCATCCCGGCTCGCTGGCCGGCGCTCGACACCGGTACCAGCGAGGCACTGGCGCGCGCACTGTCGGCGTGCCTGCGCGTACGCTTCGAGGCGGTGAGTGGCGTCGCCGGGCGCTTCGACGACCCGGAAGCCCGCTACGTGCTGCGCGCCTTCGTCCGCCTGAAGCCGGAAGGCGTCTGCCCGGCACGCACGGTGTGGGGCGACTACAGCCCGGCTTTCGTGATTGCGCCGTGGTACGAAGGCAGTGGTGCGCCGCCGGTGCAGGTGCCCCTGCCCGACCCGGGCGACAAGGAAATGCTCAAGAAGCTCAAGCCCAACGTCGCGTTCACCGTTCCGGCGTCGATGCAGAACCTGCTCAGTGGCGATCCCCTCGATCTGATGGACGGCAAGAAGCCGGCCGACAGCGGCCTCAAGCTGGGCTGGATCTGCAGCTTCAACATTCCGATCATCACCATCTGCGCGTTCATCGTGCTGAATATCTTCCTGTCGCTGTTCGACCTGTTCTTCCGCTGGATGATGTTCATCAAGATCTGCATCCCCTTCCCCAAGAAGGGCGGAGGTGAGTCATGAGCGCGAGTCAGCTCCCTCGCCCGCTGGTCGGCTGGCCGCTGTTCGCATTGCCCGACGAACGCGGCCAACTCGACTGGCCGGATCTCGAAGCCAGCGTGCGCCAGGGAATCCGCGTGATTCTCAGCACCCGGCCCGGTGAGCAGCTGATGCGCCCCGAGTTCGGCGCCGGACTCGACCGCCTGCTGCACGCGCCCAACAACCTCGCCACGCGTCGCCAGATTCGCGACTGGGTGATGGAATCGCTCGGCCGCTGGGAGCGGCGCATCGTCCTCGACCGGGTGGAGGTGTTCGAAGTAGCCGACGAGCCCTCCGACCTGCGGGTCGAGATCGCCTATCGACTGGCCCGCTCCGGAACGCCCGGCGCGCTGGCCGTGACCGTTCGACTGGAGGAAGGCTGATGCCGATCCTGCCGCCCCGTCTCGATGACCGCAGCTTCGACGATCTGCTCGAAGACCTGCTGGCCCGCGTCCCGGCGCACACGCCGGAATGGACCAACCCACGCCTCGGCGATCCCGGTCGCACCCTGCTCGAGCTCTTTGCCTGGCTCGGCGACGCGCTGCTCTATCGCGCCAACCTGATCCCCGAGCGCCAGCGGCTGGTGTTCCTCAAGCTGCTTGGCCAGGGCTTGCGGCCGGCACGGCCGGCCGGCGGAATCGTCAGTCTGGCCTTTGCCCAGCCGAGCGAACTCTCCGCCGTGACGCTTGCCCCCGGTGCGCGAATCAAGGCGCCACTGCCCTTCGAAACGCTGGCCGAAACCACCCTCCTGCCGGTGGCCGCCGAGGTCTGGTACAAGCAGCCGCTGGCCGACGCCGACGCGGCGCGCATGGAAGCGGTGATCGCCGGTCTGCAGAAAGTGCATCGCCTCGACGGCGCCGCCAAGGGCTATCTCGCGTCACCACTCTTTGCCGGCGGTCAGGCGGCCAGCGGTGAGGGGGTGGACGTCTTCGCCCTGGGCGCCGATCGCGCGCTGTGGCTGGCCCTCCTGGCGCCCGCCGCGCAGCGCCCCGAACAGCAGGCGGCGACCAATATTGCCGCACGCACTGCGCTGGGCGGCGGCGACAGCGGGGCGACCGCGATGCTCTCGGTCGGCGTGGTGCCGGCGCTGGCTGCACCGGCGCTGTTCGAGGAAGTCGGCCAGCGCGCGCGCGTGTCGGTCTTGTGGGAGGTGGTCACCCGCGGTGCGGACGGCGTCAATGCCGACTACCTGACCGTCGAGCCCTTCCCCGGCGACGCCAACGACAGCACCGCCGGGCTGACGCGACCAGGCGTGCTGCGCCTGCCGATGCCCGACGAATCGCTGATCTGGGCGCCGGTCAACGACGTCGGCGAGAACCCGCGCGCCGGCGTCGGCGATAATCCGCCGCGCGTCGACGACGCGGAAAAAGCCGCCCGGCTGATCGGCTGGCTGCGTCTGCGGCCCAAGCCCGGCAGCGGGGTGAGCAGTCTCAGGCTGGCCTGGGTGGGCGTCAATGCCGTCGCCGTCGATCAGCGCAGCACCCTCGAAGCTCGCGTGCTGGGAGTATCCACCGGTGCCGCCGACCAGGTCTTCCCGTTGCCGGCCGCTTCGGTCGACGCCGCGACCCTGCGCATCCAGGTCGAGGAGCCCGGTCGCGGCTATCAGCCGTGGCAGCGGGTCGACGATCTGGCCGCCATCTCGGCCGACGCGCTGGTGGCGCGCGAGGCGCCGGTCTTCGAACTCGACGCCGAGGCTGGCAGCCTGCGTTTCGGTGACGGCGTGCGCGGCCGCGTTCCCGAGCGCCAGATGCGTATCCGCCTGGCCTACGGCCGTTTCGGTGGCGGCCGTGCCGGCAATCTGCCGGCTGCCAGCCTGAGCGAGCTTGCGTCGGGCCGGCTCGTCGGTGTGGCGCGGACGATGCCGGCGATCAAGGTGCTGCAGCCGCTGGCCACCGAAGGCGGCGAAGACGCCGAAAGTCTGGCCCGCGCCGAACAGCGCATTCCGTCGCTGCTGCGCCATCGTGAGCGCGCGGTGACCGCCGACGATTACCGCCGCCTGGCGCAGGAGGTGCCCGGCACCGACGTCGCGCGCGTCGAGGTGCTGCCGCGCTTCAAGCCGCGCGAACGGCGTTTCGACGTCCCCGGCGTGGTCAGCGTCATGGTCCTCCCGGCACGCGTCTTCGGCAAGGCGCCGAATCCGCGTCCGGACCGGCCATTCATCGAGCGCGTGCATGCGCATCTGTCGGTGCGCACGCCGCTGGCCACCGAGCTTTACGTCATCGGCTGCGAGTATGTGCCGCTCGGTGTCTCCGTCGGGGTGAGCATCCGTGACGGTTTCGGCCGCGAGGCAGTGCTCTTCGAGTTGCGCGAAGCGTTGCGCCGCCTGCTCTGGCCGTTGCCGCCGCATGGTCCGGGAGGTTCGGGCTGGCCCCTGGGTCGCACGCTGCGCGAACGCGAGCTGGAAGTGGAGGTTTCGCGCGTCGCCGGCGTCGCCGAGGTCGGCGGCATCAACCTCTTCGAGCGCGTCGACATCGCCGGCCGGGGCGAATGGCGGCTGCTGACGCGCAACACCTCCGACGGCACGCAGTCGCTCAAGCTGGCTGCCTGGCAGCTGCCCGAGCTCCTGTCCGTTGTGGCCGTCGATGCGCCGACCGGCAGTAGTGCTGCGCCAGGCGACCTCTCGGCGCTGCCCAATCCCTTCGCCGACGACGCCGCTGTCGCCGTGCCGGTTGTCCCCGAGGTGTGCTGATGGACGCCAACGGACAGCGCTTCTGGTTGCTTGCCGACGACCGGCACTGGCCGGCGCGCAGCCATGTCGATTACCGGGCTGGCTGCCGCGCCCTGCGCCTGACCAGCGAGCGCAGCCTCTCGGCACCCCCTGCGGATGCCGCGGCGATTGCCGCGGCGGCGCTCGAACGTCTGCCGCAGACGGTCGACCGGCACGGCGCCAGCGCGCGCTGGGACGAGGCGGCGATGGCCGTCGTCGTCGTCAGCCATCTGCCGGCGGCGGCGACCCTGTTGCCGCTTGGCGAGCGACCGCTGGACTTTGCCGTCGGTTTTGACGACGTGCTCTACGTGGCGCTCGCCGATCGACTCCTGCTGCACGACCTGCGCGGTCGCTGGCCGGATAGCGTCCTGCCGACGCCAGGTTTCCAGGCCTGGCGCCTGGCCGCCGAGCCGCTCGGCGGCGTCTGGTTGCTCGAACGTGGCAGTGGCCGTCTCGGCCGCCTCAGCGGATGCGTGCAGCCCGAGCGGCCGGCGGCTGATTACGCGCCGGGCACTTTTCGCCCCGATCCCGAAAACCCCAGCCCGCCGACGCTGAAAATCCTCGCCGGCGTTGCCTGGCCGGTCGGTGAGCGGCCGCAGTCACTGGCCCTGGCGCGTGACGGCACGCTGGCCCTGCTGTCATGGTTTGGCGATGGCGAGTGCCGTCTGCGTTTGCTCGATCGCCAAGTCGGCACGCTCGGGCCGGCGCAGACCCTGGCCGCTGCCGCCTTCGCCTATTCGATCGACTGGCTCGGCGAGGGCGGCATTGTGGTCCGCGTTCCCGGCCGCCGCGACGCGCCGGTGTGGGTGCCCAGGGGTTCGCCGGTCGGCGCGCTGACCCTGCTTCCGGCCGGCGATATCTACCCGCTTGCCGCCGCCGCCGAGGAAGCGCCTTTCGCCCATCGCCTCGACGATCCGCCACGTTACCCGCTGGCCGGTGGCGCCCTCGAACCGCTCCACCGGCTGTCGCTGGCCAACCTCGCCCGCCACGGCGAGGCCGCCAATTTCAGCAGTGCGGCGACGCATCTCATCGACAGCGGCGACCAGCAGACCGTCTGGCACCGGCTCTACGCCGAAGCCCGCTTGCCGGCGGGCTGCGGGCTGCTGGTGTGGCTGGCGACCAGCGCCGAGCCGAGCGCTGCGGCGGCGGGTGAGTGGCACGCGCATGCCTTCGGCGAGCTGCCCGCCGCGTCCCTGCCCGCCGGTCCCGTTCCGCACGCGGTCTGGGAGCGGCAGCCTTCCGAGCTTCCCGGCCATCGCGGCCTCGGTGCCTGGGGAGCACCCGAGCCCGGCCGCGCCGGCCTGTGGACGGCGATGATCCAGCGCTCCGCGCGTCGCGTGCGGGCGCTCAGCGGCCGCTACCTGTGGGTGCGGGTGGCGTTTTTCGGCGAGGGTCGCGATTCGCCCGAACTGGCCGCGCTGCGCGCCTACGGCTCGCGCTTTTCCTACCGTGACCAGTATCTGCCGCGCCTGTATCGCGAAAACGAGTTCGGCGCTGCGGCCGAAAGCCCCGGCCTGGCGACGCCGGCCGATTTCCTCGAACGGCTGCTCGGCAACGTCGAAAGCGTGCTCACCCCGCTCGAGGATCGCATCGCCGCCGCCCACCTGGCGAGCGACCCGGCGAGCGTGCCGGAAGAGTCGCTCGAATGGCTCGGCGGCTGGCTCGGCGTGGCCTTCGACGCGGCACTGCCGGAGGGGCGGCGGCGCGAATGGCTGCTTCGTTCGAGCGAGCTGGCGCGCTACCACGGCACTCGCCGCGGCCTGCGTCTGGCGCTCGACATTGCCAGCGACGGCGGTGTGCGGGGTGGCGAGATCGTCGTCCTGGAGGGCTTCCGCATGCGTCGGCTGATGAGCACGCTGCTGGGCGTGAATCTCAACGTCGAGGACGACCCGCTGCTTCCTGGCCTGGTGATCAGCGGCAACTCGGTGGTCGGCGACACGCTGATCCTCGGCGAGGCCGAACGCGTCGAACTGCTGGCGCTGTTTCGCGACGAGCTCGTATCGAACGCCGAGCGCGAGGCGCTGCTGGCTTTCTACGACCAGCTCGCCTTCCGCGCGCTGGTGCTGGTGCACCAGTCGGTCGAGGCACAGGACCTCGGCCTGATCCGGCGCATCGTTGAGCTCGAATCGCCCGCTCACGTCGAGGTGCAGGTGGCCGTCGCCAGTTGGCCGCTGCTCGTCGGCATTGCCAGTCTGGTCGGTGTGGACACCTACCTGGGCCCGCCGCGCGAGCGTGTTGCGGCCCGGGCCGGGGTCAGCAGCCTGGGCAACGGCGATTACGTCCTCGGCGTCGGCAGCCTGGACCCGCGTTTGTCGGGGGCGGTGGCGCCGCGCCCGGTGGCGCTACCGCTGGCCGATGCCGGCCCCGACATGACCGTCGTACATGGTCGCAGCTTCGTGCTCGACGGAAGCGGCTCGACCGCCGCGGCCGGCGGGCGCATCAGCGAGTATCGCTGGCGCCTGACCGATTAGGCACCCGAACCACGGCAATGATGCCGGCAACAAGGTCGACGACAACGCCGGCCGCTCAACCCGATCCAAGGAGACCCACATGGCCGAATTCGTTATCAACCAGGAAGTCAGGACCGAGACCCCCACCGTCGAAGTCACTCTGTCCGCCAACAATGCGTTGCCATTCGGGCGCCACACCTTTCGTCTGGTAGTGGTAGACGATTCCGGCAACAGCTCGATTCCCGATGACGTGATCGTTATCGTCGCCGATACCGAGAACCCGACGGCCGTGCTCAACGCCCCGCGCAGCGTGAACTTCGCAACCAGCTTCAACCTCGACGGCAGCCGATCGTTCGACGCGGGCGGTGGCCGCGTGGTGAGTTATCAATGGACGTACATGGGCCAGCCCTGAGCAGGCAGGCGGAGCCGATGCCATGACCACTTTCGTCAGAGGCCGCACCGTCGAGACCGCCGAAGCCGTGGTGCTGGTCGACGCCGGCCTGGCGGTCGGCACGCACCGCTTCCAGCTGGTGGTGGTGAGCAACGACGGGCGTCGCAGTGCGCCCGAGGTGGTCGATGTGGTGATCTCCCGGCAGGTCATCGTCGAGCCGCAGCCGCCAGTGACGCGGCCACCGCTGACCGAGCCGCCGGTCACCCGCCCGCCCGTCACGACTCGGCCACCCCTTACCCCGGGGGTGACACCGGTCGTCACGCCGGTGGTCCGGCCCGTCGTCACCCCCGTTGTAACCCCCGTTGTTCGGCCGATCCGTGCACCCGCCGAAGCGCGCAAGACAAGGGTGCGAAAGCCCGCCAAACCGAGGAGCGAAACATGAACAGCCCCCTTCGCCCGCCTTCCGACGACCCGCTCTACGCGTTGCCCGAAGCGGCGCGCCCGCACTACGCCACCGGCATGCTCCTCGACGCGGGCGACTTTGCCGACGAGCAGACCTACCATCGCAACCGGCTGGCGCGTGCGCTGGCCTTCGTCAGCGGCGCCGGCGCGCGGCGCCTGCCCGAGGGCCTTGATGCCGCTGCCGCTGGCGCGGCCGGCCTTTTTGCCGGCGGCACCCTGGCCGGTCTGCGCGTGCGCCAGGTGCCGGCGGCCGGCGAGGCGGTCGAGGAAGTTCGCATCGCGCCGGGCCTGGCGGTCGACCGGATCGGTCGCCTGGTAGAACTGCCGCGGCCGGTTTGCCTGCGCCTGACGCGCTGGTTCGACGGCGAACTGGCGCGCGACGGTGGTGACGGTTTGCGCCTCGCCGCGCTCGACAACCCGTCGCGCTTCGCCAGCGCAAGACTCATCGCCGACGGGCCGGCTTTGCCCGCGCGGGCGGTTGTCGCCGACGTTTTCGTACGCTTCGTGACCTGTCGTCAGGCGCTTACGCCAGCCTTCGCCAATGGGCCTTTCGACGCTCTTGACGCGGTCCAGACGTCGCGCCTGCGGGACGCTTTCGAGGTCCATCTGGTGCTTCGCGGCGACGGACTTGACGACGATTTCAACGGTCTGCCACAGCACGACCGCGACCTCTCTGCACTCGCGCCGGCAGCGCGCCGCGACGCCTTGCAGGACGCGGTCCTCGACGGCTGGCCGGATCTCGTTGGTGGCAGCGATGCTGCCGGCGAGCTGCCGGCGGCGCCCGGGCATCCGCCGGGACTCGACCCGACCGCGGTGTTCCTGGCGCGGGTCTTTGTCCCGGTTGCGGCCGGCGACCCGCCGGCACGCAGCGGCGATGCCATCGTCGATAACGGCGGCCGCCGCGTGCTGCCGCACCTGGGGATGCTCGCCGGCGCACTCGGGCTGGGCGGATGAACAGCAAGATCAATGGCGCGCCAAGCGGCGCTCTGGAGGATGAGTCATGAATCTGACCACTGGCGAAACCCGCACCACCCTCGGCTCCGCGGAGGTGGCGCGGCTCAAGGACGCCGGGGCGCTGATCGAAGATCCACGCCGCGAACGGCCGCGCTACTTCGACGGTCGCTTCCTGGCCGCGCGGGATCTGATCCGCGACCAGCAATACATCCTTACCCGCGAGGCCGACCTCGGCCAGGCCGCCGGCAGCGGCGTCGCCAGCGGGCTGGATGTCGAGCGTGGCAGCACTGGCGACCGTGTGAACGTGGCGGCAGGGCACGGCGTCACCGCCGCCGGCGAACTGGTGCTGCTGCCGCGGGCCATCGAACTGCGCCTCGCCGACATTCCGCGCGCCGAGCAGCTGTCGGCACGCTTCGGGCTCGGCAAGCTGCCGCAGGCGCCGCTGCGCAATCGCACCGGCCTGTTCGTTCTGGCGCTGCGCCCCGTTGAATACACCGACACCCCGACCGGCGCCTACCCGACGTCGATCACCGGCCAGCGAAGCGTCGAGGACGGCGATGTCGTCGAAGCGACGGCGATCGTCCTCGTGCCGTGGCAGGACGACGGCGCCGCCGACGCGCTCAACGCCCGCCGCGGCCGCGCGGCCGCGGCGATCTTTGCCGGCGACGGCGCGCGCGGCCTGTCGGCCAACGTCCTGCCGCTGGCCATGCTGGCACTGGCCAACAACGTCGTGGCGTGGGTCGACGAGGCGATGGTGCGCCGCGAACTGGGCGCCGACCGTGCCGACCTGCCGGGTCTCGGTTACGCTCCGCGCGCGCTGCGCCTGGCGCATCTGATCCAGCACCAGGTCCATCTCGCCGACCTCCTGCTGAGCAGCGGCGGGCGCGGCTTTGCGGCGCGCGAGAACTTTCCGCTGTTGCCGTCGGCCGGGCCGGTGCCGGCCGGGATGATCGACAGCCGCGATTTCACGCAGCGCTATTTCCCGCCCGAAATGGCGGTCGATTTCTCGATCATCCCCGAGGACGAACTGCCGGCGCTGGTCGAGGAGTCGCTGTCGCTGCCGCCGATCGACCTCGAGGCGCCGTCGGCGACGCTCGAATCGACCTCGCTATTGCTGCTCGCGCCGATTCCTCGCCATGAATGGCGGGCGGTGAGCAGCCGCCTGGCCACCCGCACGCGCACTCTGCGCCCGGCGGCGATCAATCTGGTGGCCACCCGCAAGCCGCTCGAAATCCTGCAGCAGCTGCGCATTCCGCGCCTGCCGTTGCCGGTCGACACCGGCGACCCGGCGAGCGCCGAGTGGGCACGGCTCGCGGCGCTGCCCAACCTGTGGTTCGTGCGTCGGCGCAATCTCGCCTATCGCGACGATCTGGCCGGTGAGGCGATCCGCCTTGCCGGTCGTGAGACCGTCACGACGATCGGCACGGATACGACGCGGCTCGCCGCGCTGGGCCTCGACGTCGCCAGCAGCCGCGTGTTCGAGCGCGCCACGCCGCGCGCCGCGCTGGAAGTCCAGAGCCTGCTGGCCAGCCCGCGCTTCGCCGCGTCGCCAAGCCTCACCGCGGCTGCTCTCGGCGAACTCGGCCAGGCCGAAACGCTCGACCAGGCGGCCGTTCTGCGGGTCGCAGCGGATCTCTCGGCGCCCGGCGTCGGCGACGGCCTGCTCCGCCTCGAACGCGCGCGTCCGGACACCGTGCCGAGCGCGACGGCGCTCACCGCGATTGCCGATGGTGGCGACTGGCGCACGGCCGATAGCGCAGCTGCAACGGTGAGAACTGCCGAGCTTTCGCGCCTGGCGGGAACGGTCCTGCGCCCGCAGCCGCTCGCTCCGGCCGAGCCCGTGGCGACGACGCCGACGACCAGGCCGACGACAGCGACGACGCCGACGACCCGACCAACGATAGCGACGACGCCGACGACCAGACCGCCGACAGCGACGACAGCGACGCTGACGCCGCGCGCGTCGGCGAACTCGCGTGCCGCGAAGACGCGGGCGATTCCTGCGGCTGCGCCGGACACGCCGCTCCCGGAGGACACCGCAGCCGGCGAAAAAGCCGCCACCACGCCATCGGGCAAGCGTCGCAAGGCGGCGTCCGTCGCAAGCACCGGCCCGGCCACCGGCAAGACCGGCGGCAGCCGCAAATGACTGAAGGAGGTGGATCGTGAGCATCACACCGATCGACAGACCCCTGGCTGGCGAGCATGTCGTCGGCCTTGCGCCAGAGAATGCCGCCGACGCCAGCCGCTGGTGGCTGCGTCGGCCGAACCTGTTTGCCGGCCGTACGCTCACCGCGCCGACGCTGTCCGCTCGTCAGGATTGGGCCGCCCGCCACATCGCCTTGCGTGGCCAGGCTTACACGCCGGGCGTCGTGCGCGGGCTGGAGACGGCCCTGTTCAACAACACGGCAGGGGGGCTTGCCGGCACCCGCCTGGCGCTGATGCAGGGCCAGGGCCTGAGTGTCGATGGCGAGGACGTGCGCGTGCTGCAGGCGCTCGAGGTGGCGCTGGCCGATCTGCCGGTGGTGGCCGACGGGTCGGCTTTTGCCGGCCTGGGCAGCGCCGGTGGCGAGGGGGGGGACGAGCTTGCCAGCACCGCCGCCAAGGTCGTCGGCCCGACACTCGGCACGGTGGTCGCGGCTTTGCCCGATGCGCTGCCCAGGGTCGGCATCCTGCTCCTGCAACCGGTCACCGCCGACCGCATCGGCGAGTTCGATCCCAGCGACCCCTGCGCGCTGGACGGTTGCGGCAAGGGCAACGTGATTTCCTTCGAGGACTGGCGCATCGGCGACGCCGCGCGCCTGCTCTGGTACGCCTGGCCGGAAGAGTTCGTCAGCCTGCCGCCGCTGCCGTCCGGCGCACCCGGACGCTGGCGCAACGAGCTGGCATGGCGCATCTTCGACGCCGAACGAATGCTCGCTGCCGACGAGACCCTGCCTTGGGAGGCCTTCGGCGTGCCGATCGGCCTGGTCGCCTGCGCCAGCGACTGGACGCCGCTGTTCCTCGATCGCGCCAGCGTGGTGCGGAGCGGCGGTCGCGCCCGCTACGGGCGTATGGGGGGGGCCGCCGACAGCCTCGGCATCCACTGGCGGCTGCCGGCGTTGTGGCAAGCGCGCTTCGAACAGCTCGCCGAGCAGATTGCTGCGGCCGCTGACCCGGTGCCCGACGCGGCGACGCTGGCGGCGGATTACGTGCGCCTGCCGCCTTTTGGTCTCCTGCCGGCGCATGTGGTCGACCTCGAGCGCCTGTCGAGCGCTTTCTTCCCGGCCAGTTTCACGCTCGATGCTGCGCCGCTGCCGAGCGAGCAACTCGATGCCGCACTCGCCGAGGCGGCGTCGCTGGCGCCGCTCGACCTGGCGCTGGGAGAGCGCGTGCGCCTGCTGGTACCGGTGCCGCAGGCGGTGTTCGAGCCGCGCCTGCTGATCCGTGAAGTCATCGACGCGGAATTCGCCAGCACGCTCGCCGCTTTCCAGTTGCAGCGCTCGCGCGCACTCGGCGCCCGCCAGGGCCTGCGCACGCGAGCGTCGGTGCTGGCCCGGGCGATCAGCGGCAAGGCGCTGACCGTGCCGGCGATGGCCGACGATCCGCAAGCACTCGAGGCCGAAACGCTTGCCCCCTGGGGCCCGCCACCGGCCGGCGGCGGGCATCGCTCGGGGCTGCGTTCCGGCGTGCACCAGCATTTCTTCGAAGCGGCGACCGAGACGCTGAGCGTCGCCGCCGGCGAGCAGCTCTTTGCCTGGGTGTACCTGAACCCCGACCGTCCGCCGCGCACGCTGATGCTGCAATGGCACGCCGGCAACTGGGACCACCGCGCCTACTGGGGCGAGAATCTCATCGACTGGGGTGCCGATGGCACTGTCGCGCGCGCGCGCGTCGGCGATCTGCCGACAGCCGGCGAGTGGGTGCAGCTGCGCCTGCCGGCGCTGCTGGTCGGTCTCGAGGGGCTCGCCGCCGACGGCATGGCGTTCACGCTCTACGACGGTCAGGCGGCGTTCGCGATGACCGGGGCGATCGCCAGCGGCGGTGCGCCGAGGAAATGGTTCTGCAGCGTTCTTCCCACGGCGGCGCAGCAGAATGGCGACGAGCGCTGGGACTTCATGACCCACAACGATCTGTGGGCGCCGTTTGACGCCTCGGCGGCGGTACTGCCGGTCGATGGCAGCGGCGCGCCGGAGAGCGGCGGGCAGGGCGGTCATACGGAGCCGCCACAGGCCGGCCTGCACCAGCACTTCTTCGAGAATGCCGGCGCCAGCTTCACGGCGGTTGCCGGCGAGCGGCTCTATGTCTGGGTTTTCGTCGATCCGGACAATCCGCCGACGCAGCTGATGCTGCAGTGGCGCAGCGGTACGAGCTGGGAACACCGCGCCTACTGGGGGTTGAGTCGCATCAGCTGGGGAACGGAAGGAACGGCGTCGCGCCGGCGTATCGGCGCCATTCCGCGGCCGGGTCGCTGGCTGCGGCTGGAGGTGCCGCTGGATGCCGCCAGCGGCGTCAATTTGGCCGGCGCGGCCTTGAACGGCATGGCCTTCACCTTCTTCGACGGCGCCGCCGCCTTCGGCCACGCAGGCGCGCTGTCGGCGGCCAATGTCGAGCGGCCGTGGTTCTCCGGCGCGCTGCCGGCCGGCGCCCAGCAACGCGGTGTGTGGCAGTTTCTGCAGGCGCGCGACCTGCGCGCGCCGACCACCGCGGCGGTGAACGGCCAGGTCGAGGCCGCGCTGCGCCTCTACGACAATCCGGCGCTCGCTCATCTCTCGGCGCAGGAGCGCTACCAGATCTTCCAGCTCGGCGTGGAGGGTTTCGTCGCCTATCTCAAGAGTCGCGCCGACCGTGCCGACGATCTGGTCGATTACAACTTCGTCAAGGTGCAGACGGACATCTACCGCGTACGGCAGCTGGTCCTTGGCACCACCGCCGCGACCCGGCTGGCGATCTCGCCGGCGCTGGCGAGCATTGCCCAGGCCGAGACGGCGGTCGCTTCCAGCGAGCGCATCGCGGGTTTCTTCGACGAGCTCAAGAACGCTCCGGCCGCGCCGCGCGGTGGCTCGCCCGCTGCCGCACCGGTCGCCTCGGCACGAGCCGGGGGCAGCGCGCTGGCCGGCGGCAGCGCATTTGCCGGCGGCGGCGCCCAGGCGGTGAATCTCTCTTCGCCGGGTACACAGGCGCTGTTCCAGGCCGAAGGGCTCACCTTCAACGTTGCCGACAGTTCGCCAGCAGTCCGGAACGCACAGGTACGCGACGCGACCAGCGTCCAGCTCCTGGCAGGCAGTACGAGCTTCGTGCCCTTCGACATCACCAACGCCGCGCCGCTGGTCGGCAGGGCCGAGGTGCGCACGGTGAGTATCGCCGAGCGGCTCGAGGCGCCGAAAGCCAACGAGGCCAAGGATTACACGACTTCCACGCGCTACGAAGCGGTGCGCGCGCTGATCGCGCTCGCCGACGCGCTCGAGGCCGAGGACGGTGGCGACAGCGCCGGGCTCTTCGAGAGCATCGCCTTCCACGGCGTGCGCGGCGACCCGGCGCTGTTCTACGACAGCGCGGATGAGGTGGACAATCCCGACCGTCCGCTGCCGATCGTCGACAGCAGCGACCCGGCGGAGCAGAACACGCTCAACAGCCTGCGCCGCAGCCTGCCACTGCGCACCGTGCTCAACCAGCGCTGGCGCTTGCCGCTGATGCTGCAGGCGCCGCGGCGCAGCAAGGTCGATGAGTCGGCCTACTTCTCGGATGGCGCCGATCTCTCCGACAACACCGTCGCGCTGATGCGTCAGCTCGAAGGGCGCATCAAGCTCTACCGCAACGCGATTTCGCTGAGCGAGGCGCTGCTCGCCAGCCTCAGGACCCAGGCCGCCGCACTCGAACAGGGTTTGCAGGGGGTCGCCGAGGATCTCGCCGAGGCGCGCCACGACGTCGCCGTGACGCGTGCGCTGATCGGCGAAGAAGAGGCGCGGCTGGCGGCGATCAACGATCGCCGGGCGCAGATCCTGCGCGATCACGTCAAGTTCGTCGCCTATCAGCGTCCGCGCGAGGCCGAGCTGATCAGCCCGGCGCCGATGCGCCAGCTCGATCCGGGCCTGCTCGAAGCGCCGGTGCCGGCGTGCCTGATGGCGCACCAGGACGCGCCCGACGAACTCGCCGATCTGCTGGCCGTGGTGCGCGAGGCGCCGTCGCGCTGGTTTGCGCGACTGCCGGCGCTGCTCGACAAGCTCGACCGCGTCGATCTGCTGGTCAAGACCATGCAATCGGCCCAGTTGCGCAGCCAGATCATGAACCTGCGGGTGGCGGCGCAGCCGGCAGCGAGCGCCGTGCGCGGCGTCGCCGGGGCGATCGCCGCGCTGCACGGCAAGCAGCTCGCCGCCGTGCAGCAGTTGCGCGTCGCGGCGACGCGCATCGACCCGCTGCTGATCGCCGGGCTGGGTTGGCAGGGCGCGCGCGCCGAGGCCGAAAAAGTGGTCTCGCTCGGCGACCTGGTCGACGGCGAGCACGGCCGCGGCGCGGTCGCCAGCCAGGCCGCCCGGGTGTTCGAGGAAATGTCGCGCATTGCCGGCTGCCTGCACGAGGCCTTCTCGGAAGTTCTGCCGTCGATTCGTCTCGACTGGGCCGAACGCCTGTCGCAGTTCGACGCCACGCCGCAGCTCAGAAACCTCGCCGGTCTGCCCCGTTGGGCCGAGCTGGACTACCCGACGCGGCGACAGCTGCAGGCCTACGTCGACTGGTTGTTCGGGCAAATGAAGACCGGCGACAGCGAGGCCGCGGCGCTGATCAACGACGTCGTGCACATGTGTCTGCTGCTCGCCAGCCACGCACCGGTCAACCGCATCATTTCCGGCCGCCTGCCGGCGCCGGTGACGGCGCTGCCCGGCATTCGCCTGCCGATTCGCGTCAGCGACGGCCTCAAGCTCAGGGTCGGCATGCAGGCGCTGGTGTACCAGGGCGATCGGGTCGTGGCGCGAGCACGGGTCGATGATCTGGCGAGCAGCGAGGTGTCGACCACCGTGCTGCACGTCGAGGGCAACCGTCTCGAGCTGGCTGCCGAGAGCCGGGTGCAGTTCGTCGCTGCCGACAGCCCGCTGGCGATGAGCAGCGCGCGCCTGGCCAGCGTGAAGATCAGGTAAGCGCATGTTCGCCGAGCGCACGGTCCGCCGCCTGTCGATCCGCGCGCCGGCCGATGCCGTCGCGCGCCGCGCCGGCTTCCTGATCGAGGACGCGCTGCGTACGGCCAGCCTGCCGGGCGACGGTGCCGAGCTCCTGCTGCTGCGCCGGCTGCGCCTGCCGCCGTTCACCGCCGCGGCGTCAGCGCAGCAGGTGGCGCTGCGCCTGGAAGCCGTTTGCCGCGCGGCGATCGCCGTCGATGGCAGCGTGGTGGACGACGCCGCACTCGCAGCCGCGCCGGCCGTGCGTTTCGCCGATGCGCTGAGCGCTCATCTTGCGCTGACACGCCTTCTCCTCGCCGATAGTCCGCGCCGGGCGTGGTGTTGGCCGCTGCTGGTCAACGGCTATCGGCCCGCGCTCGGCCGCGGCGCTGCGCTGCGTCTGCTGGCCTTGTCGCTGGCCGCCTTGCCGGAAGCGCCGGCAGCCCTGCCGTGCTGGCTCGCGCTACTGGTCGCCGGCGAGGATGCTGGCAGCGCTGGCGGCGCTGCTTTCCTGCTGGCACTCCAGAGCGACGACATCGCCCGCTTGCAGTCCGCGTGCGATGGCGCTCGCAAACCGCCGTCTCGCGTCGCGCCGGCACGCTGGCAGGCTCTGCTCGACTGGTCGGCCGCACGCCTTGGCCCGGACGATGTTCGCCATCGCTGGCTGCTCGGCATGGCTGCCGTGTGCGGTGTCGCCGGCGATCGAGACGCTCGCCGGGACGACGGCGGCGCTAGTCAGCGAGCCGACGAAGCCTTCGCCGACAGGCTCGTCGCCGGCCATCCCGGCGGCGATGGGGGTGGTGATCAATGGCGCGCCGAAGGAGACGCCTTCGATCCTCCCTCGCCCGCTGCTCGCCGGGCAGCGCCAGCGGCCTCGCCGTCGGCAAGGACAGCGTCCGACTCGCCGCGAGCAGGTGAGGCTGGCGCCGGCCCCGCGCCATTCGCCGTGGCGCAGGAAGCGGGCGCGGACAGCGAGGGGCCATGCGCGTCGGCTGCCGGTCGTTTGCCGGCTGCCGGTTGTTTGCCCGATGCCGGCAAGGTCGTCGTCGCCAGCGAGTCCGCCGCGGCGCGGTCGCAGGCGGTGGCGCCGGCTGCCGGCAACGAGTTACCCGCGCCGCCCGCCGACGCTTTTCCGCCGGCCATCGATCACCGCGCCGCGCCGAGACGCATGGACGCGGCAACCGCCGCTGGCGGCCTGCTGTTCCTGGTGCCCCTGCTCACCCGACTCGGCGTGGCCGACGCCATCGGTGAAGACGCGCGGCCGAACGATCTGCCGCAGCGCATCTTCGCGACCCTGCTGCGGCGACTGCCGATTGCCGACGACGACCCGCTGTGGCTCTTGTGTGCTCTGCCGCTAGAGGCCGACAGCGAGGCCGATGGCGAGGTTGCGCGCTGGCTTGGGCGTTGCCGCAGGCTCTTGCGCCGCGATGTCGGCATCGGTCTTTACTCGCTGGTCTGCCGTCCGGCGAGGATTGCCATCACCGCCACGCACGTCGATGTCTGGCAAGCCATCGACGCGGTCGACCTGCGTGTCCGCCGCGCCGGCCTCGACATCGACCCCGGCTGGGTGCCCTGGCTGGGGCGGGTGCTGCGCTTCCATTACGGGCGGGACGATCCATGAACCGGCCCGAGCATCTGTCCGCGGCGAGCCCAGGCACAGAACATCGGGTGGCCCTGCCGCGGCTCGCCGAACTGGCCTTCGCGCTGCTCTCCACCGACTGCATCGCGGCGCAAGGGGCCGAGGCGACCTGGCTCGGAGCGCTCGGTCGCCTGGCCGATGACTGTGCCGCGAGTCTGGCTCCCGCGGCCCGGGGTCGCGAGGCAGCGGTGCAGGCACTGATCTCTGCCTGGCTTGCCGACCCGCCGGCGCCCGACCGTGCGCTCTACGCACTCGCCGCTCGCGATGGACTAAGCTTGCCCGAAACGCTGGCCACCGCGCTCGCCTGCGCTGCAGAGCTCGTCCCGATGGCCGCGCGCTCGCTTATCTGGCTGCAGCATCCGGTCGGCGGAGCACGCCCCACGCTCGGGCTGCTGGCGAGTTTGTGCGAGCGGCTCGGCGAAGTGCACGCGCTGGCCTTGCTCGCGGAAGGCCCGGCGCGGCGCAGCGGCCTGGTTCAGCTCGAGCCCGAGGAACGGCCCCTGTGCGAGCGCAGCGTGCGCACACCGCTGCCATTGGTGATGGCGTTGGCCGGCTACGCGGGTCGCTTCGACGGGGTAGGCGATGCCGAAGGGGTGCTGCCAATGCTGCCGGATTCGACGCTGGCGGCGGCGCGCAACCAGGCTTCCGGCCTGCGCGAGGACGGCGCCCTGGTGCTGGTACTGCGCAGCGCGGTGCCCGGCGAGGTACGCGCGGCAGCACTTGCGGTGGCTGCCGCGAGCGGGCGCCGCCCGGCCTTCTACGAGGGCGAGCCGCCGCGCGGACTGGGACCGTGGCTGTGGCTGCAGGATCGTCTGCCGGTCTGGCAGGTGACGCTGGCGCCGGGCGAGCGGCGACGCCTTGTCGGGATCCCGGGCTACGCCGGCCCGATGCTCGTCGCCACCGGACTCGAAGGCAGCATCGAAGGCCCGGGCGCGGTCGCCCAGTGGCGCCTGCCGGTGCCGCCGGCCGAAGAGCGTGCCCGATTGTGGCGCGCCGCGCTGGGCGATGACGTGGCCGTCGATCGCCTCGCTGCACATCACCGTCACGGCGCCGGCCGCATCGCCGAACTGGGTCAGGCGGCTCGCTCGGCCGCGGCACGCGTCGGCGCCGCGCCCGGCGTGGCGCATGTCGCCCAGGTGGCGCGTAACGGGGTCGGCGCAGATCTCGGCGCGCTCGCCGAGCTCCTCGATGACGACATCGCCGACGAGGCACTGGTGCTGGCGCCGCTGCAGCGCCAGGCGCTGGATTCGCTGGTCGCCCGCTGCCGCCTGCGCGACACCTTGGCCGCCTCGCTTGGGCTGGCCGCACGGGCGCGCTACAGGCCCGGCGTCCGCGCCCTGCTGGTCGGGCCTTCGGGCACCGGCAAGACACTCGCCGCGGGCTGGCTCGCCACCCGGCTTGGCTTGCCGCTGTACCGGGTGGACCTGGCTTCGGTGACGAGCAAGTACATCGGCGAAACCGAGAAGAATCTCGCCGAGCTGTTCGGCCGCGCCGAGCATGCCGAAGTGGTGCTGCTCTTCGACGAGGCCGACTCTCTGTTCGGCAAGCGCACCGACGTCAAGGACTCCAACGACCGCTTCGCCAACCAGCAGACCAACTACCTCCTGCAGCGCATCGAGAGCTTCGAGGGCATCACCCTGCTGACAAGCAACAGCCGGGCGCGCTTCGATTCGGCCTTTACCCGCCGGCTCGACGCGATCATCGAATTCCTCGCGCCGGGGCCGGTCGAGCGGCGGGCCCTGTGGTTGGCCCACCTTGGGCAGTCGAATACCCTCGACGCCGTGGCGCTCAATCGGCTGGCCGCCAATTGTGATCTCCCCGGCGGGCACATCCGCAATGTGGTGCTCGGTGCCGCGGCACTGGCCGGTGCGCAGGGCGTCGCCCTCGGTGAGGCCGAGTTGAGCGCCGCCCTGGCGAGCGAATACCGCAAGCTCGGCAAGCAGATGCCGGCCGGCGTTGGAGACAGTGGATGAACCTTGTCCTCGACCGCCGCCGTCGGCCCGATGCAGCTCGGCCCGGCAGGCTCCGGGCCTGCGACTGTACCGGCCCGATGGGCTCGTCGGCTTGCAGGAACTGATGGCAGGCGAATCCTGGAGAACAGACGATGACATTCACGACACAGGCACGAGGCAGGATGGCCGATTCCTCAGCCGCGCACGCCAGATCCGAGTCCACGACGGCAACACGCGCCGCCGGCACACCGCGATTCCTTGCGGCGCGCGGAATGAGAGTCTCTCGCCCGGAAGATGCCGGCGAGCGGCAGGCAGAGCGCATCGCCGACGCGGTGATGGCGCCCCACGGATGCCTCGGCTGTACGCCGCAGGCGCCCTGTGCCAGCTGCGCTTCGGGTATCCAGCGTTCGGCCGAGGGGGCCGGGCCGCTGTCGGCGTCGCTGCCCGGGCTGGGCTCGGGTCGCCCGCTCGACAGGTCCGCGCGCGACTTCTTCGAGCCGCGTTTCGGGCGTGATCTCGATGCGGTGCGGGTGCACAGCGGATCGCGCGAAGGAAGCATGGCGCGCTCTTTGGCGGCGCGCGCCTTCACCCTCGGCAACGACATCGTGTTTGCGCCCGGCCGCTACGAACCCGAGTCCGATTCCGGGCGCCGGCTGATCGCGCACGAACTCGCCCATGTCGTCAGCGGCGGCACAGCCAATACCGTTTCTCGCGTGCCTGACGCGGGGGTTGCTGCCGATGCCGGTGCAACTCCGGACGCAGCGCTCGCGGCCGCTGCCGCTGCTGGCCCGACCGACGCCGGCGTGCCCCTGCCGGCAGGCGTTCCGGCAACGCCGACGCCGCTCTTCGACAGCCTTTTCGGCACCTGCCTGACGCCGGAAGAGGGCGTGCGCCGTGACGCCTTCGCGCTGCGCCATATGCACCTCGAGCGCTATATTCCCTCGACCACCTTCGGCATGTTCGACGCCGATTATTTCCCGCTGGTCGGGCTGATGCCGGTGACGGTGAAGATGAAGTTCAATTTCGTCTCGGCCGACAACGCGCCGGGAATGCTTGAATGGATCAGCCGCAGCATGGCTGGCGAAGACCTCAGCCGCTTCTTCTGGAGCGACACGGAAAAGGCGGACTTCAAGAGCGCCTATATCGGTCGTGTCTCGGCGCGCTGGAGCGCCCAGCATACGATGACCTCGACCAAGCCCTGCTGGGATTTTCGCGCGATCCCGCTGGTGACGCCGGTCGAGGTCGCCGACGACGCTTCGGCGCACTACGTGACGACGGTACACAAGAGTCCCGGACCGGGGATCGACTACAAGTCCGCCACCAACGATCCCGACGTGGCGCATCCCGAGCGGCCGGCAACGGCCACCCTCTACCAGTCCGATGTGCGCGAAGAGCCCAACTTCAACAGCGGCAGCGTGGCCACCACCGAGCGCCAGCGCCTGGAGAGCGCACTCGCCGCGGCGGCGGCTTCACCGGTGTTGTTCGGCAACGATTCGGATGTCATCGCTCCGGCAGCACGACCGGCCCTTACCGCCTTCGCCGCTGCGGCCAGGCAGAAGAACCCGTCCGATCCGCTGATCCCGCTCAAGGTCGACGGCTTCGCCAGTCTCGACGGTGACGCCACGCATAACGTCGACCTCTCCGAGAGGCGCGCGGTGGCCGTGCGCAGCTTCCTTGCCGGCCTGGGTGTGACGCAGCCGATCGGCGTCCTCGGCCACGGGCCGGTGGGTGCCGCCGGCGACGCCGCCAACCGCCGGGCCGACATATCGGTGGATCACGCCTTCGAGACGACCTATACCTCCAACCGCTATTCGGTCGGCGAGCACGAGTTCGGTCATATGCTGGGCCTGCCCGATGAGTATCAGAACAACACCACCGGCGTGCTTGGCGCGCAGCAGACGCTCTATTCCGGGCTGGTCACTGCCGCCGGGGTGCCTGGGCCGGCGGTGTGGGGCGTCGATACCGCGAGCCAGATGTCGAACGGCATCGACGTGCTGCCGCGCCATTACGTGACCCTGTGGGAGGCGCTCGGGCGCATGACCGCGCCCGATATCGCTCAATCCGAGTGGAGCATCAGTTGAGCACCCGGGTGGGCTCGGGCGCTGCGCAGCCCGAAATCGAGTTCCGCCGCATTCAGGCGATCAGCTGTCGCGGCAACCTGCGCATCCGGGTGACGCCCGCCGGTGAGCTGTTCGCCTACGTCGAGACGCGGGACTGTCCGCGCGGCCGCCAGTGGAGCGCGCCCTGGCCCGAACAAGCGCTGCGGCGCCTCGACCGCTGGCAGCAGCAGCAGTTGGTCGACGCGCTGCTTGAGGGCGATTTCTTCGCGCTGCCGGACGAGATCGTGACCCCGGGGCGCGACGGTTTCCGCGATGAAATCGACGCCACCCTGGGCGAGCTGCGTCATTCGGTGACGATCGAACGCAGCGCGGCGCCGCCGGCCTTCGCACGCGTGCGCGCGGCGCTGATGGCGCTGGCTGGCCCCCCTTTCAGCGCCTGAGAGCCGAGTCCATGTTGAACATGTACTTTCGCCCAGGCCGGGAGTGCTGGCCTTCACGCTCCGGCCAGCAGCGCACCGCCAGTCTGCCGGGCGGGCTGAGCGCGCGCTCATGAACTGCAGCTGCGCACTCGCCCGGCGTCCCGAGGCCGGCACGGGTCGCCGCGAGCCAGCCGGTAATTGCTGTGCTCCGGCGGCGGTCGATAGCGGAACGCCGCGCTATCTCAAGCCCGACGGTGGCCAGCCCTGGCTGGAGGTGGGCGCGGCGGACGATCCGCTGGAGCATGAGGCGGACGCCTTTTCCAGCGCGGTCACTGCCGGCAGGTCCCTGCCGCGTTTTCTGAGTCGCGAACAGCGAGCACCGCTGCGGCGACTTGGCGACCCGTGTGCGGAAGAGTGTCCTCCGGCGAGTGCAGAAGAACGCGTCGCGGACGCTGCCGGAAGCGCCGCCAGTGAGGCCTTCCCGCTCCGCCGTGCGAGCCTGCGTGCCGACCCGCCGGACGATGACGACAGCACGCCGCGGCGCGGTAGCGGCCGGGCGGCAGGTTCCGGCGGGATGGCTCTGCCCGGCGCTGTCAAGGCTCGCCTCGAGCGGGCTACCGGCGCCGACCTCGGCGGGGTACTGGTCCATCATGATTCCGCTGCCGACCGCGCCGTGCGGCAGGTCGGCGCGCGCGCTTTCACGCAGGGCGAACACATCTGGCTGGGCGGGCGCGAGCGCCCCGACGATCTGGCATTGATGGCTCACGAGGTGGCGCACGTGGTGCAGCAGCGGGGTACGGCTGGCGGGCCTCTGCGGCGTGCTCTCGATCCAACGAACACGATGGCCTGGTCCTGGTTTTCGGCCCAGCATCGGCGTGACGACTTCAGAGGCATCTTCGACGAGACCCTCGGCGCCGCGCCGGAGCAGTCCCTGGCGATCGAGGAAAGCCTGCGCAGTGGCACGGGCGTGCCGACCGACGAGGCCTCGAGGGCGCGACTGGACGCCGCCTTCACTGCGCGCATGGAAACTCTGGTGCGGCTCAACGCGCTCGGGTTGATGGCGTCCCATCGCGCCGGCATCGAGCTCAAGCGAGACCAGTTGCTGAATCCCGATCGTGTGCCGGAGGTGGCGCGCGACGGCGCGTCGGATCGCACGGCGGCGATGGCCTCGCTGCGCGACGGCGCGCGCGCGTTGCAACGCCTGAACGAGACGCGCGACCGTCTGCAGGACTCGCGCAGCACACTGCGCGGCGTCAGCGTCGGTGCGCTGCACGGCGATATCTGCCTGTCCATGAGCGATTGCATTACCAGCTGGCTCGAAGATATCTACACTGCGACGCGCTATCAGGAGACGTTGAACAGCGCGCGGATGAACGGTGCGCGGGCAGTGAGTCTGCGCGACCGCAGGGTGCCGTCGGACTTGATGCGACTGTTTTTCCGTTACTGGGCCGACGATCTGGTGGCCTGGCGCGACCGCCAGATCGGCGGCGTAAGCGGTGCGATCTCCGAGCTGTATCAGAACTTCCCGCTGTTCAAGACGCTGGACGCCGCGGACGTGACCGGCGACCCGGCTCTCGCCGACGATGCGGCGCTGTCGAGGCGGGCGGCGGAGGCGTACGCGGAACTGCTCAACGATGTGGACGAGGCGATCGTCTCGATCGGTAGTGGCGATATCCATCCCTTCGACCTTCCGCAGGCGGTGCGCGCGACGGAGACTTCGCTGCCGGAGAATGTGCGCAGCGAATTCGCACGCATCCGCCAGGAGCACGAGGTCACCCGTTTCTGGACGACGATGGGCCTGACCCTGGCGCAGGTGGCGGCGGTATTCATCCCCGTCGTCGGCCCGGCGATTGCTGTCGGCATAGGCGTGGTGAGCACCGCCATCGACCTGGAAAACCTCATGGATCGGGTGGATCTGGCCCAGGCGTCGATCAACCCGGACGGTGAAATGCTCGGCGCCGCGGCACCCGGCGCCTTCGATTATGCGATGGCTGCCGCACAGGTGATACTGACGGCCGCCGACATCGGCGCCTTGGCCAGCGAACTGCGCGGTGCCGGACGCGGCGCGCTGGAAGCGGCCGACCGGCCGCCGGATATCGAGAGTGGCGGGCGCGGGGACGTCTCGGACGCGACTGCCGGCGGTCACGAGCGCCCCGTCGACGCGGACGCGGCGGCGCGTTCGGGCGAAGGGGGGCATGCGCCGCCGCCCGAGCACGGCGCGCCTGCGGCGCGGCGCACGGTGCTCGACGAAACGGCGCCACTGGAGGGCCCACAGCTGAGCCCCAGTCAGCGCACGGCAGAAATCGAGGCCGTTCAGGCGAGAGAGGCGCAGCCCTCGTCGGTCACCGGCTACGTGGACGAGGTGCCACTGGAGAATGGTCACACCTGGCGCCGGCGCAGCGACGGGACCTGGTGCCGTTTTTCCGGAGGACCAAGTCTGTGCGGAACCGATATTCCCGGTGTCGAACCGGCTCTTGGACCCGGCGGTCGGGTCGCCGTCGGCGCCGAGGATCTGGCTCGCCTGCGCGAGACGTATGGGCTTGCCGGAGACGTCAACACCGTCGCTGCGGGGAGAACCGATGTGCCCGGACTGGAAGGCACCGTCTTCGCATCGGGTTCGCGCGGCGTCCGCGCTGGCGCCGCCCGCCCCTTGCCGGACGCAACGCCACACGTCTTTTCGCCACGCAACAATCTGCAGTTCATCGAGCACGCGGAGGAAGGCATTGCCAACCAGTTCATCGATGCCGTCGAGTCGGCGGGCTTGCGGCCAGCGGACCTGGAAGGGCGCACGCTGGCCATGCATATTTCGGAGCCGACAGGCGTGTGCAGTGCGTGCAAGGCGGGTCTTTCCGGATCGCCGGCGATGGCCGGGCCCTTGCAGGATCTGAGTACCCGCTACCCGGGCCTGACCATCCGCATTACCTGGAACGACGCCGGCGGCGCGCAACGCTTCTTGATTGTCGGTAACGGCGAGGTGCTGTTCCCGCGCTGAGCGCAAGGAAGGAGAGCGAAGATGACTTATCAGAGCAAGAAAACCTCGTCGCGAGGCAAGGCTCCCGAGGCGGCGTCGTCTTCTCGCGGTGCCTCGCCGGTCGCGCCCGGCGTGCCCCGATTCCTGACTGCCCGGGGAAAGGTGAGCGTGCGCCCGGCGCGCGACCAGCAATCCGAACTCGATGCCGAGCGCGCCGGCGCACGCATGCGCGAGGGAGGCGCCCGCAATGCGCCGGCAGTGACGCCGATCAGCAAGCGTCCGGGGGCCGATCGGCTCGATGGGTGGCTGGCGCGGCAGGCAAGCGCCGGCGAGCGGCTGCCCAGCGAATGGTCTTCCGCGCACGATGTGCGCATCCATTCCGGTTCCCGCGCCGGGCGGATTGCGACGTCGATGGGCGCCAACGCGGTGACCGTCGGCAGGGACATCTTCTTCGCCCCCGGCCGCTATGCGCCGGGTACGCCGGGTGGCGATCGCCTGTTGGCGCACGAACTGGCGCACGTCGCCCAGCAGGGCGGCGAGCCACGCGCGCTGCAGTGCGACCTGATGCAAAGCATGCCGGTGGCGCTCGGCGTCTTCGAGATCGGCATGGCGACGCAGGCGACGCCGCCCGGCCTATCGGGAACGATTGCTTTCGAACCCGATCCGAACGGTCCCTACTCGGCGGAGATCGGCCTCGTCCAGGCGGTCAATGCCACCGACGTTTCGGGTGCGACGACGCCGTCGTCGGGTGCGCCGGTCGACTGGCGCAACATGACCGACAGCAATACCGGCGTGCAGGGGACCGAGGCCGGGCGCATGGAGCAGATGACGCCGGGAACGCCCGGCGGCGCCCCCGCTGGCTGGATGATCGACAACCTGCCGTCGGCGACGCCGCGTGGCGACCCGGGCTCGCCCAACTACATCGAGCATTTTGGTGTTGGCGGCGACAACCAGTACGGCTGGCTGCGCTCGCCGACCGATTTCGGCCCGGCCTCCCTGTTCGATTTTCCCAGCCTGTCGTTCGACAGCGATCTCGATTTCGAGACCGTCGCCAAGGGCACCGACAACCAGACGGTCTATGGCGCCATCTCGTGGGGTTTCCAGATCCGCAGCGGCGCGGTGCAGAACGAGTACGCGCACGTCGCCGATAGCGCGTCGGCGGTCTTCGACGAGGCCCTTGAACGCTTCCGCGGTTACTATGTGCACGAGCCGGTCGTTCTCTATTTCGACACCAATCAGGACGTGCCGATGGCCGGCGAGGAGGGCAAACTGGCGGATATCCCGGACTACCTGGATCGCTACCCCGACGTGACGGTGGGCATCGAAGGCAATGCCGACGTGCGCGGCGGTGAAGCGGCCAACGCCGATCTCTCGCAGCGCCGAGCGGACGTGGCGGAAAACCTGCTCTTGCTCGCCGGGGTCGATGCGACGCGCATTACCTTTTCCTTTGGCTTCGGCGAAACGGACATCTTCTCCGAGCACGGCACGGCGCCGGGCGCGCCGCAGCCACGCGACGCCGGACGCTTGCGCGCCAACCGGCGCGTGGTGATCACCTTCTCGCACACCGTTTCCAATCATCCGATCGTCATGCCGTGAGCGAGGAAATCGCAACCCTCGTGGAAAATATCAACGCTTCGCCGGAGCCCTTGCACGCCGATTTCACGTCCGAAGTGCGCGCGCTGGTACGCTGCGGGCTGCCCGCGGCGCGGGCGATACTGCCGCTGTTGATGTCGCCCGACGAGCTCACGCGCCTGCGCGCCCAGCGCGTGCTCGAGGGGGTCAGCCGCAGTGCGGTGGCCGACACCTGGGGCGGTGACTGGGCTCTTCTGTGGCACGACAACGGCGACTATCACTGGCGGGCCGAAGCGGGCAAGCGGCAGTCGGCGGTGAACCGGTGGCTGGCCTGGCTCGATCAGGCCGCTGCCGCGGCGCCCGATTGATCCGGCCCCGGTAATCTGCACCGGACATCGCCCGCATGCTGAACATGGATTTCGCCGTCGCCGCACGCGTCGATACCGCCAGCGCCCCCTGGCAGGCCAGCCCGCTGCCCGGCGTGTGGCGCAAACCCCTGGCCCGCGAGGACGCCGAGCGCGGGCACGCGACGAGTATCGTGCGCTACGACGCCGGCGCCCGCTTCGCCCGCCACCTGCATCCCGGCGGCGAAGAGATTCTCGTCCTCGAAGGCGTCTTTTCGGACGAAGACGGCGATTACGGACCCGGCAGCTACCTGCGCAATCCCCCCGGCAGCGGCCACGCACCGTTCAGCGAGGGCGGCTGCGTGCTGTTCGTGAAGTTGCACCAGTTCGCCCGCGGCGACGCCGCCAGCGTACGCATCGACACCGCCAGCGCGGCGTGGCTGCCCGGTCAGGGCGGACTGCAGGTCATGCCGCTGCATTCGTACGCGGTCGAGCACGTCGCGCTCGTCAAGTGGCCGGCCGGCGAACGCTTCGTTCCGCATCGGCATTGGGGCGGCGAGGAAATTCTCGTGCTCAGCGGCGAATTCATCGATGAACACGGCCGCTACCCGGCGGGCAGCTGGCTACGCAGCCCACACCACAGCACGCATCACCCGTACACCGAAGTTGAAACGGTGATCTGGGTGAAGACCGGGCATTTGCCTGTTGCGCCCAACAGGCGGTGAGTGGTTTGCCGCGTGCGCGGCCGGAAATCCAAATGCGGTGAACGAATCCAGCAAGGCAGTGTGCCAGATCTAAGCTCGTCGCTGCTCAAGCGCCAGACGCACGGCAAGCGCGGCGAGAACGAAACCCATCACCCACCGCTGCAGCACCAACCAGGCCGGATTGCGGGCAAACCACGACGCCATGCCGGCGGCGAACAGGGCGACGAGCAGGTTGACCGAGAAGCTGACCATGATCTGCGTACCGCCCAGCGTGATGCTTTGCAGGAAGAGCGAGCCGCGCTCGGGGGAAACGAACTGCGGGAACACCGAAAGGTAGAAGACGGCGATCTTGGGGTTCAGCGCGTTGGTCAGGAAGCCCATGACGAACAGTCTGGTCGTCGAGTCGGGTGGCAGTTGCCGCGGCTCGAACAGCGAGCGTGCGCCGGGTCTGAGGGCCTGCCAGGCCAGCCAGAGGAGATAGGCGGCGCCGGCCCACCTGAGGGCTTCGTAGGCCAGTGGAACGGCGAGTAAGAGCGCGGTCAGGCCGATGGCTGCGGCGAGCATATGCACCAGGAAGCCGGCGATGACGCCGAACAGCGAGACGACGCCGGCCTTGCGGCCCTGGCAGATCGAGCGCGAGATCAGGTAGATCATGTTCGGCCCGGGGGTGAGGACCATCAGCAGGGCCGCGCCGGCGAACAGCAGCAGGTCATTGGTGGGGATCATCGGTGCTCCGGGAAGGCTGAGATGCCAAGTGTGCGCTGATGGCGATTGTAAGCCCGGGACGTCGCGGCCGAAGCCTGGGGCGTGTCGAGTGTCGTGTTGCCCGTGGCGCGGCGAGTGCGGTCCCTGCTGCGCTGCTTGTCAAGATCGCCGATCAGTGCAGAATTCGCTAAGTGGTGATCATCCATGCCTTGTACGACCATTCTCCAGGAGATTTTCATGAAACTGATGATTCGCGTGTTCGCCATTCTTGTGACCATCATCGCCTTTGCTCCCGCCAGTTTCGCGCAAACGCTCACCGGTGCAGCAGCTCGGAAGTCGCCACAGGCGGACGCCTTTCTGGCCTACGAGAAAGCGCTGATCGCGGGCGGGCTTGATGCCGCGCGTCCGACCATGACCGCCGCGAAGGTGGACGACCTGCAGGGCATGGCCAGGGCCTTCGGCGAAGACGGTTTCAAGCAATTTCTCGACCGGATGCGCAGCGGGGCACAGGGCGAAGCGCGCCGCAAGCAGATCGAGAAGGTGACGGTGAGCGGTGATTACGCCGTACTGGAGGCGCGCGACGGGCCGAACGCGGTCACCGTCCAGCACCTTGCCAAGACCAGTGACGGCTGGAAGGTCAGCGTCAAGCAGTGAACGCGGCGCCGCCGAGGGCAAGCTCAGGCCCCTGCCTGAGCTTGCCGCTGCCGTCGACAATTGCTCAAGGTCGAGCACCATTCTGCCGTTGTGCGTACTTGTGCACGTTGGAAAAGCAGCTGGCGCTGCTAAGCTGGAGCTGGATCGAAGGGCAGTGGATGTTGCGGCGCGGTAGGGTCAGGCTGCTTCTCCGCGTTGCCGAGAAGACGGATGAACGTTCCTGATTTCTCGACCGCCGTGTGTTATTTCGGCCACAACTGGAGCGTCATCCGATGGCTTGAGAGAATCGATTAGAAGAAAACCCCAAACTTTTACTAGGGGATTGCTTATAATGATGCTGCATTGCAACACGACTGACCTCATAAGGTTTCGGTTGGAACGTTACAGTGCTCTGCATCGCCAGACTCTCAGGAGCAAGATCATGAAAGCACCAAAAATTCTGCCGTGGATCGCCCACAAGACCGGTATCAGCGAAGAGCTGGCGCTCAAGCTGTGGCGGCGTGCGGCCGGAGAAGCCGAGGAAATGACCGGTTGCTGCGACAGTTCGGATTACTACCGCCTGGCGGTGGAGCGTTTCATCGATCTCGCGCAAGCCGAGGGGAACTGCGTTCTCGTGCGCGACACGCCGAGCGTGACCTGTGTGTTCTGGCTGTGGCGTCACCAGAGCCGGATATCGAGCCTGCACCTGATAGCCGCCCAGAACGTCGCCAAGCTTCTTCAGCTGGGCGTCAGCAGGGCGCTGCGCATCGAGAAGCAGGCCGTCTGACAGTCCCGCCGCTGAAGCGGCGTCCACTTCGGGCCAGCGGGGCGCGTGCAGGTTGCGCTATGCTGCCTGGCCCGCCCCACGTTTTCGCGTCGTCGCCGCTCAGTACCGCGACTCAATATTGTGATACGCGCGGCGAAGCCAGGCTTAGCGCCTGCCCAATTCGCGCGGCCAGCGCTGCCGCGTCGTTCTTCGTCGCCAGCTGCGTGACCCTCACCGCATAATGATAGCCGCCGCCCGCAGCGGCTCGCGGCATGATCCGAACCGCGTAACCGGCAGCACGGGCGCGGTCGTAGAGGGCCAGGGCCGCCGCCTCGCTGTCCAGGACGGCCAGCTCGAGCAGCCACCGTCCAGCGCGCGTGGCCTCGCCGTTACCCCTCTGAATCCCCGCCTGCGCCGCCCACATGGAGAGTTGCCCGGCTGAGGCCGCTTCGCTCAGCGTCGGCGTCGCCCCCTGGCTGGCCAGATAGCAAGTTGCGGGCGCACTCAGCTGCTGTGCCTGATCGTCGGGGTGGACCACGGTGATCGTTCCTTCAAGCAGGCAGACGCGGTCGCCGTCGGCGTCGGCGCTGCCCCACAGGTCGGTTCCCCGTACCCCGGCGGTGAGCGTGCCAAAACGCAGATTGATCGCCCGCTCCCGGTGCTGCCGGGAGAAGGTCCCGGTGGTGAAGCGCAGGCTGCCGTGCGGGACGTCGATGGCCGCCGTGAACACCGGCTTCTCGCGGACGCCAAGGGCATTCAAACGCATTTCGCTGTTGTCGCCCAGGGCGAGCACGCTGCCATCAGCCAGCTGAATGCGCACGCGCGCATCGGCTCCGGTGACGAGCTTGTCCTGGTTGGCCAGGATCGTTCCCGGCACCAGCGCGTGCCGGACACCCTGGCGCTCGATCCACGCCGGCATCTGCAGCGCATCGACGATGGCGTTGGCCTGTTCCGCGCCGGTGGACGGCAGCGGCAGCAAGACGCCGGCCAGCAAACAGCCGCCAAGAAGGGTCTGCACGCGATGCCTGTTCATGGCCAGCTCCAGTGACAACGAGAGGGGGAGGATTCTAACACCGCTGCAGGTACCCCCGGCAGTTGCCAGCAGGACCGCGCATGCGAGCGCTCGAGTGAGGTCACCGGCGAGTTCCCATGGGGCGCCGGCGTGTCAGCGGAGCAGGGCCAGGCGGCTGTGCGTATAATTCGCGCTTCAGCCCATTTCCGGACCCCTACTGGCCATGCAGGAAAAGTATCAGCCCGCGGACGTTGAACTCGCCGCTCAGCAATTCTGGAACGACAGCGGCGCAGCGCGGGCCATCGAGGATCCCAGCCGGCGCAAGTACTACTGCCTGTCGATGTTCCCCTATCCGTCGGGCAAGCTGCACATGGGGCACGTGCGCAACTACACCATTGGCGACGTCCTGGCGCGCTTCCACGCCATGCTCGGCTACAACGTGCTGCAGCCGATGGGCTGGGATGCCTTCGGAATGCCCGCCGAGAACGCGGCGATCCAGAACAACGTTCCGCCGGCGCAATGGACCTACGCCAACATCGAGTACATGAAGGCCCAGCTGAAGCGCTTGGGCTTCGCCATCGACTGGGAGCGCGAGATTGCCACCTGCACGCCCGCGTATTACCGCTGGGAGCAGTGGCTGTTCACCCGCCTGTACGAGAAGGGCCTGATCTACCAGCGCCTGGGAACGGTGAACTGGGATCCGGTCGACCAGACCGTACTCGCCAACGAACAGGTCATCGACGGGCGGGGTTGGCGCTCGGGGGCGCTGATCGAAAAGCGCGAGATCCCGATGTACTACATGAAGATCACCGCCTACGCGGAGGAGCTTCTCGCCGACCTCGAGCAGCTCGACGGCTGGCCCGAACAGGTGCGCCTGATGCAGAAGAACTGGATCGGCAAGAGCACCGGCGTGCGCTTCGCCTTTCCCTACGAGCTTGACGGCGAGCCCGGGCAGCTGTGGGTGTTCACCACCCGTGCCGACACGATCATGGGCGTCACCTTCTGTGCCGTCGCCGCCGAACATCCGCTGGCCACCCACGCGGCGGCGCGCGATGCGCGGATCGCGGCCTTCGTCGAGGAATGCAAACGTGGCGGCGTCGCCGAAGCCGACCTGGCGACGATGGACAAGAAGGGCATGCCGACCGGCATTTTCGTCACCCATCCGTTGAGCGGCGAGCAGGTCGAAGTGTGGATCGGGAACTACGTGCTGATGAGCTACGGCGACGGCGCGGTGATGGCGGTTCCGGCGCACGACGAGCGCGACTTCGCCTTTGCCCGGAAGTACGGCCTGGCGATCAAGCCGGTGATCGCCGTGCCCGGCGAGACCTTCTCGCTCGAAGGCTGGCAGGAGTGGTACGCCGACAAGCAGCGTGGCCGCTGTGTGAACTCCGGCAGGTACGATGATCTGGATTGCGCCGCCGCGACCGACGCCATCGCCGCCGACCTGGCGGCCAAGGGACTGGGCGCGAAGAAGGTCCAGTTCCGCCTGCGCGACTGGGGCATCTCGCGGCAGCGCTACTGGGGCTGCCCGATTCCGATCATCCACTGCGCCACCTGTGGCGACGTGCCGGTGCCCGACGCCGACCTGCCGGTGGTCCTGCCGGAAGACGTGACCATCACCGGCGCCGGCTCACCGCTGAGTTCGATGCCCGAGTTTTACGCCTGCAACTGCCCGAAATGCGGCCAGCCTGCGCGGCGCGAGACCGACACCATGGATACCTTCGTCGAGTCGTCGTGGTACTTCCTGCGCTATTGCTGCCCGGACAACGAGCAGGCGATGGTCGACGAGCGCGTCGCCTACTGGTGCCAGGGGGGCATCGACCAGTACATCGGCGGCATCGAGCACGCCATCCTGCATCTGCTCTACGCGCGCTTCTGGACCAAACTGATGCGCGACGTCGGGCTGTTCGCCGGGCATTCGCTCGGCGAGCCTTTTGCCCACCTGCTGACCCAGGGGATGGTCGTTGCCCCGACCTTCTACCGCGAGGACGGCAACGGCAAGAAACAGTGGATCAATCCCGCCGACGTCGACGCCGTGCATGACGAACGCGGGCGCGCCAGCGGCGCCAGCCTGCGCGCCGACGGCCTGCCGGTGACCGTCGGCGGCATCGAGAAGATGTCCAAGTCGAAGAACAACGGCGTCGATCCGCAGGCGCTGATCGATCAGTTCGGCGCCGATACGGCACGCCTGTTCATCATGTTCGCCAGTCCGCCCGACCAGTCGCTGGAGTGGTCGGACGCCGGCGTCGAGGGTGCCTTCCGTTTTCTCAAGCGCCTCTGGCGGATCGTCTTCGAGCACGTCTCGGCGGGACCGCTGCCGCCGGCCGGCGATGGCGAACGCGGCGAGATACCGGCGCAATTGAAGGCCTTGCGTCGCCAGTTGCATCAGACAATCGGCAAGGTCGCCGACGATTATGGTCGCCGCAAGCAGTTCAACACCGCAATCGCGGCGGTGATGGAGTTGCTCAACGCCTATAACCGGGTGGCCGGCGACTCGGCCGCCGTTCGTGCGCTCAGGCAGGAGACGCTCGAGGCGGCGGTGCTGATGCTCAACCCGATCGTGCCGCACGTCTGCGAAGCGCTGTTTACGGCGCTGCGCCCGGGCTGCACGGCCAGCTCGCAGGCCTTTCCGGAGCCTGATGCGGCGGCCCTGGCCCAGGACGAAATCGAGCTCGTGCTGCAGATCAACGGCAAGCTGCGCGGTAGCCTGCGCGTGCCGGCAGGCGCCGACCGCGCGAGCATCGAAGCCGCCGCGCTGGCCTGCGAAGCGGCGAGCAAGCATCTGGCCGGTGCCGCGCCGAAGAAACTGATCGTCGTTCCCGGCCGCCTGGTCAATATCGTCGCCTGAGACCTTGAGGGAGATTCCCATGCGCCTGGCGCTACCGCCCACCTTGCCGGCCTTCGCGGCTCCCGTCCTGCTCGTGCTGCTTGCCGTGCTTGCCGGTTGCGGCTTCCAGTTGCGCGGCTCCTACTCCTTGCCCTACGAAAGCATCTACCTGGCGATGCCCGAGTATTCGGTGGTCGGTGCCGATCTCCGGCGGGCCATCCGCTCATCGGCTACGACCCGTCTGGCGCTGGAGCGCAACGACGCGCAGGCGACCTTTGTGCCCGGCGCCGAATATCGCGACCGTATCATCCTCTCCGTCTCCGGCACCGGCCGGGTCAGCGAACTGCGCTTGCGCTATTTGTACTCCTACCGCGTGGTCGACGACAAGGGTCGCGATCTGGTCACGCCGGGGACCATCGAACTGGTCCGCGACCTGACCTACGACGATTCCAACGTGCTCGCCAAACAGCAGGAGGAGGTGCTGCTCTGGCGCAACATGGAGGATGACCTGGTGCACCAGTTGATGCGCCGCCTGGCGGCCGGCAAGCCGGTCAAAGCGAGCGAATCGGCCACGCCAGGCGATGCGGCCAAGCGAGCCACCCCGGTCAAGCCCGCAGTATCGCCGGCCACGCCAGCCAAGCCGGACGCCGACCGGTAGCGGGCGAGGCCGCATGCAACTCAAGGGTGAACACCTCACGGCGCATCTCCAGCGCGAGCTCAAGCCGGTCTACCTGGTGCATGGAGACGAGCCGCTGCTGGTCATCGAAGCCGCCGACGCGATCCGCGCCGCGGCGCGCCGCTCTGGCTTCGACGAACGCGAAGTGCTGGTTGCCGGTACCGGCTTCAACTGGAACGACCTCTACCATGCTGCCGGCAGCATGTCGCTGTTTGCCGGTCGCAAGCTGATCGACCTGCGCCTGCCGACCGGCAAACCGGGGCGCGACGGCGGTGCCGCGCTACAGGCCTACTGCGCGCGTCCTTCGCCGGATGCGCTGCTGCTGGTGACCATGACCGGCGCCGACTGGCGCGAGGAGAAAGCCGCCTGGGTCGGCGCCGTGGCCGCTGCCGGGGCGGTCGTGAAACTGATCGCGCCTGGGCTTGCCGAGCTGCCGGCGTGGATCGCGGGTCGTCTCGCCGGTCAGCAGCAAAGCGCCGACGCGGCCGGCCTGCGCTTCATCGCCGAACGCGTCGAAGGCAACCTGTTGGCCGCGCATCAGGAAATTCTCAAGCTCGAAGTGCTTTACCCGTCGGGCGCGCTGAGCGGCGAGCAGATTCGCGACGCGGTGCTCAACGTCGCCCGCTACGACCTCGACGGCCTGCGCGAAGCGATGCTGGCGGGTGACGTGGTGCGCCTGACGCGCACCATCGATGGCCTGCAGCAGGAGGGGGAAGCGCCGCCGCTGGTTCTTTGGGCGATGACCGAGGAGGTGCGCGCGCTGGCCCAGATCAACGCCGGTCTCGAGGCGCGTCAGCCGCTGACCGAGCTCTTGAAGGAGGCCCGCGTCTGGGGTTCGCGCCAAGTGCAGATCAGGCAGGCATTGCAGCGGGTGAACGGAGGCCGGGCGCGGGCGGCGCTGGCGCACGCCGCGCGCATCGACCGGATGATCAAGGGGCTGGCCAGTGGCGACGTGTGGAACGAGTTTCTGCGCCTGGGTCTGAACATCGCCGTTGCCTGAGCGGCTCGCCGCGGGCGGTGGGCCTGCGGGTCACTTCAGGCTGGTTTGCCGCCCGCCATCCCGTCCGGCTCGTCTTCCTCCGGCGCCAGGTGTTCCCAGGCACAATGTTCGCTCTCGCCGCGGACATCGTTGAGGCTGGGCGACGCCTTGCTTTGCACCAGGCATTCGCCGACGCAACTGTCGCTGACGACGACCACCCTCAATTCGGTATCGACCTTGCGCTCTCCATCCCAGTAGCTGCAGGTGGCGCAAACTTTTACTTCGGTGGGCAGAATCAGTCTTGGTTTCATGGTCGGCGCAGGAACTCGAAAGTGAGGAATAGCCCTCTGATTGCGATTCTTTGCGGTGGTTCCGTTGACCCTCGCGCGCTGTCGATGCCTATAATCGCAACTCGACGACAAGACGGCCGTTGACGGACCCGGTAGTGGCCCTCATTGTCCTCGCTGCACTGCAACAAAGCCAGCCTTTTCGCGCCTCGTGTTGCGCTTGACGGGGTGCCGATGGCCGGCGCCCCGGGCCGGTGCAGCTTCTGGAACGGTGGTTGAATCCCTCTCGGCCGGTCGGCAATTCAGGAAAGCCTCATGAGCATAGAGCAATACGTCCATAGCGTCGGCAAGCAGGCGCGCGAAGCGTCGCGGGCCATGGCGCGTGCCGACAGCAACGCCAAGAACGCCGCGCTGCGCGCGATCGCCACGGCGATCCGGCGCGAGGCCGGCGTCCTGGTCGCCGCCAATCGCGAGGACCTGGCCGCCGCCGTTGCCGCCGGCCTCGAGCCGGCGTTGCTCGACCGCCTGACGCTCTCGGAGAAGGGCGTTGCGGCGATGGCCGAAGGCGTCGAGCAGGTCGCTGCGCTGGACGATCCGGTCGGGGAAATCAGCAACCTCAAGTTCCGCCCGAGCGGCATCCAGGTCGGCCGCATGCGCGTCCCGCTCGGCGTCGTCGGCATCATCTACGAGGCGCGCCCGAACGTCACCGCCGATGCCGCCGCCTTGTGCCTGAAGTCGGGAAACGCAGCGATCCTGCGTGGCGGCTCGGAAGCCATTCGCAGCAACCGGGCGATTGCCGCACTGGTCCACGAAGGCCTGGCCAGCGCCGGCCTGCCGGCAACCGCCGTACAGGTCATCGATACCACCGACCGCGCTGCCGTCGGTCATCTGATCACCATGCGCGAGTACGTGGATGTCATCGTCCCGCGGGGTGGCAAGGGATTGATCGCGCGCTTGCTGGCCGAGTCGCGGGTGCCGATGATTCAACACCTGGACGGCAATTGCCACGTGTATATCGACGACCACGCCGATCCCGAGAAAGCGCTGCAGATCATCGAGAACGCCAAGACGCAGCGCTACGGCACGTGCAACACGGCCGAGTCGCTGCTGCTGGCGCGTTCCGTCGCTGCCGATCTGCTGCCACTGATCGCCGGCATGTTGACCGACCGCGGCGTCGAGATTCGCGGTTGTCCGGAAACGCTGGCCATCGTGAATACCGCATGGCCGGCGAGCGAGGAAGATTACGCCAGCGAATACCTGGCGCCGATCATCTCGGTGAAGGTGCTCGCTGGACTCGACGAAGCCATCGAGCATATCAATGGCTATGGTTCGCATCACACCGACGCCATCGTCAGCGAAAACTACACGTCAGCGATGCGTTTCCTGCGCGAAGTCGACTCGGCGTCGGTGATGGTCAACGCCTCGACGCGTTTCGCGGATGGTTTCGAGTATGGTCTGGGTGCCGAGATCGGAATCTCGACCGACAAGATTCACGCGCGTGGGCCAGTCGGTCTCGAAGGGCTGACCTGCCAGAAGTGGATCGTCCTCGGCAACGGCGAGGTGCGTGCCTGAGCGAGGTCCCGGAGAGTCGATAACTTTGTGCGCAAGGAGGGGTGAGGCGATGAAAAGACTGTTGCTGGCGGCGATTGCCGCTGCGTTCTGCCAATTGGCGACCGCCGTCGAAGTGGCCGGGGTCAGGTTCGACGACAAGACCCGGGTGGGTAACGGCGAACTGCTGGTCAACGGCGCCGGCCTGCGCAAGAAGGTCTTCTTCCAGGTCTATGCCATGGCGCTCTACCTGCCGCAGAAAAGTGGCGACGCCGAGGCGGTGCTGGCCGCCGGCGGCGGCAAGCGGATTGCAATCACGCTGTTGCGCGACCTCACCGCGCAGCAGTTCGTCGAAGCGCTGCAGGAAGGCATGGCCAACAACCATTCCGAAGCCGAAATGGCTGGCCTGAAGGAGCGACTGAAACAGCTCTCCGATCTCATGCTGGCGATCGGCGAAGCGAAGACCGGGACGAGCATCGTCATCGACTGGCTGCCTGACAGCGGTACCCGTCTGATGGTCAACGGGCAGGCGAAGGGAAAGGACATCGCCGGCGAGGATTTCTACCGGGCCCTGCTCAGGATCTGGCTCGGCAACAAGCCGGTTCAGGACGATCTGAAGCAGGCCTTGCTCGGCAAGGCGTCCTGAGTGATGGCAGTGGCGGCGGGCAGGAAAGGCGATGGTGTTGCCTACCAGGCGGTGATCGCCGCACCCGGCTTCTGTCTTGGCGTGCGCTGCGACGAAGAAGAGGTGCAGCGGATCAGCTTTCTTCCGCCCAGTCCCGAACTTGCTCCGAAGAACGCGCTCGCTGCCGAGACCGCACGCCAGCTCACTGCCTACCTGGCCGACGCGGAGTTCGCGTTCGGTCTGCCCTTGCGCGCCTCGGGGACCGTTTTCCAGCGCCGCGTCTGGGAGCAGATCGCCGCCATCCCGACGAATCACACGCGCGCCTACGGCGAGATCGCCAGTGCGCTGCACAACGCGCCGCGCGCCGTTGGTCAGGCCTGCGGGGCAAATCCCTTTCCGGTGGTCGTTCCCTGCCATCGCGTTCTCGCGGCCGGCGGCGGGCTGGGCGGTTTCGCGCGCCAGAATGGCGGCTTTCTGCTCGACGTCAAGCGCTGGCTGCTGGCGCATGAAGGCTGCTGACGCCGACCCCACCGATCTCGCCGAGATCGAAGCCTTCTGCGATACCCTGTGGCTTGAAGACGGCCTGGCCAAGGCGTCTCTGGCCAGCTATCGCAGCGATCTCCTGCAACTCGCCGCCTGGCTTGCCGAGCAGCGCCTGGGCAGGCTGTGTGCGATCGACGAGGCGACCCTGCTGCATTTCGTCGCCACGCTTTCGCAAACGCTGCGCGCCTCCTCGCAGGCGCGCTACCTGTCCACCCTGCGCCGCTTCTATCGCCACCTCCTCGCGCGCGGCGTGCGCAGCAGCGATCCAACGCTGAAGATCGCCATGCCGGCGAAGCCGTCGCGCCTGCCGAAAGTGCTGTCCGAGCTGCAGGTCGATCGCCTGCTCGCGGCGCCCCAGACCGAAACGACGCTCGGCGAGCGCGATCGGACGATGCTCGAAACACTCTATGCGACCGGCCTGCGCGTCTCCGAGCTGGTCGGATTGAAGGTGTTCGAAGTCAATCTCGACATGGGCGTGCTGCGCGTCTTCGGCAAGGGCAGCAAGGAGCGCATCGTACCGCTCGGTGAAGTGGCGTGCGACTGGCTGCGCCGCCATCTCGCCAATGGACGGCGCAGCTTGCTCAATGGACGGCAGAGCGACGACCTGTTCGTCACCACCCGTGGCGCAGCGATGAGTCGGCAGGCCTTCTGGCAGCTGATCAAGCGCTACGCGCTGCACGCCGGCATGGACCCGGCGCGGCTGTCACCGCATGTGCTCAGGCATGCCTTCGCCACGCACCTGCTCAACCACGGCGCCGACCTGCGTGTCGTGCAGCTGCTGCTCGGCCATTCGGACATCTCGACGACGCAGATCTATACCCATGTCGCCCGCGAAAGACTGAAGAGCCTGCACGCCGAGCACCACCCGCGCGGTTGAGCGGCGACGCGAGCCGGCTGCGCCGGGCGTGCTGGTCCGCCGGCTGATCGGTGCCTCGTAGCCGTTCGCTCCGGCCCGGCGGTCGATACGGAATCCGCTGACAACGACGCGCCGATTGCACGCCTCAGCGATTGAGATAAAGCAGTCGGGCAGCGGTCGCCGGCGCGCATTGCGCAGTTCCCTGCCCACATCCGATCCGTCGAAGGTTGGCCTGACCATCGATTTCAAGCAGGGAGATGCTGCCGAAAGCGAGTGGCAGCTGGCTCCACTCGTCGATCGCCAGTCGCAGGCAGTGGCCGAGCGCAGCGCGGATCGCGCCAGCGTGGGTGACCAGAGCCAGGCGTCTTGCGTGTCCTGCGCGGAGGCTGTCCAGGCAGTCGATGACGCGCGCCTGCAGCATCGCCGCCGATTCGCCGCCTGGCGGGACGAAGTGCAGCATGTCGGCTGCCCAGGCGTCGAGCAGGTGGCGGTCGATCTCGTTCCAGCGCCGGCCTTCCCATTCGCCGAAGTCGATCTCCATCAGCCGGTCATCGTAGCTCGCTCGCGGGTGCAAGACCTCGGCAAGGCGGCGCGCGCGTTGCAGGGGGCTGGCAACGATCGGCGTACCGGCGGGCAGAAGCGAACGCAAGCGCCTGGCCAGTGGCTGCGGATCCTCGGCGTCGACATCGAGCTGGCCGTAGCAGATGCCGCTCTCGAGCAGGGGACGCGGATGGCGGATCAGGAAAATCTGCACAGCAGCCCGGCGTAGAAGGCGACTTCGGCCAGTTGCTGCGTGGCGCCGAGGCAATCGCCGGTATAGCCGCCGATCTGACGGCGGAACATCCGCCCCAGCCAGAGCGTTGCCAGGGCCGCGAAGAGGCAGCCAACAAGAGCCTCGAACGGGGGCAGAAAGAGCAGCGGCAGTAGCGTCGTGAGCGCGGCAAAGCCCAGCTCGCGCCAGCCGATGCGCGTGGCCAGCGGCTTCGCCTTGCCCTCGTCGCGAACGTAGTCGAGGGCGCGCAACAGCGTCGTCGACGCGAAACGCGAGAGTGCATGACCGGCCAGCAGCACGGCCGGAACCATTTGCGGGGCAAACTCGACCAGCGCCAGAAAGCGGGCCAACAGCAGGACGACGAGCGCGACGGCACCAAAGCTGCCGATCCGCGAATCCTTCATGATGCTCAGGATCTGCGCCTTCTCCCAGCCGCCGCCAAAGCCGTCGACCATGTCGCTCCAGCCGTCTTCGTGGAACGCGCCGGTCAGGTAAATGCTGCTGGCGATTGCCGCCAGAACGGCCAGCGTCATGGGCCAGATCTGATTGGCGGCAAGGAAGACCAGCGCGGCGATGGCGCCGATCAGCAGACCAACCGCCGGAAAATAGCGCGCGGCGCGATCGAGCGCCTCGCTGCTGTGACCGACCCACTTCGGCACCGGCAGGCGGGTGAAGAAGCGCAGCGCGCCGAAGAAGTATTCCAGCTCGCGCCTAAGCATCCGGCAGTGGCCGGCGGGTGCCGGATTCCTCAAGAACGATGCTGGCGACGTCCAGGCGAGGGCGGCACGAGCGACGCGTCTGCCGTCTGCCGTGCGTCTTGTCGTGTGCCGCCAGGCGCGTCGTCGGCGGGCGCAGTGCGGCAAGGCAGGCGGCGCTGGGTGGGCAGGTTTCCGGGCTGGTTGGCATCATTCGATCGCCTGGCTGAAGGGGTTCCCGATGGTATACCGAGATGCGCATTTTCCGCCATCGCCACACGGACATCCGCCGGGATGCGCGGGTTGGACGCGGCGCGTCACTTGGCCCGCTCGACTACCGCGGCAGGTCTACAAGTGTCGAAAAATTTTACACTTGTTTTCGGTCAGCGCGACGAAGTGCCTATCAGCGAGGCATGAGAGGCGTCAGGGGCGGCCGAAAAATAGCCGTCTCAGTACCGTCGACCACCGGCAGGAAAGTCCCAACTGCTTGATTTGTCGGGAGACGATTGGTATTCGCTAGGCTGTGTGTTGTGCGGACAGCAGCATTCCGAATTCTTTCATTACATCATGGGAATGGATATTGCTTCCGATTCTGGTGACGACGCTTGGGCCGGAATTGCGAGGATTTTTCTTCAACAGCAAGCTTCCAGTGCGCCAACGGGAGTTTCGTCGTTTAGGTCTGCAGTTCGTGCTGTTTACGCTCTTTTTTCGCAAGGGAGGGTTTCCTCATGATTCGGCATTCGGCTCTTTTTGCAACAGCAGCTCTGGCAGCGCTGGTTTCGTCCGGAACTGCACAGGCGGTGGTGACCGTCTTTCCGCAAGCGTCGCTGACCCCGTCGACCGATTACTACACCGATCGCATCGGTGGTGGCCTCGGTACCTCGATCGTCACCACTGGCGGCGGCAACGCCGCCAACGTTGGCGCTCTGGACGGTCGCAACGACGACGGATTTCAGGGTCCGATCGATCTGACCACCTTCGGGTTTTCGCCCGGTTTCACCTTTTTCGGGGGCCCGGGTACCTCGCTTTTCCTCAACAACAACGGCAACGTCAGCTTCGGCGCCGGGATTTCGGCATTCACTCCGACTGGACCGCAGGGGGCCTCGGCACCGATCATCTCGCCTTTTTTCGCCGATGTGGATACACGCAACGTGGCGAGTGGCGTCGTCTACTACCGTAATTCCGCCCCGGGTGAATTCATTGCCACCTGGGACCAGGTTGGGTATTTCGGTTCCCACGCCGACCTGCTCAACTCTTTCCAGCTGGTCCTGCGCGATCCTTCCGTCTACACGATCCCCGTGGGTGAAGGCGCGATCGGCTTCTTCTGGAAAACCATGGGCTGGGAAACCGGTGACGCCAGTGGCGGCAGTGGTGGTTTCGGCGGCACGCCGGGGGCGGTGGGTTTCGGCAACGGTTCGTCTGACGGGGTGATTCTCGAGGGCTCCACCCTGGCCGGGATTGCCGCCGTCGTACAGAATCACAATACCTGGTTCGACCAGGACCTGCGGCCGATTTGCGGCGTCCCCGGAGCGCCGCCTTGCCCGACCCCGGAACCCGAGAGTCTTCCTCTCCTTGCCATCGCTCTCCTCGGTTTGATCGGCGTCTACTCGCGTGGCAGGTTCGCGAAGCAAGCGCTAAGCCAATTGCAGCGCTCTTCCTGAGCGATCTTTCCTGCCAACAAACGGGCGGCCATCGGCCGCCTTTTTTTGTCGCTTCGCCAGCCGTTCTTTTGATCGTGCCAAGCACGTGCCACCTGCCGGGCGGTTTCGGTTAGCATGGGCGCGACCGTGAGCATGGCTGGCTCCGAATGAAGGTGGAAACACACCCGGGAGGTGTCGTCGATGGAATGGCTGTTGATTGTTGTTGTTCTTTCCGTGCTCGCTTACGTGGGTGTTTCGATGCTTGGCGGGGCACGCTGGTTGCTGCTGACGCGTGGCCTGCAAAAGCGCCTGGCTGCAGGGCGGCAAGCCGTCGCCCCGGCACGCTTCGACGTGCGCGAGTTGACCGGCCTGCCTGATCCCGTGCAGCGCTACTTTCGCGTCGCCTTGACGGCGGGGCAGCCGATGCTTGCGACGGTCCGAATCGAGCACGCGGGCAGCTTCAATATTGCCGAAAGCGGTGCTGACCGCTGGAAGCCGTTCACCTCGGGGCAGTTGGTGACGACGCGCCGACCGGGATTCGTCTGGGATGGGCGGGTGACGATCGTCCCGGGACTGACGGTGCATGTGCACGACGCCTACGTGGCCGGCGAAGGGACGCTCCACCCGGCGGTGTTCGGACTGACCTCGCTGGCCAGGCGGCAGGGCAAGGGAGACATTGCGCAGGACGAGTTGTTGCGCTTTCTGGGCGAGGCTGCCTGCTATCCGACGGCCCTGCTGCCGAGCCAGGGCGTACAGTGGCAGGCCGTTGACCAATCCTCGGCGAGGGCGACGCTGACAGATGGCGAGGTCACCGTCAGCCTCCTGTTTCGCTTCAGCGCAGACGGACTGATCGAGTCGGCCTGCGCTGACGCGCGTGGTCGCATGGTGAGCGGCAAGGTCGTTGCGCTGCCTTGGGAGGGGCTGTGGTCCGACTATCAGCAACACAATGGAATGTGGATACCGATGTGCTGCGAGGCGCGCTGGCTGCTGCCAGCGCCGCGGCCTTACTGGCGGGCGCGCATTGGGCTCATCGAGTACGAATTCGCATGATCCGTACGTGCTTTCCCCGGCTGAGGATTCGCACGGCGACCTTCAGGCGCCGCTTCATACACTGCCGGCGGCACGCAGGGCAGTGATCGCACTGGCCGAGTAGCCGAGTCGTTGCAGCGTCTCGTCGGTATGTTCGCCGAGTGCGGGTCCCAGCCATTCGGTGCCTCCCGGCGTCTCCGACAGTTTCGGAACGATGCCCGGAATCTTGAATGGCCTGCCGTCGGGCAGGGAGGCGGTTTCGATCATCTGCCTGGCCAGGTACTGCGGGTCGCTGACCATGTCGGCGGCCGAGTATATCCGCGACGCGGGAACTTCGGCGCCGGCCAGGACGCGCAGCACCTCGCTTTCGTCGTGCGCGGCAACCCAGTCGTCGATGGCCTTGTAGATCTCGTCACGACGGGTATCGCGGCCGGCGTTGTCGGCCAGTTGCGGGTCATTGGCCAGATCGTCGCGGCCGATGGTGTGCATCAGGCGCTTGAAGATTGCATCGCCGTTGGCGCCGATGGTCACGTGTTTGCCGTCCTGCGTCGAGTGCGTGTTCGAGGGCGTAATGCCGGGCATGATGTTGCCGCTGCGTTCGCGAACGAAACCGAAAACGTCGAACTCGGGCAGCAATGACTCCATGATCGCGAAAACCGCCTCGTAGAGAGCGACATCGACCACCTGCCCCTGGCCCCCGTTCTGCTCCTTGTGGCGCAGGGCCATCAGCGTGCCGATCACTCCCCACAGCGCGGCGATCGAGTCGCCGATCGAAATTCCCGTCTTGACCGGCGGCCGGTCGGGAAAGCCGGTGACGTAGCGCAGCCCCCCCATCGATTCGCCGATGGCCCCGAAACCGGGTTGCTGTGCCAGCGGTCCACTCTGGCCAAAGCCCGACAGACGCAGCATGACCAGGCCGGGGTTGATGGCCGACAGCGTTTCCCAGCCCAGACCGAGTTTTTCGAGGACACCAGGGCGGAAGTTCTCGACGACGATGTCGGCTTCAGCGACCAGTTGGTGAGCGATCTCGCGGCCGGCGGGGTGCTTGAGATTGACGGTCACCGATTTCTTGTTGCGCGACTGGACGTACCACCACAGCGAGGTGCCTTGGTAGAGCTTGCGCCACTTGCGCAGGGGGTCGCCGCCATCGGGCGATTCGATCTTGATCACCTCGGCACCGAACTCGGCCATGATCCGCGCCGCGAAGGGTCCGGCGATCAGGCTGCCGAGTTCGATGACTTTCAGGCCGGCGAGGGGTTTGCTCGATGTCGTCATGGCAATAAAGATCCTTTGTGCGCCTTGCGGCCGACCAAAGACAAAGCCCCCTTGCGGGGGCCTCGTCTGTGCAGCCTTGCCAGCGCCTTGCTTGTTACGCCTACATGCGCTCGATCATGGCGTCGCCGAATGCGGAGCATGAGACTTCGGTTGCGCCATCCATCAGACGCGCAAAGTCGTAGGTCACGACCTTGTCGCCAATCGCGGCTTCCATCGACTTGACGATCAGGTCGGCAGCCTCGAGCCAGCCCAGATGGCGAAGCATCATTTCGGCGGAAAGGATCAGCGAACCAGGATTGACCTTGTCCAGCCCGGCGTACTTGGGCGCCGTGCCGTGCGTTGCTTCGAAGCAGGCGTAGAGGTCGGAGATGTTGGCACCCGGGGCGATGCCGATGCCGCCGACCTGCGCCGCCAGCGCGTCGGAGATGTAGTCGCCGTTCAGGTTGGTGGTGCAGATCACGTCGTATTCGGCCGGACGCAGCAGAATCTGCTGCAGGAAGGCGTCGGCGATCGAGTCCTTGATGATGATGCCGTCCGGGAGCTTGAGCCAGGGGCCACCGTCGAGTTCGACGCCACCGAATTCGTTCTTGGCCAGGTCATATGCCCAGTCACGGAACGAGCCTTCGGTGTATTTCATGATGTTGCCCTTGTGTACGATGGTCACCGACTTGCGCTTGTTGGCGATCGCGTACTTGATGGCGGCACGTACCAGGCGCTCGGTACCCTCCCTGGAAATCGGCTTGATGCCGATGCCCGAGGTCTCCGGGAAGCGCATCTTGGTGACGCCCATCTCTTCGCGCAGGAACTTGATGACCTTCTTGGCGCCGTCGGAGCCGGACAGCCATTCGATGCCGGCGTAGATGTCTTCGGTGTTCTCGCGGAAGATCACCATGTTGGTCTTCGTCGGATCCTTGAGTGGCGAGGGGACGCCGCGGAAGTACTGGATCGGGCGTACGCACTGGTAGAGATCGAGTTCCTGGCGCAGGGCGACGTTCAGCGAACGGATGCCGCCACCGACCGGGGTGGTCATCGGTCCCTTGATCGAGACCGAGTATTCCTTGAGCGTGTCGAGGGTTTCCTTCGACAGCCAGACGTCCGAACCGTACTTCTGCGTCGACTTCTCGCCCGCATAGACTTCCATCCAGGCGATCTTCTTCTTGCCCCCGTAGGCCTTGGCAACGGCAGCGTCGACGACCTTGATCATCACCGGCGTAATGTCGACACCAATCCCGTCACCTTCGATGAACGGGATGATTGGGTTATCCGGGATAGCTTGCCCCGGAATGATTTTCTGGCCGCCTTCTGGGACTTTGATCAGACTTGCGCTCATGCCAACTCCATATAGTGTGGTTTGGTTGTATCCGTCTCACGTACCGGCACCGGCGCTGGGCAGCGCTATACGGTAGTGCGGGGCCGGCGGACCGGACTTTGCTGCGTGTTTGGGCACGAAGGATCTGACTGGAAGCAGACGCTCCTGCGGCACCGCTCGCGATTATGTCGCAAATGCAAGCGTTTTGCCAGCCCGTCGGGCGCTGGCAGGCCACCCGGCCGGGCCTGCAGGGCCTTGCCGGCGGCCAGTCGCACGCCGGCGGCGGCTGACGATGGTTTGCGACCCCGGATGCTACAATCGCCCGGTCAACACCATTCAGTTCATTCCGGCACCTCCCATGGATATTTCCACTGTAGAAAACGTGCTCGCCCAACGCATTGCCGAGGCGATGATCGACGGCTTCAATCGCCACTATCGACTGATTCGTGAATATGGCCAGAAAGCCAAGGGCCTGTTCGAGGCGGGCGACTGGAAGGGCGTCCATGTCGCCGTTCGCAGGCGTATCCGCTCCTACGACGAACGGGTCAGCGAGACCGCCGAGTCGCTCTGTGCCGACTTTGGCGCCGCGTCGCTCGACGATGCCACCTGGCAGCAGCTCAAGCTGTTCTACATTGGCCACCTGATCAACCACAAGCAGCCCGAACTTGCCGAGACCTTTTTCAACTCGGTGTGCTCGAAGATCCTGCACCGTACCTACTTCAACAACGACTACATCTTCGCTCGCCCGGCGGTGTCGACCGAATACATTCAGGCGTCGCCGCCGACCTATCGCAGCTACTACCCCGCGCAGAACGGCCTGTTCGACACCATCAGGCAGATCATCGTCGATTTCGCCTGGCAACGCCCCTTCGAGGATCTCGATCGCGACATCGGCTTCATCATGCGCAGCGCCGAGCAGCGCCTTGGTGAGTGGCCGGAGGCGGAAGCGAACGCGCAGATTCAGGTCCTGCACTCGGCGTTCTACCGCAACAAGGGCGCCTACATTTTCGGCAAGGCGATCAACGGCCATCACGAATTCGTCTTCGCTGTTCCGGTCCTGCATTCACTGGAAGGAAATCTGGTGCTCGACACGATCCTCCTCGACCGCTGGCGGATCAGTGTCCTGTTCTCGCTGTCACGCGCCTATTTCATGGTCGATATGGAAGTGCCCTCGGGCTACGTGCAATTCCTGCGGGACATGATGCCTACCAAGCCGGCTTCGGAGCTATACACCATGCTTGGTCTGGGCAAGCAGGGGAAGACGCTGTTTTTCCGCGACCTCAAGCAGCATTTCCGGCATTCCGAAGACCAGTTCATCATTGCCCCGGGCATTGCCGGTCTGGTGATGCTGGTGTTCACGCTGCCGTCATATCCCTACGTTTTCAAGCTGATCAAGGATGTCTTCGGGGCTTCCAAGGATATGGACCACGACACCGTCAAGCGCAAGTACCTGCTCGTGAAACAGGTGGACCGCGTCGGCCGCATGGCAGACACGCTCGAGTTTTCGCATGTCCTGCTCCCCAAAAAGCGCTTTTCGACCGAGTTGCTCGAAGCGCTGCGCACGCTTGCGCCGTCGCTGATCGAAGAGGACGGTGACGATCTGGTGATCAAGCACCTGTACATTGAACGTCGGCTGACCCCGCTGAACATCTATCTCGACGAGGCGACGCCGGAGGAGATCGACCACGCCGTTCATGAGTACGGCAGTGCCATCCGCGAGCTTGCCTGCGCCAACATTTTCCCGGGCGACATGCTCTGGAAGAACTTCGGCGTCACCCGCTATAACCGTGTCGTCTTCTACGACTACGACGAAATCGAGTACATGACCGATACCAACTTCCGGGTCATCCCGGAAGCACCGTACCCGGAAATGGAAATGTCCGACGAGCCCTGGTACTCGGTCGGCCGGCACGACGTGTTCCCGGAAGAGTTCGCCCGCTTCCTGCTCGGTTCGCCGAAGGTCCGCTCGGCTTTTCTCAAGTACCATCGCGACTTGCTGAACGTGGAGTTCTGGCAGACGGCGCAGGAGAAGATTCGCGCCGGTCACGTCGAGGATTTCTTCCCCTATCCGGAGGAACTGCGCTTCTGCAAGGCCTTCGCGGACTCTTGACGCGCAGCGCCTGGCGGGCGACGCCAACTTCGCTCAGCGCACGAGAATGGCGTGCAGGTCGTTGACGTTGGTCAGCGTCGGTCCACTGATCAGCAGGTCGCCGAGCGCCGAGAAGAAGCCCCAGGCGTCGTTGTCGTCGAGCGCGGCGCGGGCATCGAGACCCAGCGCCGCCGCACGCTCCAAGGTATGCGGGCCAATCATCGCGCCGGCGTTGTCCTCCGAGCCGTCGATGCCGTCGGTGTCACCGGCCAGCGCGTGGATCTGCGGCTGCCCCTGCAGGGCGATGGCCATCGCCAGCATCAGTTCGCTGTTGCGTCCGCCGCGTCCCTGGCCGCGGACGCTCACCGTCGTTTCGCCGCCCGAAAGCAGTACGCAGGGGGGCCTGGCCGGCGTGCCGTGGCGTGCGCAGCTCGTGGCGATGCCGGCCAGCGCGCGGGCCACTTCGCGCGCCTCGCCTTCAATCGCGTCGCCGAGGATCAGCGGTGTCACGCCAGCCGCTACGGCCTTTGCTGCCGCTGCCTGCAGGGCCAGGGCAGGGCTGGCGATGATGCGAAACTCGCTTCGCGCCAGGCGCGGGTCGCCCGGTTTCGGTGTTTCGAGTTCACCATTTTGCAGGCGCTGGCGCAGCTCCGCGGAAGTGCGGATGGCGTAGCGGTCGAGCACTGCCAAGGCATCGGCGCAGCTGCTCGGGTCGCCGACCGTGGGGCCCGAGGCGATGACTTCCGGGTCGTCGCCGGCGACGTCCGAAATGGCCAGCGTCAACAGCGACGCCGGCCAGGCGGCCGTGGCCAGCCGGCCGCCCTTGATCGCCGACAGGTGTTTGCGCAGGCAATTCATCTCGTGGATGCTGGCACCGCTGCGCAGCAGCGCGTTGGTGATCGCCTGTTTGTCGGCCAGGCTGATTCCCGTCGCCGGTGCCGCCAGCAGCGCCGAGCCGCCGCCGGAGATCAGCGCCAGGACGCGGTCTTCGGCACGCAAGCCGCGCAGGCGCTGCAGGATGGCGGTGGCCGCCGTCTGGCCGGCGGCGTCGGGGACCGGGTGCGCGGCTTCGACGATCTTGATGCGCTGGCACGGCACGGCGAATCCGTAGCGGGTCACCACCAGGCCGCTGAGCGGGCCGGGCCAGTGCTCCTCGACCGACCTGGCCATCGCTGCCGACGCCTTGCCCGCGCCGACGACGAGCAGGCGCCCGTGGCGATCGTCGGGCAGCTGCGCCGGCACGCAGCGCGCCGGCACGGCGGCCGCGGTCGCCGCGGCGAACGGCGATTCGAGAAAGTCGAACTCGGGGCAGGGGTTCACCGACGTCTCCTTGCGCTATGAAGCATTGATCCCGTGCTCGTTCGGACTGTGAGGCGACGCAAGCCGGCGTCCCGCTAGGCGGCCAGCCATTCCCTTGCCCACGCCAGGCCGCGGTCAGTGTCCGCCAGCAATGGCTTGTACTCGCGGCCAAGCCAGCCGCGATAGCCGAGGCGGCGCAGCAGCGCGCACAGGAAAGGGTAGTTTATTTCGCCGCTTCCCGGCTCGTGTCGGCCGGGATTGTCGGCCAGCTGGAAATGGGCAATGCGCCCGATGTTGGCTTCAATGGTCCGCGCCAGGTCGCCTTCCATGACCGGCGCGTGGTAGATGGCGTATTGAAGCCAGAGGTTTTCTTCGCCCGGCTCGGCGATCAGAGCCAGCGCTTTGGTCGGTGTATCGAGCCAGAACGCGGGGATGTCGACGCGGCTGCTGATCGGCTCGACCAGCAGGCGGATGCCGTTGCCGGCAAGGCGCCGAGCGGCGTGCCGCAGGTTGCTCATGAAAGTTGCCCGGATTGCCGCCTGCGGCGCATCGTCCGGCGGTACGCCGGCCGGGCAGTTGACCTGTGCGGGCAGCCGAGCTCGCGCGCGTAGGCGATTCCCTGCTCGACGCCGGCACGGAACTCGTCCTCGCGTCCGGGCAGGCAGGCGATGCCGCGTTCGCCAGCGTCCCAGTCGCCCGCGGGCAGGTTGTGCAGGACCTGCTGCAGCCGGTACTCGCGCAGCAGTCGCGACAGCTCCTGCGCGTCGAAAGCGTAGGGGAACATGTACTCGACGCCGCGAAAACCGGCGCGCGCCGCGCGCGCAAAGCGCTCGTCGAAAGGGCTGTCGGTGAACAGGAAGCTGAGGTTGGCGCTGAACTGCAGCGATCGGGCGGTCACGAAATCTCCTTCGGCTATAATCGCCCTTATTTTGATCAGGAAAGCCAGCATGGGCAATCGCCTCTCGAAAATCGTTACCCGTACCGGCGACGCCGGCACCACCGGCCTTGGCGACGGAAGCCGGGTGGCCAAGGACTGCCTGCGAGTCGAGACCATGGGACAGGTCGACGAGCTCAACTCGGTGCTCGGCCTGTTGCTGACCGAAGACATGCCGGACGCCATCCGGCAGGCCTTGACCCGCATCCAGCACGACCTCTTTGATCTCGGCGGCGAGCTGTGCATTCCGGGAACGAGCATGATCGGCGAGGCGCAGATCACTCGACTCGAGGCGCTGGTCGAGCAGTTCAACGACGATCTCTCGCCGCTCAAGGACTTCATCCTGCCCGGCGGCACACGGGCCGCTGCCTTTGCGCATCTGGCGCGCACCGTCTGTCGACGCGCCGAGCGTCAAATCGTCCATCTGGCGGCGACCGAGCAGGTTTCCGACTTTGCGCGCAAGTATCTGAATCGCCTCTCGGACCTGATGTTCGTCCTCGGCCGTTCGCTGAACAAGGCGGCTGGCACGAGCGACGTGCTGTGGGTGCAAGGCAAGGATCGCGGCGGCGACTGAAACCAGGCAATCACTTACTTCGAGGGGGTTCGAGATGGCGATCGGCATTACGGTCATTACTACTGCCAACCGTGCGCGGCGCTTCCTGCAGACCGGCGAGGCCGCCACCGAGCACACCATTGAGAGCCTCAGACGGAGCAGCCAGATGTTTACCGGCAAGCCTCTGATCATTGGCTCGGCAACACAGACCGAGGTCTTTGCGCGGGCGTCGATCGTCTGCGTCGAGTTCGAGGCAGCGAAAGACCTGAGCCCTTACGTGGCCAGCCCGCTCAACCTGGAGCTGACAGTGATGACCCCCGAGCAGCTCGCGGCGCCGGTCATCGGCGTGTTCGAAGGTGAGCATTTCAAGGTACGCATCGATTTCTTTTTCCGCGGCGGCCACGTCCTGCATACCCTTGCCGAAGGGGTTCGCAAGGCAGCGCTCGCCGAGCGTCTGATGAACCTGACCAGCTTCCTCGATCGTCCGGTGATGAACTACCGACTGGCCCATGGCGGCGTCGGGCTGATGAATCCGGCGACCATTACGCGCTTCCTGATCGCTCCGGGAGCCGGCGATCTGCCGCGTGATGCCTGGCTGGCGGAGTCGGCGTAAGGCGTTACTTCCTGGTCCAGTGTTACCGGCGCACAGAAGGAGCCCGACCAAGTCCAGCGCATCATTGAAGCCTTCTGACCAACTCAGGCGACGGGCTGTTGCCGCTGCCGAGAAGCAGGGGGTATCGCCCCGTGCGTTCATGGCGCACGCGATAGAGCAGGCGGCCACCTTGGCAGAGCCGCGCAGCAGCTTCGTGAGCGAAGCGCAAGCGGCACGGCAACAGATGCTGAGGACTGGCAAGGGCTACGATGCCAGCGAGGTCCACACCTACCTGAAGGCACGCATTGCCGACCGTAGCCATGCGCGGCTGAAAACCACATCTTGGCGAGACTGAGCTATTCGGAACAAGCGTTGGCCGACCTTGAACGACCAACCATCCGCTGCTTGGACGTCCGGTAGAGGTTGGCTTGCGTGAGTTGGTGATATCGCGTGGACGTAGCGCTTACCTGGCTCTCTATAGCATCGATCCAGATCAGGATGTCGAAGGTCGGGGCGTCTGCCGCGACCAAAGGAGAGCGGCAGGTATTGCGCACCAGGGTCGCCAGGTCGGCCATCAAGGTCGAGGAGCTGTGCGCCGGCGTACCGTTGTCAAGGGTGTGCTGGGAGACCTTGGCCAGGGCGGTTTCGCAGCGCGTGGCCGGCGCCACCGGGTCGCGGGTTGCCTTGGCCTCCTGATCGGTATCGGCGAACACCAGTTCGCGCCAGGCCTCGCGAATGATGTACAGGCCATCCAGCACCGCTTTCGCAGCGATACTGACCGCCTTGGGTGCGAAGGAGAAGCTCGTCTCGTCAATCACCAGTTCGCAGTGCTTGGCGAGCTTCTTCTCGACTCGCTCACGCTCCACTTCAGGTGTCGCGCGCAAGAGCCGCTTTGCTCGGTGTGGAAGGTAAGGCGTCCACCCACCCAGGCCGGGACGCGGTCGCGTTTGGCGGGAGCGTCAGCTATGCATAGCCACGGTCAGCCTTCCGGGCGCCGTTTTCGAGCAGACGTAGAGTAGCCTTTGGATCGGCGAAGCCGGCGGAATCTGCCTGGGCTAGTGTAGGGCTTCATTCTTGATGCGACTCTTGGCGACTGCTGAAAGCAGGGCGAAAACCCGGTGGTGGCTGAAATTTGCAGGGTCCATGCCGGGGCGGCCCTCGTCGCCACCCACGGCACTGACGAGCAGCGGGCTGGCGTGTTGCCGCCTTCCCGACGAGGCTCTCAGCAAGCCCGACAGCCGCGCGCAACCCCCGCGGTGGCTGGGATGTCTATGTTCCACTCTGCGTGCAACACTACACTAGGGCTGACGGGCAGTTGCGCCAAACAAGTCATCGAACTCGCCGAGCACGACGCAGGCGGTTTCGAGTTGCCGGCCACGGTGGTGGATTCACCCGTGGTCACGCGCTCGACAGACCCTGGCTGAGGCCGCTTATCTTGCGCACGACTCCTCGGCGTCGCTTTCCGCGGGGCTGATCTGGCGGGCCAGCTCTCCCCCCTCACCACGCCAGAAGTCCCGGTCCGCGGCACGTACCCGCTGAGCGGCGCCTTCCATGTGCTGCGTCGCGGCGGCGCGTGCGAGATCCGGGTCCCGGGCGGCGATGGCACTGACGATCTGCTCATGCTCGGCCCTCACCTGCCGCGCGAAATCCTCACGACGGGCTTCATTGGCTCGCGTCACCCTGACTGCCGAGCGAACGTGCTGCGCGAACATTTCGATGATCCGAACCCAATAGGGGTTTCCGGTCACTGCGGCGATGCACTGGTGCAGGCGGGCGTCTTCCTCAACGCCATCGCTGCCGGCGGCGACGGCCTCGTCTATGCGGCGCAAGGCATGCTCGATTTCCGCCAGTTGCCCAGGCGTGCGACGAACTGCGGCCAATGCCGCCACTTCCGACTCAACGCCACGGCGTACCTCGATCAGGTTCAAGAGCGCTCCGACTGATTCCTCGGTCATTCGGTCGCCGTCGACGAGGGTTTGCTGTCGATCGGTGGCCAGCACAAAAGCACCGCTACCCCTCCGTGTCTCCAAAAGGCCGTCCGCCTTGAGCCGTGCGATCGCCTCACGCATGACCGTGCGGCTGACGCCGAAATGCTTGGCCATGGCGATTTCCGACGGCAACCGGGTGCCGGGTACGAGACTGTCGCCGCGCATCTTGTCGAGAAGTTGTTCGGCCACCCGGGAGGCCAGGTTGCCGGCGACAAATCCAGGGGTTTCCTGGTTGGATGGGGGAAAAGGGAACAGGCGGGCGGTATTCAAGGCTTGATCTTCCTGCTTCAAGGCAGCGTGTTGTTGATGTAGCCAAACTATACAACAAGACAACTAACGTGGCTATGAAAAAGTAGTTGACTATTTGTTTAGGTATTTGTACATTTCTCCTAGACCACAACTCGACAACTTCTAGACATCTAGAAAGGGCAGCTCATTGAACTGTTGCCCAAAGTTGGGTCGTCACTCAACCCCTGGAGGAGATACGAATGAAACACAGCCCCTTACTTAGCTCGTTGCTCTTGGCACTTTGCTTCAGCACCGCCGGTGCAGTGCAGGCGGAAACCGTTCTTAAGCTCGGCTACACGGCCACCAATGATTCCCACTACGGCGTCGCGGCAAACGTTTTCGGAGAAGAGCTGGCGAAGCGGACCAATGGTCGTTACAAAGTCCAGCAGTTTCCCTCATCGGCCTTGGGCGGCGAGCGCGAGATGATCGAAGCGGTGCAGCTGGGAACCCAGGACATGGTGATCACTTCCACCGGTCCGGTGGGCAATTTCATCCCCGCGACGCGCATCTTCGATATTCCGTTCCTGTTCCGTGACTATGCGCACGCACGCAAGGTGCTCGATGGTCAGATCGGGCAGGAGGTGCTCAAGAAATTCCCGGCCAAGGGTTTCGTGGGCGTCGTATGGCTGGAGAACGGTTTCCGCCATATGACCAACAGTCGGCACCCGATCAACGTTCCAGCGGATGTCAAGGGTCTGAAGATTCGGACCATGGAAAACAAGGTCCATATGGAAGCCTTCAAGACCATGGGCGCGCTGCCGACGCCGATGGCGATGAACGAGCTCTTCACCGCGCTGCAGCAAGGCACAGTCGATGGTCAGGAAAACCCGGTGCCGGTGATTCTCTCGAACAAGCTGTACACCGTTCAAGACAACGTCTCCCTGACCGGGCACGTCTATTCTCCCGCGCTTCTGCTGATGTCCAGCGACGCCTGGAACAAACTGTCCGAAGCCGACAGAAAGGCCTTCCTCGAAGCCGGCAAGCTGGCGGCTGTTGCCAATCGCAAGCGGGTTAACGAGGACGAGGACAAAGGCATCGCGGTGATCAAAGGGGCCGGTGTGAAGGTGGTCGAGAAGGTCGACATCAAGCCTTTCCAGGAAGCCGTGAAGCCCGCTTATACGGTCTACGCCAAGGAGTTTGGCGCCGACGCCATCAAGAAGATTCAGGACGTCCAATAACCCACCTCTGAAAGGACGGGGTCGACGCCGCGTCGGTGGACCGACCCCGAAACGCCCATGATCAAGTTATTCCTCGCAGCCGAGCGTCGCGTCAGCTCGGCGATGATGGTGCTCGCCTGTTTGCTGATGGCCCTGGCCGCGACTCTTGGCTTCTACCAGGTGATCACCCGTTTCGTGTTCTCCGAGCCCTCCACCTGGAGTGAAGTCGGTGTGCGCATGACCCTGATCTGGATGGTGATGCTCGGCACGGTCGCCGCTTTTCGCCAGGGCGCTCTGGTCTCGGTGGATCTCATGTTCCGTCTCAGCCAAGGTAGCTGGCGGCGCATTCTGCACATCTTGATCACCACCGTCATCATCGCATTCCTCGCGGTCATCGTGTGGTTCGGTGCGGAGATCACCTGGAGGGTGCGTCACCAGGAGCTGGCAGGACTGGAAATGATCTCCATCGCCTGGGGCTATCTGGCGCTACCGGTCGGCGCCTTCTTCAGCATCGTCGCCGTCCTCGCCAACCACTTCGACCCGCGCCACATGGAGCTCGACACCGCTCTGTAGAACCGGCCACACCCAAGACAAAGGAGACCCCATGTCCGCTGCCATGTTCATCGTCATGATGCTCTGCTTCGCTTTCAGCATCCCTATTGCCGTATCCATCGGTTTCGCAAGCATCGCCGGTATCCAGTTGTTCGGCAGCGTTCCGCTGCTGGTGGTACCGAAAGAGATCTTCGGTGCCATCGACAAGTTCGCGCTGGCCGCCATTCCCTTCTTCATCCTGGCGGGAAACCTGATGGAAGTCGGTGGCATCTCCCGGCGTCTGGTCGAGTTCGCCAAAGCCATCGTTGGCGGACTGCAGGGCGGTCTGGCGATGACCTGCGTGCTGACCTGCTTGATCTTCGCCGCTGTCTCGGGCTCAAGCGTCGCGACCACTTTCGCCATCGGCGCGATCCTCATCCCGGCGATGATCAAGCATGGTTACCCGACAGGCTTCGCCACCTCACTGCAGGCCACCAGTGCCGAGCTTGGCGTCATCATCCCGCCGTCGATCCCGATGATTCTGTATGGCGTGTCGGCCGAGGTCTCCATTGGCGAGCTGTTCGTCGCCGGTTTTGGCCCCGGTCTGCTGATCGTTGCCGGGCTGATTCTCTTCGTCTGGATCTGGTCCAAGATCAAGGGATTTGGCAAAGACGACCATATCGGGCGCCTGCCGTTCGGAACGGCTTTCCGGCAGGCGGCTCTGGCGCTGATGATGCCGGTGATCATCCTCGGCGGCATCTACGGCGGGATCTTTACGCCGACCGAGGCGGCCGTGGTAGCGGTCTTCTATGCCCTCGCGGTCGGCATGCTGGTCTACCGCGAAATCCGCTTCGAGCATCTCTTTCCAATCTTCAAGAAGTCGGTGATCTCGTCGGCGGTGATCATGTTCATCATCGCCAACGCTGGCCTGTTCAGCTACCTGATCACCCGTGCCGGGGTGCCGGAGGCGATCGGCGAATTCCTCAAAGAGCACCTGACCAGCCCGTGGATGTTCCTGCTCGGCGTCAATGCGTCGCTGTTCGTAATCGGCATGTTCATCGAGACTTCTGCGTCGATCATCGTGCTGGCACCGATTCTCGTACCGGTAGCCGTCCTGTTCGGCGTCGATCCGGTCCACTTCGGCACCATCATGGTGGTGAACCTGGCGCTCGGCATGATTACACCGCCGTTCGGCGTCAATCTCTTCGCCGCCTGCGCCGTCGCCAAGACGTCGCTGGACAAGATCATCACTTCGCTGATTCCGTTCGTCCTGGTGATCATCGGCTGTCTGATGGTGATCACCTACTTCCCGCCGCTGAGCCTGTTCCTGCGCGATCTGGTCTATCGCTGAGCCTTGCGCAGTCCTCAGGAACCCGTTGTCTCGGGTGGCGGCCCAGCCGCCACCTCCGCCTCTAAAAATGTCAGGAGTATAGAAAATGAGTACTAACATACGTCGCGTAGGTGTCATTGGCCTGGGTGCCATGGGCATGGGTGTCGCCCAGTCTCTGTTGCGTGCCGGCTTCACTGTGCATGTGTTCGACCTGCGCCCCGAGGTGGTGGCGAAAGTTGTCGAACAGGGGGCCATCGGCGCGCCCTCACCAGCCGCCCTCGGAGCCACCGTCGATGCGCTCCTGATCCTGGTGGTGAACGCCCAGCAAACCGAGGAAGTGCTATTCGGCGAGCAGGGCGCAGCAGCGCAGCTGCTGCCGGGGTCGGTCGTGATTGCCAGCGCAACGGTGTCGCCCGAGTTTGCCGAAGCCCTCGGTCAGCGCCTCGAAGCGCTGCAGCTGCAATTCATCGACGCCCCGGTCTCCGGCGGCGCCGCCAAGGCCGCTGCCGGCGAGATGTCGGTGATGGCATCCGGTTCGCCGGCGGCGTTTGCCCGCTGCGAAGCCTTGTTCGAGGCGATCTGCGCCAGGCTTTATCGTCTCGGTGAACGACCGGGCCAGGGGTCCAAGGTCAAGATGATCAACCAGCTGCTGGCCGGCGTGCACATCGCTGCCGCCGCCGAGGCGATGGCCCTCGGTCTCAAGGCAGGCTGCGACGCGCGGGCACTGTATGAAGTGATCAGCAATAGTGCCGGCAACTCGTGGATGTTCGGTAACCGGGTGCCGCATATCCTGGAGGGGGATTACACGCCCCTGTCGGCGGTGAACATCTTCGTCAAGGACCTGGGCATCGTGCTCGATTATGCGAAGAAGAGCTTCTTTCCCCTGCCGTTATCGGCAACTGCGCACCAGATGTTCCTGCAAGCCTCGGCGGCCGGTCATGGCGGCGAGGATGATTCAGCAGTGGTCAAGATCTTCCCCGGCATCGTCCTTCCCGCCGCCTCGGCAAAGGGCGGATCATGAGCGCGCTTCTTGGTTGTATTGCAGACGACTTTACCGGCGGTACGGATCTGGCGGGAATGCTGGTCAAGGCCGGCATGCGTACTGTGCAGATGATCGGCATACCGCAGGGGCCCATACCCGACGATGTCGATGCGGTGGTGATTGCGCTGAAGTCGCGCACCTCGCCAGTGACCGAGGCGATCGAAGAGTCTCTGGCGGCACTGCGCTGGCTGCAGGCCACCGGCTGCCGACAGTTCTATTTCAAGTATTGCTCGACCTTCGATTCGACGCCGCAAGGCAATATCGGCCCGGTCGCCGAGGCGCTGATGGACGCCCTCGGTACCGACTTCACCATTGCCTGCCCAGCCTTCCCGGCCAATGGCCGCAGTGTCTATCAGGGCTACCTGTTCGTCGGTGACACCCTCCTGAGCGAGTCGGGAATGCGCAACCATCCGCTGACCCCGATGACCGATCCCAGCCTGGTGCGCGTGCTGCAACAGCAGGTACAGCGCGGCGTTGGTCTCGTCGCCGAATCGGCGGTGATGCAGGGTGCGCAGGCGATTGCGCGCCGCTTCGCCGAACTGCGCAAGAACGGGAAAGGCTTTGCCATCGTCGATGCCATCTCGGACGATGATCTGATGGCCATCGGCGCCGCCTGTGCGGACCTGCCGCTGGTGACCGGAGGGTCCGGGATCGCCCTGGGGCTGCCGCAGAACTTCCGCCGCCAGGGCCTGCTGGGCGACGACGCGCAAGCAAGATCGGCCGCCAGCCTGCCGCCGACCGGTGGCCTGCGGGCGGTGGTGTCTGGCAGCTGCTCTATCGCCACCCAGGCACAGGTCGAGGCAATGCGCGCACGGCATCCGGCCTTCAACGTCGACCCCTTGCGTCTCGCCGAAGGCGACGATGTCGTGGCGGCCGCTCTTGACTGGGCCAAGTCGCGCGTCACGCAGGAGCCCGTGCTGATCTACGCAACCGCCGCACCCGAGCTGGTCAGGGAAATCCAGGCCCGGATTGGCGTGGAGCGAGCCGGCAGCCTGGTCGAGGAGGCGTTGGCGTCGATAGCGCTTGGACTGGTGGAACTCGGCGTTGGGCAGCTGATCGTTGCCGGCGGCGAGACATCGGGTGCAGTGGTCAAGGCCCTGGGCATCGACGGTTTGCGCATCGGCCCGGAGATCGACCCCGGCGTGCCGTGGACGGCTGCCATCCAGAACGATCCGGCCGCGCGTACGCTGGCGCTGGCGCTCAAGTCGGGCAACTTCGGCAGTGAGGACTTCTTCCTCAAGGCCTGGGACCATCTGGCATGAGTGCCGCGATCATTGCACACGGCGAGGAAAACCGTCGGCGCGAGGAGATCGTCTCCTTTGGACGTTCCCTCTTCGAGCGCGGACTGAGCGCTGGCAGTAGCGGCAACATCAGCGTCCGTCTCGACGATGGCTGGCTGTTGACGCCAACCAATGCCTGCCTCGGGCGCCTGGACCCGGCACGGGTGGCCAAGCTGGACTGGGAAGGGCGCCTGGTCAGCGGCGATCAGCCGTCCAAGGAGGCCTTCCTGCACCGTGCCATGTACAGCGAGCGGCAAGGCGCCGGCGCCATCGTTCATCTGCACGCCAGCCACTCGGCGGCCGTCTCGTGCATGCACGGCCTCGACGATCATGACTGCCTGCCGCCGCTGACCGCCTACTACGTGATGAAGATCGGGCGCCTGCCGCTCGTCCCCTACCACCGTCCGGGAGACCCGGCACTGGCCGAGGCCATTCGCGGGCTGGCCGGCAAGCACTCGGCGGTCCTGCTTGCCAACCACGGACCGGTGGTCTCGGGCAGCACCCTCGAGGCCGCGGTCTATGCCACCGAAGAACTGGAAGAAACCGCCAAGATCTTCCTCTTGTTGCGTGCTGTACCCACCCGTCCATTGAATGAAGTCCAGATCGCCGAGCTCAAGTCGGCCTTCCGGCTCGACTTTTGAAGCGAAGGAAAAATGATGCCCAAATTTGCTGCCAACCTGACCATGATGTTCAACGAAGTCCCCTTCCCGCAGCGCTTCGCCGCCGCGGCCAAGGCAGGCTTTCGTGCCGTCGAGTTCCTCTTCCCTTACGACCACAGTCCCGCCGAGGTGGCGGGGTGGTTGCGGGAAAACAGTCTCGAAAGTGCTCTTTTCAATCTGCCGCCGGGAGACTGGGCCGGCGGCGAGCGCGGGCTGGCCGCCTTGCCCGGGCGTGAAGCGGATTTTCGCGCCAGCGTCGCCCGTGCGCTGGAATACGCGCTGGCCATGGGTACCCCCCGCGTGCACGCGATGGCCGGTCTGCTGCCGGTCGACGCCGACCAGGCTTATCGGGCCCTCTGCCGCGAAACCTATCTCGAAAACCTCGCTTATGCGGCGAGAGAACTGGCGAAGCATGAGCGGACGCTGCTGATCGAGCCGATCAACGGTCGCGACATGCCCGGTTACTTCCTCAACAGCCAGGCGGATGGGCACGCCATCCGCGAGGCGGTCGGCGAGGCCAACCTCAAGGTTCAGATGGACTTCTATCACGCGCAGATCGTCGAAGGAGATCTGGCCACCACCTTCAGAAAGCACTTCGATGGCATCGGCCACGTGCAGATCGCCAGCGTCCCCGCCCGCAACGAACCCGACGACGGCGAAGTCAATTTCCCCTACCTGTTCAGACTGCTCGACGAGCTGGGCTACGACGGCTGGGTCGGTTGCGAGTACCGGCCGCGGGGCCGGACCGAAGATGGCCTGCAATGGTTGCAGGCCTTGCTTCACTAACTGTACGAGGAAAGCACATGAAAATCGTGATTACCGGCGGTGCCGGTTTTCTTGGCCAGCGCCTGGCACGCCGACTGCTGGAGCAAGGCAGCCTGACCGATGCGGCCGGCGAGCGACGCCGGATCAGCGAGATCGTTCTGCTCGATGTCGTGGCCGCGGGTGGTTTCAGCGATTCGCGGCTCCGCGAGGTGACCGGCGACATTGCCGACCCGGATCTGATGCGGCAGGTGGTCGACGGCAATACCGCCTCGATCTTTCACCTCGCGGCGGTCGTCAGCGGTCAGGCGGAAGCCGATTTCGACCTGGGCATGCGCATCAACCTCGACGCCTCGCGCCAGCTGCTCGACGTCTGCCGGCAGCTTGGGCATCGTCCGCGGGTGGTGTTTACGAGCTCGGTTGCCGTCTATGGCGGTCGCTTGCCGGCGATGGTCGACGACGAGACCGCGCGCGAACCCCAGTCCTCCTACGGGGTTCAGAAAGCCATCGGCGAGCTGCTGCTTTGCGATTACCACCGACGGGGCTTCATCGACGGCCGCGTGTTACGTCTCCCGACAATCAGTGTGCGGCCGGGCAAGCCCAACAAGGCGGCATCGAGCTTTGCCAGCGGCATCATCCGCGAGCCGCTGAATGACGTCGAGACGGTCTGTCCCGTGTCACCCGAGAGTCGTCTGTGGCTGCTTTCACCCCGCCAGGCGATTGCTTCTCTGATTGCCGGACACGAGTTGTCCGACGAGGCGCTGGGGCAGCGTCGCTGCGTCAATCTGCCTGGCATCTCGGTCAGCGTGCAGGAGATGGTCGATGCCCTGGGCCGCGTGGCGGGCGCCAGCGCCGTCGAGCGCATACGCTGGCAAGCTGATCCGGTGGTCCAGCGCATCGTCGGTGGCTGGCCAGCCGCCTGGGACACCGGTCGGGCGGACGCGCTCGGTCTTGCCGGTGACGCCGACTTCGAAAGCATCGTCCGCGCCTATGTCGAGGACGACCTGCCGCTGGCAGCGAAGTCGTCCGGTCAACAGTCGTAGCGGGCACCCGGCGGAAGTGAAAATGAAAGTACTGGGGCAGCGTTACCTGCAATAACGTCAATCGAACTCAAGGACGTTCCGGTACGCTCTGGGAAAGTCGCTTCCGTTCGTGTCTGATCCAGAGGGACAGTGACCTCCCCCTGTCCGCGTTACATCGAACCAAACCCCGTTCGCGCTGTTGAGCATTCGTCCGAATGTCCATGGTTTTCCATGGTCGAGCGAGCGGGTAAACGCCACACCGGTGACGATAGAAGCGAAAATGTCACCTCCTGTCAGGGGGGGTGCTCCGAAAGCAGCCCTTGGCCACCCGCCCATTGAGAGCCAGCCCGGCCGCATCGGCCCCGCTTTCATGCTGGTCGGGATAACTCAAGCGAAAAGCCGTGGTCAGAGCGCCGGGGCCGCCTGCATGTCGTCGAAAGCAGCGGCAAAGTTCCGGATGCGTGGGAGCCCACGTTCTTGGCGGCGAAAGGCGTGTCATCTGGACGGCTTCGGCGCAGTATGATGGCATGCTTCCCAGAGTCGGGCCTGAGCGGCGAGAGAGGAGAACTCGGAGGGCCGCGAGGGTAAGGCCGGACACTGGCGAGGCGACGTCGAAGGAGCGCTACGGGGTGACGAACTGGTCGGAGTACGACCGGTCGCTGCTCCCCCCGCGCAAGCGGCCGTCGTCCATATCGATTGCTTCGCGCGCATTCGGTAGTACACTCCGCAGCTCGAAACACCACGGCGCCAGGCTCCGTTCTGGCGTTCTAGTGTTCGCCCCGGCCGGGTGAGGTGGCGGGCTGCTGCCAGCGCCGGCCACGGAGCCGGCTTCTAATCCGGCTGCTAGCAACCCCGGACAAGCGTCCCCGACCGCCCGCGCACTTCGCCAGCGCGGCCTGCTGGAGAAATCAGAGTCATGAGCTACACCGCAGAATCGATCGCCGTTCTCAAGGGGCTGGAGCCGGTGCGCCATCGTCCCGGGATGTACACGCGCATCGATTGCCCGCTGCACATCATCCAGGAGGCGATCGACAACGCCGCCGACGAGGCGCTGGGCGGCTTCTGCAAACGCATCACGGTGACCCTGCACGCCGACCAGTCGGTCAGCGTCGAGGACGACGGACGGGGTATTCCAGTCGAGATTCACCCGCTCGAACAGGTGCCGACGGTGGAAGTGGTGTTCACCCGGCTGCACGCCGGTGGCAAGTTCAACAAGGACGAGCGCGAGTCGGCGTATCGCTTCTCGGGGGGCTTGCACGGCGTTGGCGTATCGGTGACCAACGCGCTGTCGACGCGGCTCGAAGTCGAGGTGGTCCGCGACGGCGGGCGGCATCGCATGGCTTTTGCCGGCGGTAACGTGCTCGAGCCGCTGCAACGGCTCGGCGATGCGCCGAAGAGAGCCAGCGGCACGCGCGTGCGCGCCTGGCCGGATGCGAGCTTCTTCGACTCGCCGTTGATTCCTCTGCCACAGCTCGAACGTCTGTTGCGCAGCAAGGCGTTGCTGCTGCCGGGTCTGCAGGTCGTGCTCAATGTCGAGGGTGGCGCGACCAGCGAATGGTGTTTTGCCGATGGCATGCTGCAGTACCTGAGCGAGCAGATCGACGGCGAAATGGTCGCTCCGGTGTTCAGCGGCGAGAAGTACGCGCCCAGGGGCGACGAGAATTTTCCGGTCGGTTCGGGTGCCGCCTGGGCCATCTGCTGGACGGCCGACGGCAGCCTGGCGCGAGAATCCTACGTCAACCTGATTCCAACGCCGTCCGGCGGCACGCACGAGGCCGGTCTGCGCCAGGCGACGCTGGACGCGGTGAAGAGTTTCGCCGATCACCACGCGCTGCTCCCCAAGGGCGTCAAGCTGGCCGCCGAAGACGTTTTTTTCGCGCGCCAGCTTCGTCCTCGCGGTGCGCATGCTCGATCCGTCGTTCCAGGGCCAGACAAAGGAGCGCCTGAACTCGCGCGACGCGGTGGCACTGGTCGCGCGCATGCTGCGCGACCCGCTGGAGCTGTGGCTGAACGAACATCCGGACGCGGCCAAGAAGATCACCGACCTCGCCATCCGTGCCGCGCAGGCGCGTACGCGCGCCGGCCAGAAAGTCGAGAAGCGCAAGCAGTCGGGGGTGGCGATCCTGCCCGGCAAACTCTCCGATTGCCAGAGCGAGGATACACGCCGCAACGAGATCTTCCTCGTCGAAGGCGACTCGGCCGGCGGTTCGGCGAAATCGGGGCGCGACAAGGAACTGCAGGCGATCCTGCCGCTACGCGGCAAGGTATTGAATACCTGGGAGGTCGACGCCGGCAGCCTGTTCGCCAATCGCGAGGTGCACGACATCGCCGTCGCGCTGGGAATCGATCCGCATCCGGCGAGCGCGCCCGACACGGTGCTGAACAACCTGCGCTACGGCAAGGTGGTGATCATGACCGACGCCGACGTCGATGGCTCGCACATCCGCGTCCTGCTGTGCACCCTTTTCTATCGCCATTTCCCGAAACTGATCGCCAGCGGCCATCTGTACTTTGCGCAACCACCGCTGTTTCGCCTCGACGTTCCCGGTCAGGGCAAGAATCGCCCGCCGCGCAAGCTGTACGCGCTCGACGGCGACGAGCGCCTGGCGACGCTCGACCGTCTGCGCCTCGAGGGGATCAAGCCCGAAGCAATCGCCATTTCGCGTTTCAAGGGACTCGGCGAGATGAATCCCGAACAGCTCTGGGAAACGACCATGTCGCCCGATACGCGGCGCCTGATGCGCATCCGCATGCCGGGTAGCGAGGAGGCGAAGCCGGTGATGCAGATGCTGATGGGCAAGAGCGAGTCCGCGGGTCGGCGGGCGTGGATGGAAGACAACGGCGCGCTGATCGGCGCCGACATTTGAGGATGAGCGCAACGTGAGCAAGGACGACTCGACGCCAGACCTGTTTGCCGAAACGCTGCCGGCGGAGGCGCCGCCCGTGCCGCCGGGCGACGGTGGATTGCCGCTCGTCGCCGGCGACGGGGACGACGACAGCATCCTGCTGCACGACTCGGCGGCGCGCGACTACCTCGAGTACGCGATCGCCGTCGTCAAGGGGCGCGCGCTGCCTGACGTCAAGGACGGCTTGAAGCCGGTGCAGCGCCGGGTGCTCTTCGCGATGCGCGAACTCGGGCTGTCGGCGACGGCCAAGCCGGTCAAGTCGGCGCGCGTCGTCGGCGACGTGATCGGCAAGTACCATCCGCACGGCGATACCTCGGCGTACGACGCGATGGTGCGCGTCGCGCAGCCGTTCATGCTGCGCTATCCGCTGGTCGACGGGCAGGGCAACTTCGGTTCGCGTGATGGCGACAACGCCGCGGCGATGCGCTACACCGAAGCGCGCCTGACACCGATCGCCGAACTGCTGCTCGGCGAACTCGGCGAAGGCACGGTCGACTTCCTGCCCAACTACGACGGATCCTTCGAAGAACCGGCGTTCCTGCCGGCGCGCCTGCCTTTCCTGCTACTCAACGGCGCTTCGGGAATCGCCGTCGGCATGGCCACCGAAATTCCGGCGCATAACCTGCGCGAGGTCGCTGCGGCGGCGATGCACAAGATCGAGCATCCCGCCGCCGGCGTCGAAGAACTTCTGGAACTGGTGCCGGGACCCGATTATCCGGGCGGCGGCCAGATCATTTCTCCGTCCGCCGACATCGCCGCCGCCTATCGCACTGGTCGCGGCAGCCTGCGCGTGCGGGCGCGCTACGAGTTCGAAGAGATGGCACGTGGCGCCTGGCAACTGGTGTTCACCGAGTTGCCGCCGGGTGTTTCATCGGCCAAGGTGCTGTCCGAAATCGGCGCCCTGCTCAACCCGCAGCCGCGACCGGGAAAGAAGGCGATCGAGCAGTCGGCGGCGCAGCTGAAGACGCTGATGGCCTCGCAGCTCGACCGCGCTCGCGACGAGTCGGGCAAGGACGACGATGTCCGGCTGGTCTTCGAACCGAGCAGCTCGCGCATCGATCGCCACGAATTCGTCGCCCTGCTGCTCGCCCATACCAGCCTCGAAACCTCGGCGCCGATCAACCTGGTGGCGGTCGGCATCGACGGCCGGCCGTGCCAGAAGTCGCTGGCCGACCTGGTCGGCGAGTGGTGTAGCTTCCGCTTGCGGACAGTGTACCGGCGCACCGAGTACCGCCTGCACAGGGCCGACGAGCGCATCCACATTCTTGAAGGTCGGCACATCGTCTTCCTGAACATCGACGAAGTGATCCGCATCATCCGCGAATCCGACGACCCGAAAGCGGCGCTGATCGCGCGCTTCATTCTCTCCGATCGACAGGCCGAGGACATCCTCGAAATCCGCCTGCGCCAACTGGCACGGCTCGAGGGAATCCGTATCGAGCAGGAACTCGCCAAGCTGCGCGGCGAACGCGAGGGCCTGCTCAAGCTGCTCGGCAGCGACGCACTGCTGCGCCGGCAGGCGATCCGCGAAATCAAGGCCGACGCCGAGAAACATGGCGACGCGCGGCGGACGGTCATCGAGACTGCGGTGACCGCTTCGCGCGCGGAAGCGGCCGCCGTCGCCGACGAGCCGGTGACGGTGGTCATTTCCGAGAAGGGTTGGGCCCGCGTTCGCCAGGGGCATGGCCTGGACCTCTCGGGAGTCGTTTTCAAGGACGGCGACCGCGCCGGTTCGGCGCAGGAATGCCGTTCGGTCGACTCGCTGGTGATCGTCTCGACCGAGGGGCGGGCGTTCACCGTCGCCGTGGCCAGCCTGCCCGATGGCCGCGGCATGGGCGCGCCCCTGTCGTCGTTCGTCGAACTCGGCAGCGGCAGGATCGCGCACGTCATCACCGGCCGCGCTGACGATCAACTGCTGGTCGCCAAGACCTCGGGCTACGGCTTCATCTGCAAGTATGGCGATCTGCTTTCGCGGCAGAGGGCGGGCAAGGCTTTCCTCACCGTCGAAGACGGTGCGAGCATCCTGCCGCTGCTCCGGATCGGCAGCCAGGATCATCTGGCGGCACTCGCGGACGACGGTCGCCTGTTGATTTTCCCGCTCGCACAGATGAAGCGCCTGGCCGGCGGCAAGGGGGTGCAGATCATCGCCCTGCAGGGCCGTGAAACCCTGCGCACGGTGGTGCTCACGCAGGGCGTGCGGGTGACCATCCGGGGGACGGCGCGCAGCCGCACCAAGACTCTCGTTTCCGAGGATCGCCACCTTGGGCAGCGCGCCCGCCGCGGCTCACCGGTCGGGCAGATGAGCAACGTGACGCTGGAAGCGTATCCGGAGTGACGATGAGCGAAGGAGTAGACGACGATGATTGAGCGAACTGCCGTCTTGGCCAGGGCGAGCGTAGTTTGCGCGCTGGCCTTGTCGAGTGCAGGGGGGCTTGCCGAAGAGGTCGGCTGCGTGACCACCGAGTGGAAGCTGATCGGCGCGAATCACAAGATTTGCGTCGACAGCTTTTCCGATCGCCAGGTGCCGGGAGTGACCTGCCACGTCAGTCAGGCGAGGACCGGTGGCGTCAGCGGCAGCTTCGGGCTGGCGCAGGATCCTTCGCAGTTCTCGCTGGCCTGTCGGCAGACTGGCCCGATCACCTTGCCGGCCAAGCTGCCGAAACAGGAGGTGGTCTTCGCCGAAGATACGTCGATCATGTTCAAGGAGACGCGCGTCATCCGCATGTGGGACGCGGCCAACCACACCCTGGTGTACCTGGCGATCAGCCGCAAGCTGATCGACGGCGCGCCGGCGAACAGCATCTCGACGGTTCCGGTCATGCCCTGGGGCGGGCGTTGAGGGTGGCCGGGCTGGCAATCGCCGAAGTGCGGCCAGCGCCGGGCGATTTCGATGTCGCCGGCCTGGGGCAGGTGTTTACCCCGCCGGCGATCGTCGAGACGATGCTTTCCCTGGTCCGAAGGCACGGGCGGGTGCTCGAGCCGGCGTGTGGCAACGGTGCTTTCCTGCAGCATTTTCCCTTTGCCGTGGGAATAGAGATCGATGCCCGGCACGCGCCACCCGGGGCACGGGTGATGGACTTTTTTGCCCTGCCGGAGAACGAGACTTTTGCGACGATCATCGGCAATCCACCGTACGTGCGCTATCAGGATATCGCCGTCGCGACGCGCGCCTTGACCCGGCACAGCGTTCTCGACGGGCGCGCCAATCTTTATCTGTTCTTCATCGAAAAGTGTCTGCGCCATCTGGCGCCGGGTGGCGAGCTGGTGTTCATCACCCCGCGCGATTTTCTCAAGGCGACCTCGGCGGTACCCCTCAACCGCCTGCTCCACGCCGCCGGAACGATCACCGACTTCGTCGATCTCGGCGACTCGCGCATCTTTGCCGACGCGACACCGAACTGCGCGGTCTGGCGTTTCGAACGCGACAATTTCTCGCGCCGCACGCGTTACGCCGCGCAGGGCTTCGCCGACGGGCTGGCCGGTCTCGGACGATTGCCGTGGGAGGAGCGCCACTTCGTCGAAAGTGGCGGGCACCTGTTGTTTACGCGCGGCGACTACGCCCTGCACCTGGCCGATATCGCCTTCGTCAAGGTCGGCGCGGTGTCCGGTGCCGACGACGTGTATGCCAGCGAGGCCTACGGCAATCGCAGCTTCGTCTGCTCGGCGACGGTCGCCACAGGTGCCACCCGGCGGATGCTGTGGTGCGAGCCGGGTGCGTCGCCGCCCACGGCACTGCTGGCGCACAAGGAACGCCTGATCGCACGCCGAATCAGGCCGTTCGACGAGTCCAACTGGTGGCATTGGGGGCGTGGCTACCACCAGTCGCAGCAGCCACGGGTCTATGTGAATAACAAGACGCGCCGCCCGCAACCTTTCTTCGTCCATCGCTGCAAGAATTACGACGGCGCCGTGCTGGCGATCTTTCCGCGCGATCCCGGCGTCGACGTGGCGGCGCTGGCGGCGGCTTTGAACAGCGTCGATTGGGCCGACCTTGGCTTCGTTTGCGACGGCCGCTTTCTGTTTACCCAGCGCAGTCTCGAACAGACGCCGCTTCCCGAATCCTTCCGCACTTTCCTGGGCAGCTGCGGTGTAAGATCGCGCATCGAAGCCTAGCGTCGTGGCCCGACTGGCCCAACCCGCCGCGGCGCTCGAACTCGAGCGCACGGCCCCCGCGGAGGAGCAGTTTTCATGCGTATAGCATTCGTGGTCGATCCCCTGCCGTCGCTGAAGGCGTACAAGGACACCAGTATCGCCTTGATGCGCGCCGCGCAGGCCGCCGGGCATGCGGTGTGGGTGGTGCAGCAGTCGGCGATACACTGGTCGGCGCTGCATGGCGTCTGTGCCGAAGCGGTGCACCTGGAAATGCTCGCCGACGATGACGAATGGTTTGTCGAGGTTGACCGTCACGTCGTCGCGCTGCGCGATTTTGCCGCCGTGCTGATGCGCAAGGATCCCCCGTTCGACACGGAATACGTGACCAGTACCTGGTTGCTCGAGCGCGCCGAGGCAGAGGGCGCGCGCGTTCTCAATCGGCCGCGTGCGCTGCGTGATCATTCCGAGAAGCTGGCGGTGGCTGAATTTCCACAGTTTGCGGTCCCCGGCGTGGTCGCGCGCGTTCCGGCGCTGATCCACGCTTTCATCGATCTCGAGCGGGATACCATCGTCAAGCCGCTCGACGGCATGGGCGGGACGGGCGTCTTCCGTGTTCGTCGCGATGACCCGAACCGCAATGTGATCGTCGAGACCCTGACGCACAATGGCGCACGCACGGTGATTGCCCAGCGCTACATTCCGGAGATTGACGACGGCGACAAGCGGATCCTGATCGTCGGCGGCGAAGTCGTTCCCTATTGCCTGGCGCGCATTCCGAAACCCGGCGAGACGCGTGGCAACCTGGCGGTCGGCGGGCGGGGCGTGGCGCGCGAACTGAGCGCGCGCGATCGCCAGATCGCGACGACGCTGGCGCCCGTGCTCGCGGCGCGTGGCCTGTTCTTCATCGGCCTCGACGTGATCGGCGACTGGCTGACCGAGATCAACATCACCAGCCCGACGTGCATCGTCGAGATTGCCGAGCAGACCGGCTTCGACGCTGCCGAGCTGTTCGTTACGGCGCTGGAACGTGAGTGCGCGCCGGCCGCCTAGTTTTCCTTTGTGCGCTGGCCTGTTTTCTTGCTGCCTGCGGCCGTGCGCCGCTGCACCAGCAGCAGGCCTTCGTTTTCGGTACCCGTGTCGAGGTCCTCATCGCCGGCCTCTCCGAGGCCGCGGCGCGTCCGGCCGCGGCGGCCGTGCTGCGCGAGTTCGACCGCCTGCACCGCAGTTATCACGCCTGGCAGCCTTCCGAGCTGAGCCGTCTTAATCAGGCGCTGGCCGCTGGCCGGTCGTCGACGGTGACGTCGGAAATGGCCGACCTGCTGGCCGACGCGCAGCGTTTTTCGCTGCTCGGCGACGGGCTTTTCGACCCCGGGATCGGCGCCCTGATCGCCCTCTGGGGTTTTCAGTCGGACGAAATGCCGGCGACCCTGCCCGCGGCAAGCGCGCTCGCCGCCTGGCGGGCGGCACCGGCGGGCATCGCCGATCTGCAACTCGACGAATTGCAGGTCAGCAGCCGGAACACGCGGCTGGCACTCGATTTCGGCGGCTACCTGAAGGGCGTCGCGCTCGACCGCGCGGCGGGTATTCTCAAGGCGCAGGGTGTGCACAACGCGCTGATCAACATCGGTGGCAACGTCCTGGCCCTCGGGAGCAAGAACGGCGAGCGCTGGCGGGTGGGCATCCAGCATCCGCGCCAGCCGGGTCCGCTGGCGACGGTCGAACTCGACGATGGCGAGGCGATTGGCACCTCCGGTGACTACCAACGCTACTTCGAGGTCGATGGCCGGCGCTACTGCCACCTGCTCGATCCGCGCAGCGCCGAGCCGGTGAGGCACACGCAGGCGCTGACGGTACTGGTCAGCCGACGTTCCGACGCGGGAACGCTCTCCGACGTCGCCTCCAAGCCGCTGTTCATTGCCGGCGCCGACTGGCCGCGTCTGGCGCGGCGATTGCAGCTGCAGCAGGTTCTCAGGGTCGATGCTGAAGGCCGGGTACAGGTCAGTCGCGCGCTGCACGCTCGCCTCGATTACGTCGGCGGCGAGCCGTCGGCGCTCGAAATCCTTCCATGAGCGGTTCAGCGATCGTGTGGAGAGTGCCCCGGGGGCGCGGAATCGCTTAGAATGGCGGCCTGTTTTGACGGGTGGGCGCAATGATCGGCATTCTTCTGATAACGCACGGCTGCTTTGGCGAAAGCCTGATCCAGAACGTTTGTCATGTGCTCAACAAACGTCCGCCACTCATCGCACAATTTGGCGTCGCACCGCAGGACGACCCGCTCGATATCCTGCCGCGGGCGCGCCTGCTGCTCAAGGAAGTCGACGGCGGCGAAGGGGTGGTGGTGATGACCGACATCTTTGGCGCGACGCCGGCCAATCTGGCGCTCAAACTGCTTCAGCCCGGCCGCGTCGAAGGTGTTTCCGGCGTGAACCTGCCGATGCTGCTGCGCGCGCTGACCTATCGCGACAAGGGCATGGAAACCATTCTTCAGAAGGCCGTCAGTGGTGCTCACGATGGCGTGATGAAGCTGCCCACACCCTAGCCGCTGACGACGATCGGAGCCGCGAATGGTACGTGCTGAAACAGTCATTCTCAACAAGCTGGGCCTGCACGCGCGTGCCTCGGCGAAGCTGACCCAGCTGGCCAGCAGCTTTGACAGCGACGTGTGGATGGAGAAGGGCGCCCGTCGCATCAACGCCAAGAGCATCATGGGGGTGATGATGCTCGCTGCGGGCAAGGGATCGACGGTCATTGTCGAGACGACGGGCAACGACGAGCAGGCGGCCAGCGAGGCCATTCTGGCTCTGATTGCCGAAAGATTTGGCGAGGCCGAATGAGTTCCAACATGAGTTTTACGCTGCATGGCCTGCCGGTGTCCGGCGGCATAGCGATCGGTCAGGCGCATCTGATGTCGCACGCGACACTCGAGGTCTCGCACCTGGTCATCGCGCCACGCCTGGTAGACAGGGAGGTGGCGCGCTTCGAGGACGCGCTGGAGCGCGTCCGCGAGGAGTTTGCCAGCCTGAAGGAGCGCATGCAGCATGCGCCCGGCGAGTTCGGCGCGTTCATCGACCTGCATACGATGATTCTCGCCGACCCGGAGCTTGCCGAGACGCCCAAGCAGCTGATTCGCGAACGCCGCTGCAACGCCGAATGGGCACTGGTGCAGCAGATGGAAGTGCTGGTTGGGCAATTCGAGAGCTTTGAAGACCAGTATCTGCGCGAGCGCAGCTACGACGTGCGCCAGGTCGTCGAACGGGTGATCAAGGAACTCATCGGACAGCCGGGGCGAATGGCGATGCGCACCGGCAAGGGGGTCAAGGAAGAGGATCTGATCGTCGTTGCGCACGATCTCTCGCCCGCGGACGTCATCGCCTACAAGGAGCACCATTTCGCGGCCTTCGTCACCGACGTTGGCGGCTCGACCTCGCACACGGCGATTCTTGCACGCAGCCTGCGCATCCCGGCGGTGCTTGGCCTGCACAATGCCCGGCAACTGATCCGCGACAAGGAAAACCTGATTGTCGATGGCACTCGCGGCGTGCTGATCGTCAACCCCGATCCGCGCATCCTGGACGAATATCGCCTCAGAAAAAGTCAGATCGAGCTCGAACGCACGAAGCTCAGGCGTCTCAAGACGGCAAAGTCGTCGACGCTCGACGGTGTCGATATCGCGCTGCATGCCAATATCGAGCTGCCTGGAGACGTTGCCAATGCGCTCGACGGCGGCGCCGAAGGAGTCGGCCTGTTTCGCAGCGAGTTCCTGTTTCTCGACCGCGGCGACATGCCGACCGAAGACGAACAGTTCGAGGCCTACCGAACGGTGGTCAAGGGCATGATCGGTCGCCCGGTCACCATCCGTACCTTCGATCTCGGTTATGACAAGGACCTGCATCCGGAGAAGGTCGCCGGGGAGCGCATGCAAAGCAATCCGGCGCTCGGCCTGCGCGCGATCCGGCTGTCGCTCGCCGAATCGAAGATGTTCCAGACGCAGTTGCGCGCCATCCTGCGCGCGTCGCAGTTCGGCAAGATCAAGTTGCTGATTCCGATGCTTTCGCAGGCGCACGAGATCGACCAGACGCTGGCGGCCATCGAGCGCGCGAAGGCGACCCTGCGCGGCGAGAACTGTCCGTTCGACGAGGCGATCGAAGTCGGAGCGATGATCGAGATCCCGGCCGCAGCGCTGGCGGTTGGACTCTTTCTGCGCCGCCTTCACTTCCTGTCGATCGGTACCAACGACCTGATTCAGTACACGCTGGCCATCGATCGCAGCGACGAGCAGGTGGCGCACCTCTACGATCCGCTGCATCCGGCCGTCCTGATGCTCCTGGCGCACACCATCGCCAGTGCCGAAAAGGTGCACATACCGGTTTCGATCTGTGGCGAGCTGGCCGGCGACCCCCAGCTGACGCGCCTGCTGCTGGGAATGGGTTTACGCCAGTTCTCGATGCATCCGGCGCAGATCCTGTCGGTCAAGCAGCGCATCATGCAGAGCAACTGCGCGGAGCTGGCGCCGATCGTTCGCCGTTTGCTGCGTTACGAGGAGCCCGGGAAGATTCGCGAGCAGCTCGACAAGCTCAACGCCTGAATTGACTTTTTCGCAGGCTGCGGGTAACTTTCGCGGCCTTGGCGCCGATTTGAACGATCAGCTTGCGGGCGCCCTATAAATACGGCTAAAGCGCGGCATGCCCAGTCCGCCTTGCCAGCTGACTGGGTTTTTTTCTCCTGCCTCGGTTACTCAAACGATCGCGATGTCACCAGAGAACTCTGTCGGACTCGTTACGCCGCAGCGCGTGCGCTTCGACACGCCGCTGACACTGAAGAGCGGTGCCGTGCTGCCCGGTTTCGAGCTCGCCTACGAAAGCTATGGCACGCTCAACGCGGACCGTTCCAACGCCGTGCTGGTCTGCCATGCGCTGGCCGGCAGTCACCACGTCGCCGGCTTCTATGCCGACGATCGCGAGAACATCGGCTGGTGGGACAACCTGGTCGGACCCGGCAAGCCACTCGATACCCACAGGTTCTTCGTCATCGGGGTCAACAATCTGGGCGGCTGCTACGGTTCGACCGGCCCGCTCTCGATCAAGCCGGAGACCGGCAAGCGCTACGGCGCTGATTTTCCCCTGGTCACCGTCGAGGACTGGGTCGCGGCGCAAGCCAGGCTGGCCGACCATCTGGGCATCGACACCTGGGCGGCAGTGCTTGGCGGCAGCCTCGGTGGCATGCAGGCGCTCGAATGGTCGTTGCAGTTCCCCGACCGCATCCGGCACGCGATGGTCATCGCTTCGGCACCCAAGCTTTCGGCGCAGAACATCGCCTTCAACGAGGTGGCGCGGCAGGCGATCATCTCCGATCCGGATTTCCATGGCGGGCACTACGCCGAACACGGGGTGTTGCCGACGCGTGGCTTGCGGCTGGCGCGAATGGTTGGCCATATCACCTATCTCTCGGATAGTCAGATGGCCGAGAAGTTTGGGCGGCAGCTGCGCCATGGCGAGCACAAGTTCAGTTACGACGTGGACTTCGAAATCGAGTCCTACCTACGCTATCAGGGCAACAAGTTCGCCGCTTTCTTCGACGCCAATACCTATTTGATGATGACCAAGGCGCTCGACTACTTCGACCCCGCCTACGCCTACGCCGGGCACCTGCCGAGCGCCCTGGCACGTGCCAAGGCGAGGTTCTTCGTCGCCAGCTTTTCGACCGACTGGCGTTTTGCACCGGCGCGTTCACGGGAAATCGTCTTCGCGCTGCTGCAGAACGGCCTGCGCGTCGTGTATGCGGAGATCGACTGCGACGCCGGCCACGATTCCTTCCTCCTCGACGATCAGCATTATCACGCCCTGCTGCGCGCCTATCTGGAGAACATCGCCGTATGACCGAGCACGAGAGGAGAGTCAAGGCCGAGCAGCGCGAGCGCTTCGATTTCGCGGTGATCGCCAACTGGCTGCAACCCGGCGAGCGCGTTCTCGACCTTGGTTGTGGCGACGGCAGGTTGTTGCGTTACCTCGACGAGACGCGCGATGTGACCGGCTATGGCGTCGAAATCGACCAGGAAAGCGTTCTCGGCTGTATTCGCAACGGCGTCGACGTGATCCAGATGAACATCGAATCGGGCCTGCAGGGCTTCGAGGACCACTCTTTCGATCGCGCGATCATTTCGCAGGCCTTGCAGACCATGCATACCACCGAACGCATTCTCAGCGAGATGTTGCGCGTCGCTCACGAAGCGGTGGTCAGCTTCCCGAACTTCGCTTACCGCAGCAACCGCGCGGCGATTGCCGCCGGGCACATGCCGGTGTCCGAGGATCTGCCCTACGACTGGTTCGACACTCCGAACGTGCGCTTTTTCACCATCGTCGATTTCGAAGATCTGTGTGCCCGGCTCGGTATCGAGATTCGTGAGCGCCTGGCCTTCGACGAGGCTGGCCGGGAGGTGGCCGACGACCCGAACCTCAACGGCAGCCTGGCTTTCTATCGGCTCGGACGCAAATCTTGACGCCTGACTGGTTGCGCCTGCTGCTGACGCGGCGGATGCTCATCTGTGTGTTCACCGGGTTCAGTTCAGGACTGCCACTCTACCTCTTGCTGAACCTGCTTCCGGCCTGGCTGCGCAGCGACGGCGTCGACCTCAAGATCATTGGTTTCTTCGCCCTGATCCAGTTCCCCTATACCTGGAAATTTCTCTGGGCGCCGCTGCTCGATCGCTATCGCCTGCCGCTCGGTCGCCGACGGGGCTGGACGCTGGTTTCGCAGATTGGCCTGCTCTTGTCGATCGGTCTGCTTGGCGGCTTCTCGCCGGCGACCAATCTGACGCCGGTGATCTGGCTCTCGGTCGCGCTGGCCTTCCTTTCGGCGACGCAGGATGTCGCCCTGGATGCCTTTCGCCGCGAAATCCTGCATGACGAAGAGCTCGGGCTTGGCAATGCCGTGCATGTCAACGCCTACCGGATCGCCGGACTGGTACCGGGATCGCTGTCGCTGATTCTGGCCGACCTGATTCCCTGGGCGCAGGTCTTCTGGATTACCGCCGCCTTCATGGTTCCCGGGATGGTGATGGTGCTGCTGGTCGACGAACCGCTCGCGGCAGCGGCCCCCAAGACCCTGCGCGCAGCGGTCATCGAGCCCTTTCACGAATTCATCGGCCGCAAAGGCTGGCTGGGAGCCGCGCTGGTTCTCGGCTTCATCTTTCTCTACAAGCTTGGCGATTCGCTGGCCACCAGCCTGTCTACGCCGTTCTACCTCGACCTCGGCTACAGCATGACCGACATCGGCGTGATCGCCAAACACGCCGGCCTGTGGCCGGCGGTATTTGGCGGCCTGCTTGGCGGCCTGTGGATGGTGCGCCTGGGTATCAACCGCGCGCTTTGGCTGTTCGGCGTGGTGCAGATGGCGACCATTCTCGGTTTCGCCTGGTTGGCCTGGCGCGGCGTGCAGCCGAGCATCGAGGGCATTGATCGAGTGGCGCTGGCGAGCGTCATCGCCGCCGAGTACCTGGGTGTCGGGCTTGGCACGGCGGCGTTTACGGCGTTCATCGCGCGGGCCACGAACCCGGCGTTTACGGCCACCCAGTTCGCCTTGTTCACCAGCCTGGCGGCCGTTCCGCGAACCTTCATCAACGCCACGGCTGGCGCACTGGTCGAGTCGCTGGGCTGGGTGAGCTTCTTTTTTCTGTGTTTCGGGCTCGCGCTCCCGGGCATGCTGCTGCTCTTGAAAGTCGCTCCATGGAACGAGACACCGGCGTCGCCGAAAGACTGATCGCTGCCGCCCGACAGCTGTCGGCAGGACTCGCCGGGTTGCGCTTCGCTCCGCCGGTCAGCCATACCTACGACCCGCTGACCTACGCCTGGGCGGCGCATGAGATGTACCTGCGGCGCTACGCTGTCGGCCTCCGCCGGGTGGTGTTTCTCGGCATGAATCCCGGCCCTTTCGGGATGGTCCAGTGCGGTGTGCCTTTCGGCGAGATTGCGCTGGTGCGCGACTGGCTGGGAATCGTGGCGACCGTTGAGAAGCCGGCGCTGGAGAATCCCTGGCGGCCAATCGAAGGATTCGCCTGCACGCGTTCAGAGGTCAGCGGGCGGCGCCTGTGGGGATTGTTCCGCGACCGCTTTGGCTGCGCCGAGCGCTTCTTTGCCGATCATTTTGTCGCCAATTATTGTCCCCTGGCTTTCTTTGCGCGTGCTCGCAATCTCACCCCGGACAAGGTGCCCGGCGAAGAGGGAGTGGCCTTGCGTGCCGCCTGCGATAGCCACCTGCAGACCTTGGTCGCCGTTCTGCAGCCGGAATGGGTGATTGGCGTCGGCGCTTTTGCCGAGGCGCGGGCGCTGGCGGCACTGGCCGGGACAGGCGTCAAGATCGGGCGAGTGCTGCATCCGAGTCCGGCCAGCCCGGCGGCCAACCGTGGCTGGGCGGAAGCCGCCACCCGGCAGCTTGTTGCGCTTGGTGTTTGGCCGTGAAGGCAGCGCGGCGTCGCGCTGCCTTCCGGGCTGACGAGCACGCTGACGGCCCCCCGGTCGCACTGGGTGCCGCTCGCTATGGCCGCTGGCGAGCGAGTACTCCAAGATCGGTCAACTGTCGGCGCAGCGCGCTCAGGGCGCGCCACGCGAAGTAGCCACGTTTGCTCCAGCGCCAGACGCGGCCGGGTTTGACGACGATCAGCACAGCGACGCCGACGGCGACGATTTCGGGGTGTTGCTTGAGGTAAGCGGCGCCCTGGCGAACGCTTATGATTGCGCGATCGGCGGTGTGCAGGCTTTCAGCGACGGGCTGCAGGTCGCGAGCCAGAATTTGCCGCTGGTTGCTGATGCGCTCGATCAGTCGGCCGCGCTCGACGGCGATGTCAATCAGCTCTTGATTCATCGCCGGCCGCGCGTTTCAGTTGGCGGAGATCCTCTTCGAGTTGGGCCAGGCTGGCTGCGAATAGATGATCCGGCCGGCGCATGGCTCGTTGCAGAGCCAGGTAGGCAAGACCACTGCCCGCAATGAACAGCACGCTGCCAGAGGCCAGGATGACGACGCGCTGGTCCCAGTACACGATGACCAGCAAACCCACCAGCAGAATCGTGCCCAGTGCCAGGCAGAAGGCCAGCATCTGCGAGAGGAGGAGCAGACGGACGGCGCGCAGCTTTTCCTCCTTGAGCTCATTGCCCAGGAGTTCGAGCCGCGTCCGCCCGCTGCCGAGTAGCGCCAGCGCAGAATTCCTGGCGCCGGTAAGCAGGCCGCTGCGGCCGTTCCCAGCGCTGAACCCGGTGTCGCTCATGGCGCCGGGCTATGCCTAGCGGCGACTGATGAGCGCACCGAGCAGCAGGCCGACGAAGGCCGCGACGCCGACGGCCCGCCACGGATTCTCGTGCACGAAGTCGTCGGTGGCACGTGCCGCTGCCTTGGTTCTATCGACCACCGCCACTTCAGCGTCGGCCAGGCGAAGCTTGGCGTCGCGCAGGCTCTCGCCAATACGTTCGCGCAGGTCGCCCATCTTCTCGCCGGCAACGCCGGCGGTTGCGCGCAGAATCTCCTCTGCATCGGAAACCACGATCTTCATGTCGGAGACCAGCTTCTGTTTGCTGGCGGTGGAAAATTCGCTGTTGACGTCGGGCATGGTAGACCTCGCAGTAGAAAGTGATCAGGAAAAGAGGAGCAGGGCAATCGCGATGCAGGAAGAAGAAAGTGCGAAGAGCGAAGAGGAGTCGTGGCCCAGCAAACGATTCGTCATGGATGTTTCAGATTATAGAACTAGGCACGCAAGATCAATGCACGCTCGCAAAAGACATCGTCTCCTGTCCTCAACGTCAGGGGCATGCGCCCGGCGCTCCTGCGGTCTGCAGGAGCCTTACCCGTGCAGGTCGAAATTGTAGTCGATGGTCAGCGGCGCATGATCACTGAAGCGCTGCTGCTTATAGACCGCGGCGTTCGTGGCCGTTGCGGCGATGGCCGCGGTGGCGAGCTGGTAGTCGAGTCGCCAGCCGACGTTGTTGGCCCATGCCTGGCCGCGGTTCGACCACCAGGTGTACCCTTCCTCGCCAATGGTCGGGTGCAATTGCCGGTACACGTCGCACCAGCCTCCGTCATCCAGCAAGCGGCTTACCCAGGCGCGCTCGGCGGGCAGAAATCCTGAGTTCTTGCGGTTGCTGCGCCAGTTCCGCAGGTCGATTTCCTGGTGGGCGATGTTCCAGTCCGCGCAAACGATGACCTCCTGTCCGCTCCGGGCGAGTGCGCGCAGATGCGGGTCGATGAAGGCCATGAAGCGGTATTTTGCTTCCTGTCGCGACTCGGAACTGGAGCCGGAGGGTTGATACAGCGAGACAATCGACAACTTGCCAAAATCGGCGCGCAGATAGCGTCCCTCGGCGTCGAACTCGCTGCTGCCGAGCATGTCGCTTACCCGTTCGGGCTTCTTGCGGCACCACAGGCCGACGCCGCTGTAGCCTTTCTTTTCCGCGCAGCGGTAGTAGGCATGGAAACCGTCAGGGGCCTGCATTTCTTCGCTGAGGTCTGCGTGTTGAGCCTTGAGTTCCTGCAGGCAAATGATGTCAGCATTCTGCGCGCTGGCCCAGGGAAGTACTCCCTTGCGCCAGGCCGAGCGAATGCCGTTGAGATTCAGGGTAATGATGCGTAACATAGGGCACCGGGCCGGGAACGGCCCTGTTTCAGAAAAAGGCGGTATGGACTTTCGTCAGGAATTCATCGAGTTTGCTGTCGGGCAAGACGTGTTGCGCTTTGGTGAGTTCGAGACCAAGGCGGGGCGGCTTTCTCCGTATTTCTTCAACGCTGGCCTGTTCAACGACGGTGCGGCGCTGGGCCGGCTGGCGGAATTCTACGCCAAGGCGATCGGCGTCAGCGGTATCCGCTTCGATGGCTTGTTCGGGCCGGCCTACAAGGGCATTCCGCTGGTTGCCGTGATTGCCGTCGCCTTGGCGCGCGCCGGGCGCAACCTGCCTTTCTCGTTCAACCGCAAGGAAGCCAAGGATCATGGCGAAGGCGGCAATATTGTCGGCGCGTCGTTGGCCGGGCGAGTGCTGATCGTCGATGACGTCATTTCGGCCGGCACCTCGGTTCGCGAATCGGTCGACCTGATCACTGCCGCAGGCGCTACGCCCTGCGGGGTGGTGATTGCCCTTGATCGTATGGAACGTGGTCGTGGCGCCTTGTCTGCGGTGCAGGAAGTGAAGCGGGACTACGATATTCCAGTCATCGCTGTTGCCAGTCTGGACGATTTGCTGAGTTTTCTTCATGGCCGTCCGGATTTCACGCAGAGCGAGGTGGCCGTCGAGCGCTATCGACAGGAATATGGCGTTGCGCGCAGCAGCTAGCGTCGCCTTGCTGATGTCGCTGGCGGTGGGGGGTACTGGTTCCAGTATCGCCGCAGCGCGGATTTTCTGTTGCCACGACGAAACGGGCAAGCAGGTCTGCGGCGACATTCTTCCGTCGGCGTGCTACGGGCGCGCCTATCGCGAACTTGGCCAATCCGGCAGGACATCGAGACTCGTCGATGCACCGCTGACCGCCGAGGAGCGTGCGGCGAAAGCGGCCGAAGAACGGCAGCAGCAGGAGCGCGAGCGTCTCGAGAATGAGCAGAGGCGCAAGGATCAGGCGCTGCTCAATACCTACGGTAGCGAGAAAGATATCGAAGTCATGCGCAGCCGCACGCTGGGTGATCTCGATACGGCGATCAAGGCGGCCGAGGAGCGGATCGTCGAAATACGCAAGCGTCGCAAGACGTTCGAAAACGAGGCGGAGTTCTACAGGAATCGGCGTCTGCCGGCGGAGGTTGCCAAGGGCTTGCGCGATGCGGACTACGAGATCCGGGCGCAGGAGTCGGTGATCGACTCCAAGAGAAAAGATCAGGAAGCCGTTCGTCTCAAGTACGACGAGGACTTGCGCCGTTTTCGCGATATCTCCAAGCGGGCCGCTCAACGGCGCTGAGCGCGCGGCGCAAGGAACACACCGCAGGTGCTGCTGCCGGCGGCCGAGTGCAGCGAAGCGGTCAGCCGAGCTTCTTGCGCAGCAGCGCGTTGACCTGTTGTGGGTTGGCCTTGCCTCGTGTCGCCTTCATCGCCTGGCCGACCAGCGCATTGAAGGCTTTCTCCTTGCCCGACCTGTATTCCGCGACCATCGCCGCGTTGGTCGCCAGCAGTTCGTCAATCAGCGTTTCCAGCGCATCGCCATCGGTGATCTGCTGCAGTCCCTGGCTGGCGATGATCTCGTCGGCAGAACGGCCTTCGCCGTTGCACAGGGCGTCGAACACTTTGCGGGCAATATTGGTCGAGATCGTGCCATCGACGATGCGCGCGACCATGCCGCCGAGCTGTTCCGCGCTGATTGGCGACTGGCCGATGTCGCGTTCCTCCTTGTTCAGACGGGCGGTCAGGTCGACCATTACCCAGTTGGCGCAAGCCTTGGCGCCCGAGTTGCCGGCGGCGGCAACGGCCGTTTCGTAGTACGTGGCAAGTTCGAGTGAGGCGGTCAGGAGTTTTGCGTCGTAGGCCGAGAGCCCGTAGTCAGTGGCCAGGCGATCGCGCCGCGCCGCCGGCAATTCGGGCATCTGCCGGGCAATCTCGTCGACCCACTGGCGATCGATGACCAGCGGCAGCAGATCGGGGTCGGGAAAGTAGCGATAGTCGTGCGCGTCTTCCTTGGAGCGCATGGCGCGGGTTTCGCCGCTTTGCGGGTCGAAGAGGACCGTTGCCTGTTCGACCGTACCGCCATCCTCGAGGGTGGCGATCTGCCATTGCACTTCGTAGTCGATCGCCTGCTGCATGAAGCGAAAGGAGTTCAGGTTCTTGATTTCGCGCCGCGTTCCGAATTCCGTCTGGCCGACCGGGCGAACGGAAACGTTGGCGTCGCAGCGGAACGAGCCCTCCTGCATGTTGCCGTCGCAGATGCCGATCCAGCGCACCAGCGCGTGCAGCGCCCGGGCGTAGGCGACGGCCTCGGTCGACGAGCGCATGTCGGGTTCGGTGACGATCTCCAGCAGTGGCGTTCCGGCGCGGTTGAGATCGATTCCCGTGCGCCCGTGGAAATTCGCCCCCGCGCATTCATGCAGGGATTTGCCCGCATCTTCCTCGAGGTGGGCACGGGTCAGCTTGACCACTCGCTCGCTCTCGCCCACCACGATCGCCAGCTGGCCACCAACAACGACCGGCAATTCGTACTGACTGATCTGGTAACCCTTGGGGAGGTCGGGGTAGAAATAGTTCTTGCGTGCGAAAACCGATCGCGGAGCGATTTTTGCACCAACCGCCAGACCGAAGCGGATCGCGCATTCGACGGCGCCCCTGTTGAGCACCGGCAGCACGCCGGGCAGGGCGATGTCGACGGCATTGGCCTGGACGTTGGGCTCGGCGCCGAAGGCCGTCGAGCTGCCCGAGAAGATCTTCGCTCGCGTCGACAGCTGCGCGTGCGTCTCGATGCCGATGACCACTTCCCATGCTTTCATCACTGCTTACTCACTCGTCAAGAACGACGCCCGCGGCAAACTGCCAACCGGCGCTGGGGGGAGAGCCTGCTGCGAGCGCGGGCGCGCGCATCAGTCAAAGCCGGCTGGCCGCTGCACATGCCAGTCGCTCACCTGTTGGTAGCGGTGGGCGACATTCAGCAGCTGCGTCTCGGCGAAATAGTTGCCGATCAGTTGCAAGCCCGCCGGCAGGCCGCCAGCGAAGCCGCAGGGAAGCGAAATTGCCGGCAGGCCGGCGAGGTTGACGGCGATGGTATAGATGTCCGACAGATACATCTGCACCGGGTCGGCGGCTTTCTCGCCGAGCTTGAAGGCGGTACTCGGGCTGGTCGGCCCGATGATCACGTCGCATTGCCCGAAAGCCTTGGCGAAATCGTTGGCAATCAGCCGGCGAATACGCTGTGCCTGCAGATAGTAGGCGTCGTAGTAGCCGTGCGAGAGGACGTAGGTGCCGATCAGGATGCGCCGTTTGACCTCGGCGCCGAAACCCTGCGCGCGGCTCTTGCTGTACATGTCGTTGAGGTCCTGGTACTCCGGGGCACGGTAGCCGTAGCGCACGCCGTCGAAGCGCGCCAGATTCGAGCTCGCTTCGGCCGGCGCGATCACGTAGTAGGCGGCAACCGAGAGCTGCATGCTCGGCAGGCTGACGGAGATCGTTTCGGCGCCGAGCTTGCGGTACTCGGCAATCGCCGCTTCGACCAGGTGCATCACTTCCGGGCGACAGCCTTCGCCGAAGAATTCTACCGGCAGGCCGATTTTCAATCCGGCCAGGGGTCTGTCGCCAGCGGCGGCGTCGATTTCGCGGCAGTAGTCCTCGCCGGGACGTTCGACGCTGGTCGAGTCGCGTTCGTCGAAGCCGGCCATGGCGTTGAGCAGCAGCGCGCAGTCCGCGGCCGAACGGGCCAGCGGACCGGCCTGGTCGAGCGAGGAGGCGAAAGCGATCATGCCGTAGCGCGAGACGACGCCATAGGTTGGCTTCATCCCGGTCAGGTTGCAGAGCGCGGCGGGCTGGCGGATCGAGCCGCCGGTGTCGGTGCCGGTGGCTGCCGGAGCGAGGGCCGCGGCGACGGCCGCGGCCGAGCCTCCGGAAGATCCGCCGGGAACGCAGTCAGCCTTCCAGGGGTTCCTCACCGGGCCGTAGAACGAGGTCTCGTTCGACGAACCCATCGCGAACTCATCCATGTTGGTCTTGCCGAGCAGGACCGCACCCGCGGCCTTGAAACGGGTGATCACTGCCGCGTCGTAGGGGCTGACAAAATTGTTCAGCATCCTTGAGCCGCAGGTGGTCAGCCAGCCCTGGGCGCAGAAAATGTCCTTGTGGGCGATCGGGATGCCGGTCAGCGGACCGCCCTCGCCCTTCGCCAGGCGCTCGTCGGCGGCGCGCGCCTGAGCCAGGCTGCAGCCTTCGTCGACGCTGATGAAAGCGTTGAGCTGTGGGTTATGACGGGCGATGCGATCGAGGTACAGGTGGGTCAACTCGACGCTCGACACTTCTCTCTTGGCCAGTGCCCTGGCCAGCACCTGCAGACTGGCGGCGATCATTCGATGACTTTCGGGACCAGGTACAGGCCGGCCTCGGTTTCCGGCGCGACTTCCTGAAATGCGGCGCGTTGGTCGATCGTGCCCGCCTCGCTGACGCGGTCAGCGCGCAGGCGCTGGGCGACGTCCTGAGCGTGGGCCATGGGCTCGACGCCACGGGTGTCGACGGCCTGCATCTCTTCGATGAGCGAGAAAATTTCGTTGAGCTGGCCGAGAGTGCTCTGCGCTTCGCCGTCGCTGATTTCAATTCGGGCAAGGTGGGCAACGCGGTGGACCTGTTCTAGGGTGAGCGACATGGCTGGGAAATCACTAAGGTGTTAAACGAGGTAGCCATATAAGGTATCATAAAAGTTTTTCCCACCGCAGCCCCTGCGGGGCCATCACGGATTTCGCCAGCATGTTCAGTTTTCTGCGCAGTTATTTCTCGAACGATCTCGCCATCGACCTAGGCACGGCCAACACGCTGATCTATGTTCGCTCGAAGGGGATCGTCCTCGACGAGCCGTCAGTGGTCGCCATCAGGACCGAAGGCGGACCGAGTTCCAAAAAAACCATTCAGGCCGTCGGCAAGGCCGCCAAGGAAATGCTTGGCAAGGCGCCTGGCGCGATTACCGTCATCCGGCCGATGAAGGATGGCGTGATTGCCGACTTCACGGTGACCGAGCAGATGCTCAAGCAGTTCATCAAGAAAGTGCACGACTCGCGCTTGCTGTCGCCCTCGCCGCGGATCATCATCTGCGTGCCCTCGGGTTCGACGCAGGTCGAGCGCCGCGCCATTCGCGAGTCGGCAATCGGCGCGGGTGCGAGTCAGGTCTTTCTGATCGAGGAGCCGATGGCGGCAGCGATCGGCGCCGGGCTGCCGGTTGCCGAGCCGACCGGTTCGATGGTCGTCGATATCGGTGGGGGAACGACCGAAGTCGGGGTCATCTCGCTCGGTGGCATGGTCTATGCCGGTTCGGTTCGTGTCGGCGGCGACAAGCTCGACGAAGCGATCATGAACTACATCAGCCGCAACTACGGCATGCTGATCGGCGAGAACACCGCCGAGAACATCAAGAAGCATATCGGTTCGGCTTTCCCCGGTGCCGAAGTGCGCGAGATGGAGGTGTCGGGAATCAACAAGGCGGAAGGTATTCCGCGCAAGTTCACCATCTCGTCGAATGAAATCCTCGAAGCGCTTACCGAACCGCTGAACAGCGTCGTGTCGGCGGTCAAGTCGGCGCTCGAGAAGACGCCGCCGGAACTCGGTGCGGACATTGCCGACAAGGGGATGGTGCTGACCGGCGGCGGCGCCCTGCTACGCGACCTCGATCGTCTGCTGATGGAGGAGACCGGCCTGCCGGTGATCGTGGCCGAGGAGCCGCTGACCTGCGTGGCCAGGGGTTGTGGGCTGGCGCTCGAGAAGATGGACAATCTCGGCAGCATTTTCGCTTCCGATTGAGGTGCTACGGCCTGAGCGCCGTAGCCTGCTCGCCTAGATGATCGATTGATGGACGAACAGCCGCCGCCTTTTTTCAAGCGCGGGCCGGCCCCGCTCGCGCTGCTGTCGTTTTACGTTGCGCTGGCGCTGGCCCTGCTGGTCGTCGATGCTCGCTTCCAGACGCTCGAGGTGCTGCGCCAGGCGCTGTCGATGTTCACCCATCCGGTGCAGAGCCTGGCGCATCTGCCGGCGCAGTTCCTGGACAACGCAAGAAGCTATTTCGCCAGCGCCGCTCGCTTGCAGACGGAGAGCGCGGAGTTGCAGCGCGGGCGACTGGAGCACGCGGCGATGCTGCAGCGCAGCCAGCACGTCGAGGCCGAGAACGAGCGCTTGCGAAAGCTGCTCGGTGTCAAGGAGCGGCAGCAGGTCAGCGGCCAGGTCGCGCGTATTCTCTATTCGGCACGCGACCCCTACGCCCGCCGCGTGATCGTCGATAAGGGCCAGCAGGACAGGGTGATCGCCGGGCAACCGGTGGTCGACGACATTGGCATCGTCGGGCAGGTCACGCGCGTCTTCCCCTTCGTCGCCGAAGTCACCTTGATCACCGACAAGGAGCAGGCGGTGCCGGTGCAGGTCGTGCGCACCGGCATGCGCTCGGTGGTTTTCGGGCTTGGCAACGGTGAGCTCGAACTGCGTTTCATGCCCCTCAACGCCGATATTCGGAGCGGCGATGTGCTGGTAACCTCGGGGCTGGACGGGATTTTTCCGGCCGGTTTCCCGGTCGCCAAGGTGGTGCACATCGCCAGTGATACCACCTACACCTTTGCCCAGATCCGCTGCGCTCCCGTGGCCGGTGTCGAGCACTTCAGCGAAGTGATGATCCTCGATCCCCGTCCACCGGTGGCTTTGCCCGAGGAACTGGCCGAAGAAGTCGCCGGCAAGAATGCAGCGACTTCGCCAAAAGGCACGCGCGCGAAGAAGAAGCGCCCGAAGAAGGACTGAACGAGATGCAGACCAGCTACTCCTCATCGCGTATCCTGCTGCCGGTTCGCCCGTGGTTCATTGGCTGCAGCCTGTTGCTGGCCTTGCTGCTCAACTTCCTGCCGACATCGGTCTGGCCTGGCGTGCCGGATTGGCTGGCGCTGGTGATCGTTTTCTGGAGTGTTCGCGAGCCTCGCCTGGTCGGAATGGGTCTGGCCTTTCTGCTTGGTTTGGCGATGGACGTTGCCGATGCCAGCTTGTTGGGCCAGCATGCCCTGGCCTACGTGCTGGCCGCCTACGGCGGCGCGGCGCTGTCACGGCGAATTCTGTGGTTTCCTCTCGGGCAGCAAGCGCTGCAGGTGTTTCCGCTGTTGCTGCTGGTCCAGTTGGTGCAGTTCACGGTGTGGGCGATGGTGGGTGCCGACCTGCCGGGGATGGCGTACTTTCTCGGACCTTTTCTGGCAACTTTTCTGTGGCCGCTGCTGACGCTCATCCTCCTGTTGCCGCAGCATCAGCCGGTTGACCGCGATGAAAACCGACCGCTGTGAATGGCTGGGAATCGGTTCGACGCACGCCTATCTAGGCGCGCTCCGGCCTTCGGGCTGCCGCGCGCAGCCGTTTCCCGGATGCTGAGGAGTCTGCCGTGCTAGCTCGTCAGTCGTCGCTTCATGCCTCGGATAGAGAACTTGCCCGTTTCCATTTTCGTGTCGTTCTGGCGGCGGTCGCGGTACTCGCGGCGTTGTCCTTGTTGGGCGCCCGCTTTTTCTATCTGCAGGTCGTTCAGCACGATTACTACAGCACGCGCGCCGAGGACAACCGCATATCGGTCGTTCCGATCGTTCCCAACCGGGGGGTGATTGTCGATCGCGCCGGAATCGTCCTGGCGCGTAATTACTCCGCCTTCACCCTGGAAATCACACCGTCGAAGGTCGACGACCTGGAAGCGACGATCGACGGTCTGGGTAAGCTGATTGAAATCGAGGCCAAGGATCGGCGGCGTTTTCGCAAGCTGCTGGACGAGGGCAAGACCTTCGAAAGCCTGCCCATTCGCACGCGCCTGACCGAAGAAGAGGTGGCACGCTTTGCGGCCAACCGCTATCTCTTCCCGGGTGTCGAAGTCAAGGCTCGTCTGTTCCGTCAGTATCCGCTCGGGTCGACCGCGTCGCACGCCATCGGCTACATCAATCGCATCAACAAGCGTGATCTCGAGAAGATAGCCGAGAGCGAGGAGGCGGCCAATTACAAGGGGACCGACCACATCGGCAAGACCGGCCTCGAACAGAAGTACGAGTTCGCGTTACACGGCGAGACCGGCTACGAGCAGGTCGAGATCGACGCCGGCGGTCGAGCCATCCGCAGTCTGTCGCGCACCCCTCCGGTACAGGGCAGCCACCTGACCCTGACGCTGGACGTCAAGTTGCAGGAAGTGGCCGAAGAAGCCTTTGGCGACCGCCGCGGTGCCCTGGTTGCCATCGAGCCGTCGACCGGTGGCATTCTGGCGCTGGTCTCCAGTCCCACTTTCGATCCGAATCTGTTCATCGATGGTATTCGCAACGAGGACTGGGATGTGCTCAACAAATCACGTGACAGGCCGATGCTCAACCGCGCGCTGAATGGAACCTATCCGCCGGGTTCGACGTTCAAGCCGTTCATGGCCCTGGCCGGACTCGAAACGGGCAGGCGCACGGCGGGCCAGAGCATTTCCGACCCCGGATTCTTCAACTTCGGCGGGCACCATTTCCGGGACGACAAGGTGGGTGGGCACGGAACCGTAGACATGTACAAGTCAATCGTTCAGTCGTGCGACACCTATTACTATCAGCTCGCCACTGACATGGGTATCGATGCCATTGCCGGCTTCATGGGTCAGCTGGGATTCGGTCAGCGCACCGGCGTCGACATCGAGGGTGAATCGGAAGGCGTGCTGCCGTCTCCCGAGTGGAAGAAGCGCCGCTTCCGCAGGCCCGAGCAGCAGAAATGGTATGCCGGCGAGACGGTCTCGATCGGCATCGGCCAGGGTTACAATTCCTACACGCCGATTCAGCTGGCGCAGGCGACGGCCACCGTTGCCAACAAGGGCGTCATGTTCCGCCCCCATCTCGTCAAGTACATCACCGACAGCCGCACTGGCGAAAAGACGATGATCGAGCCGGAGCCCTTGCGCCGGCTGCCGTGGAAGCCGCAGCATGTCGAGACCATCAAGAACGCGATGATTGGCGTGAACACCCAGGGCACGGGCGCGCGCGCCTTCGCCGGTGCCGGCTACACGTCGGGAGGGAAGACGGGTACGGCGCAGGTGTACAGTCTGAAAGGCAGCACCTACAAGGAGTCGGCCATACGCAAGGAACTGCGCGACCATGCTCTGTTCATCGCCTTTGCGCCCGCTGACGAGCCGAAGATCGCCTTGGCCGTGATCGTCGAGAATGGCGGCTTTGGTGCCCAGTCGGCGGCGCCGATCGCGCGCATGGTGATCGATTATTATCTGCTCGGCAAGCTTCCCAAGGGCGCGGCAGCGGAAGATGACGTCAAGGAGGACTAGCTGATGCACGAATTCCTGGCGCGTGTCTGGCGCGGTCTCGTCGCGCATGTCGACGCGCCACTGCTCCTGATTACCCTCACGCTGATGGCGGTCGGGCTGACGACCGTCTATAGCGCGACCTATGATGCCAACAGCCATCTCCTGGCGCAGATGCTCAATATGGCGATCGGATTGTGCGCGATGTGGACGGTGGCGCAGGTTCCCCCGCAGAAGCTGATGCGTTTCGGCGTACCGCTGTACCTTGTTGGCGTCGTGCTTCTGATTCTGGTGTTTTTTTTCGGGATCAAGGTCAATGGTGCCCGGCGCTGGTTGTCGCTCGGATTCACCCGCATACAGCCCTCCGAAGTCCTCAAGATAGCCGTGCCACTGATGCTCGCCTGGTACTTCCACAAGAACGAAGCGGTGCTCAAGTTTCGCCACTACGTCGTCGCCAGCCTGCTGCTGCTGGTGCCCTTCGCGCTGATCGCCAAACAACCCGACCTGGGAACGGCGATTCTCGTTGGCGCTGCCGGTTTCTACGTGATCTTCTTCGCGGGCCTTCCCTGGCGGGTGATCGGCGGCCTGTTGGCGATCGCCAGCGCTGCCACGCCTTTTGCCTGGGGCATGCTGCATGACTACCAGCGAAAACGCATCCTGACCCTGGTCGACCCGACGACCGATCCGCTTGGGTCGGGCTATCACATCATCCAGTCGACCATCGCCATCGGCTCCGGCGGCAAGGTCGGCAAGGGTTGGCTGGCCGGCACGCAGACTCACCTGGAGTTCATTCCCGAGCGCCACACGGACTTCATTCTTGCCGTGTTCTCGGAGGAGCGCGGTCTGCTCGGCAACGGCATTCTGCTCCTGCTCTACCTGCTGATGATTGGCCGGGGGCTGATGATTGCGGCCAGGGCGTCGACGCTTTTCGGGCGGGTGATGGCGGGTTCGGTGACGCTGAGCCTGTTTACCTATGTCTTCGTCAATATGGGCATGGTCAGCGGGATCTTGCCGGTGGTCGGCGTGCCATTGCCGTTCATGAGTTACGGCGGCACCGCACTGGTGACGCTTTCGGTCGGTATTGGTATCCTGATGAGTATCAACACGCACCGGATGCTGGTCAGGTCATGAGGCGAGAAACAACGGAATGGATCACTGCGCGGCGCTGCTGCGCGGCGCTCGCGCTGCTGGCCCTGCCAGTATTGCTCACCGCCTGCGGCGGTTCGCCGTCGCGTTCATCCGAGGCGACGGCCGAGCGCAGCAAGCTGGCCCGCAAGTCGGGCGTGGTGCAGAAGCGCGGAGGTGGCTATTACAAGGACGATGGGCCGGGCGATGAAATCCCCGACAATCTCGACGACATTCCCGACGCACAACCCAGGCTCGAGCCCCTGCATCGTTTTGCCAATCGCCCGTACGTCGTTCTCGGCAAGGCCTACCAGCCAAGAACCAGCCTTGCAGCGTATCAGGAACGCGGCATTGCCAGCTGGTACGGCAAGAAATTTCATGGCCAGAAGACGTCGATTGGCGAGCCCTACGACATGTTCTCGATGACTGCTGCCCATCCGACCCTGGCGATTCCCTCTTATGTCCGGGTGACCAACGTCAGCAATGGCAGGTCGGTGGTCGTTCGGGTCATCGATCGTGGCCCTTTCCATGCTGACCGCGTCATTGACCTCTCCTACGCCGCCGCCTACCGGCTGGACTACGTGGACAGCGGCAGCACCATGGTGCAGGTCGATTCGATTCTGCCGGATGGCGCGACGACCATGACCTACGCGCAGGTGATGCCGGCAGCAGCCCCGGCGCCGGCACCGGTACCGGCACCGCTTCCACGCCAGGCGCCGCTCCCTGGCGAGCGCGACCAGATTGCACTACTGGCGGCCAACCTCGGCTTCGCGGCGGCGCCGGTGGCCTCGTCGTCGCCGGCGGTCGTTCCCGAGCGCCCGTCGCCGCTGCCATCGGCGTCCGTACCGGCCGCGATGCCCGCCATGACGACGGCGCTGCCGGGTGTCTTCCTGCAGCTCGGTGCTTTCGCCAGCGCTGAAAACGCCGAAAGTCTGCGCCTGCATTTGCAGCGTGAGCTGGATTGGCTGAACGAGGGAATCCAGATCAACGCCGGCGGTGGCATGCACCGCGTGCACATGGGACCGTATCGGAGCCGCGCCGACGCCGAAAAGGTCGCCGAGCGGATTCGCCTGGCGCTGGGTTACAAGCCGACCTTCATCAGCCGCTGATCAGGTCTCGCCGTGGCTTTGCCCTGTCGATAGGGGACGGAAAACGCCCTGCACGATCTTGCGCCCGTGTTCGAGCTGTACTTCGTGGCCGATGATCTCGACCGGAATGACCGTGCCGTCAGGGTTGACCACCGTGCTGCGCACGGCTTCGACGCCATTGACCTGGCCCAGGGTGAGCAGTTGGCATATGTCCAGTCCGCCACCACCGGCATGCAGCTCGCTTTGCAGAAGACCGAGGAGCTGCTGCAGTTGCCGTCCGAACAGCTTCTCGGCCTGCGGGTTGGCGTCGAGAATGTGTCCGGTCCTGGCGTCGGAAATGAGAATGGCGTCACGAGCCCCGGTAAAGAGCGCCAGGCGCAGACTGTTTGCGTCGCGCAGTTCCTCCTCAATTTGCAGCACCTGGTGCTGGACCAGCGCCAGGCTCACCAGGTTGGCCACCGCGTGTGCGAACAGCCGCTGTACCGAAGTCCACGCCGAGTGCGGGCCGACGCGTTCGATACACAGCACCCCCTGGAGTTCTCCATTGACATGAATCGGCGAGTTGATCAGGGCGCTGATGCCGTTCATCAGCAGGTAGTCCTCGGTGAGTGCCTGGGTACTGGGATGCGTCATCGCGTCATCGGCAACAATCGGCTCGCCGCGGATCAGTGCCTGGAAATACTCGGGGTGGCGAGCGGCATGCAGGGTCAGGCCGATGCTGTGCCGGTTACGGGAAAGCTCATAGAGATCAATGCACTTCAGACTTGCACGCTGAGCGGTCAGGCCCCACAGGCTGACCCGCTCGATGTTCAGCATGCGCCCGCTTGCGGCGGTGAGTTGGCGCAAGGCGTCGTCCAGGCTGTCGCTGGAGAAGCTGCGTCTTGACAGTTGCGCAAAGGCACCTTGCAGGTCAAGAGAGCTTGAGAGTGGTCGAAAGGGTGGCAGCATACAGTCCAGGGAACGCCACTTTCAAGTGGGCAGGCGGGCAGGGAACTGCCGTCATCGTACGTGCCCCCAGGCCACGGCGAGTGTGCGCAATATCACGGAAGACGGGATTCTGCGTTGTGCGCTGGTCACAAAATGGCTACAGGCCCGAGCCGGAGGGCTTGCTATAATCCGCCCTTTTGCCGTGAATCCCGCCATGCTCAAGCTACGATCCCTGCTTTCCGTTCTGCTCTGTTTTCCCATTCTGGCGCTCGCCCAACAGTTGCCGATACCGCCGGCGCTGGCCGCCAAGTCATGGCTCCTGATCGAAATGACTTCAGGCCAGGAGCTGGCCGCCCAGGCGCCCGACGAGCGCCTCGAGCCGGCGTCGTTGACCAAGCTGATGACCGCTTATCTGGCGTTCTCGGCTCTCAAGCAGGGAACGCTCAAGCTTGACCAGGAAGTGCTCATTTCGCGCAAGGCCTGGAAGACCGGCGGTTCCCGGATGTTCATCCAGGTGGGTACCGAGGTCAAGGTCGAGGACTTGCTCAAGGGCATGATCGTGCAATCGGGAAATGACGCCTGCGTGGCCTTGTCCGAGGCCATTGCCGGCGACGAGGAAAACTTCGCCCAGATGATGAATCGCGAGGCGCACCGACTGGGCATGAAGGGCTCGAATTTCCGCAACTCGAACGGCTTGCCTGACCCCGAGCACTACACCACGGCGCGCGACCTGGCGACTCTGGCCAGCGCGCTGATTCGCGATTTCCCCGAGGAATACGCCAAGTACTGCTCGCTGAAGGAATACACCTACAACGACATCACGCAGCCGAATCGTAACCGTCTGCTGTGGATCGATCCGACGGTCGATGGTCTGAAGACCGGCTACACCGCGGCTGCCGGCTACTGCCTGGTGTCGTCGGCAAAACGCGGTCCGCGTCGCCTGCTGTCGGTGGTCCTCGGCGCGTCGTCGCCGAGCGTGCGCATCCAGGAGTCGCTCAAGCTGCTCAACTACGGCTTCCAGTTCTATGACGGCGTGCAGTTATACGCCAAGAACGCCCCGGTCTCCAATCTTAAAGTCTGGAAGGGCAAGGAAGCGACGGTGAATATCGGTTTTGCCGACGATCTGGTAATTGTCGTGCCCAAGGGCTACGGACCGAAGATCAAGACCGAACTGGTTTCCCAACAGCCCTTGCTGGCGCCGGTGACCTTGGGGCAGCCCTTGGCGACGCTGAAGGTCAGCGTCGATGGCAAGCCCTACGGCGACTATCCGGTGGTGGCGCTTGAAGCGGTGCCGGTCGCCGGAATCGTTGGCCGGGTCATGGACACCGTCCGGATGTGGTTCAACTAGGCGCGGCGTCCGAGGTGAAGGGAGGCTGTCGATGACCGCCTATCTCAACGGGCAGTTCATGCCGCTTGACGAGGCCAGGATCTCGCCGCTCGATCGTGGCTTCCTGTTTGGTGACGGCGCCTACGAAGTGATCCCCGTCTATGCTCGTCGTGCGTTTCGGCTCGAACAACACCTGGCCCGTCTGCAGCGCACCCTCGACGGCATTGCCCTGGCCAATCCGCATACGCTCGCCGAATGGTGCGAACGCCTGCAGCGGGTGATCAGCGAAAGCGAATTCGCCGATCAGTCGCTCTACCTGCAGGTCACTCGCGGCGCCGACAGCAAGCGCGACCAGAGCTTTCCGAGAGCGCTGCCGCCGACGGTCTTCATTTTTGCGACCGCCTTGCCGTCGCTGGCCGCGCAACGCGAGAACGGTGTCGCCGTGCTCAGTGCGGTGGATAATCGCTGGTTGCGCTGCAACCTGAAAACGGTCTCGCTGCTGCCCAACGTGCTCCTGCGCCAGCAGGCGATCGATGCCGGTTGTGCAGAAACGATCCTGCTGCGCGACGGCATTCTCAGCGAGGGGGCGACATCGAACATCCTGATGGTCAAGGACGGCGCGCTGCTGGCGCCGCTGCGGGACCACCGCATGCTTTCCGGAGTAACCTGCGATCTCGTTCTCGAACTGGCCGCAGCGCACGGCATGCCATGCCAATTGCGTGACATTGCCGACGCCGAACTGCGCGTCGCCGACGAGTTGTGGCTGACCTCATCGACGCGCGAAGTACTGCCGATCACCCGTCTCGACGGGCAGCCTGTGGGCAGCGGAAAGCCCGGCCCGGCGGTACGCCAGATGCAGGCCTGGTACACCGCCTTCCGTCAGCAGCTGGCGGGCCAGGGCAATGCCGGCGATGTCTGAAGAGCGTGACAGCCTGTTCGACTTCCCCTGTGCGTTTCCGCTCAAGATCATGGGCCTGGCCGACACCGCCCTGGCGCAGGAGGTGCTCGCCGTCGTCTTGCGGCACGCAGCGGATTTCGACGCGGCGACGATGTGCATGCGCGCTTCGAGCGGCGGCAAGTACGTCAGTCTGACCTGCACCATCAACGCGACCAGTCGAGCGCAGCTCGACACCCTGTACCGGGAACTAAGCAGCCATCCGCTAGTCAAGATCGTCCTATGAGCGACGAAGTGCGGCGCCCGCAGTCGGCGCCTGTGGCGGTCGTGGCAGCGAGGGCGGAGGGCGCGGAGGGGGTGGACTTGGCGGAGGAGGGCGGTGGTGCCCCATTGCGCGCCGTTGCGCCGTTGCCGTTGCGGGTCCGCAATCTCGGCCAAAGCGACTACCAGAAGACCTGGCGGGCGATGATCGATTTCACCGCCGCGCGCACTGACGAGACCGCCGACGAACTGTGGTGTTGCGAGCACCCGCCGGTGCTCACCCTCGGTCAGGCGGGCAGAGCCGAGCACCTGCTGGCCGATCTTGGCCTGCCGCTGGTGAAGACCGATCGTGGCGGCCAGATCACCTATCACGGTCCTGGCCAGGTGGTAGTTTACGTGTTGCTCGACCTGGGCCGGCGCAAGCTGAAAGTTCGCGAACTGGTCACCGCCATCGAGCAGGCGGTCATCGACCTTCTCGCCGCGCACGCGGTGCGGGCCGAAAGGCATGCTGGCGCGCCGGGGGTCTATGTGGGTCCGGCCAAGGTCGCGGCGCTGGGTCTGCGCGTGCGCAGGAGCTACAGCTATCACGGCGTCAGCCTGAACGTGGACATGGATTTGTCGCCTTTTGCGGCGATCAACCCTTGCGGCTACCCTGGTCTTCCGGTCACCCAGACCCGGGACCTCGGCATTTCGCTGACTCCGTCGCAAGCGGCGACGGCGCTGGCAGAACACTTGGCAGTACAACTGGAGCGCAGGCAACGATGAGCACGCAGGATCAAGATCGCGACGTGGCCAGGCCAGCGGCCCGGGTCGCCGGTGTCAAGGAGAGGGGCGAGCTGAAGACGGCGCGCATTCCCATCAAGATCGTTCCGCAGGCGCCGCAACGCAAGCCGGACTGGATTCGCGTCAAGGCCGGCAACGCCTCGGGTCGCTTCGGCGAGATCAAGAAGATGCTCCGCGAGCAGAAGCTGCATACCGTCTGCGAAGAGGCGGCGTGCCCGAATATCGGCGAATGCTTCGGCCGCGGTACGGCCACCTTCATGATCCTGGGCGACGTCTGTACGCGGCGCTGTCCATTCTGCGACGTTGGCCACGGCAAGCCGCTGCCGCCTGATGTTGACGAGCCTGCACATCTCGCCGACAGCGTGGCGCGGCTGCAACTGCGCTACGTGGTGATCACCAGCGTCGATCGCGACGACCTGCGCGACGGTGGCGCACAGCATTTCGTCGACGTGATCAGCGCGGTGCGCCGCAGTTCGCCGGCGACGACGATAGAAACGCTGGTCCCCGATTTCCGGGGGCGCATGGAAATTGCGCTCGAGGTGCTCGGCAGCTCATTGCCCGACGTGCTCAATCACAACATGGAAACCGTGCCGCGGCTCTACCGACAGGCGCGCCCGGGGGCCGACTACGCGCATTCGCTGGCGTTCATGAAAGGTTTCAAGGCGCGCTACCCGCAGATTCCGACCAAATCCGGACTGATGGTCGGTCTCGGCGAAAGCGACGACGAGATCCTCGAAGTGTTGCGCGACCTGCGCGCCAACGAAGTCGAAATGCTCACCATCGGTCAATACCTCGCGCCGTCCAGCCATCACCTGCCGGTCGCTCGCTACGTCCATCCGGACGTGTTCAAGATGTACGAGGAGCAGGCACTGGCGATGGGCTTTACCGGCGCCGCCTGCGGGCCGATGGTGCGTTCGAGTTACTGGGCCGACGTCCAGGCGGAAAGCGCTGGCGTGGCCTGAGCATCGGCGCTTCGTCCTTCGCCGCTCGCGCTCTGGCTGGTCGGCCGCTGGCCCGGCGGCTCTCAGTTATAGCGCATGAAGCGCGTCGGGTAGTGGGCCGTCGCCCAGGCCATGAACAGATACTTGGCGGTCTTGCCGATCGCCACGGCGGCAAGGATGCCGAGCGACGAAACGTCGGCCAGGGCGCAGAAGAGCAGCGCCGGGGTTTGCGGCATCGGTGAGCCGGCGATGATCAGTACGGCCAGCAGCCCCCAGTCCTGCAGCCATTCGCTGGCCCGCTGCCAGACCTCCATGCTGACCAGCTCGGGGTAGCGTGCGACGACGAACTCCCCTCCCAGGTACTGGAATATCTCGACCAGCACGGCTGCTCCACAGCCGCTCGCCAGGCCGCAGAGCAGGCCGAGCGTGCGCCAGCGTCGCGGTGCCAGGAGCACCGCCGGGATGAGGACGGCGACGAACGGGAAGCTGAAGGTGATGGTGGTGACAAAGGCGATGGCCGCGACGACCAGCGAATAGTGGCGGTAGCCGACGCTGCGCATGAGTAGCGCGCGCAACCATTCCGGAAGCAGGTGAGTTTTCATTCTTGCCGCATTTCAGGGTAATGCCGGGGAAATCGCCGTGTCGCCGTGGCTTGTGTCGGCGCCTGCGAGCAGGCTATTCTTACGCGCTCGGGCCACCACCGGTGACCAAAGGCCACGACGGAGGGACGTTGCATGCGCGGTTGCGTACAGATGGCGGGAATTGTAAGCGCTTTGCCGAGCCGCGCGCAGACTTTGGCGTTCGCAGCCCGTGGCAGCTAGGTCGCAGGGAGCGGTGCGGCCCGCATTGGCCGTACGACGGCCGGCCGGGTCGCCGCTGGCCAGGACCGCAGTTCGGTGAAGCTGCTGTTAGCGCTGGTCGCCCTGGCCGTGTCGGCATTGCCCGAACCTGCCTTGGGCGAACCTTCAGCCGCCCTGAAAAGGGCCGGCGAGTGGCCCGAAATTCCGCCGATCCTGGCGGGTCGGGCGAGTTTCTACGGGAAGCGATTCAGCGGCCGGAAGACCGCCTCCGGCAAGTCCTTTCAACACGAGAAGCTCTCGGCGGCGAGTAATCGCTTCCCACTCGGGACGATGGTCGCCGTGCGCCGCCCCTTATCCACCCATTGCGTGGTGGTCAGGATCAACGACCGCATGGGGCACGGTGGTCGCGTCATCGACCTTTCGCGAGCGGCGGCCGAACTCCTCGGAATGATTGAAGTGGGGGTCACCGACGTGGAAATCGTCCCCTTGCCGAAGCCCTTGATCGGGCACGAAAGTGCCTGCACCCTGGCCTTCATGCCGCCGGTCCGGCTGCCCTCCGCCGAAGGACGGCTGTCCGATCGCGCCGCAGACGACCGGCTCGCTGGAGGGCAGGCGTCCGACAATTGGCGCGATTGAGGACGCAGGGGTGGCGAGCGGCTGCCGCTTGCCGAGCAGGCGCTGTGCTGCTTGAACGCCGCCACGGTTGACCGCGCTAGGCAAGCTCGGGAATACTCATCCACAGCGTGCAGGCCCGGTGGCCAGGGGAGGGATGATGGACGAGGTGCTCGGCAACGAAGCGGCGACGAGAGAGGCGCCAAGAGGCAAGAAGTCGGTTGCCCTCTCCGGCGTCGTGGCCGGCGACACGGCCATCTGCGCGGTCGGCCGCAACGGCAATGACCTCCACTACCGCGGCTACGACGTCATCGCCCTCGCCGAGCACGCCACTTACGAAGAAGTGGCGTATTTGCTCCTCTACGGGCGCTTGCCGAGCGTGAACCAGCTCAACCAGTACCGCAAGAAGCTGAAGACGCTGCGCGGCCTGCCGGTGCGTCTGCGGCCGGTCCTCGAAAACCTGCCGGCGTCGGCGCACCCGACCGATGTGCTGCGCAGCGGCTGCTCGGCGCTGGGAACCATCCTGCCGGAGGCGCAGGATCACAACCCCGGTGGCGCGCGCGAGATTGCCGACCGGCTGATTGCCAGTTTCGGGTCGATGCTGCTCTACTGGTATCACTGGTCGCACAATGGTCGGCGCATCGAAACCGAGACCGACGACGACTCGATCGCCGCGCACTTTCTGCACCTGCTCTGCGGCAAGGCGCCGTCGGCGCTGCACGCCAGCAGTCTCGACAAATCGCTGGTGCTCTACGCCGAGCACGAGTTCAACGCCTCGACCTTTACGGCGCGAACCATCGCCGGAACCGGTGCCGACCTGTACGCCGCGGTCAGCGGCGCCATCGGCGCGCTCAGCGGTCCCCGACACGGCGGCGCCAACGAAGCGGCGTTCGAGATCCAGAGCCGCTACAACGATGCGCAGCACGCCGAGAGCGACATCTGCAACCGCCTGGCCAGGCAGGAGATCATCATCGGTTTCGGTCACCCCCTGTACACCATCGCCGATCCGCGCAACAAGGTGATCCGCGCCGTCGCACAGCAGTTGTGCAGCGATGGCGACAATCAGGCGCTGTTCGACATTGCCAGTCGAATCGAGCAGGTGATGTGGGAGCAGAAGCGCATGTTCCCCAATGTCGACTGGTTCTCGGGAGTGGCCTATCACATGCTGGCCGTGCCGACGCCGATGTTCACGCCGCTGTTCGTGATCGCCCGCACCAGCGGCTGGGCCGCACACATCATCGAGCAACGCATCGACGGCAAGCTGATTCGCCCGTCGGCCAACTACGTCGGGCCGGAGGTGCAGGAATTCGTCGCGCTGAACGCACGAAGCTAGCGTTGCCCGCGGAATCAAACCTGGGAATGCCGGCGACGACATGGTTTTGAGCGGCTCTCCTCTCCGGCGTGCTGGAAGTGGCGGCGGAAATGCGGCGCCACAGCCGCCCGCAGGTCATTGCGAGGAGGCGTCGCCGACGTGGCCATCCAGAGGTTTTGTTTTGCGCCTGGCTGACGTGGCGCGCAGTTCTTCAGAGAATGGAACTGGATTGCCGCGTCGGCTGCGCCCCCTCGCAATGACGGTGGACCGGGAATGGTTGCCCGGATTTGGCGACGCGGGCAGCGGTATGGGCCGGGCGAACTCGATCCACCCATCCACCCTACGCTTTCACGCTGCTGCCAGGGTCGCTGAAAGCCTCATCAAGAACGCAGCAGTACACTAGAATTGCGTCTCGTGCCGATTTTCCGGACTGGCCAGCGCAGCGCAGGTCGCTGCCTGGCCATCGCCGGGCGGCCCGGCAGGGCAGCAGGAGTAACACCATGTCATCGCGAATTGCCAAGTCTCGCCCCGAACCCGATCGGTTGCTGGTCGATATCGCCAGTTACGTTCTCGATTTCAAGGTCGAGTCGAGTGCGGCCTTCAATACCGCACGCTATTGCCTGATCGACGCCCTCGGTTGTGGCCTCGAAGCGCTCGCCTACCCGGCATGTACCAAACTGCTCGGGCCGGTCGTTCCGGGTACCGTGGTGCCCCACGGCGCGCGCGTTCCCGGTACCCGCTTTCAGCTGGACCCGATTCAGGCGGCCTTCAACATCGGCACCCTGATCCGCTGGCTGGACTTCAACGACACCTGGTTGGCGGCTGAATGGGGTCACCCCTCGGACAACCTGGGCGGCATTCTGGCCACCGCCGACTGGCTGTCGCGAACCCGCGTCGCCAGTGGCCAGGCGCCGCTGCAGATGCGCCAGGTTCTTGAAGCGATGATCAAGGCCTACGAGATACAGGGCGTTCTGGCGCTGGAGAACAGCTTCAATCGCGTCGGCCTGGATCACGTCCTGCTGGTCAAGGTGGCGACGGCGGCGGTGTGCGCCTGGCTGATGGGTGGCCAGCGCGAGCAGGTCATCAACGCCGTTTCACAGGCTTTCGTCGATGGCACTCCGCTGCGCACCTATCGGCACGCGCCGAACACCGGTTCGCGCAAGTCCTGGGCCGCCGGCGATGCGACCGCGCGCGGGGTCATGCTGGCCCTGTTTTCGCTCAAGGGCGAGATGGGTTATCCAAGCGCGCTGACTGCCCGCACCTGGGGCTTCCAGGACGCGCTGTTCAGGGGGCAGGCCTTGCGCGTTGCCCGCCCGTTCGGCAGCTACGTGATCGAGAACGTCCTCTTCAAGATCAGTTTTCCGGCCGAGTTTCACGCCCAGACGGCGGTCGAGTCGGCCGTTGAACTGCATTCGCAGGTGTGGCAGCGCTTGGCGAGCATCGAAAGAGTCGTCATCCGTACGCACGAATCCGCGCTGCGTATCATCGACAAGCGAGGGCCGCTGCACAATCCCGCGGATCGCGATCATTGCCTGCAGTACATGGTTGCTTTTGCCCTCATCAACGGCGCCCTCAGCGCTGACGCCTACGAGGACGAAGCAGCGGCGGATCCGCGCATCGACGCCTTGCGCGCGAAAATCGAAGTGGTCGAGGAAGCACGTTTCTCGGCGGACTACCTGAATCCCGAGAAGCGTTCGATCGCCAACGCGCTACAGGTCTTCTTCACCGACGGCAGTGCGACAGACGAGTTGATCTGCGAATACCCGCTTGGCCACAGTCGCCGACGCGCGGAAGGGATCCCGGTTCTGCTCGAGAAGTTCAGGAAACACCTGGCCCGGCAATTCAACTCCGCGCAGCAGGCCGTCATCCTCAAGTCGTCGCTCGACGTACGTGGCCTGGGGACGCTGGCGGTGAACGATTACGTCGATCGCTTTGTGCCGTGAGCCATTCGCCGTGGAGATCAGCGCCGCGCACCGGGGAGGAAGAAGGATGAGAGGCAATCTTGGCGCCAGCGCGCTGATCGTCGTCGGGAGCCTGGCGCTGGCCAGCAACCTGGGCCTGTTTGACGTCGATCTCGGGCAATTGCTGCGTACCTGGTGGCCTGTCCTGCTGATCCTTCTCGGCGTCGGGATGTTTCTCGCGCCGGGAACCGACGAGCCACGCAAGCGGCCGGAAAAGCGCTAAGCGACGGGGTTTCTGAGCGCAGCGCACTATCGCCGCCCGCCCCACTGCGCTTGCCGTTCGTCCCCTGCTGACGAAGGCGGCTGAAGCCTTATCCGCAAATTCTCCTGAATTCCCCCTAAAGACCCTTCTGTTTAAGCCGTTAGAAGCCTGTGGCCTGGAAAAAACCAGCGACCCGGGTTCGCCATCGGTGCGCGTACCGGAAAGGCTCGGCCGCGTGCCCGATGGGGGAGGCAGGAAGGAAGACGATGAGCGAATTCGCAAGGCCATCCGACGCGGCGCAGCGCCGGCTGCTGCAACTGCAGACGCCACTCCTTGCGCCGCAACCGCTCGAGCAGGCTGCCAGCACGCTGTGCAGCGAACTGGCCTGCACTCTCGCTTTCGATCGCGTCAGCGTCGGGCTCTCTACGCGTGCGGGCTTGACGCTCGTTGCCGCGTCGCCTACCGCCGGGTCCGGTGACGGCGAGGAACGCTCGCAGGCGCTGACCCTGGCCATGCAGGAAGCCATCGACCAGAATGCCTCGATTGTCTATCCGCTGCCTTCCGAGGCAGCACCGCGCGTTGTCCAGGCACACGCCCGACTGGCCGCGCAGGGTTCGGGCACGCTGCTCAGCGTCCCGTTGATCGGCGCCGGTCAAACGATCGGCTGCCTGTGCTTCGAGCGTCAGCGTGCCGTCACCGCCGACGAGTTGCGCGTTATCGAGCCTCTCGTCTGCATGCTTACGCCGTTGCTGGCACTCAAACAGCGGGCTGAACTGGGCTGGTCGGCGCGCGCCAGTGAAGCGCTGCGCGGCTACTGGGGCGGATCCGGGCGGCGCACGCGACGGCTGGCCTGGCTAGGTGGGCTGGTGGCGATCGTTGCTTTGGCCATGTTCCCGGTCAGCCACCGCATCGGTGCACCGGCGCGGCTCGAAGGCGCAACCCAGCGCGTGCTGGCAGCCCCCAGCGATGGCTATTTGCGCGCCGCGCACGTGCGCCCGGGCGACGTCGTCGCGGTCGGGCAGGTGCTGGTCGAACTCGCGCAGCAGGACCTGCTGCTGCAGAACCGCAAATGGGAAGCCGAACTCACGCAGCACCAGAACAGCGCTGCAGCGGCCCTGGCGCGCGCCGACCGCAGCCAGTACGCCATCGCCCAGGCGCGAGCTGCCGAGGCCGGTGCGCAACTCGAGCTGGCGCAAGCGCAACTGGTGCGCAGCCAGGTCACCGCCCCGATCGACGGCCTGGTCATCCAGGGCGACCTGTCGCAAGCGCTTGGCGCGCCGGTACAGCGCGGCGACGTCTTGCTCACTCTCGCCCCGCGAGACGCTTTCCGGCTGATCATCGAAGTCGACGAGCGCAGCATCGGCGGCGTCGTTCTCGGTCAGCGCGGCCAGTTGGCGCTGTCGGCTCTGCCCGGTGAGCGGCTCGACTTCGCGGTGACCCGTATCAGCCCGATGGCACTCACCCTGGAGGGGCGCAATGCCTTCGAAATCGAGGCTGCTTTCGGGCAGCCGCCCGCCGGGTTGCGCCCAGGGCTGAGAGGCGTCGCCAAGATCGACGCCGGGACCCGATCGCTGGCTTGGGTGGCGACGCATCGCGTCGGCGACTGGCTGCGCATGGCGACCTGGACATGGGGGCTTTGAAATGACGCAATCGCTGTTCAGCACGCAGTGGTATCGAGTCGCTCAACTTCATCCCCGCCTGCGCCCACAGGTACGGACGCAACGCCAGAACCGGCGCGGCCAGCCCTGGTACCTGCTTTCCGATACGGCGACCGGCCGCCAGCACCTGATCAACGATCCGGCTTACCAGTTCATTGGTCGTTGCGATGGACGCCACGACGTGCAGGGGGTCTGGGACAGCGTACTGGCGACGCTCGGCGATGCGGCGCCGACCCAGGACGAGGTGATTGCGCTGCTGGCGCAGCTCAACGAGCACGAGCTGCTGCAGTGCGAGCACACGCCGGATACCGCCGTTCTCTTCCAGAGGCGCACCGAGCGTCGTCGCCGCAGGCGCCGGGCGATGGTCAATCCCTTTGCCTTCCGCCTGCCCCTGGGCGACCCTTCGTCGTGGTTGCCGCGCTTCGATCCTCTGGCCTCGCTGCTCTTTCGTCCGGCGCTGTTGTGGGTTTGGCTGGCGCTCGTCGCCGTCGCCTTGCTGGTGGCGGGGGCCAACTGGAGCGAGCTGCAGGCCGAAGTCCGAACGCAGATGCTGACGCCCACTTATCTGGCGCTCGCCTGGCTCGTTTTCCCGCTCGTCAAGGCCCTGCACGAGCTCGGACACGCTCTGGCGATCAGGCGCTGGGGAGGCGAAGTGCACGAGATCGGCGTTGCCCTGCTGGTGCTGGTGCCGGCACCGTACGTCGACGCATCGGCGTCCTCCGGCTTCGCGCGGCGCAGCCAGCGGGCAGCCGTCGCCGCGGCCGGAATCATGGTCGAAACGACGCTTGCCGCGCTCGCTCTGCTGCTGTGGTTGAACGTTCAGCCGGGGCTGGTGCGCGACGTCGCGCTGGTGGTGATGTTCATCGGCGGCGTCTCGACGCTGCTCTTCAACGGCAATCCGCTGCTCCGCTTCGATGCTTACTATGTCCTCTGCGACCTGCTCGACCTGCCCAATCTGGCGACTCGCAGCAGCGCCTGGTGGAGCTATCTGGTGCGCCGCCACCTGCTGCAGGCGCCGGGCGAGGCACCGCAGTTCGTTGCCGGTGAATTGAAGTGGCTGTTGCTCTACGCGCCGCTCTCGTTTGCCTACCGGCTGCTGATTTCAGTGGCGATCATCCTCTGGTTCGGCGCCAAGTGGTTTCTGCTCGGCGTCGTCGCGGCGATCTATCTGACGGCTTCGATGATTGTGCGACCGATCGGGAACTGGGTCAGACACGCGCTTGCCGCCGCCGCACCAGGGTCGGAACTGACCCGTGTGCGTACCGGCATTGCGCTGCTGCTGGCGATTCCGGGTGTCCTGCTTTTCGTTTTGCCGTTGCCCTTATCGACCGTCGCCCCGGCGGTCGTGTGGTTGCCCGAGCAAGCGCAGGTGCGCCCCGAGGTCGACGGTTTCATCCGCCAGCTGCCGGTTCGCGACGGACAGTCGGTACAGCCTGGCGACCTGCTCGTGGTCCTCGAGAATATCGACCTCGTGGCCGCCCGCGAGCAGTTGACCGGTCGTCTGGGCGGGCTGCAGGCCGACCAGTACCAGCTTCTCCTGCGCGACCCGACCGGCGCGCAGAACCTCGCCGAACAGATCGCCCGTACCGAGGCCGAACTCGCGCGTGCCGAGCAGCGCATCGGCCAGCTCGAAGTGCGCGCCAAGGTTGCCGGCACCCTGGTCATGCCGCACCAGGACGACCTGCCGGGAACCTTCAGCCGCCAGGGAACGATCCTCGGTTACGTCCTTGAAGCGAGCGAGTTGCGCGTCCGCGCCGCGCTCGCCGACGAGGACGCGCATCTGGTGCGCAATCGTACCCGTCACGCCGAAGTGCGCCTCGCCGAGGCGCCGGGCAGGGCACTCTCGGCGAGTCTCGGCCAGGATGAGCCTGCCGCCTCGCACCTCTTGCCCAGCCCGGCACTTGGCGAGCGTGCGGGCGGGCCCTACGCGACCGATCCGGGCGACCCGGACGGCCGGCGCAGCATCGCGCCGGTTTTCCTGATCGACCTGACGCTCAAGGGCGCGCCGCTGGAGCGTGTCGGCGGCCGGGCCTGGGTCCGTTTCGATCACGGTTTCGAACCCCTGGCCGGACAAGTCTTCCGGCGCGCGAGCCAACTCTTCCTGAAACATTTCGATCCCGGCGAATGAACGCTCGGCTCCCTGACTATCTGCCATGAGATGCGCCGACCTGCCGATCCCCGGATTGTTCTGGGGCGACTACCCGGAACGCCAGCCTGCTGCCGCCGAACCGCAGACGCGCCGCTTCCCGGCTGCGCTGAAGGTGCTTGGCGATCGCGCGCAGGGGCTGCTGTCGAACACGCCCCCACTCCTGCTGAGCGCATTTTCCGGCCAGCGCAAAGCGTTCCGCCGACTCGGCCCGGCGCAGTTCAGGGAGGCCGTACGCACGCTGCGGCTGCAGCTGCAGACGGACGGCATGCGCGATACCCATCTCGCCAGCGCCTTTGCGCTGGTCGGTGTCGCTTGCGAGCGCGAGCACCAGATTCGAATTTTCGACACCCAGGTCATCGCCGCCTGGATCGTGCTCGGTAATCGCCTGGCCGAGATGGCCACCGGCGAGGGCAAGACCTATGCCGTGGCACTGGCGGCCGCCACTGCCGCGCTGGCCGGCATTCCGGTCCCCCTGTGTCAGAGTAGTTGCCGCCTCGATAGAATCTGAAACTTGGGGGCGATAGCGAGGTAGCGAAATGGCACGATACGGACAAGCGATGAAGGATCGAGTGGTGGCGAGGTTGCTGCCGCCGGAGAGTCTGGCGATAGAGGCCTTGTCGCAAGAGGTAGGCATCTCGGTGACGACGCTGGAACGCTGGCGGAGCGAGGCGCTGACCAGGCCCGCTCGCGAGCGGGCCTGGTCAGCGGCCGCCCGGCTGGAGGCGGTAGTGGCCACGGCGGCGCTGGATAAGGTGGGACAGAACGCCTGGTGCCGGGAGCACGGACTGTATCCCAGCGAACTTGAACGCTGGCGGCAAGGCGCCACCGAAGCACTCGCCGAGCCGGGCGAAGCACGGGCCAGCCACGGCGAAACTCGAGCCGACAGGAAGCGCATCAAGGAACTGGAACGAGAGCTGTTGCGCAAGGACAAGGCCCTGGCCGAAACCGCCGCGCTATTGGTGCTCTCAAAAAAGCTCTCGGCGATCTTCCCGGGGGGCGCGGACGAATGATCCGCCTGGAAGATCGCCGAACCCTCGTGGCCCACATCGACAGCGCACGCCAGGCCGGCGCTCGGCTCGCCAAGGCGTGCGAGATTGTCGGCATTGATGCGCGCACTTGCCAGCGCTGGAAGGCGGGCGCCGGCCTGCAAGACGGTGATGGTCGGCCACTGGCGGAGCGCCCCATCCCGGCGCACGCACTGACCGATACCGAGCGTGCTGAGATCGTCAGCGTCGCCAATGAGCCCCGCTTCGCGGCATTGCCACCTGCCCGCATCGTCCCCGCCTTGGCCGACGAAGGGCGTTATATCGCCAGCGAATCAAGCTTCTACCGGGTCTTGCGTGAACACGATCAAGTGCACCACCGCGGTCGCGCTCAGGCGCCAACGGCCAGCCCCAAGCCGCCCACGACGCAGATCGCTACCGGCCCGCGTCAGGTCTGGTGCTGGGACATGACTTATTTGCCCACCCAGGTCATCGGGCAGTGGTTCTATCTCTACCTGATCCTGGACTTGTATAGCCGCAAGATCGTCGGCTTCACGGTCGAGACCAAGGACGATTCTGACCATGCCGCACACTTGGTCAAACGCACGGCCTTGGCCGAGGGTATTCACTCCCTGGCGTCCAAACCGGTTCTGCACGGTGACAACGGCTCAACCCTGAAGGCCACCACGGTCCTGGCGATGCTGCATTGGCTGGGGATCAAACCGTCCTACTCGCGACCGCGCGTGTCCGACGACAACGCTTATGCCGAAGCGCTCTTTCGCACGGCGAAGTACCGGCCGGAATTCCCGGCACGGGGTTTCGCGAGCATCGAGCAAGCACGCGTCTGGGGTCGCGACTTCGTGCGCTGGTACAACACGGAGCACCGCCATAGCGGCATTCGCTACGTCACCCCAGAGCAACGTCATGCCGGCGACGATGAGGGCCTCTTGGCGGCCCGTCATTTGCTCTACCAAGCAGCGCGTGCGAAGCACCCGGCGCGTTGGAGTCGACACACCCGGAATTGGTCACCCATCGCTGCCGTGACGCTCAACCCGGAACGGGATGGCGTCGTGGCCGCGGTCACCACTACTAGCAAGAGTATGCCATTGGCAGCATGAACTCAGGCGACAACTGTCTTGACATCTACCGCGGTGCACGTGGTCACCGCCAATGATTACCTGGTCGCCCGTGACGCAGACCTGCTGCGACCGGTCTACGCCGCGCTCGGTCTGGCGGTCGGCGCGGTGATCCAGGGACAGCAGGCCGGCGAACGCCGCGCGGCCTACGCCTGCGACATCACCTGCTGTACGGCTCGGGAACTCGTATTCGACTACCTCCGTGACGGGCTTGGCCGGACACGCGACCCGCTGCGTCGGCGGGTCGACCAGCTGAGCGGCGAAGGAAGCTCGCCACCGCTGCTGCGCGGCCTGTGCATGGCCATCGTCGATGAGGCCGACAGCATCCTGATCGACGAGGCGCGGGTGCCGTTCATTCTCGCGCAAGCGGTCGGCAACGAACAGGAGACCGACTACCTCAAGCAGTCGCTAGAGATCGCGCGCCAGCTCGGCAGCGCCGTCGACAGCCCGCACTTCCGACTGGACCCGGCAGCGCGCACTGCGCGGCTCACGCTGTCGGGGCAAGAGCGGGTCGATGCGCTGGTACGGCCGCTGGCGTCGGTCTGGCGCAACCGCCTGCATCGCGAAGAGAGCATTCGCAGCGCGCTGGCAGCGCTGCATATCTACCGTCGCGACCGCCATTACCTGGTCCGTGACGGCAAGGTGCTGATCATCGACGACACCACCGGGCGAGTCGCGGCTGGCCGCGCCTGGTCGCGCGGCTTGCATCAGCTGATCGAACTCAAGGAACAATGCCTGCCCACCGCTGCTCAGGTCACCGCCGCGCAAATCACCTATCAGCGCTTCTTCCCGCGTTATCTGCGCCTTGCCGGCTTGAGCGGCACGCTCAGCGAATCCGCCGGCGAACTGCGCGCGCACTACGACCTGGCGGTGTCGTGCGTGCCTTTGCGCCGCCCGAATCGGCGCACGGTTCTCCCCAGCCGGCTGTTTGCGAATCGCCAGCTGCTGCAGGAAGCCATTGCCTGCCGCGTCGTCGAGTTCCAGCACAGCGGCCGGCCGGTGTTGATCGGCACCGACTCGGTCGCCGATTCCGAGGCGCTGTCGCAGCTGCTGGAGCAGCGCGGCGTCGCACACGCCCTTCTCAACGCGCGCAACGACCTCGCCGAAGCCAAAATCGTCGCCCGCGCGGGCGAGCGCGGAGCGATCACCGTGGCCACCAACATGGCCGGTCGCGGGGTCGATATCACCCTCGGCAAAGGGGTCAGCGAGCTCGGCGGCCTGCACGTCATCTGTTGTCAGTTCAACGCCGCCCGGCGCATCGATCGCCAGCTGGCGGGGCGCTGCGCGCGCCAGGGCGATCCGGGAAGTGTCGAAACCTGGTTGACGGCCGATGCGTCGCTGTTCGTGACCGCACTGGGAGGCGGCACGCGTCGCCTGCTTGCCGCCCATGCCGCAGCGCTGCCAAGCCGGGTGGTGCACGCGCTCGCCGCGCTGGTGCAGCGGCGTATCGAGCGTCGCCACGTGCTCGAACGCAAGCGCCTGCTGCAACACGACCAGAGCATGGACCGCCGCCTGTCGTTCGGCGGCCCGCTCGAATGAAATCCGTCAAGGGAGAAGAAGTCATGAGCAGAACACGCAACTGGGGGATGTTGTTCCTGGTCGGCGTCAGCGGATCGCTGGCCGCCGCGCAGCCCATGGGTTGCCTGATCGAGCCCGAGCGGGTGGCCGAGGTCGGCTCGCCGGTGATCGGCGTGATCGAGGAGATTCGCGTCGAACGCGGTGACCGGGTGCGCCAGGGGCAGGTCCTGGCCCTGTTGCGCGGCGACGTCGAGCGCGCCGCCGTCGGTGTCGCCAGCAGCCGCGCCCAGGCCGCCGCCGACGAGCGGGCGGCGCGCGCCAACGTCGGCTTCGCGCGCCAGAAGCTGGCGCGCAGCGAGGATCTGTTGAGCAGGAAGTTCATTTCCCAGCAGGCGCTCGATCAGGTACGCACCGAATACGAGGTGGCCGAGCAGAAGCTGGTGCAGGCGGGGGAGCAGAAGCGCGTGGCGCAGCGCGAGCTCGGCCTGGCCACGGCGCAACTCGCGCAACGCAGCATCCGCAGCCCCTTTGACGGCGTCGTCGCCGAGCGCTACCTGTCGGTCGGCGAGCGGGTCGAGGAGAAACCGCTCTTTCGGGTGGCCAAGGTCGATCCGCTGAAAGTGCAGGTGGTCGTGCCGGCGGCGCTGTACGGCAAGATCAAGCCGGGCACTTTGGCCAGCGTACAGCCGCAGCTGCCCGAGGTCGCCGCGCTGAGCGCCGAGGTTATCTTGGTTGACCAGCTGATCGACGCGCCGAGCAATACCTTTCGTGTCCAGCTGGTCTTGCCCAACCCGGAGCTGAGCTTGCCCGCCGGGTTGCGCTGCCTCGCCGACTTCGCTTTGGCCCTGCCGTCGTCGGGCGGCACACAAGCCGCCGCCCCGGCCGCCCGGATCTCCCCGCCAGCGCCGCCGAAGTCGATCCGGCCGGCGAACCTGCCGCTGGAAGCGAACCACGCCGGCGTCGCGCCAGCCAGGCCGTCGCGCGCGTACTGACCGCCAAGCAGAGCGCCCACTCGCATGTTCCTGCGTCGCCGCCCGCCCGCACGCCAGCGCCCGCTCCTCGAGGAGCTGGAGCCGCGCATCCTGTATTCCGCAGACGTCGCTGCCGGGCTGCTCGATGCGCATCATCGGGACGGTGAGGCCGAGGTGCGCCAACTCGAAGCGTCCGCTGTGGCAGCAGCCTCCGGCGCCATTCAGGCGGATGCTTCGGCGCTGCCCCGTGCGCCGCAGGCGGCCGGGGAGTCAGAGCTAGGCGCACGCGAAATTACCTTCGTCGATATGTCGGTGGCGAACGCCGAGTCGCTGCTAGCCGGCCTGTCGGCCGAGCGAGACGCCGGCCGGGTGATCGAAATCGTGCGTATCGAAGCAGGTGCTGACGGCATCGCGGTGATCAGCGACACGCTCGCTCAGCGCGAGGCCGTAACGGCCGTTCACCTGTTGTCACACGGCAGCGACGGGCAGCTCCGACTGGGAAGCACGACCCTCGACGCGCAGACGCTGCTGGCGCGTGCCGATCAGGTGGCCGGCTGGGGCGCCGCGCTGACCGACGACGCCGATCTGCTGCTCTACGGCTGCGACTTCGCGCAAAGCGCCGTCGGGCAAGACCTGGTGCAGGAGTTGGCGGCGCTGACCGGCGCCGACGTGGCGGCCAGTACCGATCTGACCGGCGCCGCCGTGCTCGGCGGCAACTGGACGCTGGAGTACCAGACCGGGTCGATAGAAGCCCGCGTGGCCCTGCCGTCCTGGGCGCAAAACCATTGGGCCGGGCTGCTCGCCACCTACAACGCCGACCCGACCAAGGCCGACGGCGCCGTCGGCTCCTTGCGCTGGGCGATCACCCAGGCCAACGCCAACCCCGGTGCAGACACCGTGCAGTTGCTGCCCGGCACCTACACGCTGAACCTTCCGGGTACCGGCGAGGATCTCAATGCCAGCGGTGACCTCGACCTGCGCGGCAACGTGACGATCACCGGCGCGGGCAGCGGATCGACGGTCATCGACGGCAACGCGCTCGATCGCGTGTTCGATATCCAGGCCGGCGTCACGGCAACGTTGAGCGACGTCACGATTCGCGGCGGCTCGCTCACCAGCAGTGTCGGCGCCGGTGTGCGGGTGCAGGCTGGCGCAACGCTGAACCTGTTCCGCGTCGTGGTCACCGAAAACACGACCACCAAGGACGCCGCGGGGCTGTACAACAGCGGGACGCTCAACGCCACGGACACCACGATCAGCAACAACGCGGCGTCGTTGTGGGGTGGGGGCCTGTACAACGACGGCGGCGTCGTGGTGCTCGATCGGGTCACGATCAGCAGCAACAGCACGAGCAAGGACGGCGGGGGCATCTACAACGACGGCGGCAGCGTTTCGCTGACCAACGTCACGGTGAGCGGCAACGCGGCCACCCTAAAAGGCGGCGGTATCTACACGAATACCGTGATCACGGTCACCAACTCAACGATCGCCAACAACAGCTCGGCGGGCGGCGCCGGGGGGATCCACAAGCAGGGCTCGGGCGGCGCCACGCTGAAAAATAGCATCCTGGCCAACAACGTCGGTGGCAACTCGAACGGCAGTCTGACCTCGCTCGGCTACAACATCGACACCGCCAACACCGCCGGGCTCGCCGGTACGGGTGATAAGATCAACACCGATCCGCTGTTGGGCCCGCTGCAGTACAACGGCGGGACGGTGAAGACCCACGCCCTGCTCACCGGCAGCCCGGCGATCAATGCCGGCAACGCCACGGCGGCGCCGTCGACCGATCCGCGCGGTGCAGTCCGTCTTGGCCAGACCGACATCGGCGCCTACGAATACACGCTCATCGCGTACGAGCCGTTCGCCTACGCGCCGGGCAGTTTCAACGGCGCCAACGGCGGCAGCGGCTGGGCGGCGGGCTGGAGCAGCGTCGGAAGCAAGACCACCATCGCCGCGACCGGGCTCCAGGACCCGGTCGTCGCCATGCCGGTCAGCGGCGGAAGCGCCGAGTTATCGCTGTCGGCCTTCCAGTTCTTCGTCACGCAGACGCGCGACCTGGCCAGCAATATCGCCAGCAACGGGACGACCGCCTGGTTGAGTTTCCTGGTCAGGCCGGGGGCGACAAATCCCACCGACTACATCGGGCTGGAATTCGGCAGCGGGGTGGGCACGCCCGCCTTTGCCGGCTACAAAGGCAGCCAGTTCATCCTCGAGAAGGCCGGCGGCACCGGTACTGTGACGGTCGCCGGAATCACGCCGCAGGCCGGACAGACCTATCTGCTGACGGTAAGAATCGACTTCGCCGCTGGCGCCGACAGCATGACGCTGTACGTCAATCCGACTCCGGGAAGCAATGCCGCGGCGTCGGTGTACAGCGTCACCAAGAGCGACTTCGACCTCGGCACCTTCACGCGCATTGGCCTTGCCGGCGGTACCATCCTCGGCGGCAACAACGCCGCACTCGACGAAGTGCGCATCGCCGGCAGCTACCTCGACGTGGCGCCGACGAGTCCGTCATCGGTCGTCAACCATGCCCCGGCCGGCACCGACAGGACGGTCACCACGCTCGAGGATACGGCCTACACCTTCAGCGCCGCCGACTTCGGTTTCAGCGATAGCAACGACAGCCCGGCCCATAACTTCACCGCGCTGCGCATCGGCAGCCTGCCCGTCGCCGGCACGCTGAGCAACGATGTCGGGGCGGTGGGCATCGGGCAGAGCATTGCCGTCGCCGACCTGATCGCCGGCAAGCTGAAGTTCACCCCGGCGGCCGACGCCAACGGGACAGGCTACGCCTCGTTCACCTTCCAGGTGCAGGACGACGGCGGCACGGCCAATGGCGGCGTCGACCTCGACCCGACGCCGAACACGCTGACCGTCAATGTCAGCGCGGTGAACGACGCCCCTGTGCTCACCGGTTCGAACGACCTCAACGCGATCGGCGAAGACCCGGCGAGCAACGACGGCACGCTGGTGTCGGCGCTGATCGCCGGCCGGGTCAGCGATGTGGACAGCGGCGCGTTCTCCGGCATCGCCGTCATCGCGGTCGACGACAGCCACGGGCGCTGGCAGTACACGACCAACGGCGGCGGGTCGTGGAACGACTTTGGCACGCCGAGCGCGCCGAGTGTTGGCGCCGCGCGCTTGCTGGCGGCGAATGCCAGCACCTCGGTGCGCTTCGTTCCCGACGCCAACTGGAACGGAAGCGTGGCCGGCGGCCTCACCTTCCGCGCCTGGGACCAGAGCAGCGGCACGGCCGGGGCCACCGCCGACACGAGCAGCAACGGCGGCAGCAGCGCCTTCTCGACGACGACCGCCAGCGCCGGCATCAGCGTCACCTCGGTCAACGACGCGCCGGCCGGGACCGACAGGACCGTCACCACGCTCGAGGACACCGCCTACACCTTCAGCGTCGCCGACTTCGGTTTCAGCGACGCCAACGACAGCCCGGCCAACGTCCTCGCCGCGCTGCGCATCAGCAGCCTGCCCGTCGCCGGCACCTTGAGCAACGACGGCGTGGCGGTGAGTTCCGGGCAGACGATCGTCGTCGCCGACATCAGCAACGGCAAGCTGAAGTTCACCCCGGCGGCCAACGCCAACGGCAGTGGCTACGCCTCGTTCAGCTTCCAGGTGCGCGACTCCGGCGGCACCGACAATGGCGGTGTCGACCTCGACCCGACGCCGCGGACGCTGACCATCGACGTCACGGTAGTCAATGACCCCCCGGCCGGCACCGACAGGACGGTCACCACGCTCGAGGATACGGCCTACACCTTCAGCGCCGCCGACTTCGGTTTCAGCGATAGCAACGACAGCCCGGCCCATAACTTCACCGCGCTGCGCATCGGCAGCCTGCCCGTCGCCGGCACGCTGAGCAACGATGTCGGGGCGGTGGGCATCGGGCAGAGCATTGCCGTCGCCGACCTGATCGCCGGCAAGCTGAAGTTCACCCCGGCGGCCGACGCCAACGGGACAGGCTACGCCTCGTTCACCTTCCAGGTACAGGACGACGGCGGCACGGCCAATGGCGGCGTCGACCTCGACCCGACGCCAAACACGCTGACCGTCAATGTCAGCGCGGTGAACGACGCCCCTGTGCTTACCGGTTCGAACGACCTCAACGCGATCGGCGAAGACCCGGCGAGCAACGACGGCACGCTGGTGTCGGCGCTGATCGCCGGCCGGGTCAGCGATGTGGACAGCGGCGCGTTCTCCGGCATCGCCGTCATCGCGGTCGACGACAGCCACGGGCGCTGGCAGTACACGACCAACGGCGGCGGGTCGTGGATCGACTTTGGCACGCCGAGCGCGCCGAGTGTTGGCGCCGCGCGCTTGCTGGCGGCGAATGCCAGCACCTCGGTGCGCTTCGTTCCCGACGCCAACTGGAACGGAAGCGTGGCCGGCGGCCTCACCTTCCGCGCCTGGGACCAGAGCAGCGGCACGGCCGGGGCCACCGCCGACACGAGCAGCAACGGCGGCAGCAGCGCCTTCTCGACGACGACCGCCAGCGCCGGCATCAGCGTCACCTCGGTCAACGACGCGCCGGCCGGGACCGACAGGACCGTCACCACGCTCGAGGACACCGCCTACACCTTCAGCGTCGCCGACTTCGGTTTCAGCGACGCCAACGACAGCCCGGCCAATAACTTCAACGCGGTGCGCATCAGCAGCCTGCCCGTCGCCGGCACGCTCACCAATAACGGCGCGGCGGTGAGCTCCGGGCAGAGCATTGCCGTCGCCGACCTGATCGCCGGCAAGCTCAAGTTCACCCCGGCGGCCGACGCCAACGGAACAGGCTACGCCTCGTTCACCTTCCAGGTGCAGGACGACGGTGGCACGGCCAATGGCGGCGTCGACCTCGACCCGACGCCGAACACGCTGACCATCGACGTCACGGCGGTCAATGACCCCCCGGCCGGGATACCGGGCATCACCGGCACGCCGACCGAAGACCAGACGCTGACCGTCGACGTTTCCGCGATCAGCGACGCCGACGGCCTCGGCAGCTTCAGCTATCGCTGGCTGCGCGACGGCGTTGAGATCACCGGTGCCAGTGCTTCGAGCTACACCCTGGGCGACGCCGACGTGGGCACCCGGATCAGCGTGCAGGTCAGTTACCTCGATGCCCAGGGTACGCCGGAAGGTCCGCTGAGCAGCGCTCAGACCGCGGCGGTGGCCAACATCAACGATGTGGCGCTGATTTCCGGCGTCACCAGCGGTACGGTGAGCGAGGACGGCGTCCTCGTCACTGGCGGCCGGCTGTCGATCAGCGACGCCGATGTCGGCGAGGCGGCCTTTGTGGCCGCCAGCGGGGGTTCGGCGAATGGCCACGGTGTCTTCTCGCTAAGTGCGGCTGGCGACTGGACCTATACGCTGGACAACGAACAGGCGGCAGTGCAGGCGCTGGCCGGCGGGCAGCTCCTGGCCGACAGCTTCGTCGTCAGCAGTATCGACGGCACCAGCCTGTCGATCAGCATCGTGATCGTCGGCAGCAACGACGTACCGACCGCGTTCGCGGTGAACGCCAACGGCAGCGAAGACCAGCCGCTGGTGATTGCGCTCAGCGCTGCCGATGTCGATGGGCTTATCGCCAGCTTCCGCCTGCTGTCGCTGCCGGTGCCTGGCGGCAACCTGTATCTGGACGCCGCGGCCAGCGTGCCTGCCCTGACTGGCGTGCCCTACCTCGCCACCGCTAACGCGCTGACCCTGCATTTTCGGCCGGCGGCCGACTGGAATGGCGTTACCGCGTTCGCCTATCAGGCCATCGACGCGCAGAATGCGGTCAGCGCGCCGGTGACGGTTCGTCTCGCGCTTGCGCCGGTTGCCGACTCGCCGCGGGTGATCGGCTTGACCAGGTCGCATACTTACCTGCCGAACAACGCGCTCGATCTGGGCGGCATGGTGGTCAGCGACGTGGATAGCAGCCGCGTGTCGGTGACGCTCACCCTGTCTGACCCGGCGGCCGGGAGCTTGAGCAGCAGCGAATCCGGAAGCCTGCGCGCGAGCTACGACGCGGCGACCGGTACCTGGTACGCCAGCGGGCCGATCGCCGACGTCAATGGCCTCCTGGCAGGCGTCCGCCTTGTTCCGAATGCGAGTTACAGCGGCGACCTGACGCTTGCCGCCACCGTCGACGACGGTGAAGCACCGCCGGTTAGCGGGACGCAGACGATCAGCGCCCGGCGCACGCCGATCAGCAGCAGCATCGCCGGCGCCGGCGAGGGGAGTACGGCCGGAGTCCGCGGCGACTATCAGGTGCCGGCGTCGGCCGTCGCTGCGCCGTCCGCCCAGGCGGCCGGGCCCGAAGCGTCGGCGGGCAGCGTTGACGGCGGCGCTGCGCCTGCCAGCACGCTTACCCTCGACCAGATCCTGACGGTTGGCTATTCCCTGCCGACGGGTCTGGCGAGCAACCGTTCGTCCGGGCCGGCAACGGACGCCTCGGCAACTGCCGTCGTCGTCGACAGTACGCGCCACTCGGCGCTCGCGGCCAACTATCGGATGGCCGTCGTACCCGACTGGATGAGTGCAGAATTTCCTCAGTTCGTCGATTTCAGTGCCCATCCCGCCAGCTCGTCACTCGGCCTGTCCGGGCTCGCCCAGGCGGGTTCAGGCGCTGCCGGCAAGGCCGAAGCCTTCGCTCGCGACCTCGACGACTTGCGCGAGAGCGTCAAAGAAGGGGTGTCCTTCGAGAAATATGCGCTGAACTCGGCAGTGGCGGTCAGTTCCGGGCTGTCGGTCGGCTACGTGGCCTGGCTGATTCGCGGCGGCGTGCTGGTCACTGCCATGCTCTCGTCGATGCCCGCGTGGCGTGTACTCGACCCCTTCCCGGTGCTTGCCCGGCAGCAGGGTGGGGTGGGTGGCGACGGCTATGACGACGATGAAGACGACGATTCGCTTGAATCGCTGGTTGGCGATGGCGATGGCGATGGCGAGGGTGGCGAAGGTTCGTTTGCGGTTGCCGATCCCGTCGCGCCCGACGAATCCGCGCCATCCGGCAACGCTGCCAGCCCGCTGGCACCTGGGAGCTAAGATGCGCTTTCTGAATACCAAGACCCACGTCTCTTTCGGACTCGCGGCGCTGGTCGCCAGTATCCTGCTCGTCGCCGCGGTACTGGGACTTATCCCGGATCGGGTCGGTGCCCTGCGTGATGGCCGCGTCGCCCTGGCCGAGAGCATTGCCGCCAGCACCATGACCTTGATCGCCATTGACCAGCCGGATCAGATCGAGAGCATGCTTGGGCTGATGGTCACGCGCAACCCGGAGATGTTGTCGGGAGGCCTGCGGCGCGACGATGGGACGCTGGTGATGAGCGTCGGAGATCATGCCCGATCGTGGACCCTGCCGGACAGCGAGCTCTCGACCGACAGCCAGCTCAAGGTTCCGATCCGGGCCGACAGCAAGCGTTGGGGGCAACTTGAGCTGAGCTATCGCCCGCTCGCTGCGCCGGGCCTGCGCGGGGTGATCGAGAGCCCCTTGTTGCTGCTCATCGGCTTCCTCGCGATTTCGGGCTTTACCGCCTTCTACCTGTATCTGTCGAAGGTCCTGCGCTATCTGGACCCGTCGCGTGCCGTGCCGGCGCGCGTTCGCGAGGCGCTCGATACCCTCGCCGAGGGACTGCTGGTGATCGATCGCAAGCAGCAGATCGTCCTTGCCAACCACGCCTTCTCGACCATGCTCGGTAAATCGCCGGAAGCGCTGGTCGGGCGCCAGGCGTCAAGCCTGCCCTGGCTCGGTGCCGGAGGTGCCGTCTTGGCCGAGGCTAGCCTGCCGTGGGTGACCTCGTTGCGCGACGCGTCCGTGCAGCGCAACGTCCTGCTGCGCATCAGCGATGCCTCGGCGAAAGTCCGCACCTTCATGGCCAATTGTTCGCCGGTGCTCGGCAGCAACGGCAAACCCGGCGGCGTGCTGGTCAGTCTCGACGACGTCACCCAGTTGCAGCAGAATGAAATCGAGCTGCGCCAGGCGCAGGCGCAGGCGGAGGCGGCCAACCGCGCGAAGAGCGACTTCCTGGCCAACATGAGTCACGAAATCCGCACGCCGATGAACGCCATCCTCGGCTTTACCGACCTGCTCAAGCGCGGCTACGTCAAGAACGCCGAGGAAGAGCGCAGCCACCTGAATACCATACACAGCAGCGGCCAGTTCCTGCTCGGGCTGATCAACGACATCCTCGACCTGTCGAAGATCGAGGCCGGTCGCGTCGACGTCGAACGCATCGCCTGCGCGCCGTACGCCATCTGTGAGGAAGTCGTGCATGTGCTGGCGGTCAAGGCAAGGGAGAAGAATCTGTCGCTGACCGTCGCGGCGGGCGGGCCGATTCCGGCACGCATTCACAGCGATCCGGCACGCTTGCGGCAGATCGTCACCAACCTGGTCGGCAACGCGATCAAGTTCACCGAACGCGGTGGCGTGCGCGTGTTGATCAGGCTTGATCAACAGGGACCAGCGCCGCAGCTGGTCATCGAGGTGATCGACAGCGGCATCGGTATTGCGCCCGCGCAGGTCGACCGGCTTTTCGAAGCCTTCATTCAGGCCGACGAAACGATCAACCGGCGCTTCGGCGGCACGGGTCTCGGGCTGGCCATCAGCCGCCGCTTCGCGCGTGCGCTCGGCGGCGACATTGTCGTCCGTAGTGCGCCGGGAGAGGGCAGCATTTTCGCCGTCACTCTGGAAACCGGTTCTCTGGCCGGGGTAGCGCTGCTGTCGCCCGCCGAGATACCACGGCTCGAGCCACTCGCCGCCAGTACGGTTGACGTGCGCTGGGCTTTCCCGGCGGCCAATGTGCTGGTGGTTGACGATGGGCCGGAGAACCGCGAACTCGTCAGGCTGGTGCTGCAGGAGCATGGACTGCTCATCGCCGAGGCGGAGAATGGCGCCATGGCCGTCGACAAGGCGCTCGCGCAGCGCTTCGACGTCATCCTGATGGACATGCAGATGCCGGTGATGGACGGTTTCGAAGCAACCCGAAAACTGCGCGCTGCCGGTTTGCTGGTGCCGATCGTTGCGCTGACCGCCAACGCCATGAAGGGTTTCGAGCGCGAGGTTCTGGCTGCCGGTTGTTCGGCTTACCTGACGAAACCCATCGATATCGATCGGCTGGTTGAAACGACGGCCGGCGTCCTCGGCGTTCAGCCACTGGCAGCTTCGGCAAGCCGTGTGCCGGAGGCCACCGCCGGGCACGACGACGAAGGCCTTCCCGTGGTTTCGCGTTACGCGACGCATGCGCGTTTTCGCTCGACGGTCATCAAGTTCAGCCAGCGCATCGGCGAGCAAATGGCGATCATGGAGCAGGCCTGGGGCGAGCGTGACGGCGCTGAACTGGCGCGTTTCGCGCACTGGCTGAAAGGCGCGGGCGGTACGGTCGGTTACGATGTGTTCACCGAACCGGCGACGCTGCTTGAGCAGCATGCCAAGAGTGGCGATTTCGAGCGGGCCGTCCCGGTTGTCGAGCACCTGCGCGCTCTCGTACGGCGCATGGAGATACCCGACGAACGTTCGCCCGAGGCGGTGCTGCGATGAGTGCAGGGGCGGGAGATGACGATCGAGCAACCGGCGCTGCGCGCGGGCGCGAAGTTCCTGCTCCTCTCTCTGGCCGCAACGCGTACAGGGTTAATGGTATGCTGGTCGCTGTCGCCGAAGCGCGTCAAGTGTCGCCATCGCCGCGGTGGGCGCGCCTACATCTGAACCAGGATGGTCGTAAATGAACAAGCTTCCGAAGGACTTGGCACAGCAGGTGGATTGGGAAGCTGCCGCCAGCGAGAGCGTGGTACTGAGTGGTCTGCCAGATGCGGAGCTGGCGCTGCCTGATGCCAATGACGGTGGCGCGTCGAGCAAGGCAGCCAAGATCATGCTCGTTGACGACGAGGACATCAGCATCGAGATGCTGCAGGCTTTTCTCGAGGATGTCGGCTACCAGAATTTCGTCTCGACCACCCAATCTCCAGAAGCTTTCGACCTGCTGCATAACGAGCGGCCCGATGTGTTGCTGCTCGACCTCCACATGCCGGAGGTAAATGGCTTCGAAATCCTTTCGCGGATGCAGGCCGACCCCACCCTCAAGCGTATTCCGGTGATCATGCTCACCGCAGCGGCCGATGCTGCGACCAAACTCGAGGCCTTGAAGCTGGGCGCAACCGACTTTCTTGCCAAGCCGGTCGACCCGAGCGAACTGGTGTTGCGCTTGCGCAATACGCTGGCCGCCAAGGCCTACCAGGATCAACTCGCGTACTACGACGTGCTGACCGGCCTGTCGAATCGCGAGCGCTTCCTCGATCGCCTGGATTGGACGATCCGATTTTCGCGGCGCTATGGTACTGCGGGTGCCGTGTTGCAGATCGGCCTGGACCGTTTCAAGCACATCAACGAAGCGCTTGGGCCGGGGGTCGGCGACCGGGTCTTGCGCGCGATCGCACAGCGCCTCGATGAATCGCTGCGCGACAGCGACATCGTTGCGCGCACGACGGCTGAAGGCCTGCAACCCTTGCTTTCGCGGATGGGGGGCGACGAATTCACGGTGTTGCTTCCCGGCGTCGTGAAAAGCGACGTCGCGGGCGCCGTCGCGCAGCGAATTCTCGACGTCGTCGCGATACCCTTGTCGATCGGTCGGCAGGAGCTTTTTGTCACCTGCTGCATCGGCGTCGCTCTTTTTCCGGCGGACGGCACCGCGCGCGATACCGTGTTGAAGGCTGCGGGGGTCGCCATGCGGCACGCGAAAGTGGATCGCCGCGGCAGCTATCGCTTCTTCTCGCGCCAGTTGAACGCCCGCTCGCGCGAGCGGCTGAGTCTCGAGACCGATCTGCGCCGGGCCATCGAGCGCGATGAGCTGGCGCTTTTCTACCAGCCCAAGGTGGACCTGAAGACCAATCAAATGGTCGGCGCCGAAGCCTTGCTGCGCTGGCGCCACCCGCAGCACGGTATCGTCGGTCCGGCCAGCTTCATTCCGCTGGCCGAGGACACCGGGCTGATCATGCCGCTTGGCACATGGGTGCTGAATACCGCTTGCCGGCAGCTGCAGATCTGGCAGGCCGCCGGACGCAAACTGCCGCGGGTTTCGATCAACGTTTCCAGCCATCAGTTCCGGCAGCGCGGCTTGGTGCAGGGAATACGCGACGCGCTAGCGGGCGCTCAGCTGGACGCCCGCCATCTCTGCGTGGAGATCACCGAGAGCGCGATCATGGACAACGCGCAGGAGAACATCAGCACACTCGACGAGATCAAGAGTGGCGGTGTAGCGCTGTCCGTTGATGACTTCGGCACCGGCTATTCGTCGTTGAGCTACCTCAAGCGCTTCCCGATCGACGAGATGAAGATCGATCGTTCCCTGATCGCCAACGTCGATGGCGACAAGGACAACGCGGCGATTGTCACCGCGATCATCGCCATGGCCCACAGTCTACACTTGCGTGTGGTTGCCGAAGGCGTCGAAAGAACCCCGGAGCTTGCGTTCCTGCGCCATCTCGGTTGCGACGAGTGTCAGGGCTACCTCTACAGCCGGCCACTATCCGCCAGGGACTTCGCTGCGCTGCTGCTCGTCGATCAGCTACCGCTCCTGGAGCCTGCTTCCGCAGCTGGCGCCTGAGGTCCTGGCCCGCCGCCGGGGCCGCGGCCAGGGTTTTCCCGAGCGAGCCCGATTCGGCAACATTCGCCAGCCAGACCGAAGTCACCACGCAACGAACTCCACTCTAAAGAAGCGGGTACTTTGTGCCGCTATAGACTGATGGCTCCCCGGCCTGATGGTCTTCAGCGCCGCGGATTCGCGGGCGAAGGCCCTTTCTTGCGATCCATGGTGTAGTGGCAGATGCCACCAGAATGAGCGAAACCACAACCCAATCCAACCCGGCGCAACGCTGGCTGCACGGCTACTGCGAGAGTGACCCGCGCGTCCAATCGGCGCTCGTTCTGCTGGCTACCGGTGGGGCGCAGCAGGAAGCTGCGTGTTGGCCGGTCGGCGATGCAGCCAGTGTTTCGTTGCTGGCGGCGGCGCGGGTGGTTACCCGACGCGCTCAAGCGCTCGTACTTACGCCACCGGTCGGCGGCGGCGCCGGTGGCGAACCCGGGCGCATCGTTGCCCTGCCGCTGGTGCACGCTCAGAGCGCACTCGGCGTCCTTGCTGTCGCCGTCCAGCCCGGGCCGGCAGAAACCGATCAGGTACTGCTCGGCGAAGTCGAAAAGGCGGCCGTGGCCTTGCTTGTGGCCTTGCAGGAGGCCGCTGGCGTGGCCACTCCGAGCGCCGGAAACCGCTTGCTGCAACTGCAGCTGCCGCTGCTCGGAAGGCAGTCTCTCGATCAGGCCGCCAGCGCGCTGTGCAGCGAGCTTGCCAGCAGCCTCGGCTTCGACCGCGTCAGCCTCGGATTGATCCAGCGCACTGGTCTGAAGCTCACTGCCCTGTCGCATGGCGCCGAGTTCGGTCGCCGCCAGGGTCTCAGCCAGGCGCTGGCCGCTGCCATGCAGGAAGGCATCGACCAGGGCGTAGCGATCGCCTACCCGCTCGCCGCCGAGGTCCCGCCACGCCTCGTCCGGGCGCACGCCACGCTCGCCGCTCAAGGCCCGGGCAGCGTGCTCAGCGTGCCGCTGATCGGTGCCGGCGAAGCCATCGGTAGCCTGTGTTTCGAGCGTGAGCGCCCGGTCGCCGTCGACGAGCTGGGTGTCATCGAAGATCTCGCCAGCCGGCTGGCCCCGCTGCTTGCCCTCAAGCAACGCGCCGAGCACCCCTGGTCGGCGCGCGCCGCCGACCACCTGCACGCCTGGTGGGGCGGGCGAAGCCAGCGCAGTCGGCGTCTGGCGTGGTTCGCCGCACTTGCCGCCGCCGTCCTTCTCGCGCTGATGCCCTACGACTACCGCATTGGCGCGCCGGCACGTCTCGAAGGCGAAGTCGAGCGCGTCGTCGTCGCCCCCACTGACGGCTACCTGCACGCCGCCCACGTGCGCCCGGGCGACACGGTCAAGGCCGGACAGCTGCTCGTCGAACTCGCGCAGCAAGACCTCCAGCTGGAGAACCGCAAGTGGGAGGCCGAGCTCAATCAGCACCAGAACAGCGCCGCCGGCGCCCTGGCCCGTGGCGATCGCACCCAGTATGCGCTGGCGCAAGCGCGCGCCAGCGAAACCGCCGCCCAACTCGAACTGGCACGCGAGCAGCTCGCGCGTACCCAGCTTGCCGCACCGATCGACGGCCTGGTCGTCAAGGGTGACCTTTCGCAATCGCTCGGCGCGCCGGTGCAGCGCGGCGAGGTGCTGTTGACGCTCGCTCCGCGCGCGGCTTTCCGGCTGGTCATCGACGTGGACGAGCGCGATATCGGAGCGGTCGCCCTCGCTCAGCGCGGCCAGCTAGCGCTCTCGGCGCTGCCGGGCGAGCGCCTTGAGTTCATCGTCAGCCGCATCACGCCGGTGGCGCAGACCCGCGAAGGGCGCAACGTCTTCGAAGTCGAAGCGTCCTTCGACAAGCCGCCCGCCGGACTGCACCCGGGTTTGCAGGGGGTCGCCAAGATCGACTCCGGAACGCGGCGCCTGGGCTGGATCGCGACGCATCGGCTGAGCGAGTGGCTGGGATTGACGTTTTGGGGGTGGACCGGCCTCGGCCGGTGATCGCGTGGTGATGGAACAGGAGATGAAAACAATGAAGATCGAGGTTGGCGTTGTTCTACCCCGTGTGCTCGGCGGCCTGGCGATCTCGCTTGCCGTCGCCGCCGTCGGTAGCGGTGCGGCGCTCGCGGCCCAGCCGCTGGGGTGCCTGATCGAGCCCGAGCAGGTCGCCGAGGTGGGCTCGCCGGTGATCGGGGTGATCGAGGCGATCCAGGTCGAACGCGGCGACCGGGTGAGCAAGGGGCAGGTGCTGGCCTTGCTGCGCGGAGAGGTCGAGCGCGCCGCCGTCGGCGTTGCCAGCAGTCGCGCCAGGGCCGAGGCCGACGAGCAGGCGGCACGTTCCAACGTCGCCTTCGCGCGCCAGAAACTGGAGCGTACCCAAGGCCTGCTCGAGAAGAAATTCATTTCGGAGCAGGCGCTCGATCAAGTCCGCACCGAATACGAGGTGGCCGAGCAGCGGCTGGTGCAGGCCCGCGAACAGAAACGGGTGGCGCAACGCGAGCGTGGCCTGGCCGAGGCCCAACTCGCGCAGCGCAGCATCCGTAGCCCCTTCGACGGCGTCGTCGCCGAGCGCTATCTCTCGGTCGGCGAGCGGGTCGAAGAAAAGCCGCTGTTCCGGGTGGCCAAGGTCGATCCGCTGCGCGTGCAGGTGGTGGTGCCGGCAGCGCTCTACGGCAAGATCGACACCGGCGCTTTCGCCAGCGTGCAGCCGCAGCTGCCCGAGACCGCTGCCGTGCAGGCGCAGGTCGCGCTCGTCGACCAGTTGATCGATGCGCCGGGCATGGTGTCTTCTCCGTTTCTCGGCGAGCGCCTGGTTCGGCATGGGGCAGGTCAATGGCGCTCGATATTCGACATTAACGGCCGGCGCACGGGAAAACTTGATAGTCCCGACCCTCCTCCGGCGAACACGGGAGGGCCTCGCATGTCGCGGCCGATCGGTGCGGCCTGGCCTGAGCGTATAATTTCGCGCGGTGAAGAAGAATCTCGAACCTCGTTCCAGGACCGCCACCTTCCTTGCGCGGGCACATGATAGTTCGCCTTGCGGCGAAGACTGCCCCCGGCTGCGTCGCACGCGCCCCATCATCCCGCCAGGCCACACACACACCCCACCCACACCCTCTCGCAGCTCTGATCGGCGACCTTGTGTCTAGCAATAGCGCACACATCACAGTACAGACGACCTTGCTAGCGCACACCTATTCCGGGTGCCGCACCAGCAGAGCACGCTGGACCACCTGGTCTGGTGGCCCTGGGTTCGTCAGATGGCCCACACGCTACGGTGGCCGTTGTGATCGCCGATTTTGCCGCGTCGCGGATTCTTTGATTTTGTTGCTGCGTCCTTTCTATCTCAGGTTCTGCTGACGCGGTGGCGAGGTTGTCTTGTCACGCCTTGTCTGACACGGCGCTCGAGCCGAAGCCGCACACGACAGCTGAAGAATCACACGCGGACAGAACGATACTTGTGCGCTTCTGAGCACAGCGCAGGCACGAGATTAAACGGGGGTTGACGATCCGTATGGCACTGCCTTTTTGCCGCAGTTATAGTAGTGACACACACGTGCCCCCCCAATGCCGCACACATAGAACGCCTACAAGCCTCGGTTAGATTTATATATTTAAATGGCGGTGTTTTCTATTTTTTTTGTGTGCGTTAGTTTTTTAACTAAGAGGGTATTAGCGTAGTTTTACATCGTAGTGTGGTGCAGACATTGGTAGACGTGGACGGAGCACGAGCTTGCACGACGATGACGAAGGAAACACCATCTGATAGGAGCGACAGCAGCTGACGACTTTTGAGAGAGTGTGAAGTTCGGGTTCTTTAGACGCATGAGCCCATTTGTCGACTCTTGACGGCCACTATGGGGAAGAAGGTTACAGGGTGGAATCAAAGATAATCTTAGACTACTGACAGTCGACAGCGCGGACACAGGCAGCGAATCGGCTCGTAATAGCAGCTATTCACCGAGAGGGGAATGACTCCACACAGTGAGCCAACTCGCGAACTAACTTGCCGGGTACTGAGCAGTCGCACGCATGGCGACGAGCCCGGACTGAGGATTCGACAGCTAGTGTGGCGCAGCGGGGTACCGAGTGTGACCGCACGACGCGGCGGAAGGACCTCAGCGAGTCAGCACGGGCGACGATGAGTGCAGGCTTGCAGCCGCGGAACAGATTCCATGGGCGAAGAGAGAACCTCACGATAGACTTCAAGGCATGGCGCCAACCTCTGAGTGGTCCGTCGTGGACACACGAATATCGCGAGGGATCACGGTGACGCAATGAGTGTGTGACGGGACCCGCCGCTTAGCGGGGTTGGGGCGCGCGTGTGAACGAACGCGGTGAACCCGGCCCTGCTGTGGGGGTCTCGAGCAGTTGATCTCGAGCGACAGTGACCGACGCAGAACGGCCCGTTGTGCTTGTAATTTTGGCACGATATATCTTAATAGTAATGAGGACACAGCGTATGCACGTCCGGCACCGGAGCAGGCACGCAGACAATCGACGAAGACAGATCAGGGGACGAAGCACACTAAGCTGGCCAGGTCGTTACCGCAGTATCCGCCAGCGTGCGCTGGCAGCGGCACAAGACGGCCGCGTAGCGACTAGCATATGCACCATCAGACCGACCGTGTGGTCAGAAACCGATTCTCGTACGATGGCGCCTGTGAGTCACGCGACACTACTACGAAGAGACGACCAACGATGTCGTCCTTATTGCCACGGTTATGTACATTCTATGAAGCGGTTTTGACGGACCCTACGAGCATGCGCCGTCGTTGGTGGAAAAGCAGCACACCGTTCAGGCAGGGGTATACACAATATAACAGAAGATACACTGTCTTGCACACCCTCGGTGGTACGGCACGAGCAGCACAGCTTTCACCTGAAGGGGATACTGGTCGACGACGATTACGCGCTGCTCACCGGGAGCAACATCAATCCGCGGGCGTGGCGTCTTGACCTCGAGAACGCACTGCTGATTCACGACCCGCAGCACGGCCTGCGCGAGCAGCACCGGATTGAGCTCGAGCGTGTGCTGGCGCACGCGCAGCGGCTGCAGCACCATCACGCACTCGACGCTGTCGACAGCTACCCGGCGCCGGTCCAGCGCCTGCTCAAGCGCCTGGCGCGTACGCGTGCCGATCACCTGGTCAATCAACTGCTCTGATCGAGCGCCCGTCCTGCCTGCTTCGAGGCCAAAAAAAGCAGGGCCGCAGCCCTGCTTTTCGTACCACTCTGGGGATCGCTTACTGCTTGACCGACTTCACGTCGCCATCGACACCGAAGCCCATGGTGTAGCCCATCGACACGTGATGGAAACGACCGGTGGCATGGTCGGCGTGGACGGCGACTCCGAAAGGTACGGCCTTGCCTTCGGCGAGAGCCCCCGACAGCTTGCGGGTGAACGTCACCGTGTAGGTGTCGCCCGACTTGCCGCCGGTAACCTGTACGTTGGCGGTGCCGCCTTCCATGTTGCGCTTGTCGGTCACCGAGCCATCGACGGCTTTGGCGCCCGCGGCACTTTTCCACTGCATCAGCTCGTAGGCACCGCTCTTGGTGTACTTGGTTTTCTTGTCGTCGGCACCCGGCATCGTCCGTGCGTCGCCGTGGCAGGTGGCCCAGCAGCCGACCTGGTCGCCCTTGGGAACCTCGGCGTTGGCGAACATCATCGCCACCTTGACTTCATTCTCCTTGTCGACCGGGTCGAACGCGCCGGCCGGGGCCTTGAAGCTGACGCGGATATAGGCGTTCTCCTTGTCGTACGCAGACTGGATGGTGACCGGGAAGCTCATCGTTTTCGGTGCACCCTTGGGTTCGAGCTCCTTGCTTGCCAGGCGCTTCATGTCGAAGTTGAGGCCGCCCTTTTCCTCATGGCAGCCGACGCAGCTTTCGCCCTTGTTGATGCCGGTGCGACCGCTGTGGTCCGACTTCTTCATCACCCATTCGACCGGCGTCACGCCGGCGTGGAATACCTGAACGGTACGGCTGGGAACCTTGCTCCAGTCAGGCGCGGCGGCTTGTGCCAGCTGTGATCCGACGGCCAGCAAAGCACCGAAAAGGGCCAGGGAAACGGTCGTTTTTTTCATTTCACACTCCATTCAGGATTGATACGGTTGGCGGCGGGCAAAGGCGGGCAAGTGTCCGTCGCCCGCCCAGTCCGCAGTTTATGTCGGATGTCTGTCGACTCTGTTGCGAGGACTAGAAAGAGTTCCCCCCGTCGTCATCCTCGTCTTTCTCTTCCGGCATGTTCTTCGGCTTGTGGTGTGCGATGCCCTTGTGGCAATCGATGCAGGTCTTGTTCTCTTCCTGACCGATCGTGTGCATCTTGGAAGCACGTTTCTTCTGTTTTTCGATGTCCATGGCCGTAAACGAGTGGCAGTTGCGGCACTCGCGTGAGTCGCTGGCCTTCATGCGTTCCCATTCATGGGTCGCCAATTCCAGGCGTTTGGCCTCGAATTTCTCCTTGGTGTCGATGGTTCCCATGACTTTGCCGTAGAGCTCCTGGCTCGCCTGGATCTTGCGCATCATCTTGTGCGTCCAGTCCTTGGGCACGTGGCAGTCGGAACAGTAGGCGCGCACACCGGTCCGGTTGCTGTAGTGAATGGTCGTCTTGTACTCCTGGTAGACGTTGTCCTTCATCTCGTGACAGCCGATGCAGAACTCGAGAGTGTTGGTCGCTTCCATGGCGGTGTTGAAACCCCCCCAGAAGAAAACGCCGGAGGCGAAGCCGACCGATAGCAGCGTCAGTAGCGAGTACTTGACGCTAGCAGCCTGTCGGACTTTCCCGGCGCCAGATCCGAACATGCTATAATCATACTTCTTCGAGCAACCGAGTCATCGCATGTCCAACTTTATCGTTGCTGACCGCCAGACGGACTATCTGCTGCCGCCGTCGGTGGACGATTGGCTGAACCAGGACCATCTGGCGCGCTTCATTGTCGAGGTAATCGACCAGCTGGATCTGTCGAAGCTGACGCGTCAGTACGCGGGGCGCGGATCGAAAGCCTACCACCCGGCGACGCTGCTGGCGATTCTGGTCTATGGCTACGCCACCGGTGTCTTCTCGAGCCGCAGGCTGGAGCAGGCCACCTACGACTCGGTCGCCTTCCGTTTTCTTGCCGCCAACCGGCATCCCGATCACGACAGCCTGGCGGCCTTCCGCCGACGTTTCCTTGACGAACTGAGCGACCTGTTTCTGCAGGTCCTGGAAATGGCCAAGGAAATGAAGGTGCTCAAGGTGGGGAACATCTGCCTTGACGGCACGAAGATCGAAGCCAACGCCTCGCGGCACAGTGCGTTGTCGCACGGGTACATCGAAAAGCTGGAAGTGCAGCTCAAGGGCGAAATTCAGGAACTGCTGGCGCTGGCGGAACAAGCGGATCGAGCCGATATCCCGAATGGCGTCAGCCTGCCCGAGGAACTCAAGCGTCGCGAAGATCGGCTGGCGGCCATGGCCGCCGCCAAGGCCACGATAGTCGCCCGGGCCAAGGAGCGCGATCAGCGTGAGAAGGCCGAATATGACGAGAAGATGGCCTGCCGCGCCGCCAAGGAAAAAGCCACCGGCAAGAAGCCGGGCGGCAAGCCGCCCAGGGCGCCCGAGCCTGGACCGCGGGACAAAGATCAGCTCAATCTGACTGACGAAGAGTCACGCATCCTGCCGGTGGCCGGTGGCGGCTTCGAACAGGCGTACAACGCCCAGGCGGCGGCCGATGCGGCAACGATGCTGATCGTCGCCACCGGGGTCACGCAAGCGCCCAACGACAAACAGCAAGTCGAGCCGATGCTGGCGACCCTCAAGGCGCAGGCGGTGGTGCTCGGCGCCGTGGAATGCCTGATCGCTGACAGCGGCTACTGCAGCGAGAAGAACATCAAGGCGTGTGAGGCGGCCGGCATCGATCCCCTGATCGCCGTCGCTCGTGACGAGCACCACCCGGGCTGGCGGGAGCGCCACAGTGAGCCGGCAGCCTTGCCCGACAATGCCACCCCCGTGCAGGCCATGTCTCATCGCCTGAAGACCCAGGCAGGACGGGCGCGCTATGCGTTACGCAAGCAGACCATCGAACCGGTGTTCGGGATCATCAAGTCGGTGATGGGCTTTCGCCGCTTCTCGCTGCGCGGTTTGAACAAGGTCACCGGCGAGTGGACGTTGGTTTGTATGGCGTGGAATTTGAAGCGCCTGGCCGTATTGCGCCTGCAGTAGGGAAAATGAGGGGAAAACCCTCGGAAAAGCCTGAAAACCGACGAAATTCGGCTTTTTTGTTGCGTATGGTGAAACGCGCCGGCCAGGCCGGCGGTCAGTCCGACAGGCTGCTAGGACGTTTGAGTTTTGCCCAGAATCCTGAGCCGTTGTCTGACACGATACTTCCCTCCCCTTGGACTTTGCAGCGAAACGCCTTCTGGCCAGCGCCGAGGCTGCCGAGAGTCTAGCGGAGGAGGGCGCACCGACGGTTTGATCTAGGTTAACAAACCGGGAAATCGCGCCTCCGGCGGGCCTCCAGCCGGGCTTCTGGCGACAGCTTGAAGGCTCAGGGTTGCACCTGGTCGATGAGCAGGCGCAGACCCTGGCTGCCGGGTTTGACGCCGCTGAGCGTGCCGTAGAGGTCGCCGCTCGAGCTCTGTGCCTTGCCCGCCTTGGCGATCCGCGCCTCGATGCTGACGGTCTTGAAATCGGAGAGTTTCTTGCCCCCGGGAAGCGCCATCGAGTCGTCGAAGCGGAAGCGCAGCGGCAGGTCGCCGACTCTTGCCCGCGTCGCGGCGAGCGGCATGCGCGGACCTTCGTCGGGGCGGGCAAAGACGAACAGGACGTCGTCCGGAGCGGCCTGGCCGGCGATCTCGCCGCTCAACGTCACTTCGCCGCTGACGGCGCTGCCGCCGGCAACGGCGGTCTGGCCGGCTGGCTTGCCGGACGCCGTCTGCGCGGCGAGCTCGCGCGCTCGTTCGACCGCCGTGGCGAGCGCCCTGGCTTCTTCCGAGCCGGGCTCGACTTGCGCGAGCAAGCGTGCCCAGTAGTCGGCGGCAAGGGCGAACTGCCGTCGGTCGCTGGCGGCGGCGCCCGCCAGCAGCAGGGCCTGCGGTTCGTTGGGGTCGATCTTCAGCGCCCGTTCGACGAGCTCGGTTGGTTTGCCCTGCAGGTCACCGCCCTGGGCGCGGCTGAGGACCTCGGCATAATCGGCGAGCAGTTCCGGATTCTGGTCGACCAGTGCACCGGCCCGGCTGTAGGCGTCGGCGGCCTCGGGGAAACGTTCCAGGACCTTGTAGGAACGCGCCAGCATCAGCCATCCCTTGCTGTCGTCGGGGTTCTCCCTGAGTTTTGCGACCAGCCCGGCGACCATGCCCTCGATCTGTTGCGGCGTGACCCTCGCCTGGCGCTGCAGCGGGTCGAGGGCTGCCTGGTTGCCGAGCAGGGCGTAGCCACCTGCCGCCGCGAGCGGCAGGACGACGAGCAGAGCCAGAGCCGTCTTGCGTCCGGGGCGTGCGTCACTCTGGCCGCTTGTAGGCGGTTGAATGTCGTCGAGCAGGCGACGCTGCAACTCGCTCTGTGCCTGCTCGAAATCGGCTTCGGCGAGCGAGCCGTTGGCGCACTCACGCTCGAGTTCCGCGAGTTGGTCGCGGAAAATGGCCAGAGTCGCTTCACGCTGGTCAGCTCCTCCGGACGATCTTGGCGCGCGCAGCAGCGGTGGCAACAGAATGGCGGCAACGGCGACGACAAGCAGCGCCGCGAGGAGAATGAAGCTGGTCATGAACGTCCTTGACGGGAGTCGTTGTCGTGCAGCAGCGCCTCGGCCCGGCGGTGCTCTTCGGCGCTCAGTGGCGCGTCGGTGATGGCCTTGTCACGGCGGCGCAGGTAACGCAGCAGTCCGGCGAGGCCAAGGATGAAGAGCAGGCCCGGGCCAAACCACAGCACGAGCGTCGTTCCTTTCAATGGCGGTCGGTAGCGGACGAAATCGCCGTAGCGGCTGACCATGAATTCCATGATCTCGTCGTCGCTCCTGCCGTCTTCGATCAGCGTGCGGATCTCGCGGCGCAGGTCGTTGGCCAGTTCGGCATGTGATCCGGCCAGCGATTCGTTCTGGCAGACCAGACAACGCAGCTCCGCGGAAATCGCGAGCAGGCGTTTCTCGGTCGCCGGGTTCTCGGCGAGAGGCTGCGCTTCGCCAGCATGCAGAGTGCTACCGCTGCCGCCGAGCAGCACCAGCAGCAGCACCATCCTCATCAGTGGCCTCATTTCGAGAGCTCGGTGATCAGTGGCAGAATCGTGCTCGACAGGGCGTCGGGCGTGATCGGCCCGGTGTGCTTCATGCGGATGATGCCGGCCTTGTCGATGATGTAGGTTTCGGGCACGCCATAGACGCCGTAGTCGATGCCGACACGGCCGTCGATGTCGAGGGCCGAAAGCGTGTAGGGGTCGCCGTGTTGGCTGAGCCAGGCGCCGGCGCGCTCGATGACCATGCCCTTTTCCTGGTCCGCAGGCACTTTGTCCATGTCGATCGCGCCGTCTCCGCGAACTTCCTTGTAGTTCAGCCCGACCAGCGGCGCGCTATGGCGCTTGGCCAGTTCGACGAGCAGGGGATGCTCCTGCCGGCACGAGACGCACCACGACGCCCAGACGTTCAGTAGCCAGACCTTGCCGAGCATGTCCCTGGGCGAGAACTGCTCGTCCGGTGCGTGCAGGCGCGGCAGCGAGAAGGCTGGTGCCGGTTTGCCGACCAGCGGCGAAGGGACGTCGCGCGGGTTGAGCGTCAGCCCGACGCCGAGCAGGACGACGAGAACGACGAAGCCGATAAGCGGCCAGAGAAATCGGTTCATGACGTGTCCTCAGGCGTTTTGCGCCAGCGTCGTGGCGACCGTCGCCGAACTGGCTGCTGTCGCACGCGCCTTGATCCGATAGCGGCGGTCGCTCATCGCCAGCAGCCCTCCGATGGCCATCAGCACACAGCCACCCCATATCCAGTCGACGAAGGGCTTGTAGTAAACGCGAACGGCCCACGCCGCTTCCGGTCTGGCCTTGTCGATCGGCTCGCCGAGCGAGACGTAGACGTCGCGCAGGAAGCCGCTATCGATCGCCGCTTCGGTCATCGGCATCGATGAGGCGACGTAGAAGCGTTTCTCCGGGAAAATCTTCCGCAGCACGCGGTCGTTCTTGCGCAGGTCGATGTCGCCGACCAGCGCGCGATAGTTCGGCCCCTTTTTCTCGTGCACGCCGTTGAACACGAAGCTGTAGCCGCCGACGCTGACCGTGTCGCCGATTTCCATCTTGACGTCTTTCTCTTCCTGATAGGCGCTGACCATGGTCACCCCGACGATGAACACCGAGATCCCGATGTGCGCCAGATGCATGCCGAAAAAACTGCGCGGCTGCTTGCTGGCAGTGCTCAGGAAGGATTGCCCGGCGCGCGTCGACTGGACCCGTTCGACAATGCTGAGCAGGGCGCTGAAAACGATCCACGTGGCGAGCAGGAGGCTCAGTGCCACCAGCGGCTTCCACTCGCCGTGCAGGAAGGGCGCGGCGACGCCGACCACGGCCGCGGCCAGAAAAGCCCAGCGCAGGGTGTGCGTGAGTTCGCCGACGCTGGCGTGCTTCCAGCGCGCAAAAGGCGCGACCCCCATCAGGAACGCCGCCGGCAACATCAGCGGCACGAAAACGGCGTCGAAGTAGGGAGGGCCGACCGACAGCTTGCCGGCGCCGAGAGCGTCGATGAGCAGCGGATAGAGCGTACCGAGGAGCACCGAAGCACAGGCGACGACGAGCAGCACGTTGTTGGTGAGCAGCAGCGATTCGCGCGAGAGCAGGCCGAAGCGACCGCCGAGACCGACCTTCGGCGCCCGCCAGGCAAACAGTGCCAGCGAGCCGCCGATGACCACGACCAGGAAAGCGAGAATGAAGACACCGCGCCCCGGGTCGGTGGCGAAGGCATGGACCGACGTCAGGACGCCGGAGCGGACGAGAAAGGTGCCGAGCAGCGAGAGCGAAAAAGCCGAGATCGCCAGCAGCACCGTCCAGTTCTTGAAGCTGCCGCGTTTTTCGGTCACCGCCAGCGAGTGCAGCAGCGCCGTGCCGACCAACCAGGGCATGAACGAGGCGTTCTCGACCGGATCCCAGAACCACCAGCCTCCCCAGCCGAGTTCGTAGTAGGCCCACCACGAACCGAGCGCGATGCCCAGGGTCAGGAAAATCCATGCCGCCGTGGTCCACGGCCGCGACCAGCGTGCCCAGGCGGCGTCGAGCTGGCCCGAGAGCAGTGCGGCGATGGCGAAGGCGAAGGCCACCGAGAAGCCGACGTAGCCCATGTACAGCATCGGTGGATGAATGATCAGGCCCGGGTCCTGCAATAGCGGGTTGAGGTCGCGTCCTTCTTCGGCGCCCGGCAGCAGGCGGTCGAAGGGGTTCGAGGTGAGCAGGATGAAGAGCAGGAAGCCGGCGGTCACCAGGCCGAGCACGCCGAGCACGCGCGCGACCATGTGATCGGGAAGTTGCTGCGAGCGCATGGCAACGGCCAGTGCCCACAGCACGAGCATCATCACCCACAGCAGCAGCGAGCCTTCGTGCCCGCCCCAGACCGCGGCGACGCGGTACTGCATGGGGAGCAGGGTGTTCGAATGCTGGGCGACATAGACCACCGAGAAGTCGTTCTGCACGAAGGCCGTGGTCAGGCAGCCGAAGGCGATCGCCAGGAGCAGCGCCTGCGCGACCGCTGCCGGCCGCGCCAGGGCTATCCATTGCTGCCGGCCGGTGTGCGCGCCGATCAGCGGCAGCGTGCCTTGCGCCAGGGCCACGCAAAGCGCGACGATCAGTGCGAAGTTGCCGAGTTCAGGGATCATGGGCCTATCGTCCGAATGTTGCGTGTGTACATGCTATTGCTTGCTGGTCTGGCTGGCGGCTTCCGCCGCCGCCTTGTTGGCCGCCGCCCGCTCGTGGGCGTCACCGACGGCCTTGGCCGCTTCCGGCGGCATGTAGTTCTCGTCGTGCTTGGCGAGCACTTCGGAAGCGGTGAACACGCCTCCGTCGCCGAGCTTGCCCTGCGCGACGACGCCTTTCCCTTCGCGGAAAAGATCGGGGAGGATTCCCTGGTAGGCAACCGTCATTTCCTTGTCGGTGTCGGTGACCACGAAACGCATGGTGATGCCGTCGGCCTGACGCTCCAGGGAGCCTTCCTTGACCATGCCGCCGATGCGGAAGCTCTTGCCGGTCGGTGCTTCGCCGGCGGCGACCTGGGTCGGCGAAAAGAAGAACACCAGATTGCTCTGGAAGGCATTGAGCACCAGCATGGCGGCGATGCCGAGAATGGCCAGGCCGCCGGCGATCAAGGCAATACGCTTGTGACGAGGTTTCAAGCTTTACTCCTGTGGGGTGTTGCGACGCGATTGCCTGCTTGCCGAGCGATTGGCCAGAGTTTCCGCTTGCTCGGCGCGCAGCTGGCGTTTGAGGCGCGCCACCAGGGTCTTCCGACCGCGCATCAGCAGCATCGGTTCCGCAAGCATCAGCACGGCCATCACTACCACCGAGCCCCAGACGTAGAGGCCGTGGTTGCCCATGGCCAGGAACTCGGCAAAACTGTTCCAGTGCATAGTCCTACTCCTTGCCGGCGAGCAACTCGCGCACCCAGTCGGTGTGTCGTTCGCGTTCGAGCATGATCGCCCGCACGCGCATCAGCCCGACGGCGATGCTGTACATCCAGCAGCCCAGCGCGCAGAGCAGCATTCCCCAGAGCATCATGGCGGCCATGCTCGGGGCCTTGGTCAGACTCACCGAGGCGCCCTGATGCAGGGTGTTCCACCACTTGACGGAAAAATAGATGATCGGAATGTTCACCACTCCGACCAGCGCCAGGATCGCGCCTGCCTTGTCGGCGCGGCGCGGATCGTCGATCGCCGCCTGCAGGGCGATGAAGCCGATGTACAGGAAGAGCAGGATCAGTTCCGAAGTCAGGCGCGCGTCCCACACCCACCAGGTGCCCCACATCGGTTTGCCCCACAGGGCGCCGGTCCATAGCGACAGGAAGGCGAAAAGCGCGCCGGTCGGCGCCAGCGCCGAGGCCATCATTCCCGACAGGCGGATGTTGAAAGCCAGCCCGATGCCGGCCCAGAAAGCCATGACCAGGTAGAGGAACATCGACATCCACGACGCCGGTACATGCAGGAAGATGATCCGATAGCCTTCGCCCTGCTGCGCGTCGGTCGGCGCGATCAGGAAGCCGATCACCAGCCCGGCGATACCGAACAGCGCAGCGAGTGCCCAGAACCACGGAATCAGCTTGCCGGCGAGCGGGTAGAAAGTCTGCGGACTGGCGTACTTGAACCAGTTGATTACTCTGTCAGTCATTTATTCCAGCGCAACTCTGAGGGCCGCGGCAGTTGGCCACGGCGCAAAAAACACGCCGCCCAGCGCGAGTGCGCCAAGCAGCGACAAATGGGCTTGCGGTCCCAGTCCGCTGACCGTCGCATCGACCGCGCCGGCACCGAAAATCAGCACCGGAATGTACAGCGGCAGGACCAGCAGTGACAGTAGCACACCACCACCGCGCACGCCCAAGGTCAGCGCCGCACCGATGGCGCCGATCCCGGACAGCGCGGGCGTGCCGATGAGCAGCGAAACGGTGAGCACCGCCAGCGCGTCCTGGCTCAGGTCGAACTGGATGCCGAGGACCGGTGCGAGCACGACCAGCGGCAGTCCGGCAACCAGCCAGTGGGCAATGACCTTGCCGAGCACGATCAAGGCCAACGGCTGCGGCGCCAGCGCCAGTTGTTCGAGCGTCCCGTCGCGATGGTCGTCGGCAAACAGCCGCGGCAGCGAAAGCATCGTCGCCAGCAACGCGGCGACCCACAAGACCCCGGGCGCCATGCGCCGCAACTGGTCGGGTTCGGGTCCGACGCCGAGCGGGAAAAGGCTGACCACGATGATGAAAAAGAACGCTGCTGCGACGATGTCGGCCTGTCGGCGCATGGCCAGGCGCAGGTCGCGGCCGATCACGGCGCGGAGCAATATTAGCATCTTGCTAACTACCGCGACCGCTGCGTGGCATCGCCATCGCCAAGCCACAATCCGCGTACGGCACCCGCCCGCACGGCGACCGTCTGGTGAGTGGTCAGCACCGCCAGCCCGCCGGCCTGCAAATGGGCGCCGATCAGTCCGGCGACCAGTTCGACGGCAGCCGGGTCGAGCGCCACGTAGGGCTCGTCGAGAACCCAGAGCGGACGTTTCTCGTTGACCAGGCGGGCCAGCGCCGCGCGCCGCTTCTGACCCTGCGAAAGGTAGCGGCAGGCGAGATCCTCGCGCCCGCGAAGCCCGACCAGGGCCAGCGCGTCGAGCGCCGCGTCCTCGTCGAGCGCTGCCTGCGCCAGTCGGGCCGCAGAGAGCAGGTTTTCCAGCGGCGTCAGTTCTTCCTTGATGGCGTTCTGGTGCCCGAGGTAGCACAGCTGGCTGCGAAACTCCTCGCCGAGCTTGCCGATCGGGGTGCCCCGCCAGCGAATCTCGCCACTGAGGGCCGGGGTCAGGGCACAGAGCATGCGCAGCAGGCTGGTCTTGCCCGAGCCATTGGTTCCCTGCAGGTAAAGCATCTCGCCGCCATCAAGCCGAAAGCTGACGTCGGCGAAGAGGCTGCGCTCACCGCGTACGCATTCCAGATTCGAAGCTTCAAGCATGCAGAGGGAAATCCCGGGAAAGAGGCAAGGGCCGGCGAGGCCGTATTGTGAAGGCGGCAGTTTAGCCGCGGATTGACCGAAATCAAAATCGATTCAAAGGCTTTTGCTATCGTCTGAAGACACTTTCCGGGAGCGTGACGGTGGAACAGGGCGTTCTGCAGCTGGAGCTCACGTGGGATGGCCGGCAAATCGTTGCCGCCGGGGTTGCTTCGACGCGACCGATGGCCGCGCGTGCGCTGCGCGGACTGCCGTTTGCCCGCGTCCTTGAATTCGTTCCCCGCCTGTTCGGCCTTTGTCGCCATGCTCAGGATTCGGCGGCGCGTCTGTCGCTGCTGGCCGCGCGTGGTCAGCGCTCCGACATCTCTGCGACGCCGGCGCAGACACTGGCCGTGACCCTGGAAGCCATCGGCGAACACCTGTGGCGGCTGTTGCTCGACTGGCCGCAGTTGCGCGGAGAGCCGTCGCGGCAGGGTGAATTCCTGCTCTGGCGCAAGCGCTTGCTGGGCGTCGCTGATGGCCTAGGCGCGGCGGCCTTCGGCGCCCGGCTGCTTGCCTGGCTGGACGCAGAAGCGCCGCCGTGCTTCGACGATCGTCTGCGCTCCGCCCCGGTGGCCTTGCTGCCGCGCCTGTCGGCAGCCGAGTGGGAGTCGCATTTCCACGGCGATCATTTTTCCGAACGACCCACTTTCGCCGGCCAGCCGGCCGAGACGGGAGCGCTCGCGCGACACGCCGACGATCCCGCGGTGTCGGCGCTGCTCGCTGACGGGCAGCGGCTGCAGGCACGGCTGCAGGCCCGCTATGCCGATCTGCGCGGGCTTGCGCGGGGATTGGCCGAGCCCGAACAGTGGTCGACCTGTCTCGATGCGGCGGCGGTTGCCGAACGTTGCGGGCTGGCACGGGTCGAAACGGCCCGCGGCACCCTGTTGCACCGCGTCGAACTCGACGGCGACCGGGTGGCGCGTTACGCCATCGTCGCGCCGACCGAATGGAATTTTCACCCGCAGGGCGCCTTTGTCCGCGAAATGGCCGGTCGCCCGGCCCGAACGCGTGCCGAAGCGGCGCTGGCGGCTCGCCGCCTGGCCTTGTCGCTCGACCCCTGCGCCGCCTTCGCGGTGACCGTCGACGATGCATGAGATGTCGCTGGCCATGGGCGTGCTGCAGCTTGTCGAGGACGCGGCGCGTGAGCAGCGCTTCGAGCGGGTGAGGACCGTGTTCCTGGAAATCGGCGAACTCGCTGCCGTCGAGCCGGAAGCCATGCGCTTCTGTTTCGACGCCGTGATGAGCGGCACGCTGGCCGATGGCGCTGTTCTGAAGGTGATTGAAGTGGCTGGCGAAGGTTTATGTTTTAATTGCAATCAGACGGTGCGGCTTGCTGCCCGTTACGACCCCTGCCCAGCCTGCGGAGGTTATCCGGTTCAAGCAACCGGCGGAACCGAGATGCGGGTCAAGGAGCTGGAGGTCGAATAATAATGAACAAGGAGACAGTAGATGTGTACCACTTGCGGTTGCGGTGCCGGGGAGACTCGGGTTGCCGGTAAGGCAGTCTCCGGGCAGGAAGACAATCAGCAGTTCGCGCGCGGCCATGCGCCGCCACGATCGATCGACGAGGGCGCCGGCCCGGCTCATCGCCGCATGAGCTACGTTGCGCTTGCTGCAGACGGCGGCCGGAACGCGCAGCGATCGGCTGCCGGGCACGCGCATCACCATGCGCACCACCACGCCGGCGAAGCGGCCGCGGCAGACGCCGGGACGCCATCGCGGAGGCTGCGCATCGAACGCGACATTCTGGCCAAGAACAACGCCTACGCGGCCCAGAACCGGCGTCGTTTCGAGGACCATGGCATCTTCGCCGTCAATCTCGTTTCCAGTCCCGGTTCGGGAAAGACCAGCCTGCTCTGCCGCACGATTGCGGCGTTGAACGGGAGACTTTCCATCGCCGTCATCGAGGGCGACCAGCAAACCAGCCACGACGCCGAACGCATCCGCGCCAGCGGCGCGCCGGCAGTGCAGATCAACACCGGCAAGGGCTGTCATCTGGACGCGCACATGGTCGGCCACGCGGTCGACGAGCTGGCGCCGGCCGACGATTCGCTGCTGCTGATCGAAAACGTCGGCAATCTCGTTTGTCCGGCGGCCTTCGACCTTGGCGAGGCGCACAAGGTGGTGATCCTTTCGGTGACCGAGGGCGACGACAAGCCGCTGAAGTATTCCGCCATGTTCGCCGCCGCGTCGCTGATGCTGGTCAACAAGGTCGACCTGCTGCCCTACGTCGCCTTCGACAGCGAGCGGGCGATCGCTTACGCCAGGCAGATCAATCCGGCGCTGCAGGTGATCGAGGTCTCGGCGACCACGGGTGAGGGTGTCGAGCAGTGGCTGGCCTGGCTGAGCGCTGGTTGCAAGGCGCGACAAGAGAAGAAAGAAGGGGCGATGGCGACGCTGCGGCGGCGCATCGTCGAGCTTGAAACGCAGCTCTCTGCGGCTTCGGGAGGCTGACATGGCGGAGAGCGTGGTTTGCCAGAACATCCGCGTCAGCGGCGTCGTTCAGGGCGTTGGTTTTCGCCCCTTCGTCTGGCGCCTGGCCCGCGAACTGGGGCTCGGCGGCTGGGTTCGCAACGACTCGCGTGGCGTCGAAATCGAGGTCTGCGGGGCGGCCGAGCAGGTCAAGAGTCTCATCGACCGACTCGAGCAGGAAGCACCGCCGCTGGCTCGCGTCAGTGGCGTGGTCGCCCGTGCTGCGGCGCCGGCAGCGCACGATGGCCGCGAGTTCGTGATCATCGACAGCCGCAGTGGTCGGGTGGGGACGATGATCGGGCACGATACGGCGGTCTGCCGCGACTGCCTGGCCGAGACCTTCGAACCCAGCAATCGGCGCTGGCGCTACGCTTTTTCCAACTGTACCAATTGCGGGCCGCGCTACACGATCAGCCGTGGCCTGCCCTACGACCGCGTGCGCACCAGCCTCAAGCCCTTCGTCATGTGCCCGAAGTGTCAGCACGAATATCGCAAGCCCGAGGATCGTCGTTTTCACGCCGAGGCCAACTGCTGTCCCAAATGTGGCCCGCAGTTGCGCCTCGTCGATGCCGAGGGGCAGCCCCTGCCTGGCGACCCGCTGGCCGCGACCCTGGCCCTGCTGCGCGCCGGGAAGATCGTCGCAATCAAGGGGCTGGGGGGCTTTCATCTGGCCTGCGACGCCCGCAATGCCGTCGCCGTCGCGCTCCTGCGCGAGCGCAAGCAGCGCGACGAGAAGCCCTTCGTGGTCATGCTCGCCAATGCCGCCTCGGCGGCGATGTTCGTGCAGATGGGGATCGGCGAGCCGGGACTGCTGACCCTGCCGACGCGGCCGGCGATCCTGATCAAGAAGCGCGGCAACTGCGACGCCGCCTTGCCCGGCGTGGCGCCCGGGCTGAGCTGGCTGGGGGTGATGCTGCCTTACACGCCGCTGCAGTTCCTGCTCTTTCACGAAGCGGCGAATCGTCCGCCGGGCCTGGGATGGCTCGAAAGGGCGCAGGATCTGGCGCTGGTGATGACCAGCGCCAACCCCGGCGGCGAGCCGCTGGTGGTCGGCAACAATGAAGCCCTGCTGCGCCTCTACGGCATTGCCGACGCCTTTCTGACCCACGACCGCGACATCGTCACCCGCTGCGACGATAGCGTCGCACGCATCACCAGCGGTGGCCTGCAGTTTATCCGGCGGGCGCGTGGCTATACGCCGCGGGCGATCAAGTTGCCGATCTCGGGCCCTTCGGTGCTCGCCGTCGGCGGCTGGTTCAAGAACACGATCTGCGTCACGCGCGGCGACGAGGCTTTCGTGTCGCAGCATGTTGGCGACCTCGACAACGCCGCTGTCTGCGATTTCCTCGAGGAGAACGTCGCCCAGATGGTGAAACTGCTCGGCGTCGAACCGGCCATCGTCGCGCACGACCTGCACCCGGATTTTCACTCGACCCGCTTCGCCGCTGAATTCGCCGAGCAGCGGCGACTGCCCCTGCTCGGCGTACAACACCATCATGCGCACGCCGCGGCGGTTCTCGCTGAACACGGCATGCAGGGCAAGGCGCTGGCCCTGTCGCTGGACGGTGTCGGCGTCGGCAGCGATGGCGCGGCCTGGGGGGGGGAACTGCTGCGCGTCGATGGCGACAGCTTCAGGCGCCTCGGCTCGCTGGCGCCGCTGGCGCTTCCCGGCGGCGACCGCGCGGCCAGCGAACCCTGGCGGATGGCGGCAGCGGTGCTGCATCGACTCGGGCGCAACAAGGAGATCGTCGAGCGCTACGCGGCGCAGCAGGCGGCACCGGCCGTCGCGCAGATGCTCGCCGGCAATGTCAACTGTCCGCCGACGTCGAGCATGGGGCGGATCTTCGACGCCGCCGCCGGTCTGCTCGGGATCAAGGCAGTGATGGCCTACGAAGGCCAGGCGGCGATGCTGCTCGAGGGCATGGCGCAGCGCTACGGCGACGTCCTGCCCCTGGACCTGGGCTGGAAGATTTCCCAGGGCCGGCTCGATCTGCTGCCGCTGCTGGCGGTGCTGGCCGATGAAAAGAACCCCGAGCGCGGTGCGGCGCTGTTTCATGCGACGCTGATCGCCGCGCTCGCCGACTGGCTGCGCACGCTGGTGCCGGATGAAGAGGCGGTGGTCGGCAGCGGCGGCTGCTTCCTCAACCAGGTGCTGGTCAGCGGCTTGCGGACTCGACTGAGTGCGCAGGGGATGCGTCTGATCGAGGCGCGCCAGGTGCCGCCCAACGACGGCGGGCTGAGCGTCGGTCAGGCGTGGGTCGCCCTGCAGCACCTGGTGGGTCGCTAGGGGAGCGGCGCGATGTGTCTGGCCTTGCCGTGTCGGATCGTCGAATTACGGGGCGCCGACCAGGCGCTGATCGACGTCGCCGGCGTGGGCAAGGAAATCTCGCTGGCGCTGGTCGAAGACGTCGCCGTCGGCGATTACGTCATCGTGCACGTCGGCTACGCGCTGACGCGGCTCGATCCCGAAGGAGCCGAAAAGACCCTGGCGCTGTTTGCCGAACTGGGTGCGGCTGCGCTTCAGGAGGCGACACGGGGGGTCGCCTGAGGTGGCCGGCCGGCGGGTGAGGAGGGGGTTGCGCATGGGGTTGTCGGACAAACGGCGCTGTGACGGGAAAAGCGCTGGCCAATGAGGTTCATCGACGAGTTTCGCGACGGTCAGCTGGCGCGCGGCCTGGCCGCCGCGATCAGGCAGGCGGCGCACGCAGATCGCGACTACTCGTTCATGGAGTTCTGCGGCGGGCACACGCACGCCATCGCACGCTACGGGGTCAGCGATCCTGCTGCCGCCTGCGGTGCGTCTGATCCACGGCCCCGGCTGTCCGGTCTGCGTGCTGCCGATCGGGCGCATCGACATGGCGATTCGCCTTGCCCTCGACGCCGGCGTCACCCTGTGCAGCTACGGCGACCCGATGCGCGTGCCGGCTTCCGCTGGCCTGTCGCTGATCAAGGCCAAAGCGAAGCTGGGCAGGGACAAGGAAACGACGACAACGGCCGGGTCTGCGCCCGCGTGCGGCGAGATTCGCATGATCTATTCGCCGGCCGACGCGCTGGCGCTGGCGCAGCGACACCCCGAGCGGCAGGTGGTCTTCCTGGCCATCGGTTTCGAGACCACGACGCCGCCGACGGCACTGCTCATCAAACAGGCACAGGCGTTCGGCCTGAGCAATTTCTCGGTTCTCTGCTGCCACGTGCTGACGCCGTCGGCGATGGCCAGCATTCTCGAATCGCCGGAAGTCCGCCGCTGGGGAACGCTGCCGCTCGACGGCTCATCGGCCCGGCGCACGTGTCGACGATCATCGGCACGCGCCCCTACGAATTCTTCGCCGAGGAGTATCGCAAACCGGTGGTCATCGCCGGCTTCGAGCCGCTCGACGTGATGCAGGCGATCCTGATGCTGATCAAGCAGGTCAACGCCGGAACAGGCGCTGGTCGAGAACGAGTTCTCGCGCGCCGTCAGCCGCGACGGCAACCGCAAGGCGCAGCAGCTGGTCGCCGACGTTTTCGAGCTGCGTCGCTCGTTTGCCTGGCGCGGACTCGGTGAGCTGCCCTACAGCGCGCTGCGCATTCGCAAGGAGTTCGCCGACTTCGACGCCGAGCGCCGTTTCGGCGTCGGCTACCACACCGTCGCCGACCACCCGGCGTGCGAATGCGGCGCCGTCCTGCGCGGCGTCAAGCGGCCGCAGGACTGTCGCATCTTCGCCAGCGTGTGCACCCCGGAAAACCCGGTCGGCTCGTGCATGGTG
>NZ_CAJQUB010000009.1:0-169014 GCF_907163215.1 Candidatus Accumulibacter sp. ACC005 | reverse complement strand
GAATGGATCCTCCTGTCGATGACCACACCAGCGTCGACGTCGCTTGCCCGCCGCACGATCAGTTCCCATTCCCTTGAGCACGCCCGAATTGAAGCCGAGGAAGTGGATGCCGAACATGCCCTTTGCGTGACCATTACAGCAGCCAGCGATTGCCCATCCTCGGTCTGCCGGACGAATGGCCGTGGGGCGCGGCCCCGTTTGTCCCTCTCTGGGTCTCTGGATACCCACCACGGGCAAAGACTGTTCAACCGCCGCTGATGCTCCGCTGCTGTGGTTGTCGACTTCCCGGCGAGGGTCACCACCGGCAGGCGTCGTACGGGTCGACGTTGCGCGCGCCATAGAACTCGTGGACCGAGGCCAAAATTGCGCAATAAAGACAGAACGTGTCTCTGTCTGAGCAAGGCTTCCCCGACGCATTTCGCCGTCGCGTTGATGTCTGTTTTTGTCGCTTTAAGAACAGGCGCAGTTGATCGCGCGCAGTAGGCGCGGGACTCTGAAAGCTGGCGGCATCCCTTCTCTGCCGGCGCGCGGCGCGGATCGTCCGGGTAAGACCATGTTCATCATTTCCAGCAGCGGTGGCGTCCACCACGGGTGGCAATAGCCATGAACGGGGCAAATCGCTGCCGTTCATATCAAGCGCCGGCGAGACCGCGAAGTCGCCGGCTTGGCCTGCACGCCGTAAGCGAATTACGTGGCATCTGCGCTGTTGTTCATGTTGCAGACGCCTGCCGACATCTTGTGGAGGCAGTCGGAGCGAAACCGACGGTGCCGAGAGGTGTGGGCGGCCACCGTATGGCCGAGCTCGGCAGGCCCTCCTGGCAGAGGTTGCGCCGAATGGTGGCGGCGCCAGTGGGTAGTTGCTGTTCTTTTCTCATCAAGTGAGAAGCATAGGACATTTGGCGCTGCGCCGAAACGTCTTGCTGGGTCACGAGGAACCGTCACGCACGCCCCTTGTGCGAGCCGTACCGCCCCTGACGAAGCTGACCTGTCCCGCAGGCAATCGCCTCAAAGCCGCTTCTGCAAATTACTCACCCACAGCCACAGCGCGTACGAGATCGAGACGATCAACAAGGGTGGCAGCAACGAGGGCATCGGCAACGGCACGATCATCCAGACGGCAAGCCCCACCAGAACGGCCCAGAGCACGCGCACCCCGAGGCTGTGTCGGATCGGGCTCTGGGCCACGAAGGAATACTTCCGGATTTCCCGCACGAGCTGGCCGTCGCTGTAGGCCGCCATCACCAAGGGAATGCCTGGTACCAGCCATCCCATCAACACTTGTAGCGGTAGGCGACCAGGCCGATCCACAACCAGGTCGCGACGATCCGGCCCTGCGCCCAAGCGCTGAGGTCGGAACTCCCAAAGGGTCCCTGCCCTGTCGATTGAGCGTCGATGATGAAGCTTGCGAAAATCCGACGCCAGCGATTTTTCCATATCGTCCAGGGTACGACCGTAGACATCGCTCTCACCCTTGCCAGCAATCGCGTAGACCTCCGCCCGTTCGGCGATCCAGGCATTGCGGATCGCCGTCGGCGGAATGAACGCCCAGGTGGCCGCCATGAGCAGAAACAGTGCGACGGCGACGAAGGTACTCCAGGCGTTGTCGGTGCGCGCAGGCCTCATGGCTGCGTCAGGAGGATGGGAAACCGTCCCTTGAGCGTCCGGCCGCCAGAAAGCCGAGCGATGAAATGCAGTGGTGGCAGTTCACCCAGCATCGCCGCCGGAAAAAATTCTGCCTCCGCCTCCATGATCTGTTCCTGATAAGACGCGGTGTAGTTGTCCTGCACGTGGCTATCGACATTGTGTCCGTAGCGCAGGGCCATCGAACGCACCTTGATCTGCGGCATGCCTTCGGCCAGGTATTTCTGCGTTTCGGAATCCAGAACGCGCAGGGCGATCTTGTTGTTGGTGTTGGCGAGCACCTGGCGTGCCTTGTTTTCGTCGCCAAGTCGGCTGGCAAAGTCGGCAAAGGTCTGCGTGGCGATGGTCACCCGGAAATCCGCGCCGCCGCCCTTGTTCATGAGTTGAATGGCCGGCTGGTTGAGGACCTCGGCGGCTTCGTCGATGAAGAGATTGACCGGCGTCAGCGAATCAATCCCGTAGTTGTAGCGGTCGCCCGCCACAGCGGCGAGATCGGCCAGCAGGATGGAGCCGATGGCGCTGCCCACCGTCGAGTCGGCCAGCGAATCCAGACCGATGTAGACCACCTTGTTGCCGTGGATGATCTTCGACATGTCGGTCACCAGCCGCTCGTGGCCCGGCTCGAAGTCCGGTGACAGAAGCGCCTGCAGGGGCTCACTGGTGAGCATCGAGAGAATCGGGATCAGGGACGCCACCATTTTCTGGAAGTGCTCGCGATTGTGCTCGTAGGTCGAGATCAAGCCATCGAGATCCACGGACTGCGCTTCATGGATGGCGATCTCCCGGTAGAAGGCGATGTAGGCTTCCAGCAGCCGATCCTTGTAGCGCCGGATATGGGACGCGGCCCGGCTTTCCCAGTCCTTCACCTGGCGGGTGAAGTGAACTTTCAACGCCCGCTGCAAGAGGCTCTCGGGTCCGCCTTCGACATACCGTCGCAGCTGCACCAGATTGGGCCGATGGCCGGTGGCGATCATGCCGTTGGTGATGTCGTTGAGCACTTTCCAGCCGAAGGCCGTGAACGGGTCGGCGCCGGTTTCCGAGGGGATCAACGCCGCCACGCGGCTGGCCAGCTCGGTCTTGCGGTTCCAGTTGCGCAAGGGATCGATGCACGCCGACCGGTCGGGATGCGCCGGATGAAAATACACGAAGCGCTCCCCTGCCCCGCTGGCGTCACACGCGGCGCGGGCATTCCTGGCCAGCGCGTGATCGCCCTTCGGATCGATGATGATCACTGTCTCGCCCCGGAAGATCGCCTGGGCGATGAGCAGATCGAACAGGCGTGTCTTGCCGACACGGGTCGTGCCGACGATCAGGGTGTGCCCGACCAGGTGGGCGAGTTCCGAATAGAGATCGTCTTCGGGAGCAAGGCCATGGACCCAGTACGCGCCTTCGGTCTGTTGGGCCGCTTTTCCGAGCGTCCTGACGACGCCGAGTGAAATGAGGGTATGCAGCTTGCTTGCCTCGATGTCGGTCCAGGGAAACCCTGTTCCCAGCCAGAGCGCCTGCCGTTGAGCGGCCTGAAGGGCCTTCTTTTCGAGTTCCCCGAGATCAATGAACGCCTTGCCGAACGAGCGCAGACGCGAGGCATCGAGCAGCCGCTGGTAGGCCTGGTAACCGCGGCAGGCCGCGGCCAGGGCACATCCGACGGCAAGCAGCGCCGAGAACTGGGAGAACAACGGAACCGCCCGGGAGAAGGCGATGATCAGGGCCGACGCGAGCGCCCAGACAAGCGCCATTTTGGCTTCAAAATTGGGGCGCCACGGGACCTCGAAGTCGTAGGGCGAGGAGACGACCATCATGCGCGCCTCCACGATGGCGCCGACGGATGGCCGGCACGCTTTCTTCTGTCGCGCGTTTGGGCGTGTGCCGTGACCCGCTTCGCAGGATCGATCGTCTGGTCGGGCTGGATCGTCGGCGCGGCGAAGGCGATGGACTGATCCAGGTCGGGCCGGCGATCGGCGTCGCAGTCATCCCTGACAAGCCGCGGCTCAGGGAACTGGCCGCCCGATCCTGTGCGCATCATTGCACTGAGGTCGATGACCGGCGTTTTCATCGAAGGCAAGCGGCGCTCGATGCTAACCGGCGTCAGCGCCCTGCCGCCGCGCCCGCATCGTTCGCCTGGAAAAGCAGGTGCATGACGGCAACGCCGGCCCAGATCGCTACCGGCCATTCGGCCGCTGGAATCCAGATCGTGAGCACCAGCAGGCCCTCGATTCCAATCGACAGCAGGGCGAGAGCGCCGGCAAACCGACGATTGAAAATCCTGCCGTGTCTGGACACGGCGAGAATGAATCCCAGCCAGACCACGGCGCTGAGGACGGCTACGTCCAGCGACCGGCCCCTGACGAGCTGTTCCGTCAGGCCGCCAAGAAGTGTCGCGCCCATAGCCAGCCAGACAAAGCCTGCCGAGTCCGGCATGGATTTCCAGTCGCCACGAAGACTCAAGAGGCGCCAGCAATGCGACGCCAGTGATGTGATCAGTCCGGTTTGTTCGTTGCGCATGTTCTTCTCCTCCGTAATGAGCGCCCTGCAACGTCCCGCTCCACCGCGAGCGGCGCCGATCGAGACGCTATCCAGAACGATTCTACGGATGGCTGAAAAAATGCAAGTCCCCGAAAAGCGTCCTTTCGGACCGCTTTTCGGAAAAAGTTATCCACAGAAATCGCCCTTCGGAGAAGTTATCCACGTGAAACCTGTCTCAAACGCCATTCGCCGCAAACCCAGGCTACAAGGGGCTTCCAGAGGAGGGGAAAAGTTATCCACGTGAAACCTGTCTCAGTTAACGTGAAACCTGTCTCATAACGACGTGAAACCTGTCTCACGACCTCGGCTACAGGCCTTGCGTGGCAAGGCTTTGAGGGGGGTCTACAAGTAGTTAACAAGTAAATTAAAGTAATTTACAAGTAAAGGGCGGTCGCGCCTGTGGATAACTACGTGGCGCCGCGCCGTTCGAGCCGCAGAAGAACCCACGCGCCGAGTGACGTGCAGCGGAATCGAGGTCGAAAAGGGCAACAAAAGCGAAAAGCGGCCTACCAGGAGAAAAACCACGGTCGTGGCAATCAGGCGGGGATAGCCAGATCGGTACCTCACCGCGACAGGGTTTTGCAGGGTGTGAAACGGTCACCGTGCAGCGTGCTGCCTGAGAAGCCTTCACGCCACCACCGCGCAAGACGTCTCGCTGCGCGTAGGACCCACGAGCGGCAAACGATCAGCGTCAGCGACCACCAAACGCACCGTCACCACCCGGGATCTCGACTGTGGATTTCGAATCGTCCGATTCCACGGCGATACAGGCTGCCGCGCACCGTAGCTCCGCGGCCCATAGCCCTTCGCGACCTGACGTCTTCCCGCTCCTTGCGTCCGAAAAGCCACTTTTCTGGACGCTTTTCGCCTGCACCGAGGAGCGGCAGGGTGCAACAGTGACGGCATGCGAACCAGCCCCCAATCCCCCCTTCTCGCGATTCCATCCCGGCGGCCTTACGTTCCGTCCGGCATCCCGGGATGCGGCATTCCCGTGACCAGGGTCGCGCGCGCCGACAAGCTGATGTCCATCGCTTCCGAGATTAGCGATGTCGAGGTCGATGCCGAGTCGCTCGCGTTCATGGGCCAGGCGCTGGTTCAGACCACCTTGCCGCACACCGACCCCGGCGTGTCATCCTTCGAGCGGACGAGCGGTGCCGTGTCTCTTTCGATTATCGCCGACCCGAAAATCGGCCTGCCCTTCGGCACGGTTCCCCGGCTTGTTCTGGCATGGATCTGCACCGAAGCCGTGAAGACGAAGTGCCCGCGGCTGGACCTCGGAAGAAGCCAGAAAGAGTTCCTGCACAAACTCGGCATGCGAACCGATGGCCGCGATGGGCAGCGGCTCCGCGAGCAGTCCATGAAGCTGTTTTCTTCGGTGCTATCGATCGTCTTTCAAAAACAGGGGCGGTTTTGTCTGCAAAGCATGGCGATCGCCGACGAGGCTTTTTTCTTCTGGGATCCCGAACGGCCTGACGACCAGAGGCGCTGGAAGAGCACCCTCAAGCTATCGGGGGCGTTCTTTCGCAACATCACCGAGTCGCCGGTGCCAATCGACATGCGTGTGCTGCACGCGCTCTCCCAGTCGCCGCTGGCGATGGACATCTACTCCTGGCTGGTCTACCGCATCTTTGTCCTGCGCGTCACCCGTCACTCCAGTGCCCTCATCCCCTGGCAGTCGTTGAAGCGGCAATTCGGCGCCGACTACAGCGATACCCCACGCGGCTTGCTGGACTTCAAGAAGCGCTTTCTCCAGCGGCTGGAGGAAACCTTACTGTTCTACCCGGAGGCCGCCGCCACGGCCGAGAAACCGGGGCTCCTGGTGGCGGCCAGCCGCTTGCATATTCGTCATACCGGCGGTGCTCGGTTGTCTTCGCTGTAGGCCTGAGTATCCGGCACCCTGTCGATCGAAACACCCTTCTTCGCCGCGCGCTGCTGCGAGTCGTTCCAGTCGACCGGGCAATCGGAAAGGTTGGCGATGGGAGGACCTGGCAGGGCTCCAGCCTCACGGAGCAACACGTCTTGACGACGCTCTGTCGCCCACTACAATCGTCATGCGTGGCACCCACTCCGCGCCGGCATTCGATGCGGTCTGCGGCGAGCACAAAAACGAACCGATAGACGGGGTGATTCCAGTGCGGCTGATCAACGCCATGCGTTGCACAACCAAGGTGACAAGGACCCAAGGGCGATGGCGGCCAATCTACGGCAGCGAGTGACCGCGGTGAACGGTTTGTTGGCCGCGGTGTATGGAGAGGACACTCGACTCAGCGTCGTGCTCGAACGACTCGGTGCGAGCGCAGAGGAGATCGGACACTTCCGGGAACACGCCGTCGCTGAAGCGTGCGACGGAGTGGTCGACGCGGTGAGCACCTGCTTTCAGGGCCTCCGGACTGGAAACCGCGACTTCCTTGTCCTGTCCCGCCGCCTCGGGCTGGATGGCAACGTAGCCACGTTGCAGGAAGTTGGCGATGAACTTGGCGTCACGAGGGAGCGCGTCAGGCAGCTGGAAGAACGCGCACGCCGGAAGTGTCGGGCTTCGAGAAATCGGGATGCGGTTGAAGCATGTCTCCTGGAAATCCTTGCCTTGACGCGCAGGCGTAGCCTCAGCCGCAACCCGAGCGCGCCCGACGAAGGGCTCTGAGCCGGGTAGCCCAAGAACCTCGTTCGGCGGAGCGATGACGGAAACGAGTGTGATGGTTGATGATGGGCACACCGTAGCCGAGGGCGTTGCTCCTCGCTAAAATGATGAAATGTCCAAAAAGCCACCGCCCTCAACCCCGGAAATCAACCGCCTCAGGGCCGCCGCAGCGCTCATCCCCATTATCGAATCTGGTCTGGCCGACTCACGACTCTCCGTCGAACGGGCAGCGCTCATGGCTTCTTTCTGCGAATGGACGGTAGAACGGCCCTTCGACGATCCAAGCGTGGCCAAGTTAGCGGAAACCGTCGACGGTGGCTTGAAACGTATCAAGATGGTGCTGTCGTCAACCGCGTGAGAGCTGTCAGCCATCGGGGTTGCGCCACCGTGTGGATTTTGGGCGGAGAGAATAGCAATAGCACCCTCAAAGCTGATCGGCACGGATCGGGTTACGGCCAGGAGCACACGGTCGCGATTTCTCTTAGAAGCCGACATTGAATTGGAGCGATCAGCCATAAGCAGTCATTCGGCGGCGCATCTGACTTTCTTGTCTGACCGGCCGCTACGTGGCGCGAAGCAGCCGGTGGGCGCAGGATGGCGTCGGTCGGCAGCCGGCCAGGAAGAGACGGTGGGGAAGTCGGCGGAAAGCAGTCATTGAACCGCTCTGGGTGTATGCTATCCACCTAGCACCGGGAAGTGCGGGTTTTCACAATTTTTTAACACTATATATAATCCCTATGGATACGGCGCAATGCTAGGTACGGTAACGCTTGCAGGATTCCGAGCCACGACGAGTTTGGGAGCAGACGCCAGAGTTATGCCGCTAAATTATCTTTAGCCAACGCATTTGAGCTAAATCGCTACGCGCTGGTGCTTATTATCAAAGGCCGCGGACCAACCGGCCGAGCGCGTGTGTTGCCAGGTGACTCCTGCTCGTCGCGGTGAAATACTTCTCAAGGCATGCACAATGCCTCCCTGGTTTCGCGTTATATCAAAATCGCATATGCCTTTGTTTATTCCCCATCGGGCGGTTGTCGGGGCACTTTAGTCAGGCGAGGTTTTTCTGCCGCGAACCGCCAGAGATTGAGCAGGGCGCTTCTGCGGCAGCAGATACTCACTATTCCTTATGCAATATAGCGCGATCGCAATTAGGACTGTTTCGAAATGACGCCACCTAGAGTATTTATATCATATTCACACGACTCCGCAGAACATAAAGGCTGGGTGTTAGAATTTGCCACGACACTCCGGAATCGGGGGGTAGACGCAGTTCTTGATCAGTGGGACTTAAAGCCGGGTGATGATCTTCCTCACTTCATGGAAACTGAACTGGCAAGGTGCGACTATGCCATAATTGTTTGCTCAGAAACTTATGTGACCAAAGCTAACGCTGGCAAGGGCGGGGTTGGGTACGAAAAGATGATCGTAACCGCTTCACTTCTTGAGAGAATTGACGGCAACAAGATTATCCCAGTAGTGAGGCAATCATCAGGGCCGGTTCTCCCCACATTTCTTAAATCTAAGCTATATGTAAATTTTTCTAATGATTCTGAAGTGGAGTATTCGCTTGATGAACTCTTGAGGACACTCCTTAATGCTCCTCTATTCGAAAAACCTGCAATTGGGTCAAGCCCGTTCAAGCCGTTACATGGTGCAAAGCCAGATAGGACAGCGGACGGACTTAAAGCTGCAATGACAACTGTCGCGCAAGCATTTGAGAAGAGTCATTACCCTGCATTGAGTGTTTCGCAGATATTGAACTTCACTGACATGCACCGCCTTAAACTGGAGCGCTACCTGAGTCAAGCAAAGTCAGAAGGGTTGGTCTCGATCAATAGCATTGGAAAATATATAGTCACAGATGATGGATTCACGTATTTGGTAAATCATGGAATCATCGATGCATAACAAATAAAGATAAGTTGTGAAAAGCCACGATCTGATCCGTTTGTTTGGGCGTCCGCTTCTCCAAATCCTCAATTCTTCGCATCGGGTCGTGAAAGGACTATTTGATTCCATTTGTCATGAAGCAGAACTATCGACCAAGACTAGCCATTCAGGTCTCTTCTCAATAGCCGACACTGGGGTGCTGCGGCAGGCTTTGTATTTGACCAAGTCACCAAGAAAACATTACTGAGATCTCTTATCATGCAACTCAGAACATTTGTCACGACGGCTCTCACCGAAATAATTAGCGGTGTCAAAGATGCGCAACTTGTAGCCAATGCTTCTAGGGAAGGCCAGGTAAACCCACTTTTGTTGCTACAAGGGACTGGCGGCGGCGCCCTATCTGTTCCAAATGGCTGTGTACTTTCAGCCCAGAAGCAATCTATACACCTTGTAAAGTTTGATGTTGCTATAACCCTTGAACGGGGTACAGAAACCAAGGGTGGTATTGGTATATTCATGGGCGCCGTCGGGATCGGATCGCAAGGCGAGTCAACGAATTCGCAGACTTCGCTCAGCCGTATCCAATTTGAGGTGCCTATTTCTTTTCCCTATCAAGACACCTCAGAATAACTACGCTTCAAATAATTTGCGACGAGACCCGCCGTAAGCACTATGTCGCTCAATTCGTCATGCGGCTGGTAGCTGCCCGATATAGCCGCGCCAGCCGGATAATTCAAACGTTCCTGAGTGACCGCTTTCCGATATTGCCAGCTTCCGCTCCGGGTCGATAGCACCAGTTGGCAAACGACCGAAGCGGCCATTGCGATGGCAACCATGTGTACGGTAACCGCGGTCTGTCGCCGATTTCCGCGATTTCCGTCTGATCGGCACCTGCCGCCTGGACGACATCGAACCCTACGACTATCTGGTCGATGTGCTGTAGCGGGCCGTCTAGCACCCGGCCAGCCGGCTCCAAGAGCTCACGCCGCGGCCGTGAAAGCAAATCGTCACCGGCAATCCGCTGCGATCGCCTTTGCATAGCCTTCGAGCTTAGGCAAGAACGCAGGGGGGGTTATCGGTTACACTTAGACGCATTGATACCGATTTGACCTCGATGCCAGACCATCCAACACTCCAAAGACATGAGCGCTTGCACTACCGCGATCAACTACGAGCGGCGCGCTACCTAGCGCTCGCCGACGCAGAAGGTTTCGGCGCAATCTGCTTCGCAATTGAGGCAATTGGGCTTCGGCTGCTAGGAAATAAGGAGGACATGGGAAGATACGAGCCCAAACTGCGTGAGCTCGCAATTAATTCGGTCGTACTGAACGATCTATCGAATGATTTTCCCGTTAGCTTCACTCGCTTCGACGCACTGTACGCGACCGTAAGGAGAGCAAGAAACGACGCGATGCATACAGGCGTTTATGCGCGCCACGCAACCTTGGCGGCAATTGAACTCGCAATCGGAATTGAGGAAGCGCTCATGAAGGAGCAAGAAGTGCCAAGAAGAAAAGTAGCTGACTTTATGGTCAAATCTCCTGTTTCAGTGGAACTTTGGCAGCCTGTAGCGCATGCTCGTCAGTTGATGCTTATGCACTCGTTTTCATTTCTGCCCATTTATCAGGAAAGGTGGAAACTCTTGTCCGAGATTTCTATGGTAAAGTATCTGAATTCCGGTCAGCAATGGAAGAAACTACTCGGCACCTCCATTGCAATTGCTTCTCAAGAGGGGCTAACGCTGGTAGATGCAAAGGTCGTCGGATGGAATGAAGATGTCGAAAGCGTTCTAGCAGCCGTGGACCTTCCGAACAGTCAAACACTATGGTTGGTTGAGGAGCGTCGGGGCGTACTCGCTGGAGTCCTTTCCCCGTTCGAACTAATGTAGCCGTAGTGCTCCAGTGAAAAGACATTTGCTTGGAACGTACCAGGTATCCCATCACTCCACCGGCGGACGCGGCGCGATAAACGAGCGCAGCACCAGTGAATTCAGACGTTGAACGTGAACGTCCGCTCCGATCCAAGACGACCGTCGCCTTTGGGTCGATCGCTGCCAGTGGCCTGAAAAATCTGAGTGGCTGCTCTCAATACGATCCGGCCGTTGGCGCTCGGGCTCAGGATTTACTGGTCCGCCTGGCCGCTCCAAACCCTACGCGAACGTGATCATCGGGGCGGCACGAACATTCGGCTGCTTTGCCAGGAAGTCGCGCAGGAACTCGCCGAGCTTGCGCTCGCACAGGGCGATCACTTGCTCTTTCTCATCAATCAGCAGCCCCTTGCCGGGGATCTCATGCGAAATAGCACCGATGGCCGGCAACGACACGAGCTCCGGCTTCTTCAAGGTCACGGTGATGCCGGTGGCGTCCGCAGCGACAGCGAAACTCTCTGGGCTTAGGTCGTAGCCGACGGAGTACTCAACCGCGTAGTTCAGGATGATGGTGGCATCCGAGTTGATCCCCAGCGCCGACCGATTGATGTGCTCGACATGGACGTAGCTGCGATCGATTGTGGCCGCGAGGAATTTTGCCCGGCCTGAGATCGCTTTCTTGGTGATCTGCAGGTATTGCGTGAAAGTGGTGTAGCCGAGGAGGTCCTGCTTGGTCGCCGACAGGGTTTGCTCGACCGTGTGCAGCTTGGATTGGAGATCGGTTTGGTGATGCTCGGCGGCGGAGGATTGGCGGTATTGGTGGGTCGCGGCGGCGGCGAGTATGGCGAGTGATGCGGTGATGGTGATTGCGGTTCGGGCTCGATTCATGGGCGGCTCCTGGGTTGGGGATTGATTGGGATTGGGATTGGATCACTGCTGGATGGGATTTATGGCATTGTGGCTTTGGCGGAACATGCAGACGTCAGTTTTTCGTAGTCCAGACGCAGAAAACCCCGCGCGCCTTTCGACTGACGGGGTCAGGGGAGTGAGATCAAGAGACGTCAGCTGCCAACGCTACTCGCTGGTGCTAAGGATAGGGAAACAGCATTCCGTCCCTGGGATGTTGCTACGCCTAATGTCTGCCGAGGCAATTATTTAGGAAGGCGCGATTGTCGTCAAGACACTAGTCCACGGCACTCCGTCTCTTAGATTCGGATGGCGTATTTCGTCGTCCGGGCGACCATCCTCCCGCCGATCGCACTCCAGTTCAGCCAACATATCTTTACACTGCTTGGCGATTGGCGAATCATCGCGTGCGACCACATAAAGATCGAGGCGCAAATCGTTGTTTGCTTGTGGAGAAACCTCAAATTGCGAATCCCCAAGTGGTGTCCTTAAGGTAAAAAGCTCCTTCAGCATGGGAAATGCGGGGCGACCAATTCTTAGGGCCTTGCGTAGATAGGCTTCGCGTACTTTTTCCGCTCCATCGACGTGAAGAAGAACGTACCCTGCAAGCTCGTCGGCTTCAGACATCGCCGCCTGCCAACAGGCATCAACAAAATCCTCGACTGCACCAGCTTGCTGTATCAAAATAGAAGCGATTGATGATGCTCGTCGCTTATCGACCCACATCCACGGATAACCATTCCATTTGAAAAGCCATCCATTTCTAATTCGCTCGCAGAAATCCTTCAGCTTACTTACCGAGAGTGTATCGATCAGAGCCAAAAAATAGGCCTCGTTACTGGCGCCATCTTCGTCTGTAAAAAATTCCTCAGCCGTCACCAGCACCTCCCACGCAGCAACGGAACGCGCACTTCCGAGTGAGGCAGCTATATTCGTCGGAGGCATCCATCTACGCCATTGAGCGAGGCAATCGTCGACAGATCGCCCAAGAACGTTGGGAGGTACTGCTAGCAAAAAATATCTACACAACCCTGCTAGAGTGTGGCACTTTGATTTGTCTAGCCACGGAGAGGCTGCAATTTTCCCATATTGCGTTTCGAGCGAGGCAACCAATAGGCCATCCTCAATTCTGTATCCGTATCGAAGCAACCCTTCTAGCAAGTTTATCAGTCCGAAAGAATTTAGCAGACCGCTTCGAATTGCTTTGCATATTGGTTCAATAATATACTCACTCGGGATCTTAACTACACTCTGTGACAGTTGGCCAATTCGATAGGCGGCGTCTTCAGCATTAAACGTTTCTCCACCAATGCTCTGCTGAAAACATGTATCCACTCGGTTACTGAGAATCTCCCCTACCAAGCTAGCTGCCTCGTCGATGAGTGGCTGAACTGACTGATCGAACCGTCGAAAAACACACCCCTTCTGACGGCGTAACTCTCCCTCGACGATGCAGTCCAAGCGGTCAAAAGAGAGCTTTTCTCGGTCGCCCGGCCAAGATTCAGAGGACACACGGCAGATCGCATCCAGTACATGTTCCTCCGCAGCTGGGTGCGTCAAAAGTCGGAACAATCCTCGTAGTCCATGAACCCCGCGCCTCACTGCCGCTGCTGTCAGAATGTGGCTCGTCTGCGGGCTTTTTGGTCTAGGTGAATGCGCTCTCCCTCGTTTGGCCCAGTCATCCATCTGGGCTCGATACGCAACCCAGACATCAAGAGCGGATGTCCAAGCCGAATGCACTAGATCGTCGAACTCTTCCGGAGCAACGTAGCTGGCAATAGACGCTAGGAATACAAGAACTTCGGAATGTACTTCAGCTGACGAAGGTGACTTTTCAGAAAGCACGGAAACCAAGCAGTCGAAACTTTCGCGCGACGGTACCCAACCGTTTCTGGAACGCGTTTTCTGGTCATCGCGTTCAATTGCACCGAGCACCAGCTTCAGCAAGAGAACACGCTGTTCAGCCGAAGCGCCTTCCACTCGCTTGGAGATGATGTCCATAAGAATCTCATTTCGTCCATTCAGTAACAACCGCTCGACCAGGAGGTGTGCTTCGTAACTGCATTTTTCATAGTTCGTTTGCTGCCGTTCACTATCTTTCAGCCATTTTTCCAATCCTCGCTTCATCTGCCATTCGTTCGCCAGAGGACCAAGCGTTTGCGGATTAAGGTGGGTCAACCGCTGCTTGACAATTACATCCCACGCTCGTTCGAAGACTTCTGATTTCCATTCGTTATCAGCCCTTTGCAATTCATTGCCTACCCAATCGGGAACCCAAGCTTTATCCATAGCCCGATCGCTGGCAACCTCCAGCAGTCGAACGGGCGCTAAAGCTCGCGCAAGATCAAGGCGCATTGACTCGTCATAAGATCCACCGCTAGCCTCCAAGGTCTTGAAAACCGCATCAAGCCCGATAGGGCCAAATTCTTCCGGACACGCTATCGCAAGTCGTGCTTTCGAACCGTCAGCCAAGCAACCGCTATTTGCGAGGTCCACAAGCCGTTCCCGGACTGCACAGTCGGCGTATCCGTCCTCAACAAAACCGACGATATGACTCAACAGTTGAGGGTCTGTCTGAACATTCTTCGGGGAATTTAGCCAAGCAAGCTGAGAACCCTCAAAGGCAGGGAAATCCCAGAGAAGTGAGCAAATTGCGGCCGCTCGGACAGTTGGCTCTGATTCCTGCTGCGCCAAGTCGATCAATAAATCGAAATTATCTGGATTATTCGAGGACTCAAATACGAACTCGACCCGTCGCTCTAAGGGCCATGCCTTTAGTCTTTGCCGGGCACCTTCACCGAGCTGACAGAGCGAGATACAGCGACCGTCCAGACGATAGGTGCGAAGCCGAACCTGAGCATCCTCGCTCTCTATGAGAGGCCACAAAAACTTTGCGAATACTTGAAATCTGGTTGCCTTCTGGTAAGCAACTCCAAGGTTTTTGACGCTATCGAATTCCGATGAAAAGAATTCGCTCACCCGGCGGACAAGTTCCGCGTACAAATCGGCGTTGTCCCGCGCACTGAACCCACACTCGCCGGCAAAGTCGCATGCTAAACCTAAATCCACGTGTGCCGCTGTCGAGACAAGCTTGACGCGGGCTGCCGGTAGAACATGCGCCCCTCTTAATGAAGCGGCCACTAGCTTTAACGAAGGCTCCCAAGCAGGCAGGTTATCAGCCTCACACAAAGTGTGCGCCCCACTGCGTTCGTCAAGACATTCACGTAACAAACGCGTGGCCGCGTAATACTCCTGGAATCGCTGGTGCGCAAAACGATAGACGCCTGAGTCAACATGTAAGAGATGATAATTGCTCAATACCTCAAGAACAGCCTGAGGTGACGGCACCGAGCCAATCAAGTGCTTTTCTTGAAGCTGAATTGCGGCAGCATGAACAGCGGCCAAGGCAACCGCTCGTGAGCAGCGCGTCGCCACCCTGCGTGTCATCTCACATGCGATTTGCTCTAGGTAGACCAACTGGTGGCCTTCAACGGGCAATGCGGATAAAGCAACCTTGCTTCGTCCATCGTCTTCAATCCACTGCACGCAGGCTCCGAGCAGATCGAAGTCGCTGGAAAGCTCAGCAGTACCAAGCTTTGTCTGGGCGATGACACCTTGCAGGATTAATGGACTCCGAGCGGAATAGCGTAGAGTCGAATCCCTTGCCATTCGATGAATTAAGCTCTCCGCCTGGTTGCTTTCCAACTCGGCCCGAACAACTGATACCTGACCATCCCAAGTTAGGCCGGATACGTGAATACACTTCATACTTGGCAACAAGTTGCCGGAAGCCACAGAAAAACGCGACGTAATCACAAAAGACAGTTGTTCGGTTGCCAATATCTGCTGCATCAGAAAATTCAAACATGCCCTTTTTCTAGATACTTCAATCTCATTCCAACCGTTCAAGAAGAGAACCAATCGGCCCGCTTCGGCGAGTCGCGAGAGCTCTTTGACCGAAATTTCCAACGCTTCAGCGGCGGGAAGCGACGCCAGATACCTGAAAAGAGTTACCCCCGAGTCGGCCCACAGCGGTGTATCGACAAACACAGGAATACGCCTACCGCGATCGAGACAAAGACCAGCAGCTTCTAGGGCCAGCGTTGTCTTGCCAAGTCCCCCCGCCCCCATTAGAAGTAGCGTTTCACCTTCATCTAAGCTCGCAGTAAGCTCTCGCATTCCAAATGGTTTCGATTTACTTTCCTCTCCCACAAGTTCTTCGAGACTCAATCGGGCTACCAAGGACGGGGCTCGCCAAACCTTTCTTCCGATCTCAAGCAGTTGGGCGGCCATTACCAGGACTTTTCCAACCTCATTTTCTGTGGGCGAGGTGGTGCATTCGACTAAGCCATCCAGCGGCTTCCCAAGTGCAGCATAGCTACGCCTCTCTGCCTCTGCCCGCCAAGTGCGCAGCAGTTCTGGCGGGTAGTTTTCAACGTCGACATCTATTAGCCGAGAGCAGTTCTGACAAAGCCAGATACCGTTGGTAATAGCTTTCCGCTCGACCGGCAGCATCTCTGGCACATACCGCGGCCCACCCGGTGCAGCAGCGTGAATGTGTGCGGCAACACCAAGTATGACGACCTTTTCATCCCCGCTCCCGGAGGCAACCGTCGACGCTTGGCAGGAGGGGTTCGAACACTTCCACGCCACGCGCTGCCGCAGCCGCTCAATCGTGGGCTTAGAAAAATCATCTCTCGACATGATTGAGGAGTAGCGGCTTCTCAGGAGGCCAGCCAGATTTCGAGTTTAGAGTGCATTGCTGCGATCCCGCCAGAGTTCCAAAATTATAAATCTCGATGGCATCTTTTGCTTGGCCGAAGACCGGTTTCGAACCCACTTTATGACGCGCCATAAGGTGAAGAACCGAGGAACTCGCTTTCGGCTGTTTCCCGGTGCTCATCTTTACCGGGGTCACGGGCGGTACAATGTCCTACTTGGACGGGTTGGAACTTAGCGCATGTCGTGGCGTGAAGCGCATCGGAAAACCGGGTGCGGGAACAACTGCATGCACGGTTTGATGAGGGAGGGCAGGCGTACACCTGTTCTCTACTCTACCCGCGTGCTGAACGACAGGTTGGTTCCCTATAGAGACTCAATGGGCACCCCCAAGTCACTGAGGACTATGAAGTGCCATGGATATGGGCTCAAGGCAATTTCAGGCATTGAGCCGCTGGCTGCGTGCTGGTTGGCGATATCCGAGTACCTGCTATCAATTAGGACGTCTTTGATCACCCGCTGTGGAACAACTAGCGTAACTTCATTTGGGTCGAGAATCAGTTCGTTGGCCCTAATCCGCCATTCACGCTCCCAGCTGAAGTCAACACGTTCGTGAGGCTCGTAACGCACATGGCGATATTTAAGTTCTTCTGGGAGCAGATCGTATTCGTCGTGAGCCTGGTAAATCACAGGGCGTCCGCCTTGCTGAAATAACCAAGTCTTATCCACCATGACACCGTATGGCTCATATCTGCTGCCGTGCGCGCCAGGGCTTGCAAGAATGGCCGATAGCTTTGCTATTGGAGCTTCCGTAAAGCAGACGCAGCGCCAACCGTCTCTAATGCATCCGGTACCACCGCGCAGCTTACCCTCCTTTACTATCTTCATGAAAATTTGTGCCGCAGCTTCTCGGGTCGGCCCTCTTGTGAAATGGATGAGCTTGTTACTAAGATCGTCACGGATCATGGTTTAGAATTGCTAACGAAGAGCGTCTATCTGCCATCCCGAAGACGCCGGCTCGACCGCTGGCGGTTGGTGGCAGATAGACCTTGTTGGATTGAAACGCTGGGATGACGGTCGCAATCGAGATTGTAGGGCCGAGCTGCCCGAAGTCAATCGATTGGCATGAGGTCACACTCGACGGCAGATCGATGCTCATCAACCGGCAACGGCGCCGCCAGAACGCCGACCAGCCGAGAGGTGCCACCACGGACCCACCCAGCAGCACACGCACATAGCCCCACCGCCCCCGAGCCCTTCCCTTGCGCAACCCCCCTGCCCCACACCGCCGACCCACCCCCAGGTCGGTATAGGCCCGGAAGCCCTCCCAGAACGCAAAAAGCCCACTCCGAAGAATGGGCTAAGTGCTTGAATTTTCTGGCTCCCCGACCTGGGCTCGAACCAGGGACCTACGGATTAACAGTTCGCAAAAAATAGCGTTTTTCTACGTTGAACCGAGTGCCCGAACACTGCTAAATACGCGTTGTTTCAACACGTTGGCGAAATTAGACGTTGCACGACGTTGAAGCACATGCCTATAATCTGCTTACTGTGTGCTTACCAGAATCAACTGGCAGGCTGACAACGGGGGCAGACATGAACGACAACAAGGTGAACTTCACTGCTGGCAGAGTCGCGGCTTTCCGCTGCGAGGAAAGTAAGCCGGCCGCGTTTCTGTGGGACGCCAGCGCAAGCGGACTTGGCCTGAAGGCGTCTGCCGGAGGTTCAAAACGCTACGTTCTGCAAAGCCGGCTTGAGTCTGGTGCCACCGTCCGGCTGACGATTGGCGACCCGAGGACGTGGACGCTAGCCGCCGCCCGCGACGAAGCCCGCCGACTGCAAACGCTGATCGACCAGGGAATAGACCCGCGCCAAGAGAAGGCCGACCGAATCGCGGCCGCTGACGCCAAGCGCGCCGAGGACGAAGCCAAACGAGTCGAGGCGCAGCGAATCGAGGCACCTGCCTTTGAAGGCTGGCAAGCATACCTCGTGGCACGTGCGCCGAAGTGGGGTGAGCGCACCTTGCTTGATCATCAGCGCCTTGTTGATCCCGGCGGGAAACCCAAGACCCGAGGCCGCCGGCCCGGCGAGGGCGACACGACGATGCCCGGCGCACTTCTGGCCCTGCTGGATCGCCCCCTGGAACAGATAACCGCCGACTGCGTGCGCGCCTGGCTGAAAGACGAGGCAGCCAAACGACCGACACAAGCTGCGCTTGCTTTCCGTCTGCTGCGTGCCTTCCTGAACTGGTGCAGCGATCGCCCCGAGTACCGCGATCAGGCGCACGTGGACGCCTGCGGCAGTCGTATGGCGAAAAACGAGCTGCCGAAGAAGATTGCCAAGGATGATTGCTTGCAGCGCGAGCAGTTGCCGTCGTGGTTCGCCACGGTGCGCCAGATACAGAACCCTGTCATTGCCGCCTATCTGCAAACGGCGTTGCTGACGGGAGCGCGCCGGGAGGAAGTGGCCGGCATCCGGTGGCAAGATGTCGATTTCCAGTGGAAATCCCTGACCATCGGCGACAAGGTGCAAGGCAATCGCACGATTCCGCTGACGCCCTTTGTCGCTTCGCTGCTGGCCGCCCTACCCCGCCGCAATGAATGGGTATTCTCAAGCCCTGCCGCAGCGTCTGGCAGGCTGCAAGAGCCGCGCATCCAGCACAACAAAGCACTGATTGCCGCGGGCCTCCCAAACGTCACCATTCACGGCCTGCGCCGCTCGTTCGGTACGCTGGCGGAATGGGTAGAATGCCCCGCCGGCGTCTCGGCGCAAATCATGGGACACGCGCCGAGCGCGACTGCCGAGAAGCATTACCGCGTTCGCCCGCTCGACCTGCTGCGCATGTGGCACACGAAGATCGAGGCCTGGATTCTGACTGAAGCGGGTATCGAGCAGCCCGGCGAATCCGACGCGGGTTTGCGTGTCGTGCGGAACAAATTGTAAAGCAGCGATATACAGACTATGATTACTTCGTTCCGCCACAAAGGGCTGGAAGCGTTCTTCCGCTCTGGCACGCAAGCCGGCATACAGCCGATTCACGCCAAGGGCCTACGGGAAATGCTGGCCGCCCTGCACGCCGCCGCCGCGCCTGACGACCTGGCCCGCCCTTCCTGGCGTCTGCATGGCCTGTCCGGCAAGCTCGCCGGCTTTCATGCGATGACGGTTCAGGCGAATTGGCGGCTGGTTTTCCGGTTCGACGGAACGGACGTGGAGCTGCTCGACTATCTCGACTATCACTGAGGCCCGACACATGGACATGCACAACCCCGCGCCCCCCGGCGACCTGCTCGCCGGCTGGCTGGACGACCTCGACATGAGCGTGACTGCGTTCGCTGCACACGTGGGCATCAGCCGCGTCATGCTGTCTCGCATCCTGCACGGCCACGCCGCCATTACCGCCGACATGGACCTGCGCTTGCACGAAGCCTTGGGTACCTCGCCCGGCTACTGGCTACGGCTGCAGGCGCAACGCGACTTATGGACTGCTGGCGAGCGCGCCAAGGAACGCGCGCCGGTGGCACGAATCGCGGCTTGACGGGGTTTGTGACGCCTGCGAAACTTGTGTAACATCTACGTTACACACTTATGTTCGACCTTCTCGACTACCAGATGGCAGACGGCCGCGACCCGTTCAAAGAATGGCTCGCAGACCTAGCAGACAGGCAGGCACGCGCAAGGGTGGCCGTCCGGGTGCAGCGCATGGCCGCTGGCAACTTCGGCGACCACAAGCCGCTGAGCGATGGAGTATGGGAACTGAAGATAGACCACGGCCCCGGCTACCGGGTGTATTACGCTCAGGCCGGCCGCCGAGTGCTGTTACTGCTGATCGGTGGCGACAAGCGCCGGCAGCAAGCCGACATCGCAACCGCTGTCCGCTACTGGCAAGACTGGAAAATGAGGAACGCACAATGAAAGCCGCCCGCCCCCACGATGACGCAATGGTGGAACTGCTCCGCGAAGATCCGGCTTTTGCCGATGAATACCTGGCTGCTGCGCTGGAAGAGGCCGATGAACCCGGCGGGCGCCAATGCCTGCTGCGCGCCCTGCGCCATGTCGCCCAAGCGCAAGGCATGGAGGAGGTAGCAGAACGCGCCGGCCTGCGCCGTGAAAGCCTTTACCGCGCGCTGTCTCCCAAGGGGAACCCGACACTTGAAACGCTGCTGGCCGTCCTGTCCGCGGCGGGTCTGCGTCTGGCCGTGGCTCGACGGGAAGAACACCCAGCCTGACCGAGTTTGCCGCGCCTATCCCGACGGGGAGAAAACCGGCACCTTCCCCGGCTGGCGCGGCACCCTATATGGAGGAGCGCAAAGAAGGAACGCGAAATGCAGTACGAGCTGAGACTATCCGCCCCGAATCTTGACGTGTTGCCGCTCGTAGCCATCGCCGATGCAGTAGCTCGGGCGGCCGCGACTGCTGGAGACACCCCATTTCACAAGCCCACCTATAAAGGGAAATTCCGCAAGCTACTGGAGTGGGTCGTAGGCGACGCGCGAGAGGGAAAACTAGTAGTCACGGACCAAGACGGTAGGCCAGGGACGTTCGACGCCGTTATCCAGCGAGCCAATGACGATGGCACATATAGCGAGGTCTTGAGCGGCCCTAGTTCAACCGACGTCGACCTGAATATGACGCACGCACTGTGCATCTATACGACGCTCAGCAGTCTGAACAAATGGGCTCGTGAGCGAGGTGACGAGTTTTCAATATCTCGCGTTGGCTGGATTGACGAGCGCGGATGGATTGAACCCAATGATGTGGCGACTGAGAATCGACCGACCACAGACTCCGTACTGACCGTATCGGGTGAAAGTAAAACTCGGCCCAAGCCCGTTCATTTTGGAGCGATAAATACCAGCGTTGTAGTTTTCATTTGTGGCCGTGAAGCTATTCCGGTGCGCGCTATTCCGCTCGTGACCGGTAGGTGGATGTCGCCCGATGTGGTTGCAAAATCGCTCGCACACGCTGATTCAATGAACCGCTTTGAGGGAGTATATGCCTATCAACTGCTGGCGGACGGGGGATATTCTCAAGTCTTGCCTAGCGAGTGGGATGTTGTTGACGACCAGTTGGAAGGGCTCGCCAGTAGACTAAATGCTATGAGCGATGACAAAAAGCTAACTCGCCCGATTTGGCTGGCCGAGTCGACAAGGCTGCTGCATGTCGGAGTTTTCCTCTGGCGCGATGAATTCGAGCGGGAATTCCGCCGATGCTATTCGCCTACGCGCTTTACCGTGCTTCACGCGCGTCCCGGCGACCTGACACTAAAATTTTCGCCTTTAATCGCCCCGCCAGAAACGCGAGAGATAATTATGGAGGGCTTCGAGGGGCTCCCACTGGCCGCTATTACTCCCCCCGTTGTTGGCGAAAAACCAGAGACGAGGATGTACGAGGAAAACGATGTTTCCGCATGGGATGAATTGGAGCCCGCCAGCTATCACGAGCAGATGGGACCGGCAGTTCTTGCTTCCTTGTACCCGCGAGGGAAGCGTGGTATCAAAGTGTCGGACGAAAGGTGCATCGAACTAGCGGGCGCTCCTTGTCTGCAAGTAGCGGATTGGATCGAGCTTACCGGTGTTGGATTTGGCAAGTATTCGCACTATGTCATAGAGGAATCCGGTGCCCGTTTTGTGAAATGGGATGAGCAAGCACTCATTTCTGCGCCCAGAGGGTGGCAACTTCCCATGCTCCGTGACAACGATACGTCTCCCCTTCTTTTCCCTTGTACTCCCTGTCAGCTCTTGCTGTTCGTCGACACCCTGCGCGCAGGTGTTAATGCGTTCAGCGTACCGGATGCTTTTCGACGGGCAGTAGCCGCGATGGCGCAGAAGACAAATACCACGCCGCAGGGACAGGGCGACACGCCCCTTTCTGGAGCGGCAGAGAAGGCCGCACCAAAGGTAACGGGCGACGAGAAAAATCAGAAGAAAACCCAACCATGGATAACGCGCGCCCGCGAATACTTTGATGATATTTGGCTGCGCGAGTTGGCCGCCAACAGGCGACCGAGCAAAGAGAAGATAGCAAGTGAGGTTGCCGCCCGACTGAAACGCGACGACAAGATGGTGACAGCGCGAGGCATAACCATCACCGCCGACAATATCTTGAGGGTGGCCCTAAAAGGGTGGAGTCCGCCACAACCTGACTAACCGGAAAATCCGGAAAATCCGGAAAATCCGGAAAACTCGAACAGGAAAAAGTTTTCCGGCTGCAAGTGACTGAAAATAGGCAGTTCTTCAGAGGTTCGCTTTTGTTTTTTTCCGGCCGAGAGTCATTCCTTTCAATCTATTGTTACAGAAAGGAATGACTCAATGGCTAATGCTCAAGTCGCGTCAAGCAACCGCTTGACTACAAAACTCAGCACTGAAGAATTAGCGGATCGTCTGAGGAATCGGCCGCAAACCGCGCGCGCCGCATATTGCCGAGCCGGCCATTATCTCGGCATGGTTCCGACAAAACTTCCAAGTGGCCGCCTTCTCTGGGACGCTGGCGAAGTCGAGGCGCTACTCGCCGGCGAGGCGGTTCAGGCGGACACAGCCGCCATCGATGAGCACTTCGCGCGGAAGGCTGCGAATCCTGCAAAACTCCCCGAGCACATTGCCCGCAAGGTCGCCGCAAAGTGCTTGATTGCCGGCGCGGTGGCGAAATGAAAACGCCCCCGAACCAAACAGCATTCGAGAGCGCCCCAAGCAAGCGCAATTATACCCTGCAAGCCCCCTTCCCCGAATCGCTGTACACGAGGTTCACACCGGAATGGTCGGCGCCTGGCTTCCTTGATAGCGAGGTGCCAGCATGGTGATGGACAATCCTATCGAGCAATTCCGCGATGCGATCCAGGCATCGGGCCTGACGCCGCCGGACAGCATTGAGGCAGACGGCAAACTTCGGCGTTTCGCCAGTAACGGCCGGCGCAATGACGATGCCGGCTGGTATTTGTTGCACGGCGACGGCATACCATGCGGCAGCTTCGGCGACTGGCGCACAGGCCTGACGCAATCCTGGCGGGCTGACATTGGCCGCCCACTGACGCCCGCAGAAGAAACCACGCACCGAGCAAAGGTCGAAGCCACGCGACGCGAACGCGAAACCGACGAAGCGCGGCGACAGACCGAAGCCACCAAGAATTCGACCGCGATCTGGAGGGCCGCGACACCGGCAACCGCCGCCAATCCATATCTGAAACGCAAAGGTGTGGCACCAGTAGCGACCCTGCGCGAAATCGATGTCGCTGAGGCCGCCGCGATCCTGGGCTACTCGCCGAAATCGAAGGGCGCGCCGCTGACCGGGCGTTTGCTGGTCGCGCCTGTCATAGTCGGTGCTGCCCTGTCGACGCTAGAGCTGATCGACAGCGACGGGCGCAAGTCGGCCCTCTACGGTGGCGCGAAGATAGGCGGCTATTGGGCGGCACAGTCATTGCCAGAAACCGACGGGCCGGAGCCGCTGCAAATATTCGAGGGGGTAGCGACAACGCTGTCCGGAAAGGAGGCGAATGGCGACCTGAGTGTTGCCGCGCTCTCGTCCGGCAACCTAATCGCGATGGCGACAATCATGCGCGAACGCTACCCGACGAGGCCGCTGGTCATTGGTGCTGATCTCGTAAAAGCGACCGGCGAGCCTGATCCTCACGCGATAGAGGCGGCGCGATCCGTCGGCGGCAGGCTGGCAATCCCCGAATTCGGCACTGACCGACCAGACGACGCCAAAGACTTCAACGACATGGCGCAGCTATGCGGATTGGAAGCCGTCAAGGGCGCCATATCCGGCGCAGCGGCACCGGCAGGGGAAGACGGCCAGGAGGGAGGAGAAAGCAGGCCTGCGGGCGATTCTGAAAACCCTGTATGGCCTGCACCGCAACCGCTGCCAAGACTTCCGAAAGTGCCAGATTTCCCGCTGGATTTGCTGCCAGATGATCTGGTGGATTACGTTCGAGACGCATCGGAACGAGCACGATTTCGGCCGGACTTCGCCGCGGTGGCGAGCATGGCCGCTCTTGGCAGCGTCATCGGCAGAAAGATCGGTATTCGCCTGAAGCGGTACGACGACTGGACGGAGTACGCCAACGTCTGGGCTGCAATGATTGGTCCGCCGTCTGCGCTGAAGTCGCCTGCGGAACGTGCAGCCATGCGACCGTTCAAGAAGTTGCAAGTCGCGGCTGACGATCTGCACCGGCAACAACGGGCCGAACACGACCTTAAGGCGGAAGCATTCAAGTTGCGCAAGGATGCAAAACGGAAGAAAGTCGTCGAAGCGTTGGCGAAGGACTCCGGCGCCGCAGTCGATCTGGGTGATGAGGAACTGCCTGCCGCGCCTGTTGCGCGTGCCTACTGGACAAGCGAACCAACGGCCGAAAAGCTTGGCGTGATGCTGGCCGAGAATCCGCCTGGACTATTGGTTGAGCGCGACGAGCTATCGTCTCTGCTGGTCAAGTTGGAAGACGATCGTAACGCGACGTTGCGGGGCCTGTATCTGTCGGGGTGGTCCGGCAACGAGGGATACCGATTCGACTCCATCAGCAGGGGCACGACGGCGCTGCCAAAGTTCGCGCTTTCCGTTGTCGGCGGAATGCAGCCTGGGCCGCTATCGCGCTACGTGCGCAGCGCATATTCAGGCGAACGGGCGGATGGCCTGCTGCAGCGATTCCAACTGATCGTCTGGCCGGATTCTGAACCGTTTGCGCTTGTCGATCGAATCCCGAGTCGCGACGCACGAACCGCGGTCGACGCCCTGTTTGAGCGGGCAGATAGCTTTGACCCGATCGCCATGGGGCAGACAGACGGCTTCGGCAACGACCCGCCATTTGTTCGCCTGTCCGACAAGGCGCAAGGGCATTTCAACGAGTGGTACATCACCTTCATGCAGAACCGCCGATCTATCGAGGCGTCGGCCGATGAGAGCGGGCCAGTATCGGCACACTTCGGGAAATACCCTGGGCTTGTCGGAAAACTGGCGCTGATCATACATGTTGCCGATGACCCTGCTGGTACGGAGGTATCCGAGCGAACCATTCTCAAGGCGTTGGCGTGGATCGACTACCTGACGCCTCACGCGCAGCGCGTCTATCACGCGGCGCAGCACCCGGAAACGGGAGCGGCCGACCTGCTGCTCGCACGGATGCGGCGCGGCGAATTGCCCGACACCTTCAAGGCTTGGGAAATATCGCGCAAGGGATGGCATGGGCTGGCCGACCGCGAAGCAGTCAAGAAAGCGTGCCGCCTGCTGTTCGAGTTTGGCTGGCTGATCGAGATACAGGAAGGTGGCGTGTCGAACGGTGGCAGGCCTGGTGATCCGGTCTACGCCGCGTCTCCGGCGGTGAAGACATGACCGACTACCTCGCACTTCTCAGGCAGAAAACGCCAGCGCGGGCAACTGCACAAACTGCAAAAAGTACTTTACGCAGTTTATGCAGTTCGCCCATAGCGCTCAAAAGCCCCATTTCTTCAGAGATCACCTCGTCGCGCTGGCTGGTCCACCTCATGGACCGCGGCCCGTTGGAAGTGTCTGTATCGCCCGCTGCGAGCCATGCCGAAGTTCTCGCCCGCTATCCCGACGCGCTGGCGGCTGAACCATTCGTGGCAGGTATTGAGGAAGGGGCGGCGCCGATCACCGCCGACCAAGAAGCCGAAGTTGTCCCGTGGCTGGCCGAAATCGGCGAAACCGATCATGCGATCACTACCGACGTCCTGAGTAGATGCAAGCAAGACAGCGAGGCGCGGGCGTACTACCTTGCCCGTGCGCGTGGCGCTGTCGGAGACGACCTTGACGACCGGCGATTCTGTACGCAGTGCGAAAACCTTCGGTCTGGCGTGTGCAGCGTCGCCAAGCCCGGTGGCGCGGTATCGGCGCCCCGAGGTTACCGACCAGTACCTGACATGCTGCATCGCTGCGCCGGCTATTCGCCGAACAGCAATTGCCTGACGAGGCCGACGTGAACCAAACAACGGAAAGCACGACGATGAACAAGACGAAGAGGCAGGCGACCTCCAAGGCAGAAGGCGCACCGCACGAGAGCACTCCATGCGAAGCCGGTTCAACCGGTGACCAAGTCAAGCGCAACATGGCGCATTTGACTACCTCAGCCGAGTTGGCTGCGTACCGCGTGATTGGTGCCGCCGAAGCAACTACAGCCATTGGCGACAATATCGACGTGCCGACGATACTGGAGCAATTGCGCGGCGAGGCAGCAGCTGTGCATTGCGGTGATCTGTCGCGAACGGAATCGATGCTGATGAATCAGGCCACGGCGCTGCAAACGCTGTTCGCACGGCTGGTAGAGTCGAGCATGAAAGCCGGGATGTTGCCGCAACAAGAAACAGCCATGCGCCTGGCACTAAAAGCGCAGAGTCAGTGTCGGGCGACGCTGGAAACGCTGGTTGCGATCAAGAACCCGCCGATTGTCTACGCCAAGCAGGCCAACGTGACGACCGGGCCGCAGCAGATCAACAACGCCGCGGCGGCACCCTCGCGGGCGCGCGGAAAGAAAACCAAGCCAACCCAACTATCAGGAGGAAGCCATGAGCTACTTTCGGACACCCGAACATCGAGCGTTGCGCGCGGCGTTGATCCGGCGCTGGAAGCCTTGGGAGAACTCGACCGGGCCAAAGTCCGAAGACGGTAAGGCGCGGTCCGCGATGCGCGGTTTCAAGGGCGGCCACCGGGCCATGCTGCGGGAAGTGGCGCGCGTGCTGCGCGAGCAGGCCGAAACGTTGGAGCGTTGCAGCCGCACCCCGTAGGGTTCTGGGGGACCTATTGCCACGGCGCAAACAGGAAGTCAGTGGCCGACAAATGCTGGAGCAGAATGAGCTTCTCGCCATCGTCGCCATCCCGATCAGTGAGCACGAAACGAACTTGCACCTCGCAAACAACGAAGGCTAAGCCTCAAAGAATCGCATGACCTTGTTGTGCTCGGCGGTATCGCCTCCGAAGATGTCGCGAAGCTGTCGCCGTGACGCACCAATCAAGCTCCGCTCCAGGATTCCTTCGAGAGGAGTCGAAGCGGAAATCGCCCCGCGTTCTCTTGTTGAATTGAGTCGCCTGGCAACGTCAGCGCCTTCCGGACAAATGACGAACAGCTTCAAACCCTGCTCGGAGGCCCTACCGATCACTGCGTTGATGTGGTCGTCCCGAAACCCGTAGCCGATCACCATGAGTCTTGATGGTTGCGCTGACAAGCTCTTCTCAAACTCGTCCGCATACCAATTCAGGATTGGCGTCTGCCCGATTTCTCGCGCCTTTTGTCCGCCCATGATGAGCAAGCGGCTACCGTCGGCACGAGCCCAGTTTGACGACCCGTGGAGCTTGAAAATGGGCTGACATCCTGGGTCAACCTTGAAGGCCTCTTGGGGCAGCGGGTTCCATGTCGATCGGGCCCAGGAGTCGTGGTGCATCGGCTCCTGCGCGGGGACTCTCTGCATCCCTGGCAATTGGGCGCCCGCCCATTGCTTCTTGCCGGTTAGCGTGATGTTGTCATTGCCGTAGAAGTGCTCAAGCAACACGTCCTGGTTCAGGGTGAAGATCGCATCAAATCGGGTTAGAAAGGTTCCGACCGTGTGCTCGACGCAGTTCTGGAACGTCTGCTGAGTGCTTTCCATGAAAGCGCCGTTCATGTCTGCGAACATGCCTGAGACCGCTGCCTGCAAGCCCATCAGAGCCGCTTCGCACGATCTGGGATTGCGGGAATACTCACCTTGCAGTTCGGCGAGCGCCGCTTCGAAACCGCCTTGTGGTTGATGTCGCCAGAGAAGTTCGCCAAGGCGTGGATTGCTGGTCACCTCTGGGCAACCCAGCAAGTATTCGAACGCCTCTGTCGCGAGCCACCCGCCCCAATTGCGGCTAAACCCCGCCCCCAAAAGTAGGAGGTCTGCCATTTCTAATCTCCCGACGGGCGCATTGGAATTGTCGTCAAAACCGTTACCAATGAATGCTATTCAAATCGCCAACGCCTTCAGCAAGGCGTCCCGCGCATCCAGGTAGTAGTGGATGGTGATCTTGGCCGCCAGATCGTCCGGCAAGTCGTTCAGTTGCCTGCGGCTGTGGATCGGCATCAGGATGCTGGCCGCACCTTTCTCGATGGCTGTTTCAACGACGGCGACCGGATTGAAGATGGTCTCGATCGAGCCGCCCAGATTCAGACCACCAGTGACGGCAAAACCGCCCCGGATACTCTTCTGAAGGAGAGAGGAGCAAAGCGCCAGAAGTACGCCGACGCCAACCGCCGAGCCGCTCTTGGCACTATCGAAGGCCCGCAGTTGAACCGAGAACTCGTGCTGGCGAGGCTCTCGGTCACCAACCAGTTCCTTCGCGCGCGCATAGAGGTTCTGCTCGGCGCACCTGACGCTTTCCCGGAACGGCGGTGGCGCTGGCTGGTTCAGGATTTTCACCCCGCTACCGGGACCTTCTGCAATATCGATTTGGTACAAACCGGGGTTCTCGTCGCCGCCACCGGCCGAGATCGCCCACACCTGGCCTGGCGGCAGAGGATCGCTGCCGATGCTGTTCTCGCTGTAGAGTTCGGGCGTGGCGACGAACTTCTCGACGCCGTCTTCGCCCATCGAGTAACTGAACTGGGTGTTGCGAAACTCGGCCGAACCGATGCGTTTCTGCTGCTCCTTGACCCGCCGCCGGCACTCCAGCGCCAAGCGCAAGGCCCATTCGAGCACCTCCTCGGAAACAGGAACCTCTGGGTTCGGCGATACCAGCTTGATCAGGCCGCTGACGGTTTTCTGGACGCCTGTTGTGTCGCGACCGCTCAGGGCGCCACCCAGGTGAATGCGCCCCTGGACGACATTCTGCCGGCTCTGGCGCCGTAACTGGTTCCAGCATTCGGAGAGAAAGTCACTGACCAGTCCGAAATGGTTGGTCAGCAGATCGCGGTTAACTTTTGGCAAGTCCCAGCCAGGCAGGTAGGCGTGGATGCGGTCCATGAATGCGGTGTCGTCGCGCATCTCCGGTGGCAGCGGTCCGAAGAGATGACCTACCCGCTGTTGATGCTGCACGTCCACGTCGAAGTTGCCGACCATCACCACACCACCATCGGCGCGAATGCTCTCCTTGCCGCGACTGAACTCACCGGACTCCATGTAGCCCTTCATGATGTTCACGCCATCCTTCTGGTCGAAGGAGACGCCCGAGATTTCATCGAAGCAGACCACGTCATACTGGCAAACCAACCCGCGCTGCCCATTGGCGTTGTTGACAAACATGCGCGCGACCGTCGCTTTCCCTCCCGAGATCAGGTGCGCATAGGGCGAGACTTGCTGGAACAGGTGACTCTTGCCGGTGCCGCGCGGGCCCAACTCGACCATGTTGTAGTTGCGCTCCACGAACGGGACCATGCGCAGGAGCATCATGTCGCGGGCGCGTGGGGTGAGCTGCTCGGGTTCCATGCCGACGCTACGGATCAGGAAGTCCTTCCATTCCTCGGTGGCAAAGGCTTCGCGGCCCTCGTAGAGCGCCGACAGCACTTCGCGCTTGGACAGTTGGATCTCGCGCAGCGAATCGATGCCGAACGGACGGCCGTTCTTCTCCTGAGCGATCGTCGGGTCGTAGGAAAGTTCGACCTCGGCATAGAACCCGCCCGTAAGCATCCGTTCATTGGCGTGGACCATCGCTTCCCCGATGCGCACGTCCTTCAGTTGAAGGCTTGGCAAGGTGGCAACGAAAGAGTCTGATCCGGCATCCAGTCGCGCGGTGATGATGTCGATCAGCTTGACGTGTCCTTTTTCCTTGGCGCGCGCCTTGAACAGCTCGTGCTCACCGGCACGAATAGTCTTTTCTCCAAGCTGACGTTCGACAATCTTCAGGCCTTCGGCGATTTCCTCCTCATCCACCGAGGCGCAATAGCGCCCGAGAAGAAATTCAGCAACATAGGTAGGCACCGGATACTGCCCCTTGAATTTGCGCACGAGGTCCTTGCGCACCACGTAACCCTCAAATGCCTTGGTGGCAATGGTATCGATGGGGTCCAGCTGTTGGTTCATGAGCTTAGTTTCCAAGTTTGGTCGGCAGTGCGTGAATCACCTGCCCCGAAGCATCCAGCAAAACGACTTCGGCATTCTTGCCGATGTCGGCATCGTCTTCGAGGAATGCCGTCACCTTGCCGTCGGGCGTGATTTCGCGCGCCTGCTTGTCCGTCAGCAGTGACGTATTTGCGTCGCCCTGGCTGCTGCGGACATCGACACGTACGCCGGCGAAATTGCCGCCGACCAGCACGCGGCATCTCGCGCCGGTCCATTTGGCTTCCAGCAAACGAGCTGAGCCAGCCGTGCCGCTGGTCGCATGGGAGGCATTCACACGCAGCATCGGAATCACCATTTCCTGCAGCGACACACCGCCGTGGGAATAATCGACGCCGGCGCGGAAGCTGCCGGCACCCGGTGGGCTGGCCATCATGACTGCCGGGTTCCAATGCCACTTGAAGGCCAGCGCATCAGTCTGGGCATCAGCTTTCAATGCGGCGCAACGGCTCCAGCGGGTTTCCGTCAGAAACACCTTCAGATCAACCTTCGGGAGGCCATAGGGCACCAGCAGCCAGCCGTGATCCGTGACGACCACCACCTCGGTCCAGCCAGCCTTGAGCAGTGCGCCAATCCGGCTGGCGAGATCGCGGACCTCGTTTTCGACGCTGCGCGCCAGCTTCCAGCCTTCGGTGTGGCCGCGCTTGTCGAGTGTGCCGGCTTCTGTCCAGGCCGAACCGGTGGGATCTCCGGTTTCATCTGGTCCGAGGACCTGCCATCCGCGCTCCTTTAGGGCGCTCACAAAACGATCCTGCGTCAGGATTTGGCCGGTGGACGCCAGTCGCGTCGCAAACTCGTCCCCAGGGTCGCCACCGTTAAAAGCGTCGGCGATCGGAGACGCGGCGGGCTTGGCGGTGGCTGTTACCGACGGGATCGCCGACCACTCCCAGTCCCGCGTGGATTCAATTCCTGCGGCTGCCAGTTTCTCCGCCAACTGCTGGGCAACGTCCATCCGCAATCCATCGGCAAACAGCACCATGCGCCCCGCCACCGATTCGATTGGCTTGCTGCGCCTGGGAACCGACTGCCCAGTGTCGTGAACGAGTTGTTGCAGGTGGCGAGCGGTATTTTCGAGCCACGGCAGATAGACGGCTCGCAGGGTCCCCAGGACTGCAGCGTGCCGCTCAGGCGAGTCGCAAGCGGCCATGGTCGCCAGGGCGGCGGCATCGACGCGCCAACCTTCAGTGGCATAGAACGCCGCATACGCATCCGGCGTCGGCGCTCCTGGTGCTCTCTGGCACAGCCGCGCCAATTGTGCCAGCGGTGACAAGGCCGTTGCCAGCGGGCTGAGCCCCAGCTTCTGCCATGGGTGATCGCGTCGCTCCGCATGCTGCGCTGCTAGTTCGGCGACCCGGCGGATCACCTCATCCTGCGGCCGATCGACCAACGACTCCAACGCCTGATGCAATTTTTGTTCTTCGTTTTCGTTGATATTCGGCCAGACCTCGGCGCTATCAAAAAAGCTCGGTGCTTTCGGTGCGGCTCGCCGCAGCCATTCCACGATGCCTTGATAATTCGCCGGCGCCTCGGAAAAGCGTCTCCAGACCTTGCCCCAGTGATTCATGCGCGCCGCGAGCAGGCCCGCAGCTTTCAGCGGACCGTCCTTGACCGGATCGAAACCCGCATCACCCTTGCACTGCTGGCAGAAGGCTTTCCACTCAGCGTTTGAGCGACCCTGCTTGAACGCCTCCGGATCGCTCAGCCAGCGCAACAGCAGACCGATCGCATCCGGTGCCAGCAACCCGTTGAAATACTCCGAATCCAGCCGCCGTCCCTGCAACTGCGGAATGGGCTCGGCCACCAGCGACGGTAGTGCTCCGGCCAGCGCATCGAGCGTCGTCTGGTCCCTGGCCACATCGAGATCGAGGCCACCGTGCCGGGAAACCAGGAAGCCGTAGGGCGTCCACTCCTTACCGTTGACATGCAGCCACATCGCACCGCGATACTGCAACTCGATCAGGGCAGCGAGTTCCTGTGGGCAATCCTCTGCGGCACGCAACTGATCGCGGCTGATTCCTGGCAGGTAAAGGACCGGCGCCGTTCCCGCCGGCGGAGCACCATCAACGACACGCGCCTCGATGCAGCGCAACCACAGCGCCGGCCCTGTGCGCTTTTCCGGAACATAAGCGCCGAGCACGAACAACTCCGGCAGCATCCCCTGCAGCACCGGCATGACACCTTCCCACAGGCGCTCGGGGTCGGTCCATAGCACCGCGCAGGGTGCGACCTGATCGCCGGCAGCGTAAGACTGAGTCGTCGTTCTTAAGGCAGCAATCACACGTTGCCCAAGAGTCTGGCTCATTCGGCCTTCCCGCGCTGCACGAATGGCAATGACCGCCGCAGCCCGAGGTCACCCGCTTGAACGGCGAGCGCCGTGTCACGCCAACGTTTCCCCCTCATGCTTCAGGTCCCCGAAATTTGAAGACTACCAGCGACGTAGCTACTACGACCGCCCGCACCGCCGAAAACGGGTGGCGCAGTCAAAGTCTCGGGCATGCTCTCTGCCGCTCCGCCAATTGCCACCGCCAATTGTGGGTAGACAATCGAGAGTTCGCCGGACACCCCATCCATCCACACAGGCTTGGGGTCAACCTGCTCGCGCAGAATGCGGAAACCGTTGACCTCAATCATCCCTTGGCCCAAGGCCTTCATCATCGGAATTCCTGAACTGCCCCCGGTAAGCACTACATGCAAGCGAACACCGTCCATGGCAAGCCAGCGTAGCCAAGTCGCGTCCACCGCCTCTAGGGCTTTCTTAAATCCCACGTCGATTGCCAGACCAAATCGCTTCACTGTTTCATCCGCCAGAAACTCGTCAAGCGTGACGTGCCCTACTGTGCTGTCGGCCAATGCATACTCAAGCATTCCAGTCTTGAAAAGAACTTCCTTCAAGCCTCGAATACGGCGGCCCAAGTCGGCCTGAATCATTCGCCCTGAGTTGTCGTTTGTCTCAACGGACTCTTTGCGCGCGATAAATGCGCGCAACATGCCGTCGACCTTGTCGCCTGCTTGCATCAAGCCCTGTATTGAGGCCGGAATCTGAAAGACGCGCGGCGCATCGTCTTCATTGTTGGACATTCGAGTTGCTACGAACAACCCGAAGTCGGTCGTGCCTGCGCCAACATCCACAACCATGAAAGCGTCGCGCAGGTTCACACTGTCTGCGATGACCCCGGCAGCAACAGCAACTGGCTCAGGAACGCCAATATCAATCAGATAGTCGGGACGCTTGTCTAGCACCTTGATCTGTTCGACCGCCGCTTTCAATTCGGAGATGTCAATACCACCGGCCCAGCGGCCACTGAACGTGTCAGCGAGGATTTGTGACTCCGCGAGTAAAGAGCGCATGAGTTTATCTGCCCATTTCGCCTGCGCGGCATCTGGCCAGCATGGGCGAGCAAATCGTCTCTTAGCGTAGCGGCCAACAACCTTCCCGTCTACTTCATACTGGCCCAGTGTTGTAACGGCCATATCTGTCAGGTAGGCCAGAAAAATGCGGATCATGTCTCCCTGGGTTAGCTTGTAGCCCGTCGGGTTAAGCGTTGGCAGCAGCAGGCACGCCTCGCCATCCAGATCGCCTTCTCTGCGAAGGCTGAGCCACCCCTTGATCGAATCAAGGCGCTCGCGACCGGAGTCAACCAGGTCCTGGCTGCGGTCAATTGCTTCAAAGCCGAAATAGGCCCGACCGTCATCACTGATAAAAACGGAAGACGGCAAGGTATATCCGTTGCGACCAGCGGCAGCGCCTAACTCCAGGTCGAGATATCCATCCGGGACTACAGAAGCAAAGGCCTTGGACATCGCTGTCCCGAAATCGAGGCACAACAATACAGCCGGATCACTGGGTGTCTCGCGCTCGACAGCGTCGAGCACAAGCGTTACTTTCTGCAGCGTTGGCAAGGTTTCGACAATCGGCGGCCTGGAAGTGCCTGGAAGCGCCGGCAGATCGGAGCCGTCGCCCAGCGCCTGAATGGCTAATTGCAACGCCTGGCGCTCCAACGACGACATGGTACCAATGGGTTGGTCGCGCTCTACACGCTCCATCAGACTTGCCAGCAATACGGCGGCGATTTTCTTGTCCACTTCGTACTCCCCAGTTTGGTTGCTATTTTTTTACTGATGCGTTCGTCAATCGACGATCCCTTTTATCACGACCGCACCGATGGTTCCGTCGACGCGCTTGCGGACAACGGCTGGCTGCCTGACGGTCATTCGCTGTCTAGGCGCTTTGCCAACAACGTTGAAAAACTTCGACGACATTTCAATTTCGTCGCCGGTCGTGCCGTACAGGTCCAGCCCGCGCAAGATGGCTGCTTGCTCAACCTGAACTGCAAGAACCTGTATTCGGTCCAGCAGATCTTGAGTTGCTGATCCAAGTCCCGGATCGAAAATTTCAAGGTTCGACGCCAAGGGCTCACGCAAACTGTCGCGCAGTGCCCGCGCTTCTCTCGCTGCTTGTAGAGCAAGGCCAATGCTTTCGTCGGCATTGCTCACCACAATTTCGATGGCGGCATCGCTGGCTGGACGCACTGCGCGCATACTGCCGCGCGCTAGCCAATCGCGCACGTCTTCTGGCAGCTCGGGATGCTTGGCGGCCAGCTCGCGTGCCAATCCCCGGGCCCGCTCGGGGTGGTTGCACAGGATGTTCAGTTGACCTAAGAGCGCCTGGTCACATTGACCCTGCCGGCCTAGGAGTAGCAAAGCTTCAGTCACGTCGGTAGTTAACCGCTGCAATGGCTTTTTCAGGTCAACCGGCCACACGCTTGAGCCGCACAGTTTTCGACAATACTCGACCACTCGATACATCTCTGGGTCTGACACTACCGAAATGCGTGTACGCACGATGTCGTGCACGGTCAATAGCACCTCAACCGACAGGTCCACCTGCACCTTCTCCGCCTGTGGGCGTCCGACGGCCACCAATGGTGCGGCGACCAACACGTACAAGATTCTGCCAAGATCGTCACCGGCCTCAAGTTCACTTTCCATCAAGATGCCACGCAGGGCAGAGAGCGTTCGAGTCAACCGCCGTGCCACCGTGTCTCCGGGAGACTCTGTGCCAGGGCGCAACCGTTCGAAGGCATCTGCGAGCCGCCGCAATGCCTCGGCTAAACTGCCGGCACCTGCTAGCAGTGCCGAGAGCATCTCACTACGCGCCTTCTCACCGGTTTCCTCCTCGGCGATCGAGTTGGCCAAGTAATCGTGAAGCCAGCCGGCCGACACGAGCGAGCACGCGCGGGCAAGATTAAGGCGGTCGTCAGCATCGCTCAGGAGCTGCATCGACGGCAGTTGCTCGACGAAAGCAGGCCGCAACTGCTCGGCGATATCTCCTGCCCAGCGCTTTACGACCTGGCCTAACCGGATGCTTTCGGCGATGGCCAAGAGCCGGTAAAAAGGGCGCTCGGCATTCGCCACTTGATCAAGCAAGTGCGCGCGGCCGGCTTTCACTGCGGCGTCGTCGGCCTGTTTGGGCAGCAGCTTCGCGGTAATCAACGCAGTCAGTGCGGCGCGGCGCGTTTCCGGCGGCGTGTCTGCCGCCGCGAAGATCGCCATGGCGGTCTCAGATGTAACCTTGACAGGTTCTGACGCGAGGGGTGAGGTGTCGGTCATCGGTGTGCTCTCTCAGATCAGATGTAGAGGTCGAATATCGAACACAATCGTCCGAGCGTTTGGGACCATGGATCAGCGTCCCCTTGCCTTGCGTTTGAACTCATTGCTGTAATGGCAAGCGTTCCAGCGATTGCCGTCTGGCGCTTTGCCAAGGCCGGTGAAGTCCTGCCTCTCCCCGTCCCAGCCCCAGAACCACGGATACTCGGCCTTGTCGCGCACGGGTTCCTTGCCGCGATCCTTTTCCCACTTGATGTTTGGCTTCGTACGCAGGATGCCAGCACCTTTCTTGCCACCGGGAATATCCTGGGCGAGAAAGGGGCGGATGTTCATGCGCACACCGTCGTTGATGTCGGGGTGACAGCCGATGGCTTGCTCGGAGAGTGGCCTCCAGCGGACGAAAACGTCGTAAGGCGGTTCGCCCTCGAGGATCAACTTGAGGCGCACTTGCAGATTCCTGGCCGCTTGAAGGCGCGCATCGCTGCCGGCCTCGCCGGCGTCCACGGCGGCTTGTTGGCGACGAATCCAGTCACCGAGGTAGGCGTAGGTGAGCTTTTCCAGATTGGTGTGGGTGAGCTGGTGGTAGTTCAGCAATGCGCCGAAACCGCTTTTGTGGCCGTCCCAGACGTGCCAAATGAACGGGCGATGGTGGAAGAACGCGCAATGCTGTTCGAAGAATTCGTCGCGCAGCCATTCTTCCAATGTCCCAGATTTGCTGCCCTTCGGACCGGCGCCAGCCAACAGCTCACCCAGGTCGAAGCTGCCCAGGGCGTGCACCAGCAATCCGCGCAAACGCTCGGCGGCGGGCGCTTCTCCCTTGGTGGCGGAGAAACAGACGATACCGTCTTCATCCGCGAGTTTTTCCAGACCATCCGGGTCGAGTGCCGGGCAATCGGGGAAGCTTGAACCGGTCTGGCGCGGCCACTGGTAGCCGAGCAACCGCGCCACGGCCACGTGCAAGGGCTGGTCTGCACCGGCAGGGTGGCCGTTGAACAGCCATTGCGTCGGGTCGCTGGAAAACGGCTTCGGCAATCCGTGCGGGTATTTCTCCGCCGCCACCTTCTGCCAGTGCGCCAGGTCGAAAGGGACTTTCAACAGCGTTGCGCTGGTCACCTTTAACTGCTGGTCAATGACACGGACCTGTTCCGAGAACTCTGACGAAGAGCAAAACGCCCATACGGCTGCTAGGTCTTTGGGACTCTTCGGCCACAACGCGGCGCAATTGTTGTCAAAGAAATCACCAGCATAGCGCGTAACGGGAAGAGCCCCCATAAGGCTCACCGTTACTCCTTGTTTTCCCCAAGCGTCGCCGCCTTGAAGACTTGCCAGACCAACATCCGCAAATTCACGCAGCGCACCCTGCCCGCCTTCCCACAGAACAATTTGTTCCCGGCCGCTGAAATCAATAGTCCGCTCGACAGTGCCCTGCTCGGGCGACCAGCTATTACCCAAAGTCGGCAACTCCCAAAAGAAACGAAGGAAGCGGAAGCCATCTGCTGTTCGCAGTCCGTGGCGGCTATCTGCAAGCGCCATGAGCAGACGTCCGGAATCAATATCCTCCATCACAATGCGCGCATCTGGATTCAGCAATTGTTCGGACTGAATACGTTCAGCAACCTGCCCCTTCATGAGCCGAGAGGCTTTCTCGGCTGGAGTGGACGACTCGGAAGCATCAACACCGAAGAGGACAGCGTTAGGTCCAACCTTGAGCTGAGAGATGCCTATGAGTGCTGCTTTCACGACTTCACCACTAATCGTCTCGAACGCACCAGGACCGAGCTTGCAAGCAAAGTGCCACGATGAGTCCTTCAGGTAACGCTGACGAAGCTTCTTGTAGCGGGGCATGAACAACCAATTCTGCGGAGTGACAAGCGCATTGGTGATCGCCAACGGTAAGAACCGCTCGACAAACATGGTGGCCAGGTCGTGACGGGACTCTGGATAACAAGTTTGCCCATGCTCGCGCAGGAAATCCTCATGCTTGCTTACAGACAGGTAGGGCACGTTGGTGGCGACGAGCGTGAACTGGCCGGCGAGAATTTCCGCCGCCTTGGCTAGGCCGCGCGCGGTCACGGCCATTTCATGCGCGGTGTCGTCCTTGGTCTCCTGCGCCAGCGCCTTCTCCAGCAGCGGCTGGAGTTCATGGAACGTGGCCACCAGCAAATCGCCCTCGCCGGCGCGCGGGTTGATGAGGCTGCCCAGCACCGCCGCCTTTTGGAACAGCCGGTAAAGCCGCTCCATGCCGCGCTGGAGCTTCTGGTTGTCGCCGGCAATCGCCAGCCAGTCGGCTTCGCGGGTGTTCGGCGCGAGGCCGGAGCAGGCCAGGTTCATCGCCGGCAGCTTGCAGTGGCCCACGCGCCGCCACGCGGCCAGCGCCAGGTTGAACGCGCCAATCTGCGTGCAGCGCGGGTCAATCTCCAAGCCGAACACGTTGTCGCGGATGACCGCCGCCACCGCCGCCGCTTCGTCCAGCTTTTCCTCCGCCAGGCGCAAGGCCACCAGTCGCTCGAACATCGCCACCACGAAATGCCCGCTGCCCATGCACGGGTCGAGACACCGAAGTTCCTGCGCCGTCTTCGGCCAACCGTCGAAGATGCCGGCGGCTGGCGTCCAGCTTTCCCCCTCTCCCCGACTCTCTCCCGCGCTCGGAGAGGGAATGTTGCTACGGACGAAGCGCAGATATTTCCAGGGGCAGCCGGGCAGTGCCATGGCGTTTCGGAGTTCGTCTTCGCTCTGTGCGGTGTTGGCCAATGTTGGATTTGCCGCCAGAACCTTGCACGCGTACCAGGCGCCGAGTGTGTTGTCGAGCAGGAAGTCCACCATGTAGTCCTCGGTGAACAACTGCGTGACGGCCGGTAATTCGTCGGCGCCGATCTTGTTGCCGGAGGCATTGACCTCTTCCTTGCGCTCGACCTGCCAGAACTGGTAGCACCAGCCAAGGCTGTCGCCGGCGGTAAATACCTCGACGGCGAGGCCCGTGACCAGTTCGATGAGCGGCTTGCGGTCGTTGACTGACAGATCGACCGCTCCCGCCGGGTCGTCGGCACGGAAGATTTCGGGTAGTTCCTTCGCCGCAAAACGCGCGGCCACCGCCCAGGCATCCTTGAGCCCCAGCGAGGGGCCTAGTTCCTCGCAATCGTTCAGCGACACCGAGACGCCGTGGTCGGGCGAAATGAGGAGATCGTTCTCCAGCAGGTAGCGGGCGAAGAGCAGCCGATGCCACTGGTCGTAGGCGAGCTTCTCGGCGAGGTGCTTGATCTCGTAGACGCCGCGCCGCGTCTGGCTTTCGCCATCGCCGAGCTGCTTGGCTTGCGCGCGCAACTGGCGTCGCAGGCCGCGCTGCGCCTCGTTCATGTGCCGGTAAGGGTCGGGCTCATGGACGGCGAGCGCTTCCAGGGCATGGCGCGCGCCGCTCTCGGCAATCTTGTGTGCTTGCTTGATCGCGCTTTCCAGCTGGCGGCGCAGTGGGGTGGGCAGGCTGCTCATAGAATGACCGGACCGCTCTGCAGTTGTTCTTCCACCTGCTCGCGCACGCCGGCCAGCCACAGGTCGAGGTCGGCCGTGCTGGTGATGATCGCGCCGGGGAGTGCAATGCGCACGGCCTCGGGGGTGGCCAGCTTGCCCGCCTCTTCAAGCGCGTGTGAAAAGCGCTGTGGTACGGCATCGAGCAGGTTGCGGCGATCGGCCAGAGTGCGGGCACGCAGGGCAGCGAGAATTTCGTCGGCGGTGCCGATCGCCGCTTTAGGCGGTGGCGTGAGCTGGCAGGCGGTGGCAATCGTGCTGCGCTCTTCGTCCGCCAGGCCGTTCCAGACCGGCGAAGCAGCTAGCCGGGCGTCGCCGGCATCGAAGGCGCCGGCAAGGTCGTCCTGCAACTTGCCAAGCGCGGTGCGCAGTGCGGTGATGAGCTGTCTGGTCAGTTCGGGAACGGGATCGGGGTCCGCCAGCAGGCTGCGACCTTCCGTGATCGCGGCGATCGATTTGGCGCACGCCTCGGCTTCCGGCAGGCCGGCGGCAAATCGCTGGTAATCGAGCAGGCGTTCCCAGGCTGGCCAGCGTTTGTTGATTGCATCGGCGCTTTTCTTCCACGTGCCGAGTTTGGCGGCAAGCTCGTCTTTTTGCTCGTGGAGCTTGAGTAGTTGCGCGTTGCCGCTGAGCATTTGCAGGTCGCGCACGCCCTGGGTATCCGGTTTCGCCGGTCGTGGGGCCGCGCCGCCAGCGGATTCCGCCAGGGCGAGGAGCTTCTTCAGGGACTCGGCGGCCGCTTCGGATTCCTTGCCGTTCTGGGTGCTGATGCCGGCTTTCTGGAACAGCGCCTTGAGGTCGAGGCGTTGCTGCACATTGAGCGGAGGCACGTCGACGTAGAAGCTGGCGACGCCCACCTGGTTCTGCGGCAGCGACGCCTGAACCGGCTGGCCATTGTTGGTGGCGCGCAGGTTACCGGCGACCAGCATGACGAACAGTGCGCCGTCGATGGCGTCCTGTGGCCAGCCATACGGGGCGGCCTTGAAGTGCTCGCGGATATCCCGGCCCTTCTTGCCGGCGCCGATTTCATCGAGCACACGGCGGCAGACCGGGTGCTGGGTGGGATTGCCGGGATAGCCTACCTGCGCGAGCGCACCGACATCGCCACCACGGGCGCGATTAACGACCTGGCCCCAGTTGGCGTGGTCGGCCTCGGAAAACTGCGGAAACAGCCGCACCAGCGCGCTGTCGGCTGAATCCTGCACCTTGTCGGCGAGCTCAATGCCGTTCGCTTCCTGGCCGCCGCCGAGAAACACCTTGGCGCCGCCGATGATGTGACCGAGCAAGTCCTGGATACGGTGCTGCGCAACCGCCAGATGCGTCTCGACGGCTTTGCGAGCCTCGATCGCTTCCGGCGTGCCGGCAGGGCCGTGGGCGTCCAGTGTTTCCTGAGCGGCGAGCTGCGAGGCTATGGCCTGTTTCAATTCTTCGTGGTGCAGACGCGGCAGGTAGCCGAAGAGCAACGGGCTGTCGACACCGGCCGCACGCGCGTCGTTGAGCACTGATTTTTCGTCATCACTCCAGCCATCTCGCATCCACAGCGTCACTTCGTCGCTGCTCGTGCTCGGCCGGCTGGAAGACAACTCGAAGGCAAGCTTGCGCGACTGGCGGGAGCTGCCCTGCTGCAGCGATACGGGCCTGAGCGCCTGCCTGCTGCCATCACGGAGCAGCTCGGCGCGCCTGGGATTGATGCGCTGATCGTCATTCAGCGCTGAGGTGCGGCGACGGTTGAAGTCGTGCGTCCAGACGGCGCCCTCGCGGGTCTGCAGCCGGTACTCGCTTTCCACCGCCATCAGCTGACCAGCATCGACCAGCTGCTTGAGCATGCCGGGGACTTGCTGCTCCAGCTTCGCTCGGTCGTTCTTCAGGTCACTGACGAGCAGGTCCACCAACGTTTCGGCGTTGGCGCGCACGCCATCGTCCGCACCCGGCGTACGTGGCAGTTTGCCGATCAGGAAAATCAGCGCGCACAAGCTGGAACGTATATCGCCGTCGGGCGTGCCGTCGCGCTGCTTGCGGATGATCTCGTCGTATTCACGCTCCAACTCGCCGGAATTGATCAGGTCGGGGGAAATCTGGTCGTAGATGAAGTCCCCCGGCACTACCGTTCCGATCACTGCCGCTGCGGTCTGTCGCGTCGCTTCGAAGACGATCTGCAACTGCGAGCGCAACTGCGCCTTGGTACCTGAATGATCGGTGTTGCGCAGCACTTTTTCCCAGAACCGGCGGCGAGTGGCTAGCAGCGGGTAATCGGCTACGAAGAAGCGCTCGTCGTTGTGAGTAGTAGCAAGCCGGGTATTCTGCAAATGGCGAGCCAGTTCACCCTGGTTCGCTTCCATGCAGCGCGTGATGCTTGATTCCTGCTCAGGCTTCTTGCGCAGAACGGTCTTGCGAATGACGCTTTCGACATCGGTGTCGGACAGCTGCACTTTCACTGCGAAGCGGGCCTGCAGGCGTTGCAGGGCGGGTGTCGCGCTGTGCAACGCAGACTGGCCAGTGCCGACGATAAGCAGACGGCTACCGAGATCGGTGCAGCAGTGCTCGGCGATTTCTTGGACATCGTTCGCCCGTTGAATTTTCTCGCCTATGAACTGCTGGATCTCGTCGACGACGAGCAGCGTGCAGGGAAGCTGTCCGCCACCGCCGAGAAGCTGCTTCAGCACGTCAAGCGCGTCGTCGATCGTTGGCGAGTTGTTGTCCTTGAACTGGTCCCGTATGGCCGCCTGGGCATTTGCGGCGGTGCCGTATTTCGGTTCGGCACTGACCAATGCCTCGGCGAGGGCGACGGAGAGCTTCAAGCTGCGAACCTCCGCGCCAAGCTGGCGATTCTGCGGCTGAAGGGCTGCCTCGACCTTGGCTTCCAGCCCGGACGAGCGCAGCCAGAGGATGAATTTTGCCTGCGCGAGGTTCTCCGGCAAGCCAGCGGCGCGCAGCACCAGCTGGATGAACGCGAGGCGGACGTTGTCCATGGAGCCCGCGCCGAGGGTCCCGGCAGCGGCGCGCAAGCCACCGAGCGGCTTACTGCGATTGCTCAGCTCGGTGAGCAGATCGCTGATTTCCGCTGGCAGCGTTACCAGCGAGCGTGCGGTGGCGCCGTCGGCAAAATGGTAGTCCTCCCAGAGGTAACGCAGCACTTTGACAAGATGCGACTTGCCACTCCCGAAGAAGCCGCTGACCCAGACAGCCTTCTGCTCTTCGCGCCCCAGGCCATCGAGGTAGGCCTTGAGAATCCGTTCCATCCCGCGCGCGTATTCTCCATCGCAGACAAAGGTCTGCAGCTCGAAACGAAGCGTCTTGATCTGGCCCGCGTCACGCCCGATTTCGGAAACCTTCGAAACGCCATTGTTGAGCAGCTCAAGGGTGGCGGGATCACGGAAGTAGAGGTCACGGTTCGTCATGGGGTGATAAAGCTTTCGGCTGAGGTGATCGGAACGGCCATGTAGTTGAAGCCGTCGCGCGCATCCATGAAACGATAAACGTTGCCCGCGTATTCGCCCGGAAACAGGATCAGCAGGCGCCCCGAGACGCTGTCTTCAACACGCTCGATCAGGCTGGAAACGCGCATGAAGTCGAACAGCGTCGCCAAGCCGGTAACAGCAACGACACTGGCGGCATTGGCCTCTTCGCCGGCGCACGCCTGCCGCACTCGTTCGACGGCCAGGTCCTCGAGTTCGCTGTTGGCGCTGAAATACTCTGGCTCGGCAAAGATGGCATCGCGGTATTCATGCGCCGAAAGCCAATTCGGAAGCAGGTCCGTAAGATCAACAACGATCCATCCGTGGTTCGCTTCAAGCGTGAGCGCTTCGAACTGCGGCAGGCGTGCGCGCACACGACGTTCTTCTGCTGGCGGATACACCGCGAACCAGACACGCTGCTTGCCCGACATGTTGGTCGACCAGGGCAGGCGCACCTGACGGGCGTAGTTGGAGAGAAGGCGGTCGATGGCGTTCATGATGGCTCGATCTGGAAGGCGGCGAGTAGCGGGAAGCTCAGTTCAACCACTTCACCGACCGCACGCAGGTCGAGCAGCCCGGCCCGATGCGCTTCCTGGCCCATGGCTCGGGCACGGTCGGCGGTCAGGTCAAGAAGGACGCACCAGGGATTGGAAAAGACCGCCGCACCGTGGTACCCGGAGATGTTGCCGAGGAACAAACCCATGGTGACGGCTACCACGGTCGGCTTGAGAAGCTGGCGCGTCTTGTTCGCATGCCCGGAGAGGTGTCCGGACTGGGTCCACGACGAAGCGGCGTTGCGCGTCGCCGTGCTGAGGCTCGCTGGCGAATAATGGTTCGGAAAAGCTGCTTCAAACGCCTGCGCCAGGCTAGCGGTTTCAACTTGCTCGCCTTCTGACGCGTCGAGTACGGCCGGAGTCGTAGCGCGAAGAAGCGGATCGCGCGCCCAGGCTACCTGGAAGGCCAGAGATGGCAGGCTCGCCGCGTCGATCGCGTGTAGCTTGCGCAGGAGCCCAAAAATCGGCGCGCCTTCGCCAAGCGCATACAGCTCGCGTAAGTGACGCAGCGATTTCTGCCGGGTACTGTCCGTGGTCTTGCCCAGCACGTTTCGCTGCACAATGGCCTGTCGGTAATCAGCAGCATCGGAACCACAGGGTACGGCAGCCAGGACGGCATCCAGCTCAGCCAACATCATCGTTCGGCTGATATGTGCGCCGCCGCAAGAGAACTTGAGGCCGAAGTCCTCCAGGACAGGGGTGGTCGCAGGAAAAGCGATTGAGGAGGAGCCGAGTTCGGTACGAATCATGCCGCCATTCTAGCGAGGACAGATGCCGACGGATACAGAACCGGAGGATCACCCGTCACCAACTATCCCGAATTGCACAATCTGGCGTTCACACTTGACAGGAAATGAACTGCTACAGCGCAATGGATACGACATGGCAACTGCGACGTAACGACAACGGGCATGCGGGGCTAGGAGTGCAACGGCCGGTGAAAACGGCGAGCGCAGGTTGCAGGCTTGGGTAACCAGTGCTGCTAATTTCGCGTTTGGCAGGCTTGCACCGCATCACCTTGTGCTCGCACGTTGAGCAAGAGACAGCATGTGTCGTATGTTCGATGGTTTCGAACTGCAGAGAGAGAAGCTATGCATCTTCCGAAAGTCGGCGCAACTTATGTTCAGGAACGTCTAGGAATCGCGGCGGTGCAGACCTACGCCGCCCGCCGGCAGCAAATTTGGCGCGAGACCGGCACCGGCGATGTAGGTGTCGATGGCAACCTTGAGTTCGTAAACCCGGAAGGCTTCGCGACAAGTCGAATCGTGGCCGTCCAGGTCAAATCAGGGCCTTCGTATTTCGCGAATCCGTCCGACCGTGGCTGGAAGTTCTACCCTGAGGCGAAGCATCGGAGCTACTGGGAGTCGTTCCCTCTTCCTGTTTTGCTCGTCCTACACGATCCGAACTCGAATATCTCCTACTGGGCCGATGTTCGGCAGGTATTGCGGTCCCCGGGCAGCGCCGAAAAGGCGTTCATCGAAGTTTCCGCGCACAACATCCTAGAGAACACCGAGGCTGTTGCGCTCTTCGAGACCGCTGGCGCACAGGACCAGCCCTTCATCGAAGATCTCGACGGTGTGCTTGCCAAGCTCCTGACCACCCGCTCAAAGGAGGCAAGCTTCCCGCTCAGCCACTTCGACCTTTTCACGCATGGCCTTACGAACATCTGCCGCAGCATCTGCTACGGTATGGATATAGTGTGCAATGCCGTCGAATATAACCTTCATGCCGCGGGCGCGCCCTACGGCATGGGGATGGGCGACACGGAACATCGCTTTGCTTTTGACTTTGTTAAATTCATGCTCGCACAAGGGCTCGCTCAGATTGACTATGCTGACTGCCTGATCGACTGGGTGGACCGACAGATGCAGCCGCACTTCGTCGCCCCACTCACCTCGCGTGGTCGGGCTTTGGTATCGCTTATCCACACGGAAGAGGCCAGACTTGTTGTTGAGGGAAAATTGCCAGAAGGAGCTGGTCTGCATGTAGCCCAGGAAGGATTCCTCGCTATGGTTCCGGAGTCCTACTTTCGGCGATTTCCGCGCATCAGAGCTTTTCAGGATGCGGTCGACGAGATTGGTCCGAACCCGGCGCAATAAAGACAAAGGAATCGACAAGAATCGCGCCTTACGTTGTTGTGGCCGACGACCACTGCTGGCCGGGAGCCACCCTACCTCTCTCGCCGTCAACGCGCTCTGGCCGCTGTTTTGACGGTTCGAAACCGCGCCATCTCGAAACACCAACATCGCCGTGAGCCCCCTTCCTGGTAGTCGTCAACCGCCCAACGCCCCTTGCGATGGAGCTGCCAAACCTCGTTGTATCTGATATTATTGTGACAGTCACCAAACGAAAGAAGGGGCAATGCCGGACAGAACTGTGACAGTCACGAAACGAGGTAGGCCGCCCAAGGGCGAACAGCCAATGAGCCCTGCCGAGCGAAAACGCCGGCAACGAATTCGTGACGCCCGAGCAACGATCGAGGCCATCGGCAATGAGCAGAGCGCACCGCTGCGGGCACTACTAGCGATGCTGGGGCGGGTCGAAACGTCAGAGCCGGCAAGGCGATCTGCAGAGCGAGCTTGGGCCGAGATTGGGCGGCGATATGGTTTCGTGAGTGTCACAAAAGACAAGCGGCGCACTGAAAAAACACCGTCGGGGTACAACGAATGAGCGACAAGACGAAAACCGAAAACCTGCGCCCTGGCTGGAAACCCGGTCAATCCGGCAACCCCAAAGGCAGACCACCAGGAAGCCGGAACCGCGTAACCCTCGTGGCATTGGCCGCCATGGAAGAAGGCGCCGACGCCATCGCAAAGAAGATTGTCGAAATGGCCAAACAGGGCGACATGAGTGCCGCCAGACTGGTACTCGAACGGCTGGTGCCACCGGCAAAGGAGCGCCCGATCTTCCTGAGCCTACCGGATACGTGCTCTGCTGACGGTGTCGCTCAGGCTCAGGCCGCCATCCTACAAGCCGTAGCGGCCGGCGACATTCTGCCGGGAGAGGCCGCGACCTTGGCCGGTATCGTAGAGGCGCGCCGCAAGGCGCTTGAGACTCAAGAGTTTGAAGCACGTATCGCCGCACTTGAAACAGCCAAATGAACGCATTGCAGAAACGGGTCAGAAAGCTGGAACGTTCGATTTGCGCTTACGAAGATCTCGACTTCGTCATTCACATGATAGAGCCGGGCACAATGCGGGTAGCGTCTCGCGTTCGGCTGATTTCTGGCGGTGGCGTTGTGAGAATAGACGAGGACGGCAAGGCGGTGGAAGCGCGTATCGCTGAACGTGAAGCGGCGGAATGAGCGCCACCCTGAAACGTCGCATGACCAAGCTGGAAGCAGCGGCAAACCCCGAGGCAAACGGCGTCGCAGTCATCTTGCGGCGAATTATCCGGGCAGACTCGGGCGAGGTTGTCCGAGCGATCATCGGCGACAAGGTTGTGGACCGCCAACCAGACGAATCCGAAGACGATTTCATCGCACGGTCAAAAGTCGAAGCCTTGGCCGGCACTCACCGACGACCAAGCCGAGTGGTTCTGCTGTCCGAACAGGATGCTGACTTGTGAGCCCGTTAAAACGTCGCGTGACGAAGCTGGAGCAATACCGGCAAAGCAATGACGTTGGCTGGGAACTCGACCGGGCGTTTGAAAGGGCAGGAACGACTCGTGCGGCGGTGATGACCGAGTTCGGTAGTTTGCGGGCCTACCGTGACTGGCTGGTGGCGCAAGACCGAGCGAGCGGCGGTAGTGTTGCGACCGTGAGAAGGGAGATGCAATGACGCCAAGGCAAAGTCGTTTCGTTGACGAGTATCTCTGTGACTTGGTCGCGACCAAAGCAGCAATTCGCGCGGTGACAGTCCCCGGCGAGCGTCAGAGATCGGCTATCAGCTGCTGCAGAAAACTACAGTTCAGGAAGCAATCTGCAAGCGCATGAACGCCAGGGCGCCACGTACCGGGATCACGCAGGACAAGGTGCTGTTTGATCTTGAAGCGGTCAAGCAGAGCGCCATGAGCAAGACGATTGGCAAGCACGGCAATGTCTTGATGGCCAGTCATGCGGCGGCGCTGCGGGCTCTGGAACTGCAAGGCGGCATCTTGGGATGTGGAAGGATCGGCCGGCCGGCACGGGCGAAGTCAGCATCGCCGACGCCATCCGACAGCGCATTGCAGGCAAGGCCGTGCAAGAACCGTCCGTGGTTGTGTCTCTGGTCAGTGCCAACGCTGCACAGATCGCTGAGCGGGCAACGGGATAGGCAGCGGCCGAAGCGTGTAGCGCGTCTTGGGAGTTTGTCTCCGTCGCGGGCATATCGTTGCCACAGGATGAGATGACCCTCTTATCTTCGCAAATCCGAAGATACGGCCCTTGCGAAGCGCAAAGTCTCGCGCTACTCGACAACCTACGAGCAGGACACGACAAGGAGCAGCAGGAACTGTATGGAGAAGCCGCAAGCAAAGAACCAGACTGGCTCGAAGAAGTCGGCGACGGACGAGGAGATTCGCCAACTGGTAGCAGAAACGATGCTGGCGAAAGCGATACGGCGCCATCAGGCGAAGAATTCAGCCCCGAACAGCAAACCCTCTCCGATACCGACAGGCAAGAAGCCGAGCGAGTAGCGCACGCACTGGCTTCTCGTGCGGGACTGATTCGGATTGCTCGAATCTGCTTACCACACGCTTACCAGAAGGCCAGAAAGCAAAAAGCCAACCCCGAAGGATTGGCTAAGTGCTTGAATTTTCTGGCTCCCCGACCTGGGCTCGAACCAGGGACCTACGGATTAACAGGACGGCAGCTTAATCGCGTGGACCGGCCACTTGGAAAGCTATGCGCATCAGACCGCTCAGGATCGGCAGGCGACATAGCCCACAGTAGCGATGGCCCTGCATCTGTTGCGCCCGGACGAGAAGTGACCAAGCCACTACCGTTTCGTCGCCACCAGCCGTTCTTTCAGTTTCGACCAGCGCCGCTCCACCTGCTTACCCTTGACCGCCATGGCCAGTGCCCTCTTCTGCCCGACCAGCACCACCAGCCTCTTGCCACGTGTAATGCCCGTGTAGATCAGATTGCGCTTGAGCATCATGTAGTGCTGGGTCGAGATCGGAATGACCACCACCGGGTACTCGGAACCCTGAGACTTGTGGATCGTCGTCGCGTAACAGAGCACCAGCTCATCGAGTTCGCCAAACGGATAACTGACCACCCGGCCATCGAAGGCCACGGCGAGCTCCTCTTCGTCCTGGTCGACGCCGGTCACGAAGCCGATGTCGCCGTTGAACACATCCCGGTCGTAGTTGTTCTCGATCTGCATCACCTTGTCGCCGACGCTAAAGCGGTTGCCGAACTTGTCGACGCTGTGCTCGCCAGGCGGATTGAGCACCGCCTGCAAAGCCTGGTTGATCCCGCGGGCGCCGGTGATCCCCCGATTCATCGGGCAGAGCACCTGAATGTCGCGGATCGGATCGACTTCGAACTTTCTCGGTAGGCGGGTCTGCACCAAGTCCACCACGGTTTGCGCAATGACTTCCGGCTCCTCGGCTGCAACGAGGTAGAAGTCCGATGCGTCTCCTTTCTCGGGCAGGCTGGGAAAGACGCCTCGGTTGATCTGGTGGGCACTGCGCACGATTCGTGAGGTGGCCGCCTGACGAAACACTTCGGTCAGCCGGATAACGGGGACGACACCCGAGTCAATGAGATCGGTGAGGAACTGACCGGGGCCCACCGAGGGCAGTTGATCCACGTCACCGACAAGAATCACCGCCGTGCGGGTGGCCACGGCCTTGAGCAACTGGTTTGCCAACGGCACGTCGATCATCGAGCATTCGTCGGCCACCAGGAGATCGCATTCGAGAGGATTGTCCGCGTTGCGCTTGAACTGGCCATTGATCGGATTGATCTCCAGCAAGCGATGGATCGTCTTGGCTTCCAGACCGGTCGATTCGGACAGACGCTTGGCCGCCCTTCCCGTCGGCGCACACAGGAGGGGTTTGACGCCCTTGACGGTCATGATGGTCAGAATCGAATTCACCAGGGTGGTCTTGCCGACGCCGGGTCCGCCGGTGATCACCAGCAGCTTGGAAGACAGTGCGAGGCGGATGGCCTCTTTTTGGCTGTCGGCCAACTGGATAGAGAGTTTCTGCTCGACCCAGGGAATCGCTTTGTCGGCCTCGAAGGCAGGCAGGGTCGTCCCGCCCGCGTCAAGGCGCTGGATCTGGGCGGCGATCGATTGCTCGGCGTAGTACAGGGGCGCCAGGAAAACGCAGGCTTGGCCTCCGACGCTGTCAGGCAGCAGCACCTCGTCGGCGACTTCCTGAGCGATTGCTGTTTCGATGATGGATTCCGCGATGTCGAGCAGCTTCACCGCCAAGGGCACCAGTTCGGCGTAGGGCAAGCCGCAGTGGCCCTGGCCCGAGGCCTCGGTCAGTGCGTAGGAAATACCGGCCTGGGCTCGCAGGGGAGAATCCTTGGCGATGCCGATCTTCTGGGCAATCGTGTCGGCCGAGAGAAAGCCGATGCCGCGAATATCCTGGGCGAGTCGGTAGGGGTTTTCCTGAACGATCTCGATGGCCCCCTGGCCGTAGGTCTTGAAGATGCGCACGGCTCGGGAGGTGGAGACGCCATGCGCGTGCAGGAAGACCATGATGCTGCGAATCACCTTCTGGTCGGCCCAGCCGGAGGTGATCTTTCTGGCGCGGACTTCACCGATGCCGGGAATTTCACGAAGACGTTCCGGGGACTGCTCGATGACGTCAAACACCGCCGCACCGAAGGCCTTCACCAGCTTGCCGGCATAGACGGGGCCGATGCCCTTGACCATGCCTGAACCGAGGTAGCGCTCGATGCCGGTCAAGGTGGTCGGCGGGTAGATTTTGACGAAGACGGCGCGAAACTGCCGGCCGTGCTCGCGATCGGTCACCCAGTTGCCGGAAGCGGAGGCGTATTCGCCGGGCGAGACGACGGGGGCGTGGCCGATCAGGGTGATCAGTTCTCGCTCGCCCTTCACCTTGAGGCGCAGAACACAGAAACCGTTCTGCTCGTTGTGGAAGGTCACGCGTTCAACGAGGCCGGCGAGGCGGTCGAGTCCGGCGGCGTCAGGCATGGTGGGGTGCGGTGAGGCTACCCAAGGCGGCGCGCGAATCGACTGCCAACGGGCTTGGCGCCGGCTGCGTCGAGTCTGCCAAGGGCGTGCATCAGGCGGCCTGCTGAAGCGGTGCGTCCTTGACTGACGCCTCGACACACTCCCGCAGTTCCTTGCCAGCAGTAAAATGGGGCACGTACTTTTCGTGGACCGGAACCGCGACTCCGGTTCGTGGATTGCGCCCCGCCCTCGCTGGATGGTAGTTCAGCCGAAAACTTCCGAAACCACGGATTTCGACACGATCGCCTTGCGCGAGGGCGCGCCCGATGGCGTCGAGGATTTCCTTTACGGCGATGTCGGTATCCTTCACCGTCAGCGTCGGAAAACGGGAGGCGATGGCGGCGATCAGATCAGCGCGAGTCATAGTCGGCATTCTACCGTCTGGACTTGCGTTGGCTGCCATTGCCGGAGGGAGTTCAGAGAGACGAGCGCTTCCGGCACCGACCGCACGACTCGATCGGTCCTCGGCGTCGTGAAGGTCGGCATTTCGAGGTCAGGTGGCAACTCACCACCTTGCCCTGATCGTCCGCTTGTCGGCCACGGGAGACGGTTGCCGATCACATTCGGCGACTTACCCCAGGTAAGCCGACCTGCGCCAGGAGCGCGGCGGCGGAATCCGCGCCGCTCAAACGCGCAATCCGTTCGAGAGCCGTGACCATCAAACTGACGTTGCCGTCCAGACCCGGCTTGACGCTCTTATCGACCCGATGTTCGGCATCGATTTCACGCCAACACAGCAGGGCAAGGGCGGCGCGAGCACACGACCATCGCAGCCGTGCCAGGCTCTGGCGGTCGGCCTCTTCGACGCACAAGCTGGCTTCAAGCCCGAAGCAACCACCCTGCCCCCACCTAGCCATCGTCTCGGCGTCTTGCACGTCCTATTCACGGAAGCGATGCGGGTTTAGGGCTCGTTGCGGTCTCGGGCGACCTGGCTCGATCGCTGATCAGGCTGCGATGCCATCGCGCATTGCGTGGGGATTTCTGCATTGCGTTCATGTTACCCGGCAGCCTCGGCTGCCCGGCACGGCATGCACATGCTGAAGCTCGACCAGTGCAACCATCGCGCGCAATGCGCCCTCAGTCCTCAATCGTAAACTGGAGCCCGGCGCTCGCCTGCAGGCGGCGTACGAGGGCCATGCCCATTGCCGCACCGGACGTCCAGACGCCACCGCCCGTCATCGCCCCGTCGACATCCTGCACGAGGCAGAGTGCACTCTCGCTGATCATCTTCGAGGTCGAACCATAGCCGGGGTCGCGGTCGCCGATTACGTGGGCGCGCAACAGGGCGCCTTCCGTCGTCTCGCCGATGAAGAGGATCTCGTAGCGGCCGTTCTCGCGTGCCTGCGCATCTGGGCCTTCGCCAGGCTTGGGCAGCGCAAAGCGGCGCAGCAGGGCGCGGGTCGGCGCCATCGCGAGCAGCAGGTTCTGCACCCGCGACAGGCGCACCAGGCGGCGGGCGCGCGCATCGCCCTTGGCGCCATCGCCGGTCAGCATGCGTTCGTCGTACACGAAGTCGCGCCCCCAGGGATGGCCGAGCAATGCGTTCGTGCGGTGCACGTTCTTGGTGTTGATCGGCGCCATCACGAAGGGTCCGGTCCAGGATTGCGCGCGCTCGTCGTAGCTCGCCGATTCGCCTTCCGGCTGCGCCGGGCCGCTGAACCCGGGCGTCAGCGCAAAGGGGTCGGCCATCGTGCGCGCCACAGAAGGGTCACGTCGCATCTGCTCGATGGTGGCAAGCAGGCTAGCGATGGTGCCACCTGACGGCCCACCCTTGAGCACCCGCACGCGTCCTCGCACGCGCGACAGGGGACGGCCGAAGCGGCGCAGTGCCTCGTCTTGCAGGAACAGCACACCGAGATCGAAGGGGATCGAATCGAAGCCGCAGGAGAAGACGATACGGGCGCCGCTCTGAGCGGCCATCGGCTGCAGACGGGGGATCATCTTCGCCATCCAGGCCGGCTCGCCACACAGGTCGACATAGTCAGTGCCAGCCCGCGCGCAAGCGAGCACCAGCGTTTCGCCATGGAGTTGGTACGGGCCGACGGTGGTCAGGATCACACGGGTGCGCGCCGCCAGGGCGGCCAGCGCGTCGACATCCGAAGCATCCGCGGTGAGCAGAGGCAGAGTGGCGCGCGCCCCGATGGCATCGCGCACCCTCGCGAGCTTGGCGGCATCTCGCCCGGCGAGGGCCCAACGCAGCTCACCTGCAGCACCGTAGGTCGCTTGCAGATACTCGGCCACTAGGTGCCCAGTGAAGCCGGTGGCGCCGAAAACAATGAGATCGAAGCTTCGTTCCATTCAGTATCCTCGCACAAAGCCTGCGCCGCCAACTGCCGGAACTGCTGCGTAGCCGTCGTTCAGGCAGCTTGGGAGGGCGCAACGGCGACAAGTGGGAACAAGCTCAGGCCGCCAACAGGGCCACGACGACAAGTCCGGCGCGCTTCAGCACGGCATTCTCGGGGGGCCCGGTATGCGATGCTGATACAGCACCGGTAGCGAAGGCTCTCCGCCGTTCGGCTTCCCAGCGAGTAGGATGATGCATTGCGAGCCTTTGGTGGCAAGCGGGACGCTTCCTACGTTCCGGCGAGGTGTTCTTCGTCCGTTTCCGTGCCATGACGTCTTCGAAATCGTCAGCGTTCTCGCCGAGTGCGTCTCGCTACTGTGCTGTCAGAAATGCTCCCCGAGCCTTACTCAGATGATCCTGGTTCGCTTGAGAAGTCGAGATTTGGTTTTGTACTTATTGACGACCGCCGGCAGTTCGGTTGAAATGCTGCCCCCCATGCCACGCAATACGATCGACGTTCTACCGAGCCGTTCGTGGCTGCTGCGCGAAAGTGAGGATTCTCACCATGGAGGCTTCTGCGCAGCAAACGACGAAACGCTATCCACGAAGCGATCACACGAATCCATTGAACTACTTATTCAGCAAAAAGTGCTCCATCCGGTGACCTGCTTCAACCAGCGCCTTGAACACATTCGGAAGCTTCCCGCGACCGCTCCAGGTCACTGTTCTGTCGGGCGTGATGTATTTGGCTTTGACGGGGGTGCGAGTTTTCTTGGTCCCTGCAGCGCCTGCACCAAAACCACACTGGGCCGCAGTCAAGTCATAATCCTGGATAATGCCCTTCACCCGATGAATCGCTTCTGCCACTTCAGTTCTACGGGCTTCGTCGATCCGTTGATTAAGTTCGTCGCGTTGGGCAATCAGTTCCTGGTAGTTCGGCATGGAATCTCCTGAGAGGTTTTGCTGGTTGAAGTAAAACGCCGAGAAGGCGCCACTTATAGGATTTTAATCGAGTGCGGGCTGATTCGATACGATAGACACCTATCTGAACCAAATAGCCCAGGTCAGTTCAATGAATTGACCCGGACGAAATTCGATGGATCACACCCCCAAGGATATTGCATTGACGACCTTGGCCCGGCTTCGCCGCTCCCACCTCGCGCTGATTGCGCCACTGGACCACAAACCGGTCGCTCACTATCGCCGTCCGCACCGCAAGAAAGTCAGTTGACAACTTCGACCTGCACCCATTTGAAGATCAGCCCCTGGTCGCTTTCCACGCACCGGGCGACCAGCAAGATCGGCCCGTTGGGCACCAGCGTGACCGCCTCCTTGTTTTTCACGGCAGCGGCCCATCCGCCATGAAGCCCCTGCCCTTGCTCGCGCTCGGCATCCTCGATGCGTTGGCAAACGTCGGCGAGGGAAATCTCCGTTAGCGTGATGTCCGCGGGCAGCGAGGCCAGCATCTCGAGATCGAACTGGTCGGTCACCAGATAGCGAGGGGGCTTGTTCATGACGCGTACTCCTTCCGCTCGTCCTGCGACTGCGTCGGCACCTTCGCAAACCGCTCCAGGCGCCCCAGCGTCACGAGCAGGTCGGCAAGGTAATGCGCTTGACGACGATACTCGCTGGCCTCGCTCTCTACGGCAGTGACCAGGTCATCGTCCCACCCCGAGGTGTGTCGAAGCAGGTCCTCCAGGCGGTAGCCGAATACTTGTGCATCCCGACGCCGACTGCTGTTGCGCTTCGGAATGTACGTTCGGCGTGCCTCGCGACCTTGCGCCTTCCTGCCGTACCAATTGACCAGGTACCACTCGATGGAGAGCGCATTGCCCCGCTGCCGAACCCGGAACTGCAACGTGTTCTTCTGACTCCAGTCCTTGCCGGTGTTCGCCTCCATGACTTCCTGCAGGTAGCGATTACCCAGGTCTCTGGCCTGCTCGAACACGTCCTTCAGCTGAGCTTGCAGCAGTGCTCGTACGTCCCTGATCCGGTCTTCCATCGGTAGTCCGTGCCCCCTCTTAAAGATAAGGATTCGTCACCCCACCAATCCTTATGAGAAATCGGCCAAAACGCCGACACCCGGATAGCGCAAAATCCTCGTTGTGACCGAAGCCAAGCGCCCTTCCCGGTCACCAAGGACGGCCATTTCGCCTATTTGGCCGGCTTCCAGGCCTCTCAGGACGTCCCCCGAGGGATAATTCCAGGCCAGTGAGCAGGCTTTTTCTTCCATAAGGCTGCAGCCCAACCAATCCTTATGTAATAGGGCATGGTGGGTGCAATCGTAGGCACCAGCCGCCTCCCCTTGCGGCCGAGATGCGTCCTTCCCGGTCGCATTTCGAACCTGACAGTAAACACGCTCGCTTCGCATGCGGCCAGGTGCTCTGGCGGTGCACAGATCGTGGTAAAAAATGCTCAAAACCCCCGACGTATCGCTGCAGGGTTCCTGCGGTACCACTGCCAAGTTTTCCTGCCCCATCCCGAACGCGCTGATCAACGATAGGGGCCCTCTGCCGGTCAGAGACTCGGTAACGGCCGGCGTTGCCGGGATGTAAAGCGGGATGAAGACGAGATTCCTCAGACGATCCGACATGGTGGCTCCCTTCCCTGTCATGCGTTTCCGTGGCGTGGGTTCTTGACCCTCTTGCGGCGCCATGATCCAGCTGCCCGCCGTTTGCTCATGGCCCCCATGGTGCCGGACATGCGATGGAGGATTCCATGCCGCCACCGGGCGACTTCGGTCGTCAGCCCAACCCGTTTCTTCCGCAACATTCGCGTTTCTTCCGACGCGTGAACAAACCGTCACACGTGTGAAGAAACCTTCACACGACGGCGGTGCTTTCTCCATCAAAAATAGCGATACTTCTGGAAAACAGGATCGGAGCGCCCCATGTTCAAAGTGGCCGTCATCGAAGACGACATTCCCACCAGTAATAAACTCAGGGAATGGATTCTCTCCGCGCACGCGGACATCACCGTGGAGCAGTGGTTAACCCGCGACGATGCGGAAGCGGCCCTGGCCCGCGAGCTATACGGCTTGGTGGTGCTGGATATCGAACTGGGGCGGGATCGTCACGCGGGTGTTGCGATCATCAACGCCATCAACAAGCGCGCCAGCGGTACACCAGTGCTGGTGGTATCGGCGATGCCCGCCACCATTTACCGCGGCATCATGAAGGCACTGGATGCCTGGGATTATTTGCAGAAGGCCACCTTCGAGGAAGCCGAGTTCATCGATACCTTCCTGGAAATCCTGCGCGCGGTCCGACAGCGTGAAAGCGTCAAGCCGCCCTTGGCTGCCAGCGACGAACTCTCTATGGATCCCCTGCGGCAAAGCACGCCCCTGTGGCGGGGACAACGAATCAACCTGCCACTGACCGCCCAGCGCATCCTCGCTGCGCTCTACGAGAAACGGGGCGAAGTGGTCTCTTACGAAGAACTGTCTCAGGTGGTCAAGAGCGGCCGAAGTCGGGACAACATCCGTAAACACATCAGCAGCATCCGCGAGGCTTTCCGCGAACTGGACGAGGCGTTCGACCGTATCGAGAACATCCCCATGCGCGGCTTCCGATGGTCCGACCCGATCTCCACCGGCGCAAGCGACCGGTAAGCGGGCGATGGACAGCAGGATATTCTTCGGCAGCAACCTGGCGCATCGCTACGCCTCTTCGGTGAGGTCGCCGGAATGAAACCGCTGGCCTGGCTGGCGTCGTTCCGGCTGCGCATCCTCTTTCGGACTTCCTTCCTGCTGCTTGCGCTGGCCGTAGTGGCCATGGCGGTTGCGGTCTTGCAGGAGGAAAAGCAGCGCAGTTACGACAACTATCAAACGAGCTTCGCCAAGACCAAGGAACAGATCGTCGCCCGCCTGCGCCACCCAGCTGGGCAGTTGGCACTGCTCAACCCGCCGCGCGGCGACGGTCCCGTGACACCGCTACGCCCGGTGATGCTGCCCTTCTCGGCCATCGACTTCGACGATCAGGGCAAGGTCCGCCATGCTGTAGAAATGGCCGGTTGCCTGGTCCAGTACAAGAACTACGGCAGCCTGTGCGTGGCGATTGCCAACAACCCCTGGGCCGGCGGCTTCATCTATGCGGCAGGCACTTTCGTCAGCAGCAAGCTGGTGCCTCACCGCATCGGCAACGAGTTCCTGGATGGCGCTCACCGCCTGCGAGTGGTGGTCAGCCTGCGCGGAGACACGTACCGCTGGATCGCGCCCTTCGAAGTCCCGAGCCACGAGCGTCGGCGATCGTCGGGGATGCGGGGGCGTTTCACGGGCTACGTGGAACTGGACGACCCAGACTACACCGGCGAGATGCCGGTGAAGGAATTTCGCGGCTGGGTATGGCAGAGCGGCCGGTGCCTCGACGCCACCAAGGAGAGCGACGAGGACTGCGAGAAGAAATCGTTCTTCTCGCTACGCTTGCCGATCGAGGCGCTGCGCGACGCGCTCTTCCAGCCGGAAAAGCCCCAGTGGCCGCCGCCGGACCTCGACCAGTTCGAGGTTCAAGTCGAAGTGCTCCCCCCCGGCGACGGCCCGGCCGTTTTCGACAGCAACGAGGATGGTGCCATCCCGCCCTTTTCCCTCAACGACCTGACAGGCCTTCTTCTGCCCGGCGAAACCCTGACGATTCAGAAGGCCGACCGCGGTGAGCCTACCAATCTGGTCCAACTGCATGGCAAGGACGAAGTCCTGGAGGAGCCTTCGCCACTACTCACCCGCCTGATTCGCAAATTGCCGGTGGAACGTTACGACGCCCCGGTCGAACTCACCGACGAGGTGGTGACGCCCATGGGCAGCTATCAAATTCTGTTCCACGGGGATGCCCGCAGTGTGAACAAGATCCTGAGCGCCGTCGCCTCGCGCGTTTCCTGGTTTGTCGGTGCCATGCTGCTGGCCATCGCGCTGGCGTGGCTGGTTATCGAGACCGGCGTCGTCCGGCGCATATCCCGTCTCACTCGACGTTCCAGCGAACTCTCCAGGAGCGTGAAGGCCATCGGCGGCCTCCAGCGCTTCGATCTGGCGGATCTCCGCGGCAGCGACGAGCTGGGCATCCTCGCCAACTGCCTCAACGACCTGCTGCGCCGGGTGAAGGAAGACGCCGAGCGAGAAAGGATACGCGCCGAGCAGGAACGGGACATGTGGCACGCCGTTGGTCACGAAATCATGTCGCCGCTTCAATCGCTCATGGTGCTGCATGGCCACGCCGACGACCCCAGCTGCCGCTACATCAATCGCATGCAGCAGGCGGTGCGTGTGCTCTACGGCAACGCCAGTCCGAGCGAAGCGTTTCAGTCCTCGGCCTTGCAGGTGCAGGCGATCGACATTGCCAAGCTTCTGCGAAATGTCGCTGACAACGCCGGTTTTGTCGACGTGCGTTGCGCCGCTGCGTACCAACCGGTGTGGGTACGCGCCGACGAGTTCCCCCTCGAAGACGTCTTCTCGCACATCCTCAAGAACGCGGATCGCTACCGTCAGCCTGGCACGCCGATCACCCTCACCCTGGAGAGCACGGAGACCACGGCGACGGTGATCATTCACAATGTCGGCCAGCCGATTGCTGAGGATTTCCTGGACAAGATCTTCGAGTACGGCGTCTCCGAGCACGCGGAAGCCGGCGCCAACGGTAACCGCGGCCAGGGTCTCTTCGTCGCCAAGACGTACATGGCCAAGATGGGCGGGACGATCACCGTTCGCAACGTGGACGATGGCGTGAGTTTCTTGCTGACGCTGCAGCGAATGCGGGTTGGAGGGACTCAGTAAGGTCCGCCAACGGGTTCCAGGCAGGCGATCGCGTTCGTCTGCCACATACCACCGCAGCGCTAATATAGAGCCGAGAATCCAGCACCGGCCTTGACCGATCATCCCGGACGGCGATGATCAAGGCGCTTGCGAGTGCATAATTCGTGAAAAGAAATGCAGGACACGAACAACCGGCGGCCCTCGCCTCGACTGCACCCGGCCCGGTCCTCTGGCTTCCCGGCCTCAAAAGCGCCGGTTTTGAAAGGAGCGACATGAGCAAGACCAATGGGGAGCCACCGCCGGATGGAACGGCGTCTGAACAGGGCAACGACCGACCGTCAATCCCTGCAGTCGAATCGGGCGCGCTTGCAGCCCGTTTGAAGGTGCTCATCAGACCGGGGTCGGTAGCCTCTTTTGCCAAGCGATGTGGCCTCGCGGAATCCGTCCTCCGGGCGTACATCAGCGATGGGCGAATGCCCTCGCTGGACAAGGCTCTGGCCATTGCCACCGCTGGGGGCGTCACCCTTGAGTGGCTCGCGACAGGACGCAGCCGGCGCGCCACTACCCAAGTCCTCGCGGCCAGCATCACGGCCTCTGGCAGCCCCGGCGATGCTGAAGGACTACAAACCCCTACACTCGACCCCGTCGTACTCGAAGGCATCCTGAAGGCCGTCCTCGAAGCCCAGGGCGATCGCGCGACACCGGAACACCTTGCCGCCTTGACCGTCGATCTGTATCAACGCGCCATGATTCTTGACCAGCCGGAATAGACGCCCCGGGCCTTTCGGCCCGAGGTTATCCGCAACCCGCGCCCTTTCGCCGATGAGCGGAGAGTCTCCTCCCGCTTCCGGCAAGGGAAGGGTCATCGCCCCTCAACAGAACGAACGCCGTTTGGCGTGACGAACACGACTCAAGCCTGCCGACGGGCAGCAGGCGATGGACCGCGACCCGTTCGTTCGCGATCCATCGCCTGGAGGAGTATGTCGAGGAAGACTCCCCGCAGCTTCGATGCGAGTCGCCTCCAGGAAACGTCAGCGAATGCTCACTGTCCCCGCCTTCCACGCCGGAGACTGCCCCCGGTAGAAGACAGACAGCGACGAAGGCTTGTCGGCCCAGCGTTCGACCTCCAGGCTGGACAGGTTCAGCAACTCGAAGCTGATCTTGTAGCGGCCGTCCACCTTCGCCTCACGAGCGGCGAGCATCTTCGTGCGGCCCGGCACCCATCCGGCGAACTCAACGTAGCCAAGTTCGGGTGTATCGGTCGCCGGCGGTACGACATCGAGGATCCAGCCCGTCGGTTCCTGGCGAAAGACCCACATCTCGCGCCAGGTGTCCAGCGGCTGCACGGCCACGGTCAGGGCGGCACCCTCGGGGTGGGCGACGGCCGATGCCGACCAGACGATGCCGTAGGTACAGCGCTTGAGAAGCGGGTTCTTCACGTCGTGTCGCGCATCGACCAGATGAACGCAGGTCTCGCCTGGCTCACCGGGAGTGGTGACGATCCCGAGACCGACCGACGCCTTGATCGGGTCGAGCGGGAGCCCGGGCTCGGTAGCCCAGCGCGAAGCGCCCACACGAATCGCGGCGTCGCTGTAGGTCGCGGCATCGCTTTCCGCCAACTCGTGTTGGTTGATCGCTGCCAGTTCGTTCACCGCGCGGTTGCCTGCCTCGGCCACGGCCGCTGTGCCGAGTTCGAGCCGTCTCGCCCGTTGCCAGGCGAGACTTGCCCACACCCCGGCCTTGCGCAAGTGCAGGCGGTTCTTGAGGACGTCCGGGAGCTGGGACGTTTCGACCCGGTCCAGTACTTCGGCCCGCCAGTTGTCGAGGGCGAACCGCTCGACCGGCGTCAGCCTCGGTGAAACGCAATCGTGACGAGTGAGCGCCAGCGCCGCCAGGGCTTTCTGCAGATCGCTCGCCGGCAGCGCGAGGACACGGCGGAAGGCGTCGCCGTCGTAGCAGAGCTGGACTTGATCGTCGCGCTCGACGCTGACCATGGTCACGCCGTAAGCGGCGGCGACTTCGAGATGTTCGCCAACGGCGCTGTCGGGTCTCTTTGCCCGGCGCGAGCTGGCGCTTCGGGCGAGACGTTCGGCGAAGGTGCCGAGCGCGTCGAACACTTCGCCATCGATGGCTGCCGCCGGCGCTGTCTTGAGATAGGCGGCGGCATAGCTGATGCCCAGGGCTTCCGCCCCGGGGGTATCGCGCAGGAAACGGACCACGGCAAGCAGTTCGGGCGCGTTTTCCGGTTTCAGCGACTGCGGCCGAACCTGGCTCGCGCGGACGTAGCCGGCACGTTCCCGGCGATGGTCGTAGACCTGCAGGTAATCGCCCTTGGCGCCACGGATTTCCAGGCTGTCACCCTGCCACAGCACGGCATGCTGGGCGGCGCTTTCCCTCGGGGCGGCACGCAGGCCGGCCTGATCCTGGGTGACGATAGCGATGATGGTGAGTGCGGTAGCCAGCATGGTCATTGCCCTCCCTCGGAACTATCCTCCGCTGCGCGACCGTCCGGCGCCCCATAGCGTCCTGATGGCGCAGGCGTCACTCGGCCGCTACCGAGCAGGGCGGCACCGATAAAGCCGCCGTCGCGGGGTGGTGGCGCGATGATCACCGAAATCTTGTCGGAGAGTTTGTCGGCCATAGTTTTCTGGATCAGCAGCGGATGCTTGTCGATCAGCGCGCCGTCACGCGCCAGCTGTTCGCTGGCGACCTTTCCCATGCGCTCCTGCCGATACGCTTCGGCGTCGGCCAGCTTCCGGCGTGAATCGGCCTCGCCCGCCGCCTCGATGCGACGCGCCTGGGCGCTGGCTTCGGCGCGCTTGATGCGGGTCAGCTTCTCGGCCTCGGCTTCGAGCCCGCGTTGCTCGATCTCTTTCTGCTTGAAGGGCAGGACGTGTTTCATCGCTTCGGCCTGCGCCCTGGCGGCGATGATTCGCTCCTGGGCGGCGGCCTCGGCAGCGGTTTCCCGGCGCACCTTCTGGGCCAGGGCTTCCAGTTCGCTTTGCTTGACCTGCTTGTCTTTGAGCTCCAGCGTGTAGCGCATTTTTTCGCTGGCGATTTCTTCGGCGAGCAGGGTTTCCATGCCCGCCCGGTAGTCGCGCGGCAGGTCCACCTTTCCCAGGGTCACCGATTCCAGAACGATCCCGTCGGCCGCCAGGCGGGGTTGCAGTTCGCGTTCGATCGACTCCTGGATGTCCTGGCGTTTGCTCGAGAAAATCTCGCGTACCGTGTAGCGGGACAGGGTCTTGTAGAGCACCCCCTGGACCACCGGCTCGACGATCTCGCCACTGATGTCCTCGGGCAGGTTCCGGGCCACGGCCGCAATCTGTTTCGGGTCAAGCGCATAGCGCACCGAAATGTCGATGCCCAGCGAAAGCCCCTCCACCGACTGGAAAGGCGCCGGCCCGTTGGCTTCGAGTCCATCGATCGGGCGATAGACCTGGTCACGCAGCGAGAAGCGACGCAGCTCGTGCAGATGGGGAATGACGACCGCGGCGCCTTCGTGCACTTCGACCGAATCGCCGGTGAGCTGATTGAGGCGGATGCCGACTTCCCCACGACCGATGCTCTGCACCGGGGGATTCGTGTAGAGGGCGTAACCGCCGGCGGTGAGCACACCGAGCGTGGTGAGACCAAGGGCGTGACGACGGATGGCGCTGCCGCAGCTGACAGCCAGCGAACCGGCACCAGTCGCCGCGCAACCCAGCGCGTTGCGAACGTTTTGAGCGATCTTTGTGAGCTGTTCCGACATGATGTTTCTCCCCACGGGCTGATCTTCGATGAATGGGACGAGTGCCCCGCCGTGGGGTCGGGAAGATCGGTCCGCACCCCGGTTCGGCATGGAATCCATGGTCGTCCAAGTGCCGTGGAGGATTCAAAGGCGACGCGGGGGCAGTTTCGTCACGGGCCGGCGGCTTTTCTACCGGGACGTTCCTATTTCTTCAGGGGTGTGAACAAATCTTCACAACCTGGCCGTGAACGCGCCCGTCAAGCGGGGGGATCTGCGACGTGTGCAGGCGGCTGAAGAGCCCTTCCCTGCCTCGGCGAAATTCGTCCTTCGTGGTCGCTTTTCGAATCCCGCTGGGCCGACCGTTTCCATAGCATCCGGTGCACTGGCGGCGCACTGAGCGCGCGAAGGAACCTTGAACGCTCCTCTTGTGTGCCTGCAGGTTTCCTGCAGTGCGTCTGCCAGGCTTCGCTGCCCACTTCCGGGCACGCTGGGTAATGACGTGACCCAGGAGAAAACCTGACATGACAGTTCTCGGAATCGATATCGGCTATTCCAACCTCAAGTTGGCCTGCGGTGACCCCGGTGGCGAACCCCGAGTTCTGCTGCGACCCGCCGGCGCAGCGCCGGCCGATCGGCTCGGAGAAAAGATTGCCAGCAACGGCGAGGAAGATTTTCTGCGCGTGCTCGTGAACGGGGCACCGTTTGTCGCCGGTCTATCGCCGGATCGTGCCGAGCTCTGGAGTCGCGAGTTGCACGAGGACTACCCGTCGACCGCCTCTTATCGCGCCCTCTTCCATGCCGGGCTTCTGCTTGCCGAATTGGACCAGATCGACCGGCTTGTGACCGGGCTACCGGTCACTCAATATCTCAACCCCGAGTTGCGCGAGCGCTTGGCCGGGCAGATGCGGGGAGAGCACCAGATCACGCCGCGGCGGAAGATCACGGTGAGCGAGGTCAAGGTCGTCCCGCAGCCCGTGGGAGGCTTCGTCGACTACGTCTGGGGATTACCGGATGCCACGGAAATCGAAGACAGCCGGGTGCTGGTGGTCGACCCCGGCTTTTTCTCGGTCGGCTGGGTTCTGATCGGCAACGGCGAACTGCGACGCCAGTCGTGCGGAACGAGCCTGGAGGCGTCTTCGGTGATCCTGGATGAAGCCGTTCGCCTGATCGCGCAGGATTTCGGGGGCAATGTCGGCAGAGAACGTCTTGAGCACACGCTCCGCAAGGGACACCCACAGGTCCGTCTTCTCGGCGAGCGGGTCGAAGTCGCACCCTACCTGAAGAAGGCTGCCGACAAGGTCGGGCCGATCGTCACCACCCGCTTGCGGGAATCGCTGCGTAAGGAGAACGCGAGTGCTGACCTGGTGCTGCTGGTGGGCGGCGGCGCGGGGTTCTTTGAGGAGGCGATCAAGGACGCGTTCCCGCAGCTCAAGGTGTCGACGCCGGAGGCGCCGGTTTTTGCGAACGTGCGCGGGTTCTGGCGGATGGGCGCTTGAGATGTCGTCGCTGCGCATTGTGGTGAAGATCCCGACGGGCACCTACCCGGAGTTGCTTGCCGATCTTGGTACCGTGGCGACACGAGCGCGGGCGGAACGGCTCAGAGTTCTGGCGATGGTCGGCTTGAGGGACTTGCGTCAGGGTTCGTCGCGGGGTCAGGCTTCGGCGAATTTGCAGCACCCGATGGAGGATAACGAAGCCGACGTGAAGAAGTCGGCGACTACGATCATTCGGAAGCTCGCACTGGGGCTGTAACGCCTACGAGCACGAGGCGTTGCGGCGCGATGAGCGGCCCCGAGAAAAGCTCGGTTTGCCGCCTGCGCCCCGCCGGTCCTGTGGTCCGGTAAGCCTTCGAGCGTTGGGAAAGGACGTCGTCCACGCTTCCCAACCGACCCGACGCACCATCTCATTGGTTGCTGGCAACGCCTAATTCTTGGTCGGCGGAGAGTTTCGCTTGGCAGAGGCCGGTCCAGGGCAGATTTCCACAGCTTGTCCACCGCTTCCGCACAGCGCTACCCACAGGTTCTGGGGACAGAAGCCAAGAGTCCCGATTTTGCGCAAAAAACTGCAGCAGATGTCCGCTGCCTGGCTTCGTTGGCCTCAGTCGGAGCCCGGTCTCGTGCTGCATGCCCTCAGAAGGGTGCATCCGCTCACTCCAGAAACGCGCTACTCGATTGTCTTGATCCCACGGCACTTCGGAAAAGCCGTGCATCCCCAGAAGGCCCCTCCTGCGTTCGCTCCCTGTTTCGCAATGCGCTTCAGCATCCTGCCGCCACACCGGGGACAGGTTGGCTCTGCTGCTGGCGTGGCGGTCTGTGCGGATGTCTGCACGCTGGCCGGTACTCGTCCGGCCGACACCGCCATCTCAGGTCGGGCAGCTCGGACTCGTTCGATCATGGCTTTGAGCGCCGGCCCGTCGATGAGCTCGATGTTCTTCCCTGCCACAAACGAGCGTGCATCGGCACTGAAGGTGCCCGAAGTGACAACAAATCCTCCGGTCGCGCCCTGCGATGCCATCACACCAAACAATTCACGTACGACACTGACCGAAACCTTGTAGGCCCGCCACTGCTTGCACTGCACGAGAAAGACCTCGCTGCCTTTCCTCAATTCCAGATCGATGCCGCCATCGGGACCACCGCCGCCGGCTTCGGCCACTGAAAAACCGCGCATCCGGAATGCCTCACCTACGAGCAACTCGAAATCGCTCCAATTCAGGGTGCGCAGGTTCTCGCCGGACTTATCGCCAGCGACATCGCGAACGAGGCCTTCACGTTTACGCCGTCCCAGAAAGGATGCGACAGCTCCGGCCAACAACAACAGCGGAACGATAAACTGGCCGTAGAACGCCAGCGTCTTGGTCATCTGTCCAACGACCATCTCACCAATCTGCCCAGGGGGCACATTGGTCGGCACATCCGCAGACGCATACCTGTGCAGGATCACGTAGGCAAGAAGAGCCAAGATGCTCCCGACCCACCACGGAAGCATCGCCGCAATTCCGAAGATGTCTTCAAAGGCGCTGCTATTCCGTCTTCTTGCCATCACTGATTCCTGTCAGGATTTCTACCCAGTCGATGCAGCCTATCGGCTATCTTCGCATCGTCGCGCGGATGTCAAACGATGCCGCGATTTTGCCTACACCCATTGAAAAACCAGAGAGGCTGAGCTGGGCATACTTCTTGGCAGAATAAACTGCCAACCTCCCCGACATACGGCGATTGAAACCGTTGTAGGTACATCCAGAAACTGTCACGTCGAGGTTTGCAATAGCTGCCGTCACCCCAGGCGTAGCGAGGGCTCTATGTCGTTTCCTGTGGAACGGGCGCTGGTTTTTGCAGTTTGAGGGGGCGGTGATGTCAAGGGCGGACGTAGTCCGGGCGCAGCCGAACCCTTTACATCGCTGCCCGCTCGCTTACGCTTGCTCCGGGCCGAGGAAGGCAGTCTGCCGCCCTCGGCATGGAGGACAATGGCGGCCTTTCCTCCGCAATATGTCGTTTCGTGTGGAACGGACGACGACCGACCTGGTCGGCCCTGCACAATCCGTTTACCAGCCCTGAAACACGACGCCCGGTGCGCGACGCGCATCCCGCCGAGCCTCGTTTTCTGAAATCGCTGCCAGCAGAGCCCGCCACAGCGAGCGCAAAAAAAACCGCCCTCAGGCCCAGGCGAACCATCGCCCGCAACAACCAACGCAGGTTGAAGCCGGTAGCGCACAACACCGTGTGCAGCGCATCGCCGAGTTTCCCGGGTAGCCAGCAGCGATTCATCCGGTGATCCGCCTTCAGATGCCCGATCGTCGGCTCGACCGCCGGTCGGCGCCTGAGGCAGCGACGCTGCTGTTGGGTCAGTGAGCAGTACTTACCGCGGTGAATGATCTCGACGTTCGGATTTTCACGATCGACGCCGCGGTAGCCCAGATCGACGAAGACCTGCTTGGGTGGTTTGCCGGTATCTTCAAGCAGGATACGGGTCTGCTCCAGCTGCGCCGAGAGAACGTGACCGTCGTAAGGGTTGCCGGGGAAGGTCCGGGCGCCGACGACCAGACCACTCTTGTGGGTGACGAGGATGCTGGACTTGACGCCGAATTCGTAGCGCTTGCGCGCCTTGCCTTTGCTGATGCACTCAACTTCGGGGGCATGCAGGGCGTAAAGCTTGTTCTTGTCGTTGATTTGCTGCGTGCGGATGCGTTCGGCGCGCTCGAGCAGCGTGTTCAGACGAGCGATGGCCGTGGCACAGCCCCCGCTGATTGTGCTCAGCTTGCGGCGGACTTCGCGCAAGACGATGCCGAGGATGGTGCGTTGCCGTTTGACGGTACGTCGCAGGCGGCTGAACCTATTTTCCTCACTTGAATCCTCGAAAACTGATGCAAACTCAGTCCTAACCAGGGTTTGCGGCCATTGAGGCCAGCATCGACTGGCAATCGATCCGACATTAAGTTGGGAAACCTTCCGAGATTATCCGTAAGCGCATGAAGCGTGTAAAAAAGCGCTTAGCTAGCGTCCTCGTTTCGTCTATGCAGAACTTACAGCAGTGAAACTGAATCGCCCCTATGTCGATGGGCATACGCAAGCGTGTGGCGCGCCCACCTCTCCGCGTGGAGATCAGGCAGGCAGTTTGATTGGCAACAACTCGTCAATGCGGCGATTGGAGGTCCTGGAAGAGAACCCTGAACTGATGACACTTGATGCGGGCTAGTATATATACTCTCGGCGACACCGTCAGATATCCCCCCCTATCCTTCTCGATACACTTTCATTCACTAGGCGCCACAACTCCTAGGGAGACCCCGTGAGCGAACAAATTTCATTTGAAACCAACGACTTCATTAGCAATCCGGAGCCGCGCTGCCCTTGCGTGCTGCTGTTAGACGTATCGGGTTCGATGAACGGCAAGCCGCTGGACGAACTGAACGCCGGCTTGACGACCTTTAGGGACGAACTCGCTACCGACGCTCTGGCGATGAAGCGGGTCGAAGTTGCCATCGTGACGTTCGGTCCGACCAAGGTCGAAATGCCGTTCACCGGCGCCTCGACATTCTTTCCACCGATGCTGCGTTCGCAGGGCGACACACCAATGGGCGGCGCCATCATGCAAGCGCTGGACCTTGTTCGAGATCGCAAGAGCGACTACAGGTCGAGTGGCATCTCTTACTACCGCCCGTGGATCTTCCTAATCACAGACGGTGCTCCGACCGACTCTTGGCAAGCGGCAGCAGAGACTATTCGAGAAGGAGAGGCTTCAAAACAGTTTGCCTTCTTCGCCATCGGCGTGAGGGGGGCCCGGATGGATATCCTGAAGCAAATCAGTGTTCGAGAGCCACTGTCCCTTGACGGTCTGAAATTTCGCGAGCTGTTCAGCTGGCTCTCCAGTTCGTTGCGCTCCGTGTCCAAGTCCACTCCGGGTACCGAGGTTCCGCTCGCGGCACCGACTGGATGGGCGTCTGTGTGACTTGGCGAGTCGTATCTGCGTCTGAGATTGGCACCTCGCACATTGCCGCTGGCACTACCTGCGACGATAGTTGCTGGGCAGCGGTAGAGGTGACGGCTGAGGGCCAGCCGTTTCTCTCAATGTTCGTGTCGGACGGAGCCGGAAGTGCCTCTCGCGGCGGCGAAGGGGCTGAACTGGCAATTCAGGCGGCAGCTGACTTCATCGCGAACAAGCTCACCCATAAGGAGTTCGGGCTCAGCGACGACCTCGCCGTCGAATGCGTTGTCGCCATCCGCGAGCGCATTTACAGCCGCGCCGAGACAGAAGGGCTCAAGGCGCGGGACTTCGCCTGCACTTTTTTGGGAGTACTCTCCTCGGCCCTCGGAACGTTGGTGATGCAGGTAGGGGACGGCGGTATCGTACTGGATGCCGGAAGTGGGTTGGAGACCGCTATTGTGCCGATGTCTGGCGAGTACGCCAACATGACCCACTTCGTGACGGACGAAGAGGCCGTGACTATACTCGCGACCAAGGCTTACCCGGCTCCCGCAACTCGCGTTGCAGTTTTCAGTGATGGGCTACAGCGTCTCGTGCTGGACATGGTGACGAACAAGCCGCATGAGCCCTTCTTCGCGAAGTTTTTCCAGGTACTTGCCAGTGCGACCGTTGACAAAGAGGATGAGTTGCACTGCGCCTTGGTGCGGTTTCTGGGAAGTCCGTCGGTCAACGAGCGAACGGATGACGACAAGTCACTGGCGATCGCCGTTCTGCTTTCATGACGCTGAGCCATGCCGAAGACGCTCGTAACCGCCAATGGGACACCGATTCAAATCGGCCGTGAGCTTGGCAAAGGCGGCGAGGGCTCGGTCTTCGAGGTACCTGGACGCGCGGAACAGGTGGCCAAGCTCTACCACCGGCTGCCCGACGCGAAGAAACAAGCCAAGCTCAGTTTCATGGCATCGACGGTAGACAAACAGCTTCTAAGCTACGCCGGTTGGCCCCAAGACACGCTTCATTCGGCGCGCGGCGGACCCGTTGTAGGTTTCCTGATGCCGAAAGTGGTGGGGCGAGACCCCGTCCACATGGTCTACAGCCCAGCACATCGACGACAAGAGCGGCCGAAGGCGACGTGGGAATTCCTACTCGTCGTAGCGCGAAACACCGCGGCAGCGTTCGAGACCTTGCACTCGCACGGGCACGTGCTCGGCGACGTGAACCAAGGCAACGTGTTAGTCGGCAGTGACAGCAAAGTTGTGCTCATCGACTGCGACTCGTTCCAGGTGAATGCTCGCGGCACCCTACACCTGTGCGAAGTGGGGGTGTCTCATTTTACGCCGCCGGAGCTTCAAGGGCTCTCGTCGTTCGCAGGGTTCACGCGAACAGCACACCACGATAATTTTGGCTTGGCTCTGCTGATATTCCACTTGCTCTTCGGTGGACGGCACCCGTACTCTGGCGTGCCACTCAGAAGTGGGGTCGGAGATACGCTGGAATCCGACATCAAGGCATATAGATACGCATATGCGCGGGACTCTCACCCCCGAGGCGTCGGGCCGCCACCTCGCTCTATTCCTCTGTCCATCGTCCCAGACGCGATGGAGGCGATGTTTCACCTTGCGTTTACGGAGAAGGGCGCGGCGAGTGGCCGGCCAACGTCCCAGCAGTGGGTCGCCGCTCTGGATGCAGTGCGCGGCCGGCTAAAGCCTTGTGGTGTTTCTTCGATGCACCTGTACCCGGACCACCTTGCAAGGTGCCCATGGTGTGCGCTTGAGCAACAGGGCGCTATATACTTCATCGACCTCGGCGTAACGTACACGGGGACGACCTCGGGTTTTGTCTTGGCGCAAGCTTGGGCAGTCATTGAGTCAGTACAGGCGCCACCACCAGTTAGCGTACCAAGCTTCGACGCCAGCAGGCTGTCTGCTCAGCCCTGTCCTTCCAACATCCCAGGCGAGGGGACCATCACCTTCTATAGGCTCTTGGTCGTCGGCATAGTAATCGCGGTATTGGTCGCAGCACCAAATGGTTGGTTTCTGTGGCTCATCGCTGGATTTTTTGGATGGACTATGGCGGGGTCGGTAGGCTCAAGCGAGCGTACAGCCGAGCGCAATCGCCGAAAGGCCATCCAGCAATCGGCGAAGCAAGACTACGACCAGCTGGTTGTACAAGCCAAGGAAGAGGCTGGCGCCGAAGGCTTTTTGGCAAAGCGGAGCGATCTGCTCAAGCTGCGGGATGAGTACCAATTATTGCCCCAAACTGAAAAGCATGAGCTGGATAAGCTTCACTCGACCGCGCAAGAACGACAGAGGCGGAAGTTCCTGGATGGCTGCTTCATTGATACTGCGAACATCCCGGGTGTCGGTACAGCCCGCAAGGCGGCGCTACGTTCGTTCGGCATCGAAACCGCCGCCGATGTAAGCAGCTCTCGAGTGCTCCAGGTACGCGGCTTTGGCGACGGGCTGACCCGAGCTGTCGTCGACTGGAGGGCTAGTTGCGAGCGCAGGTTCTCCTTTAATCCCGCTAACGCAATATCCGAGGCCGACAAGAATGCCGTGCGCACCAAGTTTGGTGTCCGGAAGGTGGCCCTCGAGGCTAGCCTTAGAGCGGGGTCGCGCGAACTTCAACGGTTCCGACAGCAAGCTACGTCGCGCGCCGCTGCTCTGCAGCCAAAGCTTGAAGAAATGGCGCGGCGGCTGGCGCAGGCGGAGAAAAATCTCACTGTGCTGTAGAGCAGACTGCCCGAGCCAAAGACCGTACCTCGCGGGCAACGGACGGCGATGCCAGCATTTTCGGCACCGAATTCGGAGTATTTCCGCTAGCAGCCTGTCGGACTTAGGAATCTCGGATATGCTATATGCAACTCGTTGATTGAATGTGTGTATTTTTAGAAGTCTCGGCTACTACAACTGCCGTGAGCCAGACTTTTTGGCGGAAATCGCCCCGAAAAATGCACGGCGCATTATTTGGCGACTCCTGCGGATCATGCGATTATTCTAAGTCTATGTTTCTCTAAAGGAAGTGTCTTTTCGGAAAGTCCGACAGGCTGCTAGAGTTCGGGTCTTACCGGCTGCGGACCCGACAACTCTGAACGCTAACAATCGGCAGCCTTCTGGCCGACACCAAGCAGAGATTTCGCGTTGGCGTACCTGGCTGACCCAGAGCACATGCCCGCCCCCCCGTCAGCGCATATTTTTTCTCACGTAATAACAGCAACTTAAAAGTTACGCACTAAAATCTCGAAGTCACGAGGTTTAGAGAGAATTGGCCCGTAAAAACCAGAGAATGACATTTGAGAAATGGCGAGGTCAACAGGTATACACGAAAAACCCCGCGGAACAAGGCGTTCAGCGGGGTGTTCGTTTTTTGTCGCAGAGCTTTGCTGCGACGTTCCTGGCGGGACGCCGGGGATTCGAACTCTTGGTACCGTTTTCCGACGAGATGCCCCGATGCACGCTTCGCCTTCGGTTCATTTGCTGACCCCAAGCAGTGCCGACACCGTCTGAGGACCGGCCCTCCTCCGCTATCGGCCCATTTCGTGGTGACGCCCGAAAACGAGTCCTCTGCTTCCCGACCTGATCGCTGCCTGCCGCCGCGAGGCTAGTGACTGCGCTATGTCTTGCCGAGAGCAGCCCCGGATGCGGAAACCTGGCGCGACCTCACCCTCACCCACCCGACGCTTTACCTTAAAGAGACAGCCTCAGCATCGCGCTCTCGCCAGCCGACAAAACGGGCACGATCGCGCATGCGACACATTCGGCTCGTAGATGTACATGGCCTGACACCGTGCGCAACGCTGCCAGCCGACGATCCTCGATCGCACATCCCTGATCGCGTACCACGCGGCATTGATGTCCAGGCCAGCGCTACCGACACGACCATGCACTTCCCACGCCGACAACAGCATCGCTGCGGTGACCGACCGGCCATCCCCCTCGTCAAGACGGTTGTAGAGAGCGACGAAACTGGAGAGCTTGGCCAGCATCATTGGGTTGGTGATGAAGGGTCTGACAGAGTCCGGCAGCTTCCCGTTGTGCGGACTTTCACCGTGGACCTGCCGCCAGCGCATGCGCAGCGGCTTCGGATGGATGTTCGTCAGGTAATGAACGATCGGCACGCGCAGGCGCAAACGGATCAGCTCGTGGGCCACCCGGCTGTTTTCCAACTCATCAAGGGCAAGCAGCGCCGACATGACCGTTAGAGCAGGGTCGCTTCGGCGTAGGTGCTCTTCGCATCCCTGGGCATCTGCAGCAGCCGCTCAAGCGCCGAGTCCGTCAATCGGAAAGTGTAGAGCGACACGGGGACTGTCTCCGCCAGCTCGTCGATTTCGTCCATGTCGAGCGAGGCCACCTTCTCGATCACGGCACGGGGTAAGCCGGTCATGATCTCTGCCGCCCTTCCCTCCCGCGCCAGCTGGCGCGTGAGCAGCAGGAACTGCCTATTGATTTTGAGTACGTCGCGCTTTTCCATGATAGACAATCAAGAAGTTGCCACATGAACGCATTATATATTACACTTAGAGCATAGCACAACCAAAAAGCGGATGATCTATGATGAAGATCGACTCCACAGCAGCCGCCAGCGGAAACCCGGTGGCAGAAATCCTTGAAGCGCTGATGAGCAAACATCGCCTGACTCAGACCGAGTTGGCCCATCGTTCGGGTGTCTCGCAGCCGGCCATCAACCGGATTCTCAGGGAGCGCTCGAAGGCCAAGAATCCGCGGCAGGACACGCTCGAAAAGCTCGCCGCCGAACTCGGGGTCACGCCGGATCAGTTGGCGGGCCGGAAGCCGATCTCCGCCCACATGCTCGCCAGGGGCGTGGTGCCAGTGTTGAGCTGGGAACAGCTCTTGCCCACCGACTCACCAAACGATCAGGACCAGGGTGCATGGCTGGCTTGCCCCGTCGAACACAGCGACGAGACCTTCGCCCTCCCTGTGCTCGGCGAGGCGATGAACGGAAATGACGGCTACCGCGAAGGCGAGATCCTTTTCGTCGACCCGCGCGTTCCCGCGGCGCACGGTAAGGATGTCGTGGTGCTCCATGGCGAAACCGCTCTCTTCCGACGGCTGGTGCTCACGCCGGAAGGCCGTTTTCTCAAGACGCTCAATCCCAACTGGCCGACACCGATCATGCGTCTGCCAGACGACGCCGTTGTTCGCGGCACGGTGGTCTTCTCCGGTCGGCTTCGCTGATCATTACGTTCGCCGAGCAGTTGTGTAATTAGCAATTACATTCGACCGTTCATCGCCGATCTGCTCCAGACAAAAAAATACCCGCCGAGGTGGCGGGTATTTTTTTGGTCAGATCAGCCCCCGCTCTGCGAAGGACATGACTGCGGTATCGGCCACGATAAAGTGGTCGAGCACCCGGATGTCGACGAGCGCCAAGGCGTTCTTGAGCTCGCTGGTCAGCAGCTCGTCGGCGCGTGACGGCTCGGGATGCCCCGAGGGATGGTTATGCGCCAGGATGACGGCACTGGCATTCAGCCTCAGGCCGGCTTTGACCACTTCCCTGGGGTAGACCGACGTCTGGGTCACCGTCCCGCGAAAGAGCTCGATCCCGGCGATCAGCCGGTTCTGCCCATCGAGCCACAGCGCGACGAAACTCTCGTACTCCTGCCCGCCAAGAAACAGACGCAGGTAATCGCCAACCGCCGTCGGTGAAGACAAGCTGACAGGCGATTCCGTAAGCTCTTCCGCCAGGGCGCGCCGAAGGAGTTCCCGGGCCGCCATCAGTCGGTCAGGCACGGCATAGGGAAGAAGCTCCTGTGCCGTGCCAAGGGTAGCGGTCTGCCGAGGCGCGCGCAGCCCGAAAAGCTCGGCCAGCGAGCGGGTGGCGAGCAACGCTGCCTCGTCGCCGAGTACGATCGAAAGGAGTTCGCGATTGCTTGAATGGATCATCTGGGGTACCTCCAATAGAAAAACGGGGCGGCACCCTCCCCTTGCGGGACGATGCGCGCCCCGCGGGGTTCAAAGATTGCGGCTTAATCCGTTAAGGTTGGCTGGCTAACGGGTCGGCCGGCTTCGAGAATCTTCTGGCTGGCGCTGAAGATCCGCTGTGCCGATCTTTCCGGGAGCTGACCGTTTTTGAGCCACGACTGGATATAACCTCGCGACTCATCACGGCCTGGCAACTCGAGGATCGAACACAGGAGAAAGGCCACGCCTTCGGCCTCGGCTTCGCGAACACTTCTTGGCGTCGACGGGGCGTCATGGCAGTCGCCTTCCAGGGTGTGCCCGAGAACGACGTGAGCCATCTCGTGAAAACGCGTTGAGTGGGGATGCTCGGCCAACTGACTGACCGCGATGCGGCGCTGAACCGCATAGCCCTCGACGTTGCCGTCCAGGTAATCGAAGTGCTCCTGCGTGATGTCCAGCGCGGCCAAAGCCGCTTCGGCATCCCAATGGGGCGATTCGACAGGCTCGGCGTAGGCCTCACCTTCGGTCTGCTCCAGGCTGAACCAGCGCGGCGCGAGTTTGAAGCGCGTAAATACCTCTTCGCTGCCGCCGGCATCGCCGGAGTCGTCAGAAACCGCGTTCGTGCCGCGACGTTTGACGGTGATCGGCATCCACAGCGAGAGTGCTTTCTGTCCCTTGCAGACGGACCGACCCAGGGCTTTCCAGCGACTGAAGCTCGCGATGGGCGACAGGGGCAGGCACTTTTGACGGAGCTGGACGGCCGCCAGGATCTGGTTGCCGACGCTGAAGCGGTGAAACCGGCGGAAAGCCTGACTGACGATCCCGGGCTCGGTGAGGGCCTGTTCGAGAAGGGGTGTGAATTTGTCGTACATGGTGCCTCCAGTAAAAAACGGGAAGGCACCGTCCCCGTCGGGGAGCGATACACTCCCCGTGGGATGGAAAAATCGGCCAAGGCCGGGTAAGTCTGCTGCGTTAGCAGCGGCTGATTGATGAGCCTGCGGAAAGGGCAAATTTCCGTGCCTCGACGGCATGCGGGCCGAGAAACCTGGCGCGTGTACCGTCCGGTTGACGAACGAGGATTCGGCCGACGACGAGGATCTGTTGTCGCACACCGATGTCCCCATCGAAACGGGTTTGCAGGTATTGCCGGTAGTCGCCCTGCCATCCGACTGGCGGTGCGAAAGGCCCGAAACCGCCTGGCTGGGTAGTGATCCGGCTGAAGTCGATGAAGCCGTACATGGTCACCTCCTCGTCAGGCGGCCCGGGTGAGCGCCTTGTCGACGCTGCCGAGCGTGGGAAAACCTGCTTTCCCTGCGAGATTGAACACATCGAGCCAATCGACCCCTTTTTGGCCGTCGGGAATCGTGAGCGCTGGCGCAATCGCACCGGCTTGAATCCCCATGGCCCAGAGCCGAGTCACCAATGCCCTCGCCGCTTCCTGTCCGTGTCCGGACGGGTGCTGTCGCGACGGCCGGTCCTTGTCGGCGAAGACCAGAACCTGGCGCACTCCTGGAGGAGGAACAAAGGTTTCCAGAAGATGGGCATTTCCGGTCGCCCAGGCGGGCAGACCGGTGGCTTCGATGACGGCAAGCGCGGTTTCGATGCCCTCGGTCACCGCCAGGCGACTCCCGGGAGCAATCAACCGAATGGCGCCGCCGGTTAGCTGTCGCGCCGAGGGATGGCGCATCAGCTTCTTGGGCGCGTCAACCGGCGCCTTGTGGCCATCGACCGTCAGGTAGGTGCGATGGAGAGTCACTGCATCGCCCCCCTGCCCGGTGACCTGGGCGAGGATGGCTGGATGGCGCCCCACGAGACACCGATCGGCGTAGTAACCCAGCTCGGGATGAAAACGCAGGGTTTGTGGCGACGTTGCCGACAGACCGCGCCGCGCCAGGTAAAGTCGCGCCGGCTCGGCTTGCGGGTGCGTCAGCGGGAGGGATTCCCGCCAAGTGCGATTGAGGTGTTCGCGGCGGGTGGCGTCGTCGGACGTACCACTTGCGACCGACGGCCATTGCCTGTGCGTGCTGCTGACGGGCTGGCCGCCGACATGCTCGGCCACTTCGCGGATCGTGCGACTGAAATCCCAGTCGTTGACCCACATCAGCAAAGACAAGCCGTCGGCAAAAAAGCCGCAGGTGTTGCAGACGCCACCGCCGGTTTGATCGACGTCAGGAAAAACCCGAAAGCCATCCCGACCACCATGGACCGGACAAGGGACATGCTTCCCTCGCCGCTCCACAGCCTCTTTCAACGCCGGCGCCAGATCGGGCAGGACCCGCTCCCAGCGCCCGCGTGCGTCCTCCTTGACGCTCTGTGTTTGATAAGCCTGTTTCATTGCAGGTGCCTCCATGGAATGTCCCGGTCGGGACCTTCCGAAGCACCCCATGCCGGGATCCTGGGGAAGGCCACGGCAAGGCCGGTTGGAACGTTCCGCTCGGCATGAAGGTAGCCCTGCCGGGATACGCTTCCCCGGCGGGGTCATGATGCTGTTTGTTTTTTCGTGGCCAGCTACCACACATCCATCCTGCGCCTTACGGTGCGGGATCGAAACTCAATGGGCTGTTCGCAGGAGGCTCACCGAACCCCCTCCGAAAAGCCCCGGCACGGCGGCCGGGGAAAGTGCTGCAGGGGAGGAAACAGCTACGATGTTACGCAGACACTTCGGTCTACGGCGGGCGAAATGCGTCCTGATAGGATCGAATTCGACAGAGCGTCTCGGTACGTAAGGACGAACGGCGCGGTTGAATGCGCTTTCCAACGACCTCGCTTTGCCAGCAGCAGGGAATGGCGTTAGCGGCGGCGTAAAACCGCACAAATTTGGTGGCGGAATCTTGCGGCGATGAGCACCAGCGTGAGCGACAACAATCAGCGTCCGGTGTTTGCTTTGAAGCGGGCATTCGGCACGAGGCGCTCTACGTCTGGTCGTCGGCCAGAGCCGCCATTCGTAGAACGATAATCCTATGACGAGCAAGACGGCTCCGAATGTCTGCTTCTGAGAGTCTTCGTTGGCCAGTCCCGACCTGGCGAAGTTTCGGAACAAAGCTTTTCCCCCCAGTGGAAACCGGATCGTAGAACGACGCAAGCGCGCCACTTGGTGTCTTGAAGGTGATGATCCGGCACCCGAGAACGCCTCCGCAGTCGATGGCCTGCAGAGCGTAAGCGAAGGCCGCCCCCGGCGCCCGGGGGCTACGGACAGCGTTAACGGCGGAAGCGCCAAGCGCTGGTTTTCACCGTCCGCTCGCCTACCCCAGTACTGCCCTTATGGTCGCGTCGATCGAACCATAAGTCAGGTTGTATCCGATGCCCGGAGTCCCGTCGGCGTCATCCACCCCGACAAACTGGCCAGCACGGGCGTCGTAGCTTAGGAAGGCGAACTCAGCTCCGAGTGACGGCACGAAGCCGCCGCTCAAAAACACCCTGACCATGCCGTCTAGCGCAAGCGATCCGCTCGAGGAAAACCGTCCGATCTCGCTCGCCAATGATCCACCAAACACCACCTCAAGGATCGACGCCGGAGCCATCGTGACCGTACCCGAGACTTGTATCCGGGCGCCTGCGGCTACACGAATTGTTGCCGCATTGTTGAAGGTGGTGGTCGATATTGTGACCGTCCCGTCCGCAGCTTCGATGGACCCGGAATTGGTAAAACTGGTGCCGCCGGCGCTCAGATTGCCTCCAGCGGTGATTATCTCCGCCCCGGCCTGGTTGCTGATGTTCTCCGCAAGCACATCGAGCGTTGCTCCGTTGGCCGACTCTATCGTTCCGGCGTTGGTCACCCGTGTCAGGCTGGTGCCGTCGCCGAGCTGCAGGTTGCGTCCGCTGATGTCGGCCCGGATGGTGCCCTCGTTGACCAGTTCCATGGCTTCGCCGAAGCGGTGCGCGCCGCCGATGGTTCCGAAGCCTCCGCGCAGCAGCACGTTGGAGCCGAGCGTGAGCGTACCGGCGGTTTGCATTTCCAGATAGCCATAAAACCGGCTGTCACTGCTCAGGAAAGCGATGGTGGCATTGCCGTCGAGACGTTGCGTACCCTCAAAAGCCATCGAGCTTTGGAGCCCCAGGGTCGCCGTGCCGTTGAGAACCAGGTCCTTGACCCGCAGCACTGCGTCGCTTTCAGAGAGGTTCAGGTCGCCATTGACCGTGATACCAAGGAGGCGGTTGTTGGTGTTGTTGCTGATCACCAGGGCGCTGTCGAGATTCAGCGTGCCGCCCTCAATGACGCCGCCGTTGAGTACCCAACTGCCCGGTGTCGCACCCAGGGTCAGCGTCGAGCCCGTGTTCTCCACCAGGCCACGGAAATTGACCACGCCACCCGTCGAGACAAAACCACCAAAGCCGGTGGTATCGAAGTTGCTGTACAGATTGAACGTGCCACCGCTGATGGCGAACTGGCCGCTGCCGTTGCTGCCGATGGCAGAGAGCACTTCCGCCACCACGCTAAGGGAGCCATCATCGACGCCGATCGTTCCGGCGTTGGTCACCCGCGTCAGGCTGGTGCCGTCGCCGAGCTGCAGGTCGCGTCCACTGATGTCAGCCCGGATGGTGCCCTCGTTGACCAGATCCATCGCCTCGCCGAAGCGCCGCGCGCCGCCGATGGTTCCGAAGCCTCCACGCACCAACACGTTGGCGCCGAGCGTGAGCGTACCGGCGGTTTGCATTTCCAGATAGCCATAAAACCGGCTGTCACTGCTCAGGAAGGCGACGGTGGCATTGCCGTCGAGACGTTGCGTACCCTCGAAGGCGATCGAACCGTTCCAACCCAGGGTCGCCGTGCCGTTGAGAACCAGGTCCTTGACCCGCAGCACTGCGTCGCTTTCAGAGAGGTTCAGGTCGCCATTGACCGTGATACCAAGGAGGCGGTTGTTGGTGTTGTTGCTGATCACCAGGGCGCTGTCGAGATTCAGCGTGCCGCCCTCAATGACGCCGCCGTTGAGTACCCAACTGCCCGGTGTCGCACCCAGGGTCAGCGTCGAGCCCGTGTTCTCCACCAGGCCACGGAAATTGACCACGCCACCCGTCGAGACAAAACCACCAAAGCCGGTGGTATCGAAGTTGCTGTACAGATTGAACGTGCCACCGCTGATGGCGAACTGGCCGCTGCCGTTGCTGCCGATGGCAGAGAGCACTTCCGCCACCACGCTAAGGGAGCCATCATCGACGCCGATCGTTCCGGCGTTGGTCACCCGCGTCAGGCTGGTGCCGTCGCCGAGCTGCAGGTCGCGTCCACTGATGTCAGCCCGGATGGTGCCCTCGTTGACCAGATCCATCGCCTCGCCGAAGCGCCGCGCGCCGCCGATGGTTCCGAAGCCTCCACGCACCAACACGTTGGCGCCGAGCGTGAGCGTACCGGCGGTTTGCATTTCCAGATAGCCATAAAACCGGCTGTCACTGCTCAGGAAGGCGACGGTGGCATTGCCGTCGAGACGTTGCGTACCCTCGAAGGCGATCGAACCGTTCCAACCCAGGGTCGCCGTGCCGTTGAGAACCAGGTCCTTGACCCGCAGCACTGCGTCGCTTTCAGAGAGGTTCAGGTCGCCATTGACCGTGATACCAAGGAGGCGGTTGTTGGTGTTGTTGCTGATCACCAGTGCGCTGTCGAGATTCAGCGTGCCGCCCTCAATGACGCCGCCGTTGAGTACCCAACTGCCCGGTGTCGCACCCAGGGTCAACGTCGAGCCCGTGTTCTCCACCAGGCCACGGAAATTGACCACGCCACCCGTCGAGATGAAACCACCAAAGCCGGTGGTATCGAAGTTGCTGTACAGATCGAACGTGCCGTCGCTGATGGCAAACTGGCCGCTGCCGTTGCTGCCGACGGCAGAGACCACTTCCGCCACCACGCCAAGTGCGCCACCATCGACGCTGATCGTTCCGGCGTTGGTCACCCGTGTCAGGCTGGTGCCGTCGCCGAGCTGCAGGTTGCGTCCGCTGATGTCGGCCCGGATGGTTCCCTCGTTGACCAGTTCCATGGCTTCGCCGAAGCGCCGCGCGCCGCCGATGGTTCCGAAGCCTCCACGCACCAACACGTTGGCGCCGAGCGTGAGCGTACCGGCGGTTTGCATTTCCAGATAGCCATAAAACCGGCTGTCACTGCTCAGGAAGGCGACGGTGGCATTGCCGTCGAGACGTTGCGTACCCTCGAAGGCGATCGAACCGTTCCAACCCAGGGTCGCCGTGCCGTTGAGAACCAGGTCCTTGACCCGCAGCACTGCGTCGCTTTCAGAGAGGTTCAGGTCGCCATTGACCGTGATACCAAGGAGGCGGTTGTTGGTGTTGTTGCTGATCACCAGTGCGCTGTCGAGATTCAGCGTGCCGCCCTCAATGACGCCGCCGTTGAGTACCCAACTGCCCGGTGTCGCACCCAGGGTCAACGTCGAGCCCGTGTTCTCCACCAGGCCACGGAAATTGACCACGCCACCCGTCGAGATGAAACCACCAAAGCCGGTGGTATCGAAGTTGCTGTACAGATCGAACGTGCCGTCGCTGATGGCAAACTGGCCGCTGCCGTTGCTGCCGACGGCAGAGACCACTTCCGCCACCACGCCAAGTGCGCCACCATCGACGCTGATCGTTCCGGCGTTGGTCACCCGTGTCAGGCTGGTGCCGTCGCCGAGCTGCAGGTTGCGTCCGCTGATGTCGGCCCGGATGGTGCCCTCGTTGACCAGTTCCATGGCTTCGCCGAAGCGGTGCGCGCCGCCGATGGTTCCGAAGCCGCCGCGCACCAACACGCTGGGACCCAGCGTGAGCGTACCCGCGGCCTGCATCTCCAGGTAGCCATAGAACCGGCTGTCGCCGCTGACGAACGCGATCGTGGCATTGCCGTCGAGACGTTGCGTGCCTTCGAAAGCCATCGAACTGTTGCGGCCCAGACTTGCTGTGCCGTTCAAGACCAGATCCTTGACCTGCAGAAAAGCGCCGCTGCCACCACTGATGTCGAGATCGCCATTGACCGTCACACCGACCAGCCGGTTGTTCAGATTATTGGTAACGACCAGCGATCCGCTCACGTTCAGCGTGCCGCCCTCGATCGTCGCCCCCTGCAGCTGCCAGCTGCCCGGCGTCGCCCCCAGGGTCAGCGTCGAACCGGTGTTATCCACCGCGCCGTAGAACTGCACGGCGCCGCCGCTGTGCGTGAAACCGCCAAAGCCGGCCGTTGCCCAGCTGCCCAGGAGCCGCAACGTGCCGCCTTCGATGGCCATCGTCCCGGTGCTGCTGATCCAGTTGCTGGTGCCGATATCCAGGAGATAGCCGGTTGCACCCGACCGCACCACGCCGGTATTGACAAAGGTCGCGGCATTCGCGGAGAGATGGCCGCCATCGGTGGTCTCGACCAATCCCGCGTTGCTGAAGCTGGTGCCGCCGATCTGGAGGGTGTACCCGGTGTCGGCCCGGATGGTGCCCTCGTTGACCAGTGCCATCGCCTCGCCGAAGCGATACGAGCCACCGATGATCCCGTAGCCGCCGCGCACCAGTACATTAGGTGCGAGCGTAAGCGTGCCTGCGGCTTGCATTTCCAGGTAACCATACTGATACCTGTCAAAACTCCCGAATGCGATCGTGGCATTGCCGTCAAGGCGTTGCGTGCCTTCGAAAGCCATCGAACTGTTGCGGCCCAGACTTGCTGTGCCGTTCAAGACCAGATCCTTGACCTGCAGAAAAGCGCCGCTGCCACCACTGATGTCGAGATCGCCATTGACCGTCACACCGACCAGCCGGTTGTTCAGATTATTGGTAACGACCAGCGATCCGCTCACGTTCAGCGTGCCGCCCTCGATCGTCGCCCCCTGCAGCTGCCAGCTGCCCGGCGTCGCCCCCAGGGTCAGCGTCGAACCGGTGTTATCCACCGCGCCGTAGAACTGCACGGCGCCGCCGCTGTGCGTGAAACCGCCAAAGCCGGCCGTTGCCCAGCTGCCCAGGAGCCGCAACGTGCCGCCTTCGATGGCCATCGTCCCGGTGCTGCTGATCCAGTTGCTGGTGCCGATATCCAGGAGATAGCCGGTTGCACCCGACCGCACCACGCCGGTATTGACAAAGGTCGCGGCATTCGCGGAGAGATGGCCGCCATCGGTGGTCTCGACCAATCCCGCGTTGCTGAAGCTGGTGCCGCCGATCTGGAGGGTGTACCCGGTGTCGGCCCGGATGGTGCCCTCGTTGACCAGTGCCATCGCCTCGCCGAAGCGATACGAGCCACCGATGATCCCGTAGCCGCCGCGCACCAGTACATTAGGTGCGAGCGTAAGCGTGCCTGCGGCTTGCATTTCCAGGTAACCATACTGATACCTGTCAAAACTCCCGAATGCGATCGTGGCATTGCCGTCAAGGCGTTGCGTGCCTTCGAAAGCCATCGAACTGTTGCGGCCCAGACTTGCTGTGCCGTTCAAGACCAGATCCTTGACCTGCAGAAAAGCGCCACTGCCGCTGATGTCGAGATCGCCGTTGACCGTCACACCCACCAGCCGGTTGTTCAGATCGTTGGTAACGAGGATGTTTTTGCCCACGTCAATGTCCAACGTCGCTCGCGAAAGAGTCCCGCCACTAAGGGTGATTGACTGATGCGCGGCTATAACGTGATCCACCACGACCGTCGTCGAGATATTGAGCGGATTGAAGGTCTCGAGCCCCTGCAAGCGAACGGGCGCGCCGCTCAAGTTGATTGGCGCACCGGGGGCACCGTTGATCAGTACCACGTCGATGGCATCCGGCACCCGGCCCAGATCCCAGTTGTCAGGGTTATTCCAGTCGCCGCCCGCCGGGGCCACCCATTCGACCGTCGCTTCGGAGATCTCAAAAGCGCTGATGATCTGTCCTGCGTTACCGAATGTGTTGCCTGCACGGTCGGTGACCACGTCGCCATCGATAACGAGACGGTAACTGCCTTGCGCCAGCGTCGGCAGGGTCATCGTCACGACTTGGCCACCGGCACCGAGGGCTATGTCGACGGGGCGAATGGCGTTGCTGCCCGCGTCAAGCAAGCGGAAGTGGTCGGCGGTGATTCCGGCAGCGTCGAGCGCCTCGCTGAAGCGCAGGCGCACGGTGCGGAAGGACTGGGCGTGGCGCGACCCGTCGGCGACGTTGCTGGCAACGATCGTTGGCGCAAAGGTATCGGGGACAAGGTCGACGACGAGGGCGTTTGAAAGCGTCGTGTTACCGCCCGTATCGGTTGCCCGCGCTTGAATCGTGGCGGTGGTCGTGGCCGCCAGGGTGGGCAGCGCGACGGTCGCGCTCCAGGGGAAGGAGACGTCGTTGGCGACCACCTGACCGTCGAGCAGCAACTCGACGTTGCGTACCTGCTGGTCGTCGCCGACTGCGAGCTTGACGTTGATCAGCGAGCCTTCGAGTGCCTGAATTCCTGGCGTTGCCGGGTCGCGGTCGGCCTTCGGCGCACTGAGGGTAATCGTCGGCGCCTGTCCCTGGTTGTCGAACGGCAGGTAGTTGACCACGTGCAGGCCACCCGTCCCGCCGGCTACGAAGGCGATGCCGGCGCCGATTGCAATGTCGAAGGGACGCGCCGGCAGGTCGATGCGGGTCAGGAAGGCGCCGGTGTTGGTTGGGTCGCGGAGATCGACGACGTCGAGCCCGGAGCGCCAGGCAGGGAAGAAGTTGAGCTGGCCAACGGCGATGCCCAAGCCGGAGCCGTTGGCGATGATCGCCTCGCCTTCCAGGTTGTTGTTGTCCACGTCGCTGAGCAGGGTCATCGCCGTGGGGTCCGCGACGTCGGCGGTGACGAAGCCGCCGAAGTTGCCGTCGCCCGCGCCAACGTAGGCGATGCCGTCGCCGACGAAGAGTTTTCCGCTCGCGGTGGGCAGGTCGAGGCTGCTCAGCACGGACATCGACAAGCCCGAGATGTCAACGGCGTGCAGCGCGCGGTTCGCATCAAGCGCGAAGAGCGTAGCGCCGTCGCGCGCGAGTGAGGTGATGTTCGCCGATCCGAGCGCCAACACCTGGAGCAACTCGCCGGTGAGCAGGCTGTAGGCTTCGATGCCCCAGTTCGCGGCAGCATAGACGATACCATTCGCCGCCTCGACCTGGACGGCGGGGATGTTGATCGTTTGCGTGCGTACCGGTGTGGTTGCATCGGAGACATCGACGAGGTGCAGCGCTGAGCTAGCCGCCACGGCGGCGATGTTGAGACGTGCATCGAGCGCGACGTCGACGGCGTCGCCGGCGAGATCAAGCTGACCCAGGACGAGCGGCCGCTGGAAGCGCGAGGCATCGACGATCGCCAGGCCGTAGCTGCCGGTGGCGACGTAGGCGGTCTGGATTCCGGCGCTGGCGGTTGAGCCTTCGAGGGTGACTGCTTTGGCCTGGCCTTGCAGCGGGAGGGCGGCGACGATGCCGGTGGGTAGGGCTCGCCCGCCAAGAGGATCCGTTCCTTGTCGAATCTCGGCAAGGTCACTTATGCCATCGGCGTCGGTATCGCTTGCATTGACACCGGTGCCTAGGATCCATTCGGCACTGTCGTCCAAGCCATCCCCATCCGAGTCGTATGCCGTGCTGGGACCCAAGATGATAGCCGGCATATCGAACTGCTGACCAGAAGGCGGCGTAACGAAATCGCTGACGCCCACTTCCAGGCTGTCGACGTTAACAACCCATTGGCGGTACGGTGTATTGGGAGAAAGCGTTACACCATCCCAACACAGAGGGTCACCTGCGTTGATGTCGACTGCATTGCGGATGATGAGCCCGGAGGCAAGGTTTTCGATTGCAAAGGCGAATCGCCCCCCCGCCGGTACAATGTTCGAATCTACACTGCCCAGATTGACACGATCTAGCACTAGCGAGCCTAGGGCGAACGGGGATGGCGCGCGAAGCATAAGCGTGAATTGGCCATCACCTACGACTGCACGATAGACCAAGCCTCTAACCTCGTTCGCTCGCGTGCTAACGTTGCCCCGCAGTTCTCCTTCCAGAGTAACCTGGACCAGGTTTCGTGCGGAGGCCGAATCACCGAGGGTAATCATCACGTCATAGATCCCGTTTGGCACGTCGACCAGAAACGTTGCCTCGGTTGATTCAATGAAGTCGCGAGTTGTGTCTCCGTAGTGAGAGAGTGAACCCCTATCGACCCCGTGGACAGTGGCGGTGGTTGCGGGATCCCAACCGAAACCCCGAATGCTGGAGTAGAGGGCTTCTGGCGTAATCCCAACGAATCCATTCGCGACTGGAGAGGGCACGGTCCCAAAGTCGCCTGCAAACGCATAACTGGCGGCGACAGGGTCGACTGCGGCTTCGGCAGGACTGATTGCACCTCCGACCACGGCGTGATCTGTCATCAACGTAAACGGGAGGGGTCTCGCGCCGACTACGATGTCTGCCGCAGTTAGGTCAACCTCATAGCCTATGTCAGCCATGCTCGCTATTGTCACGTTACTAATCAGACCCCGCCCCCCTGGTGTTCCCTCTGGAGTCATGATTTCATTGGGACTTCGAAAGTTAGTCTCGCTCCAGTGTTTTAGGTCGGGCGCCAAGGGTATGGGGCCACCATATGTTTCCATGGCATTGGACCCGATGAACGAACCGTTGACTAACATGAGCCCATCGTCTCGGAAGCGCCACACCTTGTTCATACCGAAGCCCAGTGCGTGGCCAATCTCGTGGAGTGCTACCTCTTCCAGAAAGTCGGTGCTCAACGGGGACACGAATTGGCTGATGAAGTCCCGCTTGAAGTAGATGGCGGAGCGAAACGGTAGCGCCGAGCCGTCACGGAGTTCGATTGGGCCCCCAACCGCAACAGTCCAGTCGCTCGCATTCGGCAGACTGTCCACGACGTTTACGTCGATGGAAATGTCATCAACGAACCCGCGGTCATTTGACGGGACATCGGGAAGGTCTCCGGTAATGGCACGAGCCCATCGTGTAGCGGCGCGATTGATCGCTTGCTCTTGCTCGGGGAGAAAGATGTAAGCGGTAGGAAATGGCCAGTTCAGTTGAATCTGAAATCCAGGCTTGCTGTTTCCGAGCGCTGCGTACCCAAATACTGTATTCGGCCCAGAACCTGCGCTGCTAGAGCTTGCTCCAGAGCCAGGTCCAAGTGCCCCTCCCGGGAGAGATGGGCTTGACGATCTCTTCGGGTAGTCGCTTCGTCCCGTGGCGCTTGGTGGCGCCACCCCATGCCATCCCGGCTTAGTTATCCCCATCCCCGAATCGGTCGTCACCGACTTCCCGTCTGCCGAAACGGTCGCCGTCCCCTCGATCACCAGTCGCCCAGTCGTATGATCGAAGCTCAGAAAGTTCAACTTCGTCCCCGGCGCCGCATTGAACACATTCGGGAAGGTGATCTGCAGCGGCGTCGCGAACGCCGCCACGCCCGGCGCCTGGATCGTGATGTCGAAGGTATGCTGCAGCACCCCTGGCGGCAGCATGTCCCGCACCAACTCGGGTGGCACGGTGCTGATCCCGACCTGCCCGCCGCTCATCACATTCCCGTCGGCATCGATCAGCGTTCCCGGCTGCACTTCGAGCTTGAGGTGCGCGCGCTGCTCGTCGGTTAGATTCGGTGCCGAGGCCGCATCGACGCCGATGTCGGTGGTCGTGCTGCCGCTCACCGTCTGCAGGATCGACGTCTGCAAGCGCGGCAAATAGACCTCCTGCCGCTCCTCGTTGGCCGCCATCGCTTCGCGCGTGCCCATACTGCCCATGACGGTGTTGTCGTAACCGACCTCGATCGTCAAATCGAGCACCATCTCGGGGTAGAACGCGCCGCTGGGCGCGTTGCTCGCCGTGAGGCCGTCGATGACCAGCTTGACGTTGCCGGCCGGCACCTGGTCGAGGTGGAAGAAACCATCGGCGTCGGTGTAGACGACGTTGCCTTCCAGTCCGAGAATGTAGACCTTGGCACCGGCAATCGGATTGAGGAAGACGTCATCCGCCGTGTGCAGCACGCCGTCGGCACCGGAGCGGATGTCGTCGAAGGTCATCGGCTTCAGGTCGTCGCCCGGGTCGAGCAGCCGGCCGGTGATCGTCGTCCCGGCGATCGGCGTGACGCTGACCGTCGTGAAGCGGTACACGAAGCTGCCGCCGGCCATGCCATCACCGTCGGCGTCGAGCACTTGGCCGCCGTCGGCTGCGCGGATGGTATCGCCGACGACGTGGACGCTGATCGTCGACGCGCCGGGCATCGGGTTCTGCAGGAACAGCCAGGCGAAGCTCCCGTCGACGGCGGGAACGATCGTCGCGGCGAGCCTGGCGCCAGTCGTGTCGGTGGCGTAGAAGTTGCTGCTGTTTAGAGTCGTCACGTCCACCGGCCGCGAGAAGAAGACCTTCGGCCGGAAGGTCGCGCCGACGTCATCGGCGCCGCTGCTCGGCGTCGCGCGGGTGATCGTCAGCGGGATCAGTTCGGGCAGCGTCAGGTTCAGCGTGCTCACCGCCCGGTTGCCCGCGGCGTCGGTCGCCTCGAGGGTCAGCGCATGCGTGCCCGTAGCGAGTTTCGCGAGATCGAAGGCCGTATCGAACTGGCCGGTCGTGGCGTCGAACGGCACCGGCATCGGCTGGCCGCCGTCGAAGGCGTAGGTGAGCCGGATCAGCGGCGAGCCGGTCGGATCGGCGCTGCCGGCGAGCCTGGAGGCAGCGCTCAGAGCGTCGCCATCGGCGAGGCTCGTCACGCCGATCGCCGGCGCTCGGGTATCGAGTGTGAAGTCGAGCGTGAGCGGCGCGCTGTGGTTGCCGCGCGCGTCGGTCGCGGTCAGCGTCAGGGTGTGCAAGCCGTCCGCCGAGCCGTCGAGGGCGAAGGCGGTTGCCAGCGTGAAGCGTCCTTCGCCGTCGAAGGCGATCGAAACCGGGCTGTCGGCGTCCAGCGCGCCTTCCAGCGTCACGACGCCGGACAGCGCATCGAGCACGCGACCACTGATTTCGATGTTGCTGGCGGTAACCAGCCCTTCGGCCTGGTCGAGCAGCAAGCGCGGCGCCTGCGTATCGGCGCCGGCAGCAAAGACATCGAGGACCTGTTGGCCCAGCGCGCGGCCAGCTGCCAGGCCGGCCTGGTTGCCGTACTCGAAGTGGATGCCGCCGTAGATGCGGCTGCGCCCGGCTTCCTCGGCAGCGTCATGGGTGCTGGCATAGCTGCGCTGAACGCCGGGGAGTCCGTCCGAACCGATGGTGAACGCGGCGTTCTGGCCGAAGGCGCTGGTGAGGATGGCGTCGGCTGCGCCGCTGTAGGTCGAATGCCCGGAAACGTACTCGGGGAACGGCGGGTTGATCAGCAGCGGCGTCCATTGTGCGTCGGCCGTGGTGGCGTCGTTGCCGTCGGCGTCGGCGGCGCGGATGGCGGTGATCGGCCGCCAGGCGCTGTAGTGGTACTTGGCGTCCCAGGCGGTGATCGTCGCATCGGCGAGCGCGACGTTGAGCTGGGCGAACAGGCGCGCGTTGGCGGCCAGGCTGTTGCCACTGGCAGCGGCCAGCGTCGCGGCGATGCGGTTCCAGTGGCCGGGTGGCGTCGCGGTGCCGGCGCCGTCGGCCCAGAAGAGTGCGCTCTCGGTCTGTTCGGCGCTGCGCGTGCTGTTGGTGGCGCTGCCCAGCGCCTTGACTTCGTTGAAATCGGCGGTGTAGGTCGCCGAATCAAGCGTCGGTGGCGGCGCCGGGCGGAAGTCGCTCGGGCTGCTCATCGCAAAGGGCTGCAGCGTCGCCCACTGCGGTAGCAGCGCGACCGCGTACATCGGCGCGGTGGCCTGCCACTGGCCGGGAAGCGTGCCGCCGTTGAAGTCGACGAAATCGTCGAAGCCGTCGCCCCGGCGCAGGGCGATGACGTCGTCGGCGATCGATCGGCCGAGCGCGATGGCGTCGGTCTTCGTCGCGCCATCGGCTATGCCGCCGAGTGCTGCAGCGAAGGCGGCCGCGAAGTTCGCCTGCTGCGCCGGGTAGAGGTAGGAAAGCAAGCGCTCGGCGGCGGCGGCGATCGCCGCTTCGAGCGACGCGCCGGCCGGCGCGCTGCGGCTGACGTAATAGCCGGGCGTGCCTTCGAAGGCGCTGACCGTATCGAGCACGGCGATGCTGAGCATCGCCAGGCCGCGGGTGGCGACCGGCGGCGTGCTGGCGTCGAGCTGGATCGCCGCCAGCGCGATGTCGTTCCACTGCAGCACGGCATCGCCGCTGGTCTGAGTGGCGCTGCGCTGGAGCAGCAGGCTGGTCTGCGCGGCGTTGCCGGCAGCATCGATCGCGCGCACGGTGATGCTGTTGTCGCCCAGCGCAAGTGGCACGTCGGGCAGGAAGAAACGGCCGCTGTTGCTGGCGACGCCGTTGGTGCTAGTTTCGAGCAGCAGCAGGTCGGCGTTGGCTTCGGTGCCGCCGACGAGCGTGACGCGGGCGGCTTCGGTCTCGCCGTCGCCGACGGCGCCGGTGTCAGAGGCCGGCGAGAGGCCAACGCTTGGCGCCGCCGGCGCCTGCGTATCGAGCGCGAAAACGACGCGGGTGGCCGCGGCGTTGCCGGCCGCGTCCTCGGCGCGCAGGCTCAAGGTGTAGTTGCCGTCGGGCAGCGCGCCGCCGTTGATCAGCGCCAGTCGTGGCAGGTCGAGGACGAAGCTGCCATCCGCCTGTACCGTGTCGAGCACGTCGACGAAGGTCGCTGGGTCGCTGCCGAAGCCGGCGCGCAGGACGCTCAGGGCCGTGTCGTCGGTGGCCACGCCGGCGATCGTCGCATCGCGCGTGATGCCGTCGCTGTTGCTGCGGCCGGTGTCGGTGCGCAGCGCAGCGGCAAGTACCGGTGCGACGGGGTCTTCGACCGTGGGGTCGACGCGGGTGACGGTCAGGTTTGCCTGGCCGGTATTGCCGGCGAGGTCGGTCAGTTCGATGGCGAGGGCATTGTCACCGGGAAGCAGCGGAAGGTCGGAGAACCCGAACGCGCCGCTGGCGTCGGCACGGGTCTGCCGATCGGGCGCGATCAGGCGGACGTCGGTGTCGGCCTCGGCCAGCCCGATCAGCGTCGCGACGCTCGCGCTGGTCTGCAGATCGCCGGGTTCGCCGGTGTCGGAGCCGGGGTCGAGACCGAAGCTCGTCAGCGGTGGCGCCACGGTATCCAGCACGAAGGCCAGATCGAAGGCCACCGAGCGGTTGCCGGCGGTATCCCCGGCCTGCAGGCGCAGGACATGCGCACCATCGCCCAGGCTGCCGCCAGCGAGGCCGTCGAGCTGCGACCGGGTGATCAGGAAATCGCCATTGCTGGCCAGCGCTGCACTGAGATCCCCATCGGCATCAGCGCCGGCCGCCGGGTCGAGCGCCGCCCACAGGCGGATGACGCCGTAGTTGTCGTCGGCACGGCCGCTGACCGTGGGGTCGTTGGTGATGCCGTCGCTCGCCGAACGGCCGCTATCGACCGCCAGCGCGGCGACCAGCGTCGGCGCCAGCGTGTCGCCCGCCTGCCCCTCGATACGCGTCACGTTGAGGCTGGCTGTGCTGCGGTTGCCGGCGGCGTCGCTTGCCGTAACGTCGAACATGTTGTTGCCCAGCGCCAGGGGAACCTGGGCAAAGCTGACGTTGCCCGTGTCGTCGGCGGCGAGCGTGCCGAGCAGGTTGCCGAGGCCATTGCGCAACTCGGTCAGCGCGTTTGCTTCGGTCGTGACGTTCAGCCGGACGCTGGCGTTCTCGGTGACGTTGTCTCCCAAGACGCCGCTGTCACTGTCCGGATGCAGGCTGACGACGGTGCCTTGCGGCGCCTGCGTATCGACCCGGATCTGCAGGCTGCCGAGCGCGCTCGGGTTGCCGGCGAGATCCACGGCCCGCGCGCTGAAGACGTGGTTGCCGTCGGCGAGCGGCTCGACCGTCACCTCGCCACCCGGCCCGGCGAGCGTGGCGATCGGCAAGCCGCCGAGAAAGAGCGTGATCTCGCTGTCAGCGTCCGCTGTGATCGCCAGCGTCGGCGTCGCGTCGTTGGTCAGATCGTCCGAGTCGCTGCGGCCGCTGTCGCTGCTGGCCAGCAGATCGATCGTCGGCGCCGCCGGCGCAGCGCTGTCGAGGCTGAAGGCCAGTTCGCCGATCTCCCCGGTATTGCCGGCGCTGTCGGCGGCCAGCACGCGCAGCGTGTGCTCGCCGTCGTCCAGCGTGCCGCCGTTGAGTAGCACCAGACGCGCCGCGTCCAGAGTGAAGCTGCCGTCACCCTGCAGAGTGTCAAGGATGCTGGTGAAGCCCGCCGGGTCACTGCCGAAGCCGGCGCGCAGCGAGGCAATCGCGCTTTCGTCGCTGACCGTGCCGGAGATCGTGGCGTCACGGGTCACACCATCGTTTGCGCTGGCGCCACTATCGTTGGCGAGTTGCAGCGTCACGACCGGGCCGGTGGTGTCGGGAGCGAGGCGGGTGAGCGTCAGATCGGCGAGCGCGTGGTTGCCGGCGGTATCGGTGGCGCGGGCGCTGAAGCGGTTCTCGCCAACGAGCAGCGCGATGGCCGAGAAACGGACGCTGCCGCTGGCGTCGGCAATGGCGTCGTCGAGCGTCTGCCCGCGCGCGTCGAGCAGTTCGACGCGGCTGCCGGGCTCACTGCTGACCAGCAGATCGACCGGCGAGGCGGTCGTCTGCTGGTCGCCGGGCTGGCCGGTATCGAAGGCCGGATCGAGTTCGAGGCCGACCGCCGGCGCGCTGCGGTCGAGCGTGAAGGAAAGCTCGGCCGGCGCCGAGCGGTTGCCGGCCGCATCCTCGGCGAACAGGCGGAGGGTGTGGCTGCCGTCGTTCAGGCTGCCGCCGGCGAGTCCGTCCAGCAGAACGGGCGTCAGCACGAAGCTGCCGTCGGCCTGCAGCGCGCTGCTCAGGTCGATCAGGGCCGGTGTGGCCGTGGCGTCGAGCGCCGCCAGCAGCCGGCTGACCGCGCCGGCATCGCTGGCTTGGCCGACGACGCTGGGGTCGCGCGTGATGCCGTCGCTGGCCGATGCGCCGCTGTCGTCGAGCAGACCGGCGACGAGCGTCGGCCCCGTCAGGTCGGGCGGCGTGCTGGCGAGCTGGCCGAGGCTGCCCGGGCTAACGAGGGCACCGTTGATGCGCACACTGGCCGGGAAGGCTGGGGCAACGACACGGGTATTGCCGGTCAGCTGCCCGCCGACGAGCAGTTCCTGAACGCGGTTGGTCGGGCTGCCGACCTGCTGGTCGTCGCCGTCGAAGTAGGTGCCGTTGCGCGGGTCGAGGCCGATGACGATCAAGCTGTCGTCGATGTCGCCGCTGACGCGCATGCGGGCCAGCGTGCCGGGGCCGAAGGCGTCGGCAGCGCTGCCCGTCCCCCCGAGGACCGCGTCACTGCCAAGGTTGGCGCCGATGCGCAGAATCATCCCCTGCAAGTTGCCGCCAACCTGCAGGATCTGCAGAGCGGCGGCCGCGAACTGGCCGGAAGCGTCGCCGCGAGTGGCGAGCTGGGTCAGCGGCGCGCTGATGTTGGCGCGCCAGTCGGCACGTGTGCTTTCGGCGTTGATGCTGTGCGCGCGGCCGCTGATCGACCACAGGCCGGCAATGGCGCCGCCGACCTGCACCGGGCCGAGGACAAAGCCGCTGGCGCCGATGCCCGCCAGGCGCAGGTCGCCGAGGGCGTCCTCATTGACGCTGAGGCTGCCCAGGCTGTTGCCTTCGAGGCTGGCGCCGGCGGACATCTCGGCGAGGCTCAGGCTGCCGATGGTGGTGAAGGTGGCGGCGCCCCTGAGGCTGGCGATCGGCGCGACGAGGCTGCCGAGAGGATTCGCGGCGGTGATTCCGGAGAGCATGACGCGGCCGTCGCCCCCGCTGCCGGCGAACTCGACGCGGCTGCTGGCGTCGGTGTCGCTGAGGGTCAGGTGGTAGCCATTGGCGCTCGCGTCGAGGCGGGCAACGCCGGGGCCGACGATGCTCAGGGTGAAGCGCGTGCCGTCGGCATCGGTCAGGTCAAGAGACGAAACCGGGCTGCGGCCGGGGAGTTGGCCGACCGCGAACTGGACGTCCAGGGGCGCGGTGGCCAGGCTCTGGTTGTTGGTCTCGTCGCTTTCCACGAGGCTGTTGTCGGGGTCGATGATGGCGATCAGGCGGTATTGGCCCGGCTTCGTAAGGTTGGCCAGGTCAAGGGCGACATTGATCGCATGGCTGCCCTGTGGCAGCTGGTCGGCGGCCACGTCGACCTGGCCGACAAGGGTGTCGGCGGTGTCGAGGTTGGCGTCGGTCGAGGCGTAGAAGGCGATGCGTACCGGGTTGGACAGTGCTTCGTTATCCGGGCGATGGACCTCGAACAGGGCACTGACGTTGTCACCGGGGAGCAGCGGGGTGGGGCCGCGTAGGCCAGGCTGCCGGCAGCCAGGTCCGCCGAGAGCAGGAGCCGGGGTTCGAGGGCTTCGAAGTGCAGGGTCGACGAGTTGGTCGGCTGCTCCCGTTTTGTGGCCCATTGCGCGCGGTGGCGCTTGATCCAGCTATCGAGCCAGCCGCTGACGCGGCGCAGAAGCGAGAAAAGCAGCGCGCTGATGCGGCGCCGACCGCGGACGTACTTTTGAGGCTGGCTCATGACTCGAATCCCCTGGGCTGCGGCCGGCAGCGACCGCGTGTGGCGATCTGGCGGATTTCTCCGCGCAATGACGAGAGACAAATGGCCGGATGGGCAACACTCGCGGCAGGTGTGGTGACGGTGCCGGCCGGTACAGCGGTAGCTCTTTCAGCAGAGACGTTTCTTCAAGTTGAGCAGGCCCAGGGCAACGCCGGCCAGCAGCAGGCTGCCGGGTTCGGGAACACCGTGCTGGTCGGGTAAGGTCGTGCGACCGATAGCCACGACATTGAAGAAGTCATCGACGACTTCGAATGGCTGGTCACCCGGGCGGCCGCTGCCCAGCCAGGTAAACTCGACGGTGAAGCGGAGATCGATGGGGCTAAGCACGGCCATTGCGTTGATGCCAAGCAGGCCGTCAGCAGGGAAGGCAGGATCAGGTTGCGTGAGCAGGCGGGACCATTCCCCAAGGTCAGGAGGCTCGGTCAGATCGAGGTCGGCGTAATCGACCGCGGGATAGAGGAGATTGATCCCCTCGGAAGAACCGAAGTTGCCGCTTAGCTGGTACGCGTAGGACCAGCGATTCGGTCCGGGGAAGACGGAGAGACCGTTTGCTTGGTAATTGATGGTAACGGCCTGCGCTGCCCCGCAGAGCAGCACCACTGACGCGACAAGCGCGCGGAACATCCACCCGATCCTGAACATTCTCGTGCCTCCCCCGTGTTTCCCCTTTTGAAAAGCCTTGATGATTCAGCGGTTGCCGACTCGCAGTCGCTCCTCACGACTTTCGGCCAACGGTTGCTGCGCTGACGAAGGAACCAGGGACTATCAGCACAAGCTGCGGCACCGACCATCGTGACCTGTGAATCTATCACCATGCTTTAACATAGGGAATCACTCGAAAGTGTGATTTTTTCTGTCGATTCCGCTCGCCCGCATCTATGATTTCTCGTGATAGACGATCGTCTCGTCGGGGGGATGGGATGAAGGGCATGCTTCGCCGCCAGCAGCAGCTACTGGACATCATCGAGCTGATCTACGACCGCGATGATTGTGGTCAGATGCTGACTTCGCTGTTTACGGGATTGCGGGAGTTGTTCGCGTTCTCCAGCGGTGTGCTATTGCCCATTGAGCCGAAAACGTTCGAACTGCAGGAGGCGTTCTGCTTCGATTGCCCGCCCGAGAACAATGTCCCCTATCTTCAGCACTACGCCGCGTTCGACCCTTACGCGCGCAGGGATCCCGGAACCCTGGTCCTCAACCAGACGGTGCGTCTCTCCGATGTGGCAAGCCCAGAGGAACTCGACCGTTCGGAGTTTGCCGATTTCATGCCAAAAGTGCCCTATCACCACGCGCTGGCTGCGGTTGTGGGCTTCGATGGGGAGCCGCTGGCTGCAGTCAGCGTGCACCGGCGCAAAGGTGAGAAGGATTTCGACCGGGACGAGGTGGCCATGCTCGATCGTATTGCGCCACACCTGGGGCGCGCGATTGCCTGGCGGCGCAGGGAGGCGAATCAGGCGACCTTTGCCAAGATCGGGATCCTGGTTTTCGGGGCGAGCGGCCAACTGCTGTTCATGAACGCGGTGGCGCAGCGCCTGATTCCGCAGGGAAGTGCGGCGGCGGTGTTGGGTGTTCTGCCCCCCGCAGGTTCGGCAAGCTTGCGCTTGGGGTGCCAGCGCTACCGCGTAAACCGCCTGCCCTGGCGTGCGGCGAGCTTGCTGACACGCTTTTCCCTGCAGGAAACCGGCGATGGCTTGGGTGACGGCAATGGCCAAAACGGCGCCGCCAGCGATCATTGGGCCGTGGCACAGCGCCAGGGTGCTCGATTGACGATCATTAGCCTGGAACCGTTTCGCCGACGCGAGGATATTCGCCGCCGCCTCAGCCACTACGGTTTGTCGCCGCGTGAATTGGAGATCACCGCACAAAGCCTGCTCAGTGGCCTGACCAACGCGCAGTTGGCCCAGCGCTGTTCTATCAGCGAAGATACGGTCAAGAGCCACTTACGGGAGGCCTACCGCAAGATCGGCGCAAGCAGCCGGATGGAGTTGCTGGTTGACTTGCTGGGGCTCGATAGTCAGTAGGCAGGGGACTTCGGCAGACGCTTCGGGACCAACACCCAGTGTTCGTGAGAGAGGCCGCTGACTAGCGAAGTCGCAACAACAACTTGGACCCGATTTCTGTGGGCCGCCAAACATTGAGGTTACTTCGTCGCCAATGCGGTGCTTCGGGCCGGGATCAGCGAACGCAAGAAATAGCGAAAGCGGACATTCAAAATGGGTATTCGGCGCGGAGAACCCGGTCCTTGCGAACGGCCGCTCTGGCCGAAGAGGAGTCATTGGAGCCGACCGCAAACCCGTCTTCTTTACGCGGCACAGCGGACGTTCGCGTCACGATTTGCGTCGCAGCACTTCGAACAGCTCTTGCCGACCCGCGGCAACCATCGGCTGCAGAGTCCTGGCTACTTGTGTCCACCGCGTGCCCGCAGCTCGGTCTGTCGTCAGATCGTGTCAGGCAAGAACTCTCGCCTGAGCCATGTCCGTCCCGAAATGCAATCCTGGGGCGCACCACCTCGCAGCAACACGGAGAATTCCACCGGCCCGACGCCGACGCCAGGATCTGCTTTCCGCAAAGGGCTGCATCAACCCTCTGCGGAAAGCCCGGCGTTGCCGCCGGGGGTTTATCGGGGATCGCGTCGCCGGTAGCGTTCCAGCACCCGATCCCGAATCACTTCGGGATCGAGGCCAAAAAGCGCGCAGCACGCGTGATACGAGAAGGCATTCGAACAATCCTTCGGGGACTGCAGCCAGTCGAGGATCTCCACCCGTGTAGCGGTGCAGACCCTCGAATCGAACAAAGCGCGCAGCGACTTGTGCAACAGGCGCCTGTGGAGCCTGACGAGGTCATCCTCAGACCACGGGTAGCCTTCGCCAGGTGCTTCTGCTCGCTCGGTGCGGACCGCAGCCGTTTGTCGTGGCCTCGGGCCATCGGCCAAGGATAGAGACACCGCGATCACTTCCTCGCGGGGCGCTCATTTCGCTACGCCGACAATCGCGCTGACCGGTGAAGCCGTGTCGGTCAACGCTGCCTTACGACTGCGATAGGCGCGAAGCAACTGCTCAAGATCGCCGTCGTCGGCGGTGTCTTCGGCCTTGGCATAGCGTTCGTCGAGGTCATCAACGGATGCAGCTTGGCTGATGCTGGCGAGGAGCGTATCGAGCGGCGGTTTGCCGCCTTCACGACCGGACTTCTGGTCGTCCGCCCCCGCCTCGTTACTCGTCGATTCACTTGATTCGTCGTCGATGATCGGAGCCCAGGAGCCATCGATCGCCTCGGCCATCCCGATGTTCAGGGTTTTACCGCGTTCGTTGAGTTCGTCCATGGCCAGTGCCATGGCCAGCTCTGGCGATTTCGGCAGCAGATTGCACAGGCGGCGAATGGCCGTCTTGAGGCCCATCGGGACGAAATGCGTGTCCCAGGGACTCTCCTTTCGGTTCTTCTTCGCCATCTGGTAACCGCGGGAGTGGTCACGTACCCACTCGACCTGCACCTTCGACAGGGCGTAGAAGGTGCGTGAGCCATCGTTGAACACCGCCACGGCGTAGAAACCGGCGATCGCTCCGCGCTCGTCGTCGGACGCCGGGAAGCCGTTCTTCTTCAACGGCTCGTGTATCAAGGAACGGTTGAGGCCCAAGACGATGTCGAACTTGTCATTGATCCGCACTTCGTGCGCATAGATGTCCTGCACGCTGCCGCTGTTGCGCGCGAGTTTCACGAGCCCCTGATAGCCGGGGATCAACTGGCACTGGCTACCGAACACGACGAGATGCGCTTCGCCCATCAGGCCGATTTGCAGACCGAGCTGGCAAGACTGGACTTGATTAGCAACGAACCTCAGCCGTACGTGTTCCCGGAGCCCGAAGGTAGCATATACTGTACGCACGTACAGTTATTGCCCCGAGGAGCTCACCATGTCGATGAATCGAATTCAGTTCCAGCCAGGCCTGTCGATGCCTGAATTTTTTGGACGATATGGGTCCGAGCCCCAGTGCGAAGCGGCGCTTGAGTCCGCTCGCTGGCCCGAGGGCTTCCGCTGCCCTTGCTGTGGTACGTCGGCGTATTGCGTTCTTCGCGGTGCGAACCGCAAGATGTTCCAGTGCAACGCCTGCCGCCATCAAACCTCGCTGATTGCTGGCACGATCTTTCAGGGCACCAAGCTTGGGCTGACGGTCTGGTTCCTTGCCATCTACCTGATCAGTCAGGCCAAGACCGGGTTGTCGGCACTCGCGCTCAAACGCCAGCTGGGGGTGAGTTATCGAACGGCGTGGCTCATTGACCACAAGCTGATGCACAGCATGGCCGTGCGCGAAGAACGCTACGTTCTCGAAGGTCAGGTCCAGGTCGATGATGCCTACCTCGGCGGCGAGCGTAGCGGCGGCAAGGCTGGTCGCGGCTCCGAGAACAAGGTTCCTTTCGTGGCCGCCGTCTCGCTCAGCGATGAGGGCCATCCCTTGCGCGTTAAGCTCTCGCCGGTGCCCGGTTTCACCCTCAAGGCGATTGCGGCGTGGGCCAGCACGAACTTGGCCGTGGGTAGCACCGTCTGTTCCGACGGGCTGTCCTGTTTCAGCGCGGTCACCGCGGCCGGCTGTGTGCATCAGCCCACCGTCGTCGCGGGGCGAAAGCCGAAAGACTTGCCCGAGTTCCACTGGATCAACACCGTCCTCGGTAACCTCAAGACCAGTTTGAGTGGCAGCTACCATGCATTCGACTTCCGAAAGTATGCCGCTCGGTACTTGGCGGCATTCACCTACCGCTTCAACCGTCGATTCAATCTCAGGACGTTGCATCAGCGCTTGCTTGTCGCCGCAGCTCGCTGTGGACCGCAACCCGAGGGTACGATTCGGATGGCTGAGGTTCATGCCTAATCAGGAGACTGGATGACCGCCGCGACGACACTGCGTGGATCCACTTCAGACAGCTTCGGATTCATGCGAAATGCAGTCAGTGCGATCCGCGCCATGCGCTCGGCGCTGAGATGCTTGGGCAGCGCGCGGGCAATCTCGCCCTTGAGCTGTTCGAGCATCGCTGGAAAAGACACCACGCTGGTCGTATTCCCCTGGCGGGCGCTGTGGATGTTACGCAAGGTTTGGGACATGGTTTCCTCCAAATACAAATGGCGGGGACACCATGCCTCCCGGAGCGGGGACTGGTCTCCCCGCCGGGGTTGATGAACTAAAAATGGCTGCCGATCAGGCGGCGTCGAACTCGAAAGCGTCGGCGTTGGCTGCCCAACGCGGTAGCGAGATCAATTCGATCTCACCCCCGGGCTGGTAAGCCGGCCAGCAGCCGGAATCCTGGCACCACTTCAGAAGCTGTAGTGCTGCCCGGACCTTCTTGCGACCGACCTCGATGATTTCGGGGTCAGCCCGGTAAAGCGCCACGGCATGAGGTGCCTCCTTCTCGACAGCGACGAAGAGAAAGGGCAGCTCCGTGCCGGTCACGGCTTTCATTCCATCGACGTAGAACGCCGCTTGAATGTCGTAGCCGAGGTTGGCGATGGCGCGAGAAAAGCCGCGGCTGCTGGCATCGACACAGCTCTTGAGATCCACCACAGCCGTCCCGTTGAACCAGTCCGGACGACAGCGACAGGGGATCCCGGTGAGCGAGTCTGTCCAGAATGCCGACAACTCGGCTTCTCCCTGCGAGAACAGGCGGGCCGCCCCCTCGTGCGCGTGAACGGCGGCGCGCACTCGGGTCAATGTCGCCAGGTCGTCGGAAGTGAAGTGATCAGGGTTTTGCCCTGATTCTCCTGTTCGAAGCGGGCAGCGGCTTCCTTTCCTTCCTTGGTGCGGCGATCAAACTTCTCGACCACCGCAAACTCTTCGGAAAAACGATCCGGTTCGAGGACGTGGGTGTGAACCGCGGACCCAAACGCCATCGCCGGCGTTGGCGGCGACGGATGATCGAGGGCTTCGCGCAGATGCGCGGGGCTCTTGAGCAGCTTGATGATTCCCGAATGGCCGATCGATTGATCGGCGTGGTATTGCTTGGCCGGCATGCGCAGCAGGCCAGGATGTCTGACGTCCATGGTGCCTCCAGAAGAAAAAAGCCGGAGTCACCAGCCCCTTCCGGAGAGGGCCTCCCCGGCTGGGTGGATGAAAATGCTGTTTGTTTCGTGCGGCCAGCTACCGCGACTTGCTCGGGCGAAGAATCGCTCGATCAAAGCCTGCTTTCCGGAGGGCGCTTTGGAAACGCACTCGGGAAAGCCCCGGCAAGCCGGGGCGTGGTTCAGTTCGCTGCTTGTTCTTGCTTCAAGAGGGTCAGAGCCCGTCGGAGCAGCCGGCGGGTTTCCGGGTCGGTGCGCCCTGCCTGGAGTCTCTGGTGGAGATCGCAAGCACGCGCCATCGAGAGCGCCGAAAAAAGTCGAACGAGAAGCGGGTTGGATTGCACGACTTGATCGTGTGCGGGGTCGAAAGCCATGTTCAGAGCCCCAGCGCGCGAATGATCGGACGGCTGATGATCCAGCCGGTGATGCAGCAAGAAAGAAGAACGAGTGCCATGAGGTGCCTCCATTAAGAAATAAAGGGCATCCCTCCCCTGATGCGGAGGCGATGCCCCGCAGGGGGATGAGCGTTCAGGCGATCACTTCAAACGAAGCCTCACCGCTCTTGGCGGGATCAATGTCGATCCCGGTCCGGCGCTGGTAAGCCGGTCGGTCGTATTGCTGCCAAAGGGTGCTCGTGACCTTCACCGGCTCGGACGCTGCCATCGCTTCGGGTCTACGGTTCAACAAGCTCTTGAGGGCTTGTGCCGAGCAACGGAGAAACGACAGAAGCAAGTGAAGCCCTGCCAGCATGGCAAGGACGAGAATGACACGTTCCATGAACGAACCTCCTGAGGTGGAGGGCAGTCGGCTCCCGGTCCGGGAGAATGACCGCCCGGTGGGGAAAAAACGTGACGACCGACTTAGAACGGCTCCATGGCCGGCACTTCGTCGACGGCTGCACTGCTTGCCTGATCAGACGAAACCGTGTCGGCACGACGCGGGACGGAACTCGATGCTTTGGCGTCCTTCGCTGATGGACGAGCACCGAGCATCTGCATTTCGCTGCCGATGATCTCGACGACGTAGCGATCCTGACCTGCGTTGTCCTGCCACTTGCGGGTCTGGATGCGACCTTCGACGTAGATCGGAAAACCCTTCCTGAGGTACTCGCCGACGACTTCGGCCGTACGGTTGAAGAAGATCACGCGGTGCCATTCGGTGGTTTCCTTGCGTTCACCGGACGACTTGTCCTTACTGATCTCCGTCGTCGCGATCCGGATCGTGGCGATCGCTTCTCGGTTCTGGGTGTAGCGAACCTCGGGGTCGGCGCCGAGATGGCCGATGAGGGTGACTCTGTTCAACGAGGGCATATGGCCTCCTGACAAGGAAGGCAGGGACGCCGCCGTATCCTGACGGGGCTACCCCGCCGGGGGTTGGAGAGAATGCTGTTTATGAAGAAGGCCAGCTACCTTCACTTCGATCGTCATAGACGGAACGAGAGATAGCTGAATTCTCTGCCGCTACGGTCGTCGCAGGAGTTTGAAATGCGTCGCTTCTGGGCGCTTTTCGAAGGTCGCGCTCGCGGTGCAAACGGTACGCTGGGCGATCGACACTCCGGGAGACGGCAGATGGCACAGCGACAGAGGAACGATTCGACGCACATTCCATCGGTCCGGCAGGACAACAGCCGGCCCTTCCTGACGCAGAAGGCCTTGCTCAATTCGCTGCACGCGCAGCAGATCTTCGACCGTGGCTACGAGATGTGCGCCAACGCGCTGTTCTCGTTGAGTGTGGTCTTGCGATTCATCGGGAGCGAAGAGCAGGCGCAGGAAGTCGATACCTTGGTCGATACTCAGATCGACCAGACCCTGGAGGAGATTCGCAAGGAATCGCTGCGGCTGAAGGAAGTTGCTGAGGGCAATGGCATCGAGACTGCGATCGGCTACACCAGTGCCAAGACCATCGATGTGCAGATCACCTCGCCGCGTTCGATCAAGTACCTGGCGATCATCCGCGAGTTCGACGCGATGATGGCCCACCTGGATGCGCTCTGGCTGTCATGCGTCATCACCGACAGCCAATACGCGCGCGGGGTCTATGAATGGAAGCGGCGGATCCTTCGTCTGGCCGGACAGATCCGGCAGATGGCCACGCGCGCGGTACTGGCGGCACGGCGGAAGGAGACGGGGAAAATGGTGGATGAGGGAAGTGTGCCTCCGAGTGCGGACGTTGAGAGCTTGACACTCGATACAGCCACCGACCTGCCTGAAAGCGAGTAAACGGGGTGTAGCCCGTCCCCAAAACAGGCGCTCGCAAGCGTTCCGTCGGCAAACATCCGACTACAGCCAGGCATGTGCTGCTGAAAACTATCTGCTGTCGCCATTGATCGGCCGGTGGCCCTCTTCCCGAATCTGTACTCCACCTGTGTCGCCGATAATTCGCTCATCGTCGTCTAACTATGGCAAGAAATGATGAACGGAAGCCCAGAGTCCTGAGATCATGCATGTAGCCGTTTCTCAGGAGGACGCAGAAACGCAGAGTGGCTGTCATCCCGGCAGTTATCTTGGGGACAACGTGCAAAATCACGGCAGCGTACCTCGGTAACGGCCGCCAGCCCAATCGAAGCAAACTCATCGGTAGCTGCCTCCGCGGGTATGGTCAAGCCCTGACGGCGGCCACTGATTCCTGATAACAAACCAGGGAGGTAGCATCCAACGCGCGCAACTTGCTCTCCCAAAGGAGCATAGCGTCGCGTCGCTCGTCAAGGTAATCGTGTCGGTCGTAGACGTCATTGATACCCGGCAGTCGATGATTTAGGCATCGTTCTGCAATATGAGGCTTAACTCCAAGCATTGCCAAATGTGTGCGCGCCGTACGACGCAGATCGTGAATCGTAAAGTGCTCAAGCCCATGGTCGATCTGAGCCAAGGCCCAATTTAGCGTCTCCGGTGCCAAGGTCACCCGCACCCCACGCCGCTTTGCCGGGAAGACATAGTCACTCCCGCAGCCAATCATCTTCAACTCATTTAGCCACGCAAGTGCTAGTGGCGTGAGTGGCACAGTGAAATCCCCTCCACCGGACTTGCCGCCAGTCTTTTGACGTACTGATGAAATGACCCACAGAGCGCGTTCGAAGTCGAACTCTGACCAAGGAGCGTGCACCAATTCGGAACGGCGAACAGCGGTAAGGAGCAACAGCCGAACCGCTAGCGCGTACGGACGAAACACGGGCCCGGCGATGCTAAACGCTTTGAGCAGCACAGTAATCTCTGCATCTTCCAGAGCTCTCCTTCGGGGACTTTCCTCACCGCCAGCGTCGCGTCGGGTAAATGCTGCTGCCGGGTTGTGCTCAATCCAGTGGCGACGAATGGCGTAGTCGAAAACCGATTTTGTTGTCGTAAGAACCCTGTTCGCCATAACTGGCGATCCACGCCTGACGATACCAGCCACCATACGATCCACGTCGACCGGCTTCACATCAGCGATCCGAAACTTCCCCAGCATGCAAACGATATCCTTGTCGAGCATGGCCTTGACTAGGTCAGGCCGCTTGATCCGGCCTTTCACCGTCCGCTCGAAGTACTCTTCGCAGAGTTCCTTCACGGAGCCCGCAGCGGATAGTGCAACCTTCTGCTCCTGCTTGACCACGGCGACATCCACGCCCTGCTGCACCGCCACACGTTTTGCTGAAGCCAGTTGCCTAGCCTTGCCTAACGTCATGTCGGGGTAGTTGCCAAGGGTAAGCTCCTTCTGCTTGCCGCCGATGCGGTAGCGCAGAACCCAAGATGCAGCGCCCGTACTCGATAGCGTGAAGGTCAGACCCGCCCCGTCGGATTTGGCAACGGGCGCCCCCGCCTTGATCCAATGTCGTACTTGGATGTCCGTAAGAACCCCTGTCAATCGTGCCATAGAGCCTCCAGTGAGTAGCTAGGCCAACCCTCAGAACCAACCGGTGAGTAGCTATCGCCTAAGCTACACTCTTAGCTACTCAAGAATGCCCGGATAGAAGTGTACGCCCCTGGACGCAAGAGCACAAAAAAACCCGTAAAAACGGGTTTTTTTGAGAAAGTCCGAACGACGCCGGACAAGCATGGAGCCTACTTCAACTGATCGTAAAGCAGATTGAGAATTTTCTTTGCCGTCGGCGACTGGTCTACGCCCCCCTCGGGGCTCAGCACCTGGACAGCAGACCGGCTCCCTGCTTCCTTGATGAAAATACGGTACTGGATCTGCTGCTTCTCCGTCGGACTGGACTTGAACGGATTCAGCTTGGAGAAGAAGCCGTCCGCCGCCTTCTCGCCGTCCGTTTCGGGATCGACATAGCGAACAAAGTACAGGCCGCGGGAACGATCCCGATCGATGACCGTAAAGCCGACCCGATCGAGCGCCAGGCCGACTCGCCGCCAGGCACGATCGAAGGATTCATCGACGTCCAGCGTGCCCGCGCCGTCGGTGCCGCGCGACAGGGTCGCACGCTCGACCGGTTTTTCCTTGGCCGCCTGAATGGCTGCGGTGGCGCGCTTCTCGTCGCTGCCCAGGCGAATCATCAGCAGACGCAGCATCTCGGCCTCCAGCTCCGGATCGGCCGGGCGCGGCTGCCACTTGGTCTGGTCCTTGCCCTCGGAAATGAAGATCTCGTACATGCCGCGATGACTGATGAAGATGTCGGTCGTGCCGGGCGTGATGCCGGGCTCGAGACGGGTGCGGAACTTGTCCCTCTCGGCCGTCGAGTAAACGGAATCGATCACCTTGCCGAGGATGTTGCGGATGAAATCCTGCGATATCTTGGCGCGGTTTTCGGCCCAGTCGGTCTCCATCACACCGGCGTCGGGCAAGTCGAGCTTGATGACGAAACCGGATTCCTGCCAGAAGTCCTTGACCGGTCCCCAGAGCTTGTCGGGAGAACCCTTGACCACCAGCCAACGCTCGTTGCCGGCGCGTTCGATGCGCGCGTTGTCGACCTCCGGCAGGACGTCGCTCTTCTGTTGCGCCTGCGCCTGTGGCGAACGTTCGGCGCTGTACGCCGAGTAGGTCGCCGTGCCCTTGCCGCCACCGGTGTCGGGGATGGCATAACGATCATCGCGCGTCGGCGAGGTCAGGTCAGGCGGTATTTCGAGTGTCGGGACCTGGCTCTTGGACGCCGTCTTGTAGTCGATCTTCTTGGTCTCGAAGGTCGTGCCGCAGGCCAGCAGCAGCAGCGGCGCCAGGAGCAGGCCGAGCAGTCGAACGCGCACAACGATAGAAGGCATTTGGCAACCCCGCATCTAGACGAGTACGCCGGCCTGGCGCATGGCAACACGAACCCGCTCGTGACAATTCACCGATAGCGGCGTCAGCGGCAGCCGCAATCCGGCCTCGATCAGGCCCAGTTCCTGACACGCCCACTTGACCGGAATCGGGTTCGCCTCGCAGAACAACTGCTGGTGCAGCCCGAGCAGGCGCGCGTGCAGCGCGCGCGCGACGACGGCGTTGCCGGCCAGCGCCGCGGCGCACATCTCGTGCATCAAACGCGGCGCGACGTTGGCCACCACCGAGATGTCGCCCTGGGCGCCCATCAGGATCAGGGCACAGGCACTGGCATCGTCGCCGCTATACACGGCAAAGCCCTCGGGCGCGCGGGCGATGAGGTCGGTCCCGCGCTCGATGTTGCCGGTGGCGTCCTTGATGCCGACGATATTCGGAATTTCGGCCAGGCGCAGCGCGGTGTCGTTGCCCAGATCGGCAACGGTGCGACCCGGCACGTTGTACAGGATGACCGGGATATCGACGGCTTCGGCGACCGCCCGGAAGTGGCGATAGAGGCCTTCCTGCGTCGGCTTGTTGTAGTAAGGCACCACCGAAAGCGCCGCGTTGGCACCTGCCTGGTGGGCGAAACGGGTCAGCGCGACGGCTTCAGCGGTGGAATTGGCACCGGTGCCGGCAATCACCGGGATGCGACCGGCGGCCTGGTCGACGGTCAGCCTTATCAGTTCGCAGTGTTCGTCGACATTGACCGTCGGCGACTCGCCGGTCGTCCCGACGATGACGATGGCGTCCGTCCCCTCGTGCACGTGGAAGTCGACCAGGCGGCGCAGGGCCGGCAAGTCGAGGCTGCCGTCGGCGTGCATGGGGGTGACGATCGCGACGATCGATCCAGTAATCATGGTCATGGGTGAGCGCCCGAGCAATAGCCGAAAGCATTCGGCCGTGGGAAATCAAGCTTCCAATTTTACCCGAAGGCAAGCGCCTTGGCCATGGGAATGGCCTCGGACCGGAGAATGCAAAGCACCGCTTGGCGGAAAAACCGCGTCAGAAATCAGCCAGCACCCGCAGGTGGGCGACCACGCTGCGCGCCAGCGCGGAGAGCGCGTAGCCGCCCTCGAGCATCGACACGATCCGCCGCTGTGCGCACTCGTCGGCGAGTTCGGTAAGCTGTCCGGTGACCCAGGCGTAGTCCTTTTCGAGCAGCCGCAAGCCGCCCATCTCGTCTTCGTAGTGGGCGTCGAAACCGGCCGAAATGAGGATCATCTCCGGCTGGAACTCGCGCAGGCGCGGCATCCACAGCTCGCTGACCACGTTCCGGAACTCCTCGCCGTCGGTGTCCCGGCTGAGCGGCACGTTGAGCATGTTCGACGCCGGCTTCTCGGTCCCGCTGTAGGGGTAGAAGGGATGCTGGAAAGTGCTCACCATCAGCACGCGCTGATCGCCCTTGAAGCAGTCCTCGGTGCCGTTGCCGTGGTGCACGTCGAAATCGATCACCGCCACCCGCGACAGCTTATGCGCTTCCAGCGCATGCGCCGCGGCAACGGCGATGTTGTTGAAGAAGCAGAAGCCCATCGCCGCCGCGCGCTCGGCATGGTGGCCGGGCGGACGGACCGCACAGAAAGCGTTCTGCACCTCGCCGGCCATCACCAGATCGACCGCCAGCACTCCCGCCCCGGCCGCACGCAGCGCCGCTTTCCAGGTATGCCGGTTCATGGCCGTGTCCGGGTCGAGGTGCACGATGCCGAGTTCGGGCGAGGCACGCTTGACACGTTCCAGATGCGCAGCCGAGTGCACCCGGCGCAGCTGTTCGAAGCTCGCCAGCGGCGCATCGTGGTAGGCAAAGTACGAATCCAGACCCTGCGCAATCATGTGATCGCTGATCGCGGTGAGGCGCTCCGGACACTCCGGATGATACGAACCCATGTCGTGCAACTGGCAATCTCGATGGCTGATGAATGCGGTACTGGTCACTGTTGCCTCTCTACCGCAATCGGGGCTGGCCACGGGCACCGGGATCTGCGGGAAATCAAGTTATCTGATGATGGTTTATTATCGTCGCAATTGCGCCGCCACGACAAGCCATGCGACCCCTCACCCGACAATCCCCGCTCGACGAAATCCTTGCCGCCGCCAACCAGGTCGTTCTCGGCAAGAGCCGGCAGACCCGCCTGGCCCTGTGCTGCCTGCTCGCCAGGGGGCACCTGCTTATCGAAGACCTGCCCGGCGTCGGCAAGACGACGCTGGCGCATACCCTGGCTCGCCTGCTCGGTTTCCAGTTCTCACGCGTCCAGTTCACCAGCGACATGCTGCCGGCGGACATCCTCGGCGTTTCGGTTTTCGACCGCGAGCGCGGCGACTTCCGCTTCCTGCCCGGCCCGGTCTTCGCGCAGGTCCTGCTCGCCGACGAAATCAACCGCGCGACGCCGAAGACGCAGAGCGCGCTGCTCGAAGCCATGGAAGAGGGACAGGTGACCACCGAGGGCGAAACGCGCCCCCTGCCGCAACCGTTCTTCGTCATCGCCACGCAGAACCCGTCGAACCAGATTGGCACCTTCCCCCTGCCCGAATCGCAACTCGATCGCTTCCTCATGCGCATCGAACTCGGCTACCCGGACCATGGTGCCGAACGCGCGCTGCTCGAAAGCGGCGGTCGTCGCGAGCAGTTGCCGACGCTGACTTCGCGCCTGAATGCCGGCGATTTTGCCGCCCTGCAAGGGCAGGCGGGGGCGGTGCACGCCTCGGCCGCCGTTCTCGACTACCTGCAGCTGTTGGTCGGTGCGACCCGTCAGGACGCCCGCCTGGTGCACGGCCTGAGTCCGCGCGCCGCGCTGTCACTGCTCGCGGCAGCGCGCGCCTGGGCGTTTACCGAAGGCCGCGAGATGGTCCTGCCCGAAGACGTGCAGGCCGTCCTGCCTTCGGTGGCGCGCCACCGGCTGCGCCTGCTCAGCGGCAACCACGCCAGCGCAGAAGACATCGCCGCGCTGATCCGCGCCGTGCCACTGCCCTGATGCCGGCGCTGGCCTCCCTGCAGCGCTGGCTCTTTCGCCTCGCGCGTGACGAGCAGCTACCGATCGTCCTCGGCCAGCGGCGCATCTTCATCGTCCCGACGCGCGCCGGCCTCCTCTTCGCCCTGGTCCTGGTGGTCATGCTCGTCGGGGCCATCAACTACAACCTGAGTCTCGGCCACGCGCTGATCTTTCTCCTCGCCGGCCTGGGCATCGTGGCCATGGTGCATACCTTTCACAACCTCTTTGGCCTGCGCCTGACCCCGGGGCGGGTGGCAGCGGTTTTCGCCGGCGATCCGGCGTACTTCCCGCTGCAGCTCGAGAACCCGCGCCGGCAGGCGCGCCGCGCGCTCGAGTTTTCCTTTGCCGGGCAACCCGCGAGCAGCGTCCACCTGCCGGCGCACGGACGCGCTGCCGTCGCCGTCAGCTGCGCGACGCAGCGCCGTGGTCGCCTCGACCCGGGCCGGGTGACGCTGGCCACGCGCTATCCGCTCGGACTCTTTCGTGCCTGGAGCTATCCGCACCCGCACTGGTCGTGCGTGGTCTATCCGCAGCCCATCCGCACGCCGCTGCCGGCGCCCTCGCCGACCGCGCACGCCGATCGTCTGCACGGCGACAACGGCCAGGAAGACTTTGCCGGCTTGCGGCCACGTCAGATCAGCGACTCGACGCGGCACATTGCCTGGAAGGCGGTTGCCCGGCGCACGGACGAGCAGCCCCATCTGGTCAAGCAGTTCGCCGGCGGCGCCAGCGAAGAACTGTGGCTGGCCTGGTCGCTCACCCCGGCCGGGTGCGGCGCCGAAGAACGCCTGTCGATACTCACCGGCTGGGTCCTCGCCGCCGACGAGCAACAGGCGCGCTACGGCCTCGCCCTGCCGGGCGTCCGGATCGCCGCCGGGCAGGGCGACGCGCACCGGGCGAGCTGCCTGCAAGCCCTGGCGCTGTATGGCGAGAAAGCTGAAAACGATCGGCCGCAGTAGCGCTGCCGCGTGGTCCGGCGCCGCGCTCGAACACGGCGCCGTGCCCTGGCTGCTCGCCGTCGCCCTGGCCACCGCCGGGCCGCACTTCGCGCACCTGCCCTGGTGGCTGTCGCTGCAGGTCGGCGGCACGCTGCTGTGGCGCGCCTGGCTATGGCAACGACGTCGCGCGCTGCCGCCGCGCTGGGCGCTGGCGCTGCTCGTCGTCGGCAGCATCGCGGCCATTGCCTGGCAATTCCGCACCCTGCTCGGCAAGGACGCGGGGGTCGCCCTGCTGGTCGTCTTCATGGCCCTCAAACCGATGGAAATGAGCAGCCGGCGCGACGCGCTGGTGGTCGTCATGCTCGGTTACTTCCTCCTCCTCACCCACTATCTGTACTCGCAGAGCATCCCCACCGGCGCCTGGCTGCTGGCCGCCATCGGCCTGCTCACCGGCGCCCTGATCCGGTTGCACGGAGGCCCCCAGCCGGTCGCCGCCGTGCTCCGCCATGCCGGCCTGCTGCTCGCCCAGGCCCTGCCCTTCATGCTCATTCTCTACCTCCTCTTCCCACGCGTTTCCGGGCCGCTGTGGGGCTTGCCGCAGGACGCCTACTCCGGACTCAGCGGCCTCTCCGACGAAATGTCGCCGGGTTCGATCAGCGGCCTGATCGTCTCCGGGGCGATCGCCTTCCGCAGCCGCTTCGCCGGCGAAGCGCCGGAGAAAGCCGACCTCTACTGGCGCGGACCGGTCTTCGACGAGTACGACGGCCAGACCTGGCGCGCGCGCGCGCTGCCGGCCAGCGCGACCAGGCAGCCGCCGGTCGTCGAGGGCATCGGCGAGCCGCTTGCCTACAGCAGCATCCTCGAAGCGCACAACCAGCGCTGGCTGCTGGCCCTCGACGTCGCCACCCTACTGCCGCCCGAGAGCACGCTGGCACCGACGCTGCAGGCCCTGGCGCGCGAACCGCTGCGCGTGCGTGCGCGCTTTTCCTTTGCCTCGGCGATCGACTATCGGGCCAACGTGAACGAGGCGCCGGCCATCCTGCAACAGGCGCTGGCCCTGCCGGACGAGATCAATCCGCGCACCCGCGCGCTGGCCCGCGAGTGGGCGGCGCGCCCCCCCGAAAAGATCGCCGAAGCGGCGCTGGCGATGTTTCGCAACGAGGATTTCTACTACACACTGCAGCCGCCCCTGCTCGGCGCCAACGCCATGGACGAGTTTCTCTTCAGCACTCGCCGCGGCTTCTGCGAACACTACGCTTCGGCCTTCGTCTTCCTCATGCGCGCCGCCGGCGTTCCCGCACGGGTGGTCGCCGGCTACCAGGGCGGCGAGGTCAACCCGGTCGACGGCTATCTCGTCGTGCGCCAGTCCGACGCCCACGCGTGGGCCGAAATCTGGCTCTCCGGACAAGGCTGGGTACGCTTCGATCCGACCGCCGCGGTCGCGCCCTCGCGCATCGAGCAGGGAATCGTCGCCGCCCTGCCGCTGGGCGAGCCCCTGCCGATTCTCGTCCGTCTCGACAGCGACTGGCTGCGCCAGTTGCGCAACCGCTGGGAAGCCGCCAACAACAGCTGGAACCAGTGGGTCCTCGGTTACAATCCGCAACGCCAGCGCGAAGTGCTCTCGCGCCTCGGCTGGCGCGACCCCGACTGGCGCAGCATGAGCGCATCGCTGGCGTTCCTCTGTGGCATCGCCCTGCTCGTCGTCACGCTGTGGACACTGCCGCGCCGACTCGCCGTGGATCCCGTACAGCGCGCCTGGCTGAAATACTGCGCCGAGCTCAAACGCCGCGGAATCGCGCGCGCCGACTGGGAAGGGCCGCTCGCTTTCGCGCAACGGGTGGCGCGCGAAAGACCTGATCTTGCCGCCCTCACCGACGAAGCGGCGGGCTATTATGCCGAGCTGCGCTACGCGCGCGGCGAGGGTCGGGACCATAAACTGCGCTGCCTGCAACAATGCGTACGCCGCCTGCCACCGCGAAGGAGAAAACGCTCTTGAAAAGAACACTCACCGGCCTGCTCTGCGCCCTGCTCACGGGTCTGCTCACCACCCTGCTGCCCGTCTCCGGCCACGCCCAGCAGGGCCCCCCGTTCAGCGAGCAGGCCGAGGTGCAGGCCTTCATCGCCACCATGCACGAGCAGCACGGCTTCGACATCAGCCACCTGACCAGCCAGTTCGCGGCCATTCACTCGAACGCCACCGTCCTGCGCCTGATCCGCCCGCCGGCCAGCCCCAGCAAGCAGCGTTCGTGGCAACGCTACCGCGCGCGCTTCGTCAACGGGCGCCGCGAAGCGGCCGGGCAGCGCTTCTGGGACGAGAACGGCGCGCTCCTGCAGCGCGCCGAAGCGATCTACGGCGTACCGGCCGAAATAATCGTCGCCATCATCGGTGTCGAAACCGAGTACGGACAGAACACCGGCAACTTCGGCGTTCTCGAAGCCCTCGCCTCGCTGGCGTTCGACTACCCGCCGCGCGCCGAATTCTTTCGCGGCGAGCTCGAACAATTTCTCCTCCTGGCGCGCGAAAACGGTGTCGATCCGCTCGCCGTCCAGGGCTCCTACGCCGGCGCCATGGGCATCCCGCAGTTCATGCCCAGCAGCCAGCGCCGCTACGCGGTGGACTTCGACGGCGACAATCGCGTCGACCTGCGCAACAGTACCGCCGACGCGATCGGCAGCGTCGCCCGCTACCTGCAGCAGTACGGCTGGCAGAAGGGCGCGCCGGTGGCCGTGCCGGCGCGCGTCAACGGCGACCCCGCGGCACTCATCGCGGCCGGAATCAAACCCGTGCTGACGGTCAAGGAACTGCTCGCGCGCGGCGTCTTCAGTGCCGCCGACGATGACCCGCAGCGCGCGGCAGCGCTGATCGATCTCGAGACGCCGGGTCAGGCGACCGAATACTGGCTGGGCTTCGACAACTTCTACGTGATCACCCGCTACAACCGCTCGAGCTTCTACGCCATGTCGGTCTTCCAGCTCGCCGAAGTGCTCCGCGAAGTGCGCAACAACCGCCTGGCGGCGACGCGCTAGGGTGGCGTTGCACGCACGATGGAAGCTAGGAATTCCCGCGACGGCATGGTTTCAAGCCGCTGTCCGGCTGGCTGAAAGTCGCATCGAAAAGCGGCGCCCCACCCGCCTGCACGTCATTGCGAGGAGGCGCTTTGGCGACGAGGACAGCGGTGGGGAGCGGGTGAAATCCAGCCAACCCGCGCGGTTCACGCTGCTCTCGGCAGCGCAGCGCGTCTCGTCAAGACGGTGCAACGCTAGAGGAGATTGTCGCGCGTCACGCCGCCGCGGCGGATGATGCGGCGCAACTGATCGAGCGCTTCGATCTGGATCTGGCGGACGCGTTCGCGGGTCAGGTTGAGATCGAGCGCGATTTCCTCGAGCGTGCTCGTCTCGCCACCGCCCAGTCCATAGCGGCGCAGGAGCACCTGCTGCTGCTTCTCGCCGAGCTGCCCGACCCAGGTGCGCAGCAGGTCGCCGATCTCGCTGCTCTGCAACAGCTCGTCAGGATCGACCAGGCTGTCGTCGGCGATCACCTCGCCGATGGTCCGGCTGGGGTCCACCTGCAGCGGCGCGTCAAGCGAAGCGATGCGCTCGTTGAGGGCCATCACCCGGCGCACGTCGTCGACCGGCCGGTCGATCAGGTGGGCAATCTGCTCAAGGCAGATTTCCCGCCCGTTCGCCGCTTCGAGGTGGCGAATGGCGCGCAGCACGACGTTGATTTCCTTGACCACATGCACCGGCAGGCGGATCGTCCGCGCCTGATTCATGATCGCCCGCCCGATGCCTTGCCGAATCCACCAGGTGGCGTAGGTCGAGAAGCGGAAGCCGCGGTCGGGGTCGAACTTCTCGATCGCGTGAATCAGCCCGAGGTTTCCTTCCTCGATCAGGTCGAGCAGGGGCATGCCGCGGTTGAGGTAGTGCTTGGCGATGTTCACCACCAGGCGCAGGTTGTGCTCGATCATCTTCTGCCGCGCCGGGAACTCGCCGGCCCTGGCGCGGCGCGCCCAGTCCGCCTCCTCGGCGGGCGAAAACAGCGGCTTGGCGCCGATCTCGTTCAGGTAGTGCTGGGTGACGTCATTGAGCAGTTCGGCTTCAGGCGACTGAAAGGCCTCTTCGGGCTCCGCGGCGGCGAAGGGCAGACCTTCGGAAGCCGCGAACTCGGGCTCGTCGAGATAGTTCTCCAGGCGGTCCGCGTGATCCGAATCGGAATCGAAGGGCGCCGACATCGATGCTCAGCGCTGCGGCAGATGCTTCAGTGGATCGACCGGCTTGCCCTGCTGCCGGACCTCGAAGTGCAGCTTGACCTGGTCGGCGTCCGTATTGCCCATTTCGGCGATCTTCTGCCCCTTGGCGACGCTCTGGCCTTCCTTCACCAGGATGCTCTGGTTATGCGCGTAGGCCGTCAGGTAGGTGCTGTCGTGCTTGACGATGACCAGTTTTCCGTAGCCGCGCAAGCCCGTCCCGCTATACACCACCTTGCCGCCACTGACGGCGAGCACCGGGTCGCCCGCCTTGCCGGAGATGTCGATGCCCTTGGCACCGCCTTCGCTGAAGGTGCCGACCACCTTGCCGCTGGCCGGCCAGATCCAGTTGCTGTCCGCCCGCTCCGTGGCGTCCGGCCTGCTTTCTTCCCTGGCCGCTGCCGCTGGCGTCGGCGCCGCGCCGGCTGCCGCAGGCTGCTGGACCTGCGCGCGTGCCCGCGCCAGCGTCTGTTCGGAATAGGCTTCCTTGCCCACCTGCGGCTCACGCTTGAGCGTCTCGCCACCGCCGCCGAGGTTGCGCTGCTCGACCGCCGAGGGAGTGTCTATCGGGCGCACCACCGTCCCCTCGCTGGACGCTGAGGAAGCTGAGGACGCGGACGACGAAACCGACGCAGAAGCCGACGACGACGATCCGGGCGGCCGCGTGCGCAGCGCCTGGCCGACAAGAATGTGATTCGGATTCTCGATTCCGTTCCAGATCACCAGGCTGCGAAAATCCAGGCCATGCGCAGCGGCGATGGAATGCAGGGTATCGCCCTTCTTGACGACGTAGAGGTCCTTGCCGACGGCGGCGGTCGCGCCCGTGCTGACCGCCGCCGGCGGCTTGCTGGCACAACCGACGAGCAAGAGCACGGCGAGCACGGCCAGACACCCCGCGCGTCCCGGCACTGCCCCGTAGCCACAGAAAAAGCCCTGATCGTTCATTCGACTCCTGTCAATAGCGGAACGAAACGCACCGCCTCGAGACGGGTTTCGACAAAAGTCTCACCCTGCTTCTCGATCAGCGTCAGCTGCTGCGTCGCCACGCCCAGCGGCATGATCATGCGCCCGCCGGGTGCGAGTTGCTGCACCAGCGCAGCGGGGACGCGCGCCGCCGCCGCGGCGACGATGATGCTGTCAAAGGGCGCCGCTTCCGGCAGCCCCAGGCGACCGTCCGCGTGCTTCAAGCGCACCTTGAGCTGCTTGATCGCGCGCAGGTTGAGCTTGGCCTTGGCGAGCAGCGGGGCGATGCGCTCGACGGCAAAGACCTCGTCCGTCAACTGCGCCAGCACCGCCGCCTGATAGCCGCAGCCGGCGCCGATCTCCAGCGTCCTGCCGAGCCGGCGGCCGCCGGCACACAGCGCCTCGATCATCCGCGCCACCACATAGGGTTGCGAAATCGTCTGCGAAAAACCCAGCGGCAGTGCGGTGTCCTCGTAAGCCCGCGAAGCCAGCGCCTCTTCGACAAATACATGCCGCGGCACGGCGGCAATCGCCGCCAGCACGTCCTCGTCGTCGATTCCCTGCTCGCGCAGGCGCTCGATCATTCGCGCCCGCGTGCGCTGCGAAGTCATGCCCACCCCGGAAACGACGCGATTCATTCTACCAGCCAGCCGCGCACCAGCGACAACTGGGCATTGTGGGTCAGATCGACCTGCAGCGGCGTCAGCGACACCTGATTGTTCAGCACGGCGTGAAAATCGGTTCCCTCGCCGGCATCCTGCGCCTCGCCCGCGGCGCCCACCCAATAAACCGTCTCGTGGCGTGGCGACAGCGTGCGCACCACCGGCTCCGCCTTGTGCCGTTTGCCAAGGCGGGTGACGACCCGCTCGCGCAACTGCTCGTAGGGCACGTCGGGGACGTTGACGTTGAGCAGCACCGGCTCGCGCAGCGTCTGTTTCTGCAGCATGGCGACCAGCTCGAGGGCCACCCGTGCCGCGCTGTCGTAATGCTCGCCGGCCTTGCTGCACAGCGAAACCGCCAGCGCCGGAATGCCGAGCAGGAAGCCCTCGGTGGCTGCGGCGACGGTTCCCGAATAGATCGTGTCGTCGCCCATGTTGGCGCCAATATTGATTCCCGAGACGACCATGTCGGGCAACTCGTCGAACATGCCGGTGACCGCCAGATGCACACAGTCGGTCGGCGTCCCGTTGACGTAGTAGAAACCGTTCGCGGCGCGCTTCAGCGACAGGGGCCGATCGAGGGTCAGCGAGTTGCTCGCCCCGCTGCGGTCGCGTTCGGGAGCGACGACGGTGACCTGGGCGACGTCCGCCAGCACCCGCGCCAGGTGCTCGATCCCGGGTGCGAAGTAACCATCATCATTGCAGAGCAGGATCCGCATCATCAATCCACGAACACGGGCAAACGGACAAAAAAACCGGCAAGCTGCCGGCCTTCGCGAAATCGGCGGGACGCATGTCAATCGCCCGGGGCGCGCCATCGAGCACCGGGAAGTGGCTCGAAAACGCCTTTTCCGGCGCCATTCCGTGCCACCCGACCACCATCACGCCGACGCCCATTATAACCGCCCGCGCGTATCGCTGAAAACTGAGTTGGCACGCCGCGAACACGGGATTGCTGGCCCCCGAAACCCGCCTGGCCAGCACGTCATTGCGCGGAGGCGCCAGCCGGTGCGGCAAGTCAACCCGCCCGTCATTGCGCGGAGGCACCAGCCGGTGCGGCAGGTCAACCCGCCCGTCATTGCGCGGAGGCGCCAGTCGGTGCGGCAGGTCAACCCGCCCGTCATTGCGAGAAGGCGAAGCCGACGCGGCAATCCAGGGGTATTGCTTTACGCACCTTGCCCATGCGGACTGCGGCCGCAGTGACCGTCAGAGAATGGAACTGGATTGCCGCGTCGGCTAACGCCTCCTCGCAATGACGGCGTGGGGGTGGGGGGTGTGGGAATGCCCTACGTGTCGTGGCCCAAGGCCAGCTCAAACAGTGGCGGCGGCTTGCACGTATCCTCGCATGCTCGTTGGCGCCGCCGCGCCTTCGCAGCTGCCTGGCGTCACGGGGTCTCGTCGCCAGGAAGCGCGGGCGCGTCCGGCACCATTCCCAGGTAGCGCTCAAAGTCGCTGCGCTGGCCTTTGGCGGCTTCCGCCCTGAGAAAATCGAGCGTCATCAACGATGCCATTTTTTCTGATACCGCGCTGGCGATGAATTGGTTCACGGAAATCTCATCGCGCGCAGCGAGTTCCTTGACTTTCTGGTGCACAGAGTTGGGCAGACGAACAGTCAGCGCAGTCATGGTTTTCTCCTCAGCAGCTGCAAGAAATCGCCCGGCGTGATCGCTTGGATCTTCAATTCTGCCACGCGGCGAAAATCCTTCATGTTGTGCGTGACGATGTATTCACTACCGGACGATGCCGCACACTCGAGCACCATGTCATCGTCCGGGTCGCGCAGAAAAGGTCGCCACAAGAAATATACCTCCTGCAGGTGAGCGATCGTTGCCAGATAGCGCACGAAGCCCAGCGCAACGTCGGCGCTGGCGCCGGGTGGCAGGTGCTCGGCACGGGTCAGAACGGCCTGCCACTCGGTGTACAAGGCCACCGTCAGCGCGATCTCAAAGTCTCTACTCGGCAGCATCGAGAGCAGTTGGAAACTGGCGCCCTTGCGTGAACGAGCAGCAGCGACCAGGACAGAAGTGTCGAGAACCACACGCACAATGCTTGTATCGATAGGTTGGTATTACAGATGCAACCAAGTATCGCGCCCGTTGACGTTTTGCGCAAGAAGAAAACCCGGTGTGCTGTGCAGGCAGACGCGAGCGGTGCGGCAGGTCAACCCGCCCGTCATTGCGAGGAGGCGCCAGCCGACGCGGCAATCCAGACGTTTGGCTCTACGCGCATTGCCGATGCGGCAGCCGCCGAAATAGTCAGACGATGGAACTGGATTGCCGCGTCGGCTGCGCCTCCTCGCAATGACGGCGTGGGGGTAGGAGGCAACGCCTGTGCGTCTTCGTAATGACGGCGCGGGGGGTGGGAGGCAATCGGCTTCGCTCGCCGCGCGTTGCCGGCCGCCGGCCCGCGATCGCACAAACACCGCTTTTCTTGTCTCCACACCCTCAACTTTGCCGGCCGCCTGCCGCTAAAAGTCTTACACGGCGGCCAGGCAAAAAATCACTCAAGTTTTCCCGAGGCCCGTCGTAAGTAAAGTTGTCAGCGAACAAATCGCCACACAGGATGGACCGGCAAGAGCCTCGCCAGGCAGTCACCGGAAACTGAAGTCTGAAGTCAATTTGACCGTGATAGGAGAAGCAAAATGCCCCAAGTCATCAACACCAACGTCGCCTCGCTCAACTCGCAGCGCAGCCTCAACATGTCGCAGACCTCACTGGCGACTTCCCTGCAACGCCTCTCGTCCGGCCTGCGCATCAACAGCGCCAAGGACGACGCCGCCGGCCTCGCCATCTCCGACCGGATGAATTCCCAGATCCGTGGCCTGAATCAGGCCACGCGCAACGCCAACGACGGCATCTCGCTGGCGCAGACCGCCGAAGGCGACCTCGAACAGATCAGCAACAACCTGCAGCGGATGCGCGAACTCGCCGTCCAGGCCGGCAACGCCACCAACTCGGCGTCCGACCGCCAGGCGCTGAACGCCGAAGTCCAGTCGCTGGCGTCGGAAATCGACCGCGTCGCGCAGAACTCGTCGTTCAACGGCACCAAGCTCCTCGACGGCTCATTCGTCGCGCAGAACTTCCAGATCGGCGCCAACGGCACGGCCAACGACCGCCTGGCGATCACCGGCATTGGCAGCGCCCGCACCTCGGCCCTCGGCGGCACCGGCACCAGCTTCGCCGCGACCACCACCGGCACGGCGACGACCACCGCCCTGGCCGCCGGCGACCTGACGCTGAACGGCTTCCAGGTCGGCGCGTCTTCGCTCGGTACCGGCCCGGGCCAGAGCGCCGCCAGCGCGTTTTCGATCGCCGCGGCGATCAACGGCATCTCGTCCAACTCGGGCGTCACCGCGACCGCCAACAGCAACGTCGTGACCGGCTCAGCAGCGACGGCCTTTACCGCCATCGCCGCAAACACCTTCAGCATCAACGGCATCAACGTCGGCGCCGTTGCCGCCGGCACCACAGCCGCCGGCCAGGGTGCGAACGTCGCCGCCGCGATCAATGCCATCGCCACGCAAACCGGAGTTAACGCCTCGGCCAGCGCAACGACGGGCGCACTGACACTCACGGCAGCCGACGGACGCGATATCAGCATCGGCCTTAATGGTGCAGCTGCAGGCGTGACTGCCGGCGCTCAGACGACCGCGGCAGCCGCAGCCAAGACCGCTTTCCTGAATCAAACGGGGTTTGCCACCGGCGTTGTAGGTACGCAAGGAACGGTCGGTATAAGTGCCACGACTTCCTCCACGGGCGTCCTTGGCGCCTTCACAGCTGGTGGGGCCGAAACCGGCGGCACGGCTGGCTACAACACGCTTATTACCCTCACCGGCACAAGTGATACGGTCGTCATTACGGACGCTGTCGCTGCCTCTGGAACCGGGGACCGCGCGACGATGGCAACCGCGCTGACCACGGCAGGTTTTGCCGCTGATGGCGACACAGTTGGTGGTTTTACCATCAGCTGGAATGGGGCAACCAGTCTTGCCAATGCGCTCGCCGGCACTGGCGGGTCGCTCAGCTTCTCGCGCGCAGACGGCGATAACTTCACGACAGTGGTAAGCAAGACGGGAACGGGTACGACTACCGCCACAGCAGCATTCGCTACGGGCACAAGCCCGACGACCAATGGTGTAACCGCAGTCGCAGCGACGACCGGGGTAGCCACGGCCAATCACGGTACAGTCACCTTGAGCAGTACCAATTCCGACGGGATCGTCTGGGGCGGGGCGCACGCCGCCTATGCCGGGCTCGCTGCGTCCGGAACCCAGGGTGCCACGGTGTCCTCGACGGTGGCCAGCATCGCCAGTGTCAATGTGCTCACCGCCGCCGCCGCCACCAGCGCCCTCTCGGCGATCGACGGCGCGCTGGCGACGGTCAGCGGAGCGCGCGTTTCGCTCGGTTCGTACCAGAACCGTTTTGCTTCGGTGGTTTCGAGCCTGCAAACGACGTCGGAGAACCTGTCGGCGTCACGCAGCCGCATCGTCGATGCCGACTTCGCGGCGGAAACGGCCAACCTGACGCGGGCGCAAATCCTGCAGCAGGCGGGTACGGCGATGCTCGCGCAGGCCAACTCGCTGCCGCAGAACGTGCTCTCGTTGCTGCGCGGCTAAGCGGAAGGGTTTGATTAGCGGTAACATCGGGGCGCGCTCGCGGCAACGTGATCGCGCCCCGGCGTCTCTTCACCAAGGAGTGTGAGATGAATATTCCACCGACAGTTTCCTCGCCAGCGCCGCAGGGCCACCAGGCGATCAGCTCGGCCGCCCGCGAAGCCAGGGCAACGGCCAGCGGCGGCAACACGGCGACGCCGGCCAGTCCGGCGCAGGCCCTGCAGCAGGTGCAGGCGCACTTGCAGGCGCAGGCACCGGTGCAGGCACCGCCGGACAGCGAAAAGCTCGAAAGCGCCATCCAGAGCGTTCGCGAGTTCGTCAAGCCGACGAACAGCAATCTCGAGTTCAGCGTGGACGGCGACACCGGTCAGCTGGTGGTCAAGATCATCGACCGCTCGACCAAGGAAGTGATCCGCCAGATGCCGTCGGAAGAAATGATGGCCATCGCCAAGACGCTGGACAGCATCAAGGGGCTGTTCGTCACGCAAACGGCCTGAACATCGCCCGCTCAGCCCCATGCAGCAAGCATGCCGGTAGCGGCGGCAGGAGAAGATCATGGCGCTTTCCTCACCGGGCCTGGGCTCGAACCTTGACGTAAACAGCATCATCAGCCAGTTGATGTCGCTGGAACAGCGGCCGCTGACCGCTCTGTCGCAGAAGGAAGCGAGCTACCAGGCCAAGATATCGGCGCTGGGTTCGCTGCAGGGATCGATCTCGGCGCTGCAGACGGCGGCGGGAACGCTGGTCCCGGCGACCGGAACGACGGCGACGCAGAAATTCACCGTTTTTGCGACCCGGCTCAGCGACTCGACCGTCGCCGCGGCGACCACTTCCTCGAGCGCCGTCGCCGGCACCTACACGCTCGAAGTGAACCAGCTGGCGCGGCAGCACAGCGTCGCCAGCGGCACCGGCGCAGCGACCCCCTTCTCGGGCGCCGGCGACACCCTGCCGGTCGGCGGAACGCTGACCCTGTCGCTCGACAGCCTGGCTGGCAGCAACCCGCACAAGAGCACCGAGATCACCATCGCCGACGGCGCCACGCCGGAGAACATCCGCGACGCGATCAACGGCGCCAACGCCGGCGTGTCGGCACTGGTGATCAACGGCGTCGCCGGCAAGCAACTGGTGCTGACCAGCAACGACCCCGGCAGCAACCAGTTCATCAAGCTCGCGGGAATCGCCGGCCTGACCTACGATCCCGACGCAGCACCGGCGCCGAGCGATACCTTCGTGCAGTCGCAGGCGGCGCAGGGCTCGGCGTTCAAGCTCAACGGCATTGCCGTCGAAGGGGTCAACAACCAGGTCAGCACGGCCATCGACGGCATTACCCTGAACCTGCTCAGCGGCCCGGAAGCGCCGGAAACGGCACTGAGCACGACGCTGACCATCAGCAAGGACAACTCCAGCCTGACCACCGGCGTCAACGCGCTGGTCCGGGCGTTCAACGACTTCAGCACGACGGCCAGCGGTCTCGGCAATTACAATGCGGCCACCAAGAAGGCCGGCGCACTGAACGGCGACAGTACGCTGCGTACGGCGCAGAACAGCTTTCGCAACGTGCTCGGCAACATCCCCGCGACGCTCGCCGGCAGCGATCTGCAGCGCCTCTCGGACATCGGCGTCAGCATGCAGAAGAACGGCACGCTGAGCGTCGATTCGGCCAAGCTGAGCGCGGCGATCGGCGACGATCTCTCGGCCGTCGCCGATCTCGTGGCCGCCGTCGGCAGCGCTTTCAAGACCGCCGCCGACGGCCTGGTGAGCAGCAGCGGCCTGATCGCCGCGCGCCGCGACGGACTGAACAGCTCGATCGCCAGCCTCGGCAAGCAATCGGGAGTGATCAGCGACCGCCTGGCGGGAATCGAGGCACGCTACCGCAAGCAATTCACGGCCCTCGATACGCTGATCTCCGGGATGACCACGACGAGCAACTTCCTCTCGCAACAGCTCGCCAACCTGCCCACTTACTCTTTGAGGAACTAAGGATGTTCGGCCACGCAAGACATGCGATTTCCGCCTATCAGAAGGTCGGCGTCGACGCCGCCGTCGAGGTTGCCGACCCGCACCGGCTGATCCTGCTGCTCTTTTCGGGAGCGCAGGCGGCGATCGGCAACGCCCGTGCGGCGATGGAGGCCAAACGCACCGCAGCCAAGGGCGAAGCGATCTCCAAAGCCATCGACATCATCGGCAACGGTCTCAAGGTCAGCCTCGACCTGGAACAGGGCGGCGAGATCGCCGCGCGCCTCGACGCGCTGTACGACTACCTGGTCCTGCGCCTGCTGCACGCCAACCTCGACAACGACCTGCCCGCGCTGGAGGAAGTCGCCGCCCTGCTCGAGGAGATTCACGGCGCCTGGCGCGAGATTTCGCCGAGCGCGACGCCGCAGAAAGCCGCGCTGGCATGAGTGCCGGGCTGAGCGCGCTGGAGCAGCTGCTGGCCTACTCCGAGGCGATGCTTGGCGCCGCAGAAAGCAGGGACTGGCCGGCGCTGGCCAGGCACGAAGCCGATCGCCGTGCGCTGGCCGAACGCCTCTCCGACGCACTGAGCGCCGAACTGCCGGCAGACGAACAACAGCGCGCGCGGGCGCTGATCGAAAGCAGCCTGCGCTGCGACGCCTTGATCCAGCCACGGCTGGCGACGCGAATGAACGAGCTGCGCGTCCTGCTCCGCACCGCGCCGCCGGGCGCAGAATGATCGTCCCCGAAGTCACCGCCCGCGTCCAGCCGAGCGCCGACCTCGCGCTGCGGCCGACGCTGCCGGCGCAGGAAATCACCGACAAGCTGCCCGGACTGGCGGCTGGCCAGCGCCTGCTGGCCGAAGTCCAGGCGCTGCTGCCCAACGGCACCTACCGCGCGCTGATCAACCAGCGCAGCGTCACCCTGGCGCTGCCCTTCGCCGCCAAGAGCGGCGACGCCATCGAACTGGAAGTTTCGGAAAGCAACGGCAAGCTGACCCTGGCGGTGATTGCCCGCGGCGGCGGCGAGGCCGGCAAGGGGGGCAACGAGTCGACGGCCACCCAGCTCAGTCGCACCGGGCAACTGATCGGCACGCTGCTGGCCGGCGCGCGTGACGGCAAGGCCGGCGCCTCGGCAGCGCTGCCGCTGAACGGCAATCAGGCGATTGCCGCCGGCCCGCCGAACAGCGGACCCGATCTCCTGCCGCTGCTCAAGCAGGCGATCGTGCAGAGCGGCATGTTCTACGAAGCGCATCAGGCGGAATGGGTCGAAGGCCGCTACAGCAAGGCGCAACTGCTGCAGGAACCGCAAGGCAGGCTGCCGCCGGCAACGACACCCGCGCAGCCGGGAGCGACGGCTCAACAGGGGCTGGCCACCGGCGCTGGCGAGGCGGCAAACCGCAGCGCCACGGCGGGCAGCCAGGCCGGCGCGGCCGCTCAGGCCTCGCCGGCGGCCCCGGCTGCGCAAGCGGTCGCGCCGCAGCTGCAGGCCATCGTTCAGCAGCAGCTCGAAGCTTTCGCGACGCAGAATTTTTCCTGGCAGGGGCAGGTCTGGCCCGGGCAGCAGCTGCGCTGGGAAATCGACAACGGCCACGACGGCCGGCAAGGCGATGGCGGCGGCGAAGAGAGTGGCGAAAAGTGGCAGACGCGGCTGCGCCTCTCCTTGCCCAGGCTGGGGGACGTCGATGCCCGCCTGCACATCCAGGGACAGCAGATCACGCTCAGCGTCATCGCCGGCAACGCCGAAACGCGCCAGCTCCTGAGCAGCGAGACGCTCAGCCTGCGCACTCAGCTGGACAAGGCCGGACTCGAGCTGGCGTCGCTCGGCGTCGCGGCCCCACGGAAAGCCGGGGAGCATGAGCAGAGCGCCGGATGACTCGCTGAAGAATGCCGTCGCGCTGACGTACAGCCAGACCGACGCTGCGCCACGCGTCGTCGCCAAGGGGCGCGGCCTGCTCGCCGAACAGATCATCGCCCGCGCCCACGAACACGGCGTCTATGTGCACGAGTCGGCTGAACTGGTCTCGCTGCTGATGCAGGTCGACCTCGACCAGCACATTCCCCCGCAGCTGTACCTGGCCGTCGCCGAACTGCTGGCCTGGCTCTATCAACTCGAAAACGGCGCAGCGGCGGCGCCACCACCGCTCTTTGCCGGCCCTGCCGAAGTTCCGGGCGAACCCTGACCGGGCAGCCATGGCCCTCTCCGACGGTGGAGGCGTCAGCCACCGCCTGCCCGGCACGCTCGATTGCACGCCGGGGCAGTGCGCCCGCTTACCCGGGCACCGCTTTTGCATTAAACTGCGCGCTCCAGGCGATTGCAGGAAGGCAGATGGAAAACACGGACGTTGAGGCGAAACCGGAAGAGGAAAACCGCGGTTTCGAAATCGAACAGGCCGAGGAATACAGCGAGTATCTGTTGCACTCGAAAGCGGAGATTGCCGCCGTGCTGCGCTCGCTGATCCAGCGCCGGGCGCTGGTCAGCGCCTATCTCGATCGCGGCCACGAGTTCCTGTTGACGTCGCTGCTCGAAGTCGACACGGGCAACGATGAACTGGTCCTCGACTGGGGCCGCGACGAGGGGGTCAACCGCCAGGCGCTGCAGGCCAGGCAGCTGATCGTCAGCGCGCTGGTGGACAAGGTGAAGGTGCAGTTCACCTTGAACCAGCTGGTCGAGACACTCAGCGACGGCCGCCCGGCTTTTCGCGCAGCGCTGCCGGACAAGGTGCTGCGCCTGCAGCGACGCGAGTATTTTCGCCTGTCGACACCGATCGCCAAGCCGGTCAAGTTCGTCGCCACGATCAAACGCGTCGACGGCAGCACGCTGGTCGCCGAGGCGTCGCTGCTGGATATCAGCGGTGGCGGTGTCGGCCTGATGGCGACGCCCAGTCTGGCCGCCCTGCTGCCCAGCGGCATGGCGCTCAACGAGTGCAAGATGACGCTTCCCGACGAGGGTCTGCTGGTCGCCAACCTGTGCGTGCGCAACAAGTTCGACGTGACGACACGCGGCGGCGCCCGCTACGTTCGCGTCGGCTGCGAATTCGTCGCCCTGCCGGGCGCCCGGACGAGTATGGTGCAGCGCTATATCACGCGCATCGAACGCGAGCGCAAGGCCCGCCTGAGCGGCATGGCCTAGGCGCGGCTTGCGTTATTGACCAGACGTTCGCAAAGCTCTTGCGGGCCGAGCTGGGGCAACGGGCAACCCGGCCCCCCTCCGGCACCGCTCCGGCCCCTCATCCGGCACCTCGCGCACCCACCCACCGTCATTGCGAGGAGGCGAAGCCGACGCGGCAATCCAGCTCCATCCTCTGACTACCTGTCCGCCACATCGGCCAGGCGAAAAACAAAACCTCTGGATTGCCACGTCGGCTGCGCCTCCCCGCAAAGACAGCGGGGTCGGGTGGCCTGACGGCCCACCCGACCCCGCTCGCCAACGCCTGCAGACTAGAAGCCGATCGCCAGCAGCGTATAGGCGGTGACCAGAGTCGCCGCCAGGGCCCCACCGTAGCAGATCAGCTTGGCCACGATGCCGGCGTGAATTCCGATGTCGTGCAGACTGTGGAAGATGCGATGGGCGGCGTGCCACAGGAAGAGCGAAATGATGGCGAAGATGAAGCCCTTGCCGACGATGTTCTGGGCAAAGGCGAGCATCTTGGCGTAGCTCATGGTATCCACCGGCAGGAGCATGCCGAGCGGGATGGCCAGGCCGGTGATGAATACCAGCATCGGGCCAAGCAGCGCCGAAAGCATGCCGCCAGCGCCGAACAACGCCCAGAAGATGGGTGCGTTGGAACGTTTCAGCGTCTTTTTCATCGTGCAATCCCCCATACCAGACCGAGCAGGGCAAGACAGGCGGTCGTCGCAACGGCCAGCCCTCCACCGGTAATGGCCATGTCCGGAAGCCGCTTGCCGCCGACGATGACCGGCGGCATGGTGCGCGGCATGATCTTGAACCAGGTGTAGGTGTGGTAGGCCACCGCGGCCAGCGCCAGCCAGTGGAAGGCGATGTACCAGGGATTCTTGAGGCCTTCGAGCCAGACGTTCCAGGCCGCTTCACCGCGCGAGAGATAGACCAGCCCGGTGAGCAGGATCAGCGCATAGGCGGCGACGAAGAGGGCGGTTCCCTCGTGGATCATGTACTCGACGAAGAACGGATTCTTCCGCCACCATCCGGCCATCGGACGAACATAGGGACGACGCTTGTTCACTTGGCACCCCCCTTCGGAGTAAGGAAACGCATGAAGTAGTCGGCTGCGCTATTGGTCTTGTTCTGGTTGACGGCGTTGGCCGGGTCGACGTGCTTCGGGCAGACCTCGGAGCAGTAACCGACCGCCGTGCAGTTGAACACCCCCTCTTCGGAGTTGACCAGTTCCATCCGCTCGCCCTTGCCAGCATCGCGCGAATCGATGTTGTAGCGGTGCAGCAGGGCCATTGCAGCCGGTCCGATGAAGTCCGAATTGAGCCCGAACTGCGGGCAGGCGGCGTAGCACAGCATGCAGTTGATGCACGAGCTGAACTGCTCGTAGCTCGCCAGTTGCGCGGGCGTCTGCAGGTACTCGCCCTGCGCCAGCGTGCGCGCTTCCTTGGGGATGATGTACGGCTGGATGCTTTCGAGTTTCTCGATGAAGCCCTCCATGTTGATGACCAGATCCTTCTCGATCGGGAAATGCGCCAGCGCCTCGACACGTACCCGCGCCGGGTAGTAGTCGCGCAGGAAGGTCTCGCAGGAGAGGCTGGGTTCGCCGTTGATCATCATCCCGCAGCTGCCGCAAATCGCCATCCGGCACGACCAGCGGAAGCTCAATGAGCCGTCGAGATAGTCCTTGATGTACTGCACGCCCTGCAATACCGACATGTCGTCGGTGAAGGGCACGTCGAAGACCTGCTTGGACGGCTCCTTGTCGGTCTCCGGGTTGTAGCGCAGCACCTCGATTTCGATGATTCTCTGATTTTCAGACATTGGATGCCTTCCTTTCCTGCTCTGCCTTTTCGCCCGCGGCGCCGTAGGCACGCGTTCCCGGCTGCGACTTGGTGATCTTGACCGCGCCGTAGTCGATGCGCGGCGCGCCGCCGGCGACGTAATGCGCCTGCGAATGCTTGAGGAAGTTCTCGTCGTCGCGCTTCTCGAAACCGTCAAGGCGTTGATGCGCACCGCGCGACTCGCGGCGATTGAGGGCCGAATAGGCCATGCTCTGCGCCACGTCGAGCTGGTACTCGAGTTCGATGGCCAGCAGCCACTCGGTATTCCAGACGCTCGACTTGTCCTCGACATTGACGTCCTTGAAGCGCTCCTTGAGTTCGTCGAGTTTGTCGCAGGTCGCCTGCATGGTCTCGGCCAGGCGATAGATGCCGCAGCCGTCCTCCATGGTCTGCGCCATTTCCTTGCGCAGGGTGGCGATGCGTTCGCTGCCGCCGGTTTTCGTCTTCAGCCCGAGCAGGCGTTGTTCGACGGCCTGCGCCTGCTTGAGCAGACTGGCCGAATTGCCCGCCGCCGCCGCCTTGGCGAAACGCGCGGCTTCCTCGCCGGCGACCTTGCCGAAAACGCACAGCTCGGACAGCGAATTCGAGCCCAGGCGGTTGGCGCCATGGATGCCGACGCTGGAGCACTCGCCCGCCGCGTAGAGGCCAGGCAGCGGCGACGCACAGAGCCCGTCGACCATGATCCCGCCCATGGTGTAGTGCACCGCCGGTCGCACCGGAATCGGCGTGCGCGCCGGATCGACGCCGAGAAACTGCTCGGCCAACTCGTAGATCTGCGGCAGCCGTTCGCGCAGCTTGGCCTCGCCGAGGTGGCGCAGGTCGAGATGGACGACCGAGCCGTGCTGGCCTTCGATGGTGCGCCCCTTTTGCTGCTCGTACCAGAAGGCCTGGCTGAGGCGATCGCGCGGCCCGAGTTCCATGGCCTTGTTGCGCGGTGACGGCTCGGCCGGGCCGAGGCCGTAGTCCTGCAGGTAGCGATAGCCATCCTTGTTGACCAGGAATCCGCCTTCGCCGCGGCAGGCTTCGGTGAAGAGCAGGCCGGTACCCGGCATGCAGGTCGGGTGATACTGGACGAATTCCATGTCCCGCAGCGGTACGCCGTGGCGGTAGGCCAGGGCCATCCCGTCGCCGGTCACGATGCCGCCGTTGGTGTTCTCGCGGAACACGCGGCCGGCGCCGCCGGTGGCGATGACCACCGACCTGCCTTCTACCAGCGCCATCTCGCCCGAGCCGATCTCGATCGTGACCACCCCCTGCACACGACCGTCCTCGACCACCAGATCGACGCAGAAATGCTCGTCGAAGCGTTTGATCGACGGATACTTGATCGATGTCTGAAAGAGCGTGTGCAACATGTGGAAACCGGTCTTGTCGGCGGCGAACCAGGTGCGTTCGATCTTCATGCCGCCAAAGGCACGCACATTGACGTGTCCGTCCGGGGTGCGACTCCAGGGGCAACCCCAGTGCTCGAGTTGGGTCAATTCTTCGTTGCAATGAGCGACGAAGTATTCGACCACATCCTGCTCGCACAACCAGTCGCCCCCGCCAACGGTGTCGTTGAAATGGTACTCGAGGCTATCGGTGGGCAATTTCACGCCTGCCGAGCCGCCTTCGGCAGCAACGGTATGGCTACGCATCGGATAGACCTTCGAGACCAGCGCGATCTTCAGGGCGGGATCAGACTCCGCCACGGCGATCGCGGCCCGCAGGCCAGCCCCGCCGCCGCCGACAATCACGACATCTGCCTTGTAACTCTCCATGCTTCATCCTTTCTCACGCCCGGCGTCGCCAGGCGCGACCAACATCCGAGGAGCCCAGGGGGAGAAAACTCCTCGCCCAGGGCCGGTTGATAATCCACGCGTCAGTTTGCCGAGCCTTTTTGCCGGTCGGCAACCGCGAGCGTCAACATCTGATACATACCACCGAAGAAGCGCTGATCGCCGACGGTACGAAAACGACCGTCCTTCGGCAACCAGGCGGAGACTTCCTCGCTAAACAAGTCATGGGCAAACGGCTCCAGCCGGTCGAGAACCGGTTTCCAGAGATAGCGCAGGGGGTTAACTCGGCTCAGCGGCGCGTAGTCGACGATGGTCAGCGTGCCACCCGGACGAATAACGCGCAGCGCCTCGGCGAGCGTTTTTTCGCGCACCGCCTGCGGCTGCTCATGGAGCAAGAAGAAAAGCAGGGCGCGGTCGAAACTCGCGTCGGCGAAACCAAGCGCGGCAGAATCCATGCAATGCAGCTGGACGGGCGCATCCCTGGGCAGTTTCTTGGCCAGATTCTCGAGCTGGATGGGCAGGATGTCGGCGATCTCCAGCGATCCGCCCGGCGCGACACAGTCGACCAGGCGCGGCGTCAGGTCACCGTAGGCACAGGCGATCTGCAGTGTGCGGCCGGGAAGGTCGTGGCCGTAGTCGTGCAGAACGGCATTGCACAGGCGCTTGTAGTTGCCCCAGAGAATCAGATTTACCAGCCACTGCCGCTCGAAGACATGTACCGCCCGCGGATGGACGTAGGCCCACCAGTAATGCGCTTGCAGGTAGTGCGGAATATCAGGGAGGCCTTCTTTGACAGCCACGCACGTAGCCGCCGGTCGATCCAGTTGATTTTTCATTATGTGAGGAAGCCAATGGTTGTTTTTTGCAAGGCCTGATTCAAGACCGGCAAGCCTGACCGAGGTTTGCGCACATTCGCTGCGCTGGCCAGACAAAAAAACCGGTCTGCTGTCCTGCTCATTCAGTATTCATTGGCCCGCTGCTCACTCTTTGGGAAAAATCGGAAGCCCCAAGCCGTCAGGCGGTAACGTACCCGATCGCTCCGCCAAACGCAACCGAGGCAGTACGGCGCCGGCGTTGGCAGACGTCGCGGCGGCCAGTTGGTCGCGATCGATGCCGCGCAGGGCGGCGAGCAAATCGGCGATCCGTGGCAGTTCGACGGGCGTATTCCGTGCCCCCGCCAGCCACTCCGGCGGCATGTCCGGCGCGTCGGTTTCGAGGACGATGGCCGCCAGCGGCAGCGACGCGGCCAGGCCACGGATACGCGTCGAGCCGGGGTAGGTCATGGCGCCGCCAAAACCGAGCTTGAAGCCCAGCTTGATGAACTCGTCGGCCTGCTGGCGGCTGCCGTTGAAGGCATGCGCGATGCCGCCCCTGACCCTGATCCGGCGCAGTTGCCTGAGCACCCGGTCGACCGAACGGCGAACGTGCAGGAGCACGGGCAGATCGTTTTCGCGGGCAATCTTGAGCTGTTCGGCGAAAAAGTACTCCTGCCTGTCGATCGCCGGATCGGCGACAAACAGGTCGAGGCCGATCTCGCCGACGGCGACCGGCGGCGCCGCTCCGGCCGCCACGCGCGGCAACCACTCCTTCAGGCGCAGGAGGTCGGTTGCGCTGGCCTGTTGAACGTAGAGCGGATGAATGCCGTAGGCGGCGACACAGCCGGGGTATCGTGCGCAACAGGCGTGCACGGCGCTGAAGCTGGCGACATCGACCGCCGGGACGACGATCGCCGAAACGCCGGCGGCGCGAGCCGCGGCCGCGACGTCATCGCGATCGTCGGCGAATTCGGCTGCGGCGAGATGGCAGTGGGTATCAACCAGCATGGGTGGGCGACGGGCGGATCAAAGGAAGCGAAAAGCCGGCTCGGGCTTGCGGCCACTGACGATATCGGCCAGCGCGGCGCCCGAGCCGCAAGCCATCGTCCAGCCGAGCGTGCCGTGGCCGGTGTTGAGATACAGATTGGCGATTGGCGAGCGTCCGATCAGCGGCACGTTGGACGGCGTCGCCGGGCGCAGGCCACACCAGAATTCGACTTCGCCGGCCGGTCGCAAGTCGGGGAAGAGTTCGCCGGCCCGGCGCATCAGGGCCGCGCAGCGCACGCCGTTGAGCTCGGTGTTGTAGCCATTGAACTCGGCGGTACCGGCGATACGCAGGCGTTGACCGAGGCGTGAAAAGACGATCTTGTGGCCATCGTCGGTGAGGCTGACGCTGGGCGCAACGCTATCCGCGGCGAGCGCCACGGTCGCCGAGTAACCCTTTGCCGGATAAACGGGCAGACGCAGGCCAAGGGGACGCAGCAGGAGCGGGGTGTAGCTGCCCAGCGCCGCGACGTAGGCGTCGGCCTGGAGCACCTCGCCGGCAAGCCGTACGCCGGCAACGCGCCCGGCGTCGGCAAGCAGCTGCTCTATTCTGGCGCCGTAGCGAAAGACGACCCCCTGCGCCGCGCAACGGGTGGCGAGCTGTTGCGTGAAACGATGTGCGTCGCCGGATTCGTCGTCGCGGGTGTAGTCGCCGCCGACCAGGCGCTGCCTGGCGGCGGCCAGCGCCGGCTCGATGGCCAGGCACTCGTCGATGCTCACCGTGCGCCGCTCACAACCAAAGCTGCGCATCACGGCCGCCGCCTCGCAGGCGAGCCTGAAGTCGCGGTGATCGGTGTAGATATGCAGAATGCCACGTTCGAGATGGTCGTAGTCGAGCGCGGTTTCGGCGCGCAGGGCCTGCAGCTGGCGGCGGCTGTACAGGGCCAGGGTGACGATGTCGCGGATATTGGCCTGCGTGCGCCGTGCGGTGCACTCGCGCAGGAAGCGCAGACTCCACTCCAGCAAGGCCGCATCCCGACGCAAGCGAAAGAGCAGCGGGGCGTCCTCGCGGCGCATCCAGGCCAGCGCGCGCAGCGGCGCATGCGGGTTCGCCCAGGGCTCGGCGTGGGAGACCGAAATCTGGCCGCCGTTGGCAAAACTGGTTTCCAGTCCGGCCGCATCCTGACGCTCGAGTACCGTCACCTGATGCCCCGCCCTGGCCAGATACCAGGCGCTGGTGACGCCCACGACACCGGCGCCGAGGACGAGAACCTTCAAGCCGGGAACCGCCGCGCGAGAAGTCCGACGCGACGCTCGGCCGACCGGCCGGAACGCCACCGGGAAAAGCGCAGGCAGCTTGCCAGCTCAGGGCGCATGGCAGGCGGCTCCAGCGGGGAAAGGGAAGGACTGCTCAAGACTGCTGCTTCCGGATTCAGGCCGCAGGGAGCCCTTGCTCCCGCGAGATACGGACCACTTCCGGAATGCGGCGCAGGCTGCGCATCAGGCGCGCCAGCGAGGTGCGATCGGCGACCTGGACGGTGAAATGCAAGGTCGTGTACAGCCCGGAATCCTTCTCGTCCATATGCACGTTCAGGATATTGGTTCCGGAACTCGATATCTCGGTGGCAATCCTGCCCAGGGCGCCGAGGGTATTCTGCACGACGACCTGGACGCGGACGCTGAACAGCTGCCCGGCTTCCGGCTCCCAGTCGACGTCGATCCACTTCGCCGGCTTGGCACTGCGCGCCTTGCGGATCGCCGGACAATCATGGGTATGAATGACCAGCCCCTTGCCCTTCCAGATCGAACCGATGACCGGGTCACCGGGAATCGGCTGGCAGCACGGCGCAAACTGCACGGCCATGCCTTCGCTGCCACGAATGACCAGCGAAGTGCCCGGCGTTTCCTGGCCGGCCGGCAGCGCCGCATGCTCCTTGCTCAACAGGCGGCGCGCGACAACACCCGCCAGACGGAAACCGAGGCCAATGTCGGTGTAGACCTCCTTGACCAGCCGGTTTCCCGAATCGCGCAGGACACTCCTCCAGCGCGCTACCGGCACCTCGGCGGCACTGATGCCAAGCGCCCGCAACTCCTGTCCAAGCATCTTTTCCCCGAGCGCCGTCGATTCATCGACGTGCGCGGTTTTCAGGTAGTGGCGGATCTTGCTGCGCGCCCGGCCGGTCTTTACGTGCGTCAGCCACTCGGCACTCGGATGGGCATCGGCGGAGGTGACGATATCGACGCGATCGCCATTGGTCAGCTCGGTGGCCAAGGGCATCAGGTTGAAATTGATGCGCGCAAGAGCGCTGTGATTGCCGATGTCGGTGTGCACCGCGTAGGCCAGGTCGACCGCCGTCGCACCCCGCGGCAAGGGGATGATCTTCCCCTTCGGCGTGAAAACGTAAATCTCGTGCGGGAAGAGGTCGACCTTGACGTGTTCGAGAAACTCCGAAGAATCAACGGCGGTGCTCTGCAATTCCAGCAAGGAGTGAAACCATTTGGTCGTTTTCTGCTGCAACTCCTCGCCGAGGGACTCGCTGTCCTTGTACAACCAGTGCGAAGCGATTCCTTCCTGCGCCACCTTGTCCATTGCCGCGGTACGAATCTGCACCTCAAACGGGGTCCCATGCGGACCGATCAAGGTGGTGTGCAGGGACTGGTAGCCGTTCGGCTTGGGGATCGCGATGTAGTCCTTGAACTTCCCCGGCACCGGCTTGTACAGCGCATGCAGCGAACCGAGGGCGAGATAGGTGGTCGGCACGTCCTTGACGACGACGCGGAATCCATAGACGTCGAGCACCTGGGAAAACGACAGGCGCTTGTCGAGCATCTTGCGATAGATCGAATAGAGGCTCTTCTCGCGGCCGAAAACTTCGGCCTCGATATTGGCCGCGCCGAGCTTGCCCTTGATGCCGTCGAGAATTCGCGACAGCAGCTCGCGCCGGTTGCCACGCGCCGCTTTCAGCGCCCGCCCGAGAACGCGCGCGCGCATCGGATAGATCAGCTGGAACGAAAGGTCCTGCAACTCGTTGAACAGCGTACTGAGACCAAGGCGACCGGCAATCGGGGCATAGATTTCCAGCGTCTCTCTGGCAATGCGACGGCGCTTCTCGGCGCGAACCGCTGCCATCGTCTGCAGGTTGTGGTGACGGTCGGCCAGTTTGATCAGCACCACGCGCAAGTCGCGCGCCATGGCCATGAGCATCTTGCGGAAGTTCTCCGCCTGGGCGTCTTCCTGAGACTGGAATTCGATCCTGTCGAGTTTCGAGAGGCCGTCGACCAGATCGGCGACCGGCTTGCCGAAGTGTTCGACGATCTCCGCCTTGCCGACCGCGGTATCCTCCATCACGTCGTGCAACAGCGCGGCAATCACGCCCTCGACATCGATTTTCCAGTCGGCAATCGCCCCGGCCACGGCCAGCGGATGGGTGATGTACGGTTCTCCCGACTTGCGAACCTGCCCGCGGTGCGCTTCCTCGCCAAACAGATAGGCCTTGCGAACCAGGTCGATTTCTTCCGGCGACAGGTAATTCAGGCTGTCGAGAAAAACGCGATATGCCGGATCGTCCTCGGGAGAGAGGATGTCCGCGGGTTCGTCAGCCACGGCCAGCTCAGCCGGAATCGTCGGAATGCCTGTGGCGGCCACTGGATCCACCGTCAAACACGGGAAAACCAGTCGGCGAGAGTCAGGCTTGACCGCGGTTGAGGACTTCCAGACCGACCTTGCCAGCGGCCAGCTCGCGCAGGGCGATCACCGTCGGCTTGTCGCGGCCGCCATCGACCAGCGGCGTTGCTCCGGCAGCCAGCTGACGAGCACGGTAGGTGGCGGCCAGGGTCATCTGAAACCGATTTGAAATGCGGTGCAAACAGTCGTCTACGGTCACTCGTGCCATACAGAAATCTCCCAATGGAATCAAAGCATTGTCGCGAACAGGATGGAATGGCGCTGACGCTGTGCGGGGCAGCGAAGACGCGTGGCGCGAACCACCGCCAAAAGGTCGTGCAGCGCTCGCTGCAGATCGTCGTTGATAATAACATAGTCGAATTCGTCGACGTGGCGCATCTCTTCCCGGGCAGCAGCGACGCGGCGGGCAATCGTCTCGTCACTGTCGGTGGCGCGTTCGCGCAGGCGGCGACCGAGTTCGTCGATCGACGGCGGCACGATGAAGATGCCGCTGGCGGCCGGAAATTGGCGACGAACCTGTTGTGCACCCTGCCAGTCGATCTCCAGGAGCACGTCCTGCCCGGCCTGCAAGGCCACTTCGATGCCGCTTGCCGATGTGCCGTAATAGTTGCCATGCACCTGCGCCCACTCAAGGAAGTCATTATTGGCAATCTTGTCAAGAAAGTCCTGGACGCCGATGAAGTGGTATTCGAAACCATCGCGCTCACCCGCGCGCGGCGCCCGCGTGGTATGAGAAACTGACACCCGGATCCCCGGATCGTTCGCGAGCAAATGCCGCACCAGCGTCGTCTTGCCGGCGCCTGACGGCGCCGTGACGATATAGAGATGTCCGCACATGGTCTTGTCGGCCAGCGAATGTGAAGGCGCCATTGTACCCGCCACACGACTGCGGGCGCCGCGCAGGCAGCTTGCTCGACGGCATGGACTCGCCGGCCGGTACAGGGGAGAATCGAAGCCTTCCAGTTTTCACTTGGCGAGGAGCCACCCGATGTCCCGAAGCAAGTTCACGCCACGCGCCCTCATCGTGCTGGCTGCCGTGGCGACAGGCACTGCCTGCGCCGCCGAGATTCCGGTCAAGATTCTCGGCCCCGATGACCTGTCGTGCCGCGCGTGGACCGAGTCAAGAACCGACGCCGACGAGCGCGCGCTGTACGTCGCCTGGATACGCGGCGTGCTCACCGGCCATAACTACGCCCTCCGCAGCCAGCAGGTGTCGACGATGTCCAGCGGAACCATCGAGAAACACGTCACCCGCTACTGCAACGACAACCCGCGGAGCGACCTCAGCGATGCGGCCTTTCGCCTGAGCGATAAGTTTTCCGGTCGCAATGCCGCGATCACCAAATAGGAGAGCCGCGACGGCGGATCTCATACGGGCCGTCGGCCCGCGCCGAGAGCAAGGCCGCACCGCCCTCGGGATCGGCGTCGCTACTGCTGGTTCTTGCCCTTGATGTTGCCGACGGTGCCGCCAAGAACGCCGCCGATGGCCGCCCCGGTCCAGCCGTTTCCGCCCGAGATGGCGGCAATTCCCGCCCCCGCAGCAGCCCCGATCGCCGCGCCACTGACCGTCCCCTGCTCGCGCGGCGTCATATTGGTACAACCGAGAACGGTCAATGTGGCAGCCGTCGCCAAAGCCAGTCCAGTTCTTTTCATTCCTCGCCTCCGTTATTTGTTCTTGTTCAGTCCGGGCACGACCATCTCGAACCAGATCGTCTCGACCACCGGGCGCTGCAGCTGATCGGGATGGGCCGCGTACCAGTTGTCAATGCTGGCCAGCGCCGTTTCCAGGGTATGACCCTTCATCCCCTTCACCACTTTCGGTGAAAAGTCACTCGCGCTCGCTTTCGGGTTATCCGCTTGATACGCTACGTCGACCTGAATGGCATTGGACAGGCCGACCAGATACGCCTTCTTGATCTCCGGAGACGACTTGGTCCAGTGCGTACCATCGACCAGCGGCACCTCCTCGGCGGCGCCAACCGTGCCGCAGGTCACCAGCAAGGCGGCGCACGCGGCGGATGCGACCCTTCTCAATTTCGAACGACCCAATTCTATAGGCATGATCTGTCCCTCCATGGCAGGAATCGCCAAACTATCACAGCTCGCTGGCGGTTTGAAGCAAAACGTTTTCCAGCGACGAGCCGATCGCCAAACCCCGGGCCATTCGCCAGCCCTCGCCGCTCACTCCAGATTGCACCTGCTATCTAAGTGGGCTTCGTATACACCGTGGTTAAAGCGTTCCTGCCAATCGACCATCGCCGGTAGTGCACATGGTGGTGCACAGCGGCGTCTGGCCTTGTGATAGGCGGTTATCCCCCTGTGCCTAGCAAGGAAGCCAGCCCATCCGCCGATATCGGTAGCGACGTCGCAACGCTCGATCTTGATCCGCTCGTTCATGGCCGGCTTCCTTTAATCGCTCCAGCCTCCTCCAAGAAACCCGAGAAGGTGCACTACATCGCGTACACCCGACGACCGGCGGGGAAATACCAGTTGACGCGGCAGAAGGGGTTCGAGACACTTTTCGTGAGGCTGCCAAGTCTCTAGGCGTAATCCTATGACGCGATTGCAGACCGATGACAATGAAAAGGTTCGGACACTACGAAGAGATTCCCATAGAGCTGCGGCGCGAGGATGCCACCGTGGTAGCGATCATGTCGGCAGTGATCGCCGGAACGCTGTGCATAGGCGGGTGGGTTGGCGATGAGCCTACTTACTTTGGGTGGGCTGGTGTCGTCTTGCTTGCTGGCGCAGGCCTCGCGACGCATTTCTTTCGGAAGAAGCAGGCGTTTGTTGCTGACCCAGAATCGCAGACAGCCCTCTACGATGAGGAGATCAAGGAACTAGCAGCCTGTCGGACTTGATTCCGGCCAAGTCCGCGAATTTCACTATGCGGAACAAAAAAGCCGGATTTCCTTGATTTTCTGGCTTTTCCGAGGGTTTCCCCCTCCTTTTCCCTACTGTGGACGCAATACGGCCAGGCGCTTCAAATTCCATGCCATGCAAACCAGCGTCCACTCACCGGTGACCTTCTTCAAACCGCGCAGAGAGAAGCGGCGAAATCCCATCACCGACTTGATGATCCCGAACACCGGTTCGATGGTCTGCTTGCGTAGCGCGTAGTGCGCTCGTCCTGCCTTGGTCTTCAGCCGATGGGACATGGCCTGTGTTGGCGTGGCGTTGTCAGGCAATAGGGCCGGTTCGCTGTGGCGCTCCCGCCAGCCCGGGTGGTGCTCGTCGCGCGCGACAGCGATCAGGGGATCGATGCCGGCCGCTTCACACGCCTTGATGTTCTTCTCGCTGCAGTAACCGCTGTCGGCGATCAGGCATTCCACGGTGCCGAGCACGTCGACCTGCGCCTTGAGGGTGGCCAGCATCGGCTCGACCTGCTCTTTATCGTTGGGCGCCTGCGAGACCCCGGTGGCGACGACCAGCATCGTTGCCGCATCAGCCGCCGCCTGGGCGTTGTACGCTTGTTTGAAGCCGCCACCGGCCACCGGCATGATGCGCGACTCTTCGTCCGTGAGGTTGACCTGATCACTGGCCCTTGCGCCAGGCTCGGGGGGCTTGGGTGGCTTGCCGCCCAGCTTCTTGCCGGTCGCCTCTTCCTTGGCGGCGCGGCGGGCGACCTTCTCGTCGTACTCGGCCTTCTCCCGCTGATAGCGCTCCTTGGCCCGAGCAGCAATCGTGGCCTTGGCGGCGGCCATGGCTGCCAAGCGATCTTCCCGACGCTTCAGCTCCTCGGGCAGGTCGACACCCGTCGGAAGGTCGGCCTGATCAGCTTTTTCCGCCAGTGCCAGCAATTCCTGAACCTCGGCCTTGAGCTGAACTTCCAGCTTTTCGATATACCCGTGTGACAGCGCACTGTGCCGTGAGGCATTGGCCTCCATCTTCGTCCCATCGAGACAGATGTTACCCACCTTGAGCACCTTCATTTCCTTGGCCATTTCGAGAATCTGTAGAAACAGGTCGCTCAGTTCGTCAAGGAAACGTCGGCGGAAGGCCGCCAGACTGTCGTGATCGGGATGAAGATTGGCGGCGATGAAGCGGAAGGCCACCGAGTCGTAGGTTGCCTGTTCCAGCCGGCGGCTGGAGAAGACACCCGTAGCGTAGCCATACACCAGGATCCCCAGCAGGGTCGCCGGATGATAGGCTTTCGATCCGCGCCCGGCGTACTGCTGAATGAGTTTGGAAAGATCAAGCTGGTCGATCACGTCAACAATGAATCGGGCCAGGTGATCCTGGTTCAGCCAATCGTCCAGCGACGGCGGGAGTAGATAGTCGGTCTTGCGGTCAGCGATAATGAAGTGGGCCATGTGACGACTCGGTAGCTCGAACAAAGTATGATTTTATCATGTACGGCTTACGGCACCGCGAAAGTCCGACAGGCTGCTAGCAGATGCGGCGGAAGAACGGGATCAGGCAGAGGGCCCTCGTTGGCGCCGCTATGTCTTGCTCGGTGTCAATATCGCAAAGGGTTTGGGGTTGCTGGCGCTTGACTTGGTGAAGAAGCTAGCGTCTCTGATAATTGGTGGGCTAATCATTCTCGCAGTGATGGGGGCTTTCGCTGCAGCACCGATACCTATGGCCATTCTGATCGGCGCCTTGATCATCGCCGGCGCAGTCAGCCGATAGCGGCTCACTTTATCTCTAATGGCGGTTGCCATGTAGCGCGTAGAGACTTGGAGAAGGTCGGCGGCTTTGGTTTGGCTGATTGCAGGTGTCTGCAAATTTGCAGAGGGCACGTGCTGATTGCCGCTGAACGTGCCAGCTTGACTATTCGCCATCTTCGCCGCCACCATTGCCCGCTGGCCTTCGCTCAAATGCCTGCGCTTGAGATTCAACGAGACGACGAAACCGACAGGATCGGCGCGCCACCTCAAACCGTCGTCTGCTCACAGCGACAGCAGCCGCAGCACCGGCACGCGCTCGGGGTCGTCGTCCTCGCCTTGAGCAATCCACGCTTGAACATCTGGCCGGGTGCACATCTCGTCGATTCTCGCTTGCAGTTCCTGGTCTGAAAGCGCTTCCAATCCACTCGGGCAGGCCTTCTCCAGTCTGACGACTCGTCTACCAATCATGCTCATTGCAGCACCTCCGCAGGTAGCAGAAGCACGCGACAAGGCCGGCGGCAAGTCGCGGCCAGGGCTTCACCCTTCGATCGTGCCACGAATGCGCTCTCTGTCTCGTCGTCGCGGCGGTCCACAATTGTGTCGCCGATCTTGGCGCGGATAACCTCGGCGCCAGTGGGCGATATGATGCGCCGAACAATCAGGTCGACTTGGTTCTCTGCCGGGCGCGCCGCCTGCTCCAGTTTGGCGGCGCGGCGTTCAAGTGCTGTGCTCATTTCTTCGTTTCCTCCAAAACGGTAATGCGTTGTTCAAGCTCTTGCGTCTCCAGTGCCTTGCGGCGGACTTCCACGATACCGGCCAGCGTCGCGGCCTCGCCGGGCAGCAGCTCGCCGGCAGCCACAGCTCGCACGATGGCGGCCTGAGCCTGCGCGATGCCGGCGGCGGTGTCGGTGTCCGGTAGCGCCAGGAAGATCGGGCGGTCTTTGGCCGGCGGCAACAATCGTTCAATCACCAGTCGCGCGGCGGACAAGTCGCCTTCCTTGGCCAGCTTGACGACGGCCTCGGTGATTTCCTTCGCGCCACCCTCCATGATGGCCAGCACCATACGAGTCGATTTGTTCCTCGCGCCGGCCGGCTTCCCCGCCCGATTCCCGCTTTCCCCTTTAGCCCAAACCATTCTGTATCCCTCCTGATATTTCAATCGGCAATGCCGCAGCAAGGCCACGCACCCGCGCCACAGCGAACGAACCGCGCCCCGGCAAGCCGGATACACCACTGCGCCAGACAATGACGCCCGCGGCGCGCGGCGGCGTTCTTGCCAATAGCATTGTGCAGTGCGCTGTTAGCAAGTTGCTCGCCATAGAAACAATACACCCGTGCAAAGCCATGCACCGTAAGCTGGGGCACGGTTTCTGCTTTGCAGTGCTATAGGCATTGTGCGTTGCGGTTTTTAATGTTATCTGCATGTCGTGTCGACCGCCTTCCCGGCGCTTGAATGGGCGTCCATTCCAGCGTTTCGGGCACGTCCAAGGAAGTACGCCCGCGCCTCACTGTCTCGCCTGCACGCGGTAAGTACCTCGTCAATGGTTTCTTGGTCGGTTTCGCCGATGTCGGCAAGCCAGCGGCCTACCGCCGCGTCAACCAGCAGCGCGACAATGAAAGCTTTGTGCTCTCGGATCACCGGAAGCCAGCGATTGACCGCGGCCTGGTCGCCGGTCGCCTTGATCGTCTCGGCTGCCGACAGTGAGAGCGTCACCCCGCCCGCCGCCGCGTCTTTGAGAATCGTCGCCGGGTTCATATTTCGACCTCGACTATCTCGGTGGCACCATGAAGGTGCTCAATTTCTTCGAAGGTGCCCATCAATTTTTGTTGGGCGTCTTCGATATTCTTGAGCACCTTCACGTTGCCAATAGGCGGTTGCATGGCTTCTTGCGTGGGCATTTTCCAGGCCCAGCCGCCCTTCATTCCCTCCTTGGTCGCCTCGACTCTAAGCGCCTTCTGCGCCCGCCGGATGGTTGCCCATGAATACCCGGCGCCGTCGGCATCGCCCTTGATGGTTTTCGATGGCACAGGGCCGTCTTCGAGCAGATCAGAGAGAAACCGTTTAGCATCGGCCAGTGTGCCGCCTTCGCCGTCGTCGCCGGTCGCGTCGGCCGTGGCCAGCAGATCACGTGCCGCTCCTTCGACTGCATCACCCCATCCGACTGAAGACGAGAAGATGCCGGGATGGCTTTTCAGTTCCGCCTGTTGCAAGTCGTACTCGAAGCCCCCGTCGTCTGGCCCGATGTTTGACTTGGCACGCAGCAGCAAGCGCACGGTGCGCCCGTCTTCCGCCTCTTCTTGCTGTCTTGCAGCGACCAGCACGATGCGTGCAACTGCGCCAAAGGCAAGACTTCCGGTAATGCGCTCTACCGGATCGCGCCCGCCGGTGCCCTTTGAAAAGTGCGTGATCCCGAGCAGCGCACACCGCATTGATGCGGCCAGGTCGGCAAGGGGTTGAAGCCCGCGCCGCACTTCGGCGTTCTTGTGACTGTCGCCGGCAATTGCGGACACGATCGGATCGACGACCAGCAAGCGAACGTCGCCGATTTCATGCAGCTTGCGCCGCAGCGCGGGCATATCCTTCGACGGGTCGAATGATCGCTTCTCGTGGCCCTCCTGCACGCCGTCAATGAAATGCACGCGTGATAGATCAGCACCGGACAGCATAAGCCGCGGAATCAGCGTATCGGCCGGGTCGTCTTCTCCGCTCCAGATCACGACGTTGCTGACGCTTGCGCGGGTGCCATCCGGCCAGCGTCCGCCGGCCGTCATCACCGCCGACATGCCCATTGCAATCGTCGTCTTCCCGGTTCCTGGTGCCCCTCCAAGGATCTGAACTTTCCCGGCCGCAAGCCATCCGTTCCAGATCCATTCGACGGGTTCAATCTTCACGTCGCTGGCCTTCAGAAGCTTGACCGTGCGCGCGTATTCGCCGCCTGTAGCGCCACGCATACGCTCCGCCATGTCGTCGAGAAACGTCTGGCCTCGATCAATGCCTCTATCCATGATGGGTTACCCCCGCCGCGGTCATCGCTGCCTGAATACGGCCGGCAGCCAGGGTCAGCCGCTCGCGGTCGCCCTCGTTGAACGGCTCGCCGGACAACAGCGCCGCAGCCGCAGAGCAGACGACAAGCGCTTCGAAGCCGATAGCGCGCAGAACGTCGGCCGCAGGGAATGGTCGTCGCTCCGGCCTTGTCTGGTGATCGAGCGCGCAAGGTGGGTATAGGGCATCAAACGTGAGGTCAACGGCAGCGAGAACCTCTTGCACGTCACATCCGGCATGGCAGTGAAGCATCACGCGAGCGTCATCAAGCTCGCGAATCGAGAGACTTGGCGAACGGTCGGCGTGCGCGGGGCAACGCGCAGTCCATGTGCCTGGTCCGGTGCGCTTCACTCTGTCGAGAAGCTGAAGGAGGGGGTCGACTTGACTCATCGCCGCGCCCCCCTTTGCCAACTGCGTTTCGGCTGGCGGTTGCGCGAAGGCTTCACGTTGCTGGCGAGCGCGAACCAGCCGCGCTGCGGATCGACGATGCTAGAATGCGTGCTGTTTGGTGTCGTTTTCGAAGCCGTCTCGGTGCCCGTTACCGCGGCGGCTTTTCCTTTGTGGCTCACGCCATCACCGCCGGTGAAACGACAGCAAGCGCTTTTCGAAGCTCGCCGACGGACCAAGCGGTAATCCGCAGACCCCTTTGCCGAGGAGTAGGCAGCGTGCCACGCTTGACCATGCGCCAGACGGTTGCTGTGGAGCATCCCACGAGCGCCGCCACGACTGGCAGACGGACACTTGCCGAATCAGGAAGGGAATCGAAATGCCTGAGAGCGTCGGGGATCGCGCGCTCGTTCTTTGTGTGCTGAACCATGCTGTACCTCTATGAAGAGCCCCGCAACGGGATGCCGCGGCTTGCATGGTCCTGATACTAGAAACTTCCCTTGGATGAGATCGAAGCCCCTAATCCAGAATTCGTTCTTTTTTCAGTTTCTGAAGGTGCCCTCGAACAGTGTTTGCCGGGATACCCGTTTTTTCTTCGATCAACTTCGCCAGCTGACGTGCCGATGGCTTTCGCCGACGTACCGCAAGAATCGCGTGTGCGGCATCGATCACCGACCGGCGATTCCCGTCGCCTTCCTTGCGCTGTTCTGCCGCGCCACGCCGCCCCCATTCAGACGCTTGCCGCCGCTTCGTGAAGCCAAGGGATGCAAGTGGACGAACGTCGGAGTACAACGAAAAGTAGAAGTCTGCCCTGAACTTCTCCTCTTCCTCGCTCGATGCAAACGACACCAATGCACGAACGCGACGGGGATCCAAGAGGTCGCGCAAACGGATCGCGCGTCGGGGCTTTGTCGTTCCGCGAAACATCTTGAGGCCAAGCTGACGAGCCTTCGCGTTGTACAAGCGCACATAGCGCCGGAATAGCCGGTCTCGACCGGATGCATCCGAATCGTCCACAATGCTCCTTTTTCTAGCCCCTGAATCACGACTCCGCGCCTTCCAGCCAGGGCTTCGCAGCCATTCGCGGCAGGATAGGCGCGGGCAGGCCCGGGTCAAGCCATCTTCGCCGGCCTGAGCGATACGACCTTGCCCTGCTCGTCGCCTGCAATCACATCGAGTAGGTCGGCCCACTTCTGAAGTGCCTCCCGGCGTTCGTCGAAGAAATCGTGCTGGTTATAGATGCCCTCCACGCCCTTGATAGCGTGATTCAGGCAGCGCTCGCCGATATGCGGTGCCACCCCCAGCGCGGCCAAGTGAGTGCGCGCCGTGCGCCGAAAGTCATGCAACGTGAAGTTCTCTGCGCCGGGCATCAAAGGCTTGATGTTTTTCGCAAGCGCGGCGCCAACGGTGTTGAGGTCGATATGAGGGACCATGCGCTCCTGCATCTTGCGCGCCGGTAGCAGCCATCCAGACCCGTTGCCCAACCGCACAAGCTCACGCAGGCACGCAACAGCTTGATTAGGGAGAGGGATGTCAATCGCCGCACCTGTTTTTGTCCGGTCGGCTGGCAGATACCAAACGGCCGCGTCGAGATCGAATTCACTAACCCTTGCCTGTATCAGTTCGCCCTTGCGAACCGCCAACAGCAGTAGCAGCTTCACCGTCAGGCCGTTCTCGATATTCCATCCTCGCGCGCTTCGCATCGCAGCAAACAGGGCGGCCAACTCCGAACGGGTAAGCCAGCGGTCGCGGGACTCCTCCTTGCCGCCAGCATCCGCCAGATCGAAAGCCGCCGCCGGATTGAAGCTGATCATCTGGCGCTTGATGGCGTAGTCAAACATTCGCTTGACCCAACGCAGGACATCATTCGCCATCGTCGGAGCACCCCGCCTGACGATAGCCTTGAGCATCGCGTCAACGTGCGTTGGTCGTATCTCCCCTATGGCCAGCTTCCCAATGTTCGGCTTGATGTCGTTCTCGATCCGGCTGCGCACGATGTTGGGATGTTTCCAGCGTCCAAGAATTTGAGACGAGAAGTAGTCATCGGCCAACGCGCCCATCGTAATGACCGCCTTCTCAGCCTCGATCTTGGCGACAGCCTCGCGCTTGCGCTCCTGCTTTTCTCCGGCAACGTCATAGCCCAACGCAACCCGCGCGCGTAGCTCCTTGGCCGTCTTTCTGGCGCCAGCAATTGACAAGTCACGGTAACTGCCAAGGTTCACCGTGCGAGGTTTGCCAGCGAAACGATAGCGCAACTTCCAGACCGGCACGGCGAACCGAGCGGGAAAGCACAGATATACCCCGTCTCCGTCGCCCCGTTGTTCGAAGCGCTCGCCGCTCCTCATCCAGTTCCGAATATCCAAGTCAGTCAGCTTGCCCATATCGCCTCCTGGTGTGCACCACCTGCTTGGCTATAGGTGCACCACGTGGTGCACTTGGTAGTGCACAGATATTGTGCGCTCTCATGCGACAAGCTGCAACGTCATGACGAAGAAAAGCCCCAAAATACGGGGCTTTAACTTGAGACGAGAGACTTCATGATGCGGCGTGATTCACTACTCCAGATTCTGCACCTGCTCACGCATCTGTTCGATGAGCAACTTGAACTCGATGGCCAGCTGCGACAGCTCGGCAACCAGCGACTTGGAGCCGAAGGTATTGGCCTCACGAGTCAGCTCCTGCATCAGAAAATCCAGGCGTTTGCCGCTGACGCCGCCGGCTCCGAGAACGCGCTCAACCTCGTCCAGATGAGTCGCCAGGCGCGCCAGTTCCTCGGCCACATCGATACGCGCGGCGAAGACCGCCACCTCCTGTCGAATCCGGTCGTCACTCACCGTGTCGAGTGCGTCGAGCAGGCGCTGGCGCAGTTTCTCGTTGAAGGCGGCCAGAGCAGCCGGAATCCGTGGCTCGATGTCGCGTAACAGAACGCGCATGCGAGCAACCTTTTCGAGGATCACCGCGGCCAGTTTCCCGCCCTCGCGCGCGCGACTGGCGACGAACTCGTCGAGCGCGTCGCAGGCCAGCGCCCGGCAAGCCGGGAGCACGGCCTCGCCATCCAGCGCGTCGTCGCCGAAAATGCCCGGCCAGCGCAGCACGTCGCTGACCGCCAGCGGAGCGGCAAGGGGCAGCACGGCGCGGACCTGCGCATCGAGCAGGGCGAGGCTTTCGAGCAGGTCGGCGTTCAGACTCGCCTGCTGCGCAGCGCTGGCGGTGGGAACAAAGCTGAGCCGACATTCCAGCTTGCCGCGCACCAGGCGCGCGCCGATCAGTTCGCGCAGCGCCGGTTCGGCAAGGCGCAGCTCGTCGCTGACGCGAAAGTGATAGTCGAGGTAGCGCGAATTGACGCTCTTCAACTCGATTTGCAGGGCGCCGCCCTTGACGGCACACGCCGCCACGGCATAGCCGGTCATGCTGTAGATCATCGCAATCCTGATGTGTGGACGGAGGCAGGTCTGCAGCCGGCTTTACAGCCTACCCCGAAAGACCGGACAATGGCCGACACTCTGAATGATAGCTTTGACAGCGATGGTGCAACAAGCAAACCACCCCCTTCCTGCAGCGTTCCAACTTGATGAGTACTGCATCGAGCATCAGCTCTCACTGGGTGGCTTTTCGATCGTCTATGTGGCCACGGATGGAGAGGGCAAGCGCGTGGCCATCAAGGAGTACCTGCCCAATACGCTGGCCCTGCGCAGCGAAGGAAGAACGGCACCGATCATCGCCGAAGACCATCTCCCGGCTTTCCGCTACGGGATGAAGTGTTTCTTCGAAGAAGGGCGGGCGCTTGCCGGCCTGTCGCATCCGAACGTGATCCGCGTCCTGAACTTCTTTCGTGCCAACGACACCGTCTACATGGTCATGGAGTACGAGCAGGGCCGCACCCTGCAGGAGCTCATTCAGAAGCATCGGGCGGGGGTCACCGAGAACTTCATTCGCAATGTGTTCACCAAGATGCTCAACGGTCTGCGCGAGGTGCACTCGCACCGCTTGCTGCACCTCGACCTCAAGCCGTCGAACATCTACATGCGCAACAACCACATCCCGGTACTGATCGACTTTGGCGCGGCACGCCAGACGCTGGCCTGCGACACGCCAATGCTCAAGCCGATGTACACGCCCGGCTTCGCCTCGCCGGAGCACTACAGCCAGCGCGAACTGCTCGGCCCGTGGAGCGACATCTACAGCGTCGGCGCTTCGATGTATGCGTGCATTTCGGCGAGCACCCCGCAAGCGGCCGACAGCCGCCTCGACAAGGATCGCCTGGTACCGGCGATGGTGCGCTGGGAAGGTCAGTACTCGGACCAGCTGCTGGAAACGATCGACTGGTGCCTGTGCCTGAATCATCGCTACCGGCCGCAGAGCGTCTTCGCGCTGCAGAAGGCGCTCACCGAACCGGTCGTCGCGCCGCTGCCACAGCCTAAAGCAACCTGGCTCGACCAGATGGTCGGCAAACTGAAGAAATCCCGAAATCCATGAAATTCACGATCTACCAGGAGACCCGCACCGGCAAGCGCGCCAACAACGAAGACCGACTGGCGCACTGCTACTCGCGCGACAGCCTGCTGATGGTCGTTGCCGACGGCATGGGTGGTCACTACTTCGGTGAAGTGGCCGCGCAGATCGCCGTCCAGACGCTCTCCGAGTCCTTTCAGCGCCAGGGCACGACGCGCATTCGCGACCCGTTCCTCTTTCTGCAGACGGGCATGCTCAGCGCGCACAGCGCGATTCTCGACTTCGCCGGCACGCATCACCTCGAGGACTCGCCGCGCACCACCTGCGTCGCCTGCCTCGTGCAGAACAACGTCGCCTACTGGGCGCACTCGGGTGATTCTCGGCTCTACCTGCTGCGCAAGGGCAGAATCCTGACCCAGACCAAGGACCACTCGCGCGTGCGGCTGCTGCTCGAACAGGGCGCGATCAGCGAAGCAGAGGCGAGCACGCACCCGGACCGCAACAAGATCTACGGCTGCCTCGGCGGCCAGCAGACGCCGGAGATCGAGTTTTCCCGGAAGACGACGCTCGAAGCCGAAGACGTCCTCGTCCTGTGCACCGACGGCGCCTGGAGCGGCCTGCCTGGCGACACCATGGCCACGGCGCTGAAAACCAACGCTCTGATGCGCGCCGTGCCGACCTTGCTCGACCAGGCGGAAGTCAACGGCGGCCCGCACGCCGACAACCTGTCGATGATTGCCGTACGCTGGCAGGACACTTACGCGGACGAAAGCAGCGGCGGAAGCAGCGTGATTTCGACCCGATCCATGCCTCGCGACACGGTAACCACCCGCCTCGACGAGTTCGGGCGCAACCCGAGCCACAAGACCGAACTCAGCGATGAGGAGATCGAACTGGCCATCGAAGAGATCCGCTCGACGATCCAGAAGTACGCCAAATAGGAACCTGCATGCGCCCCAGTCACCGTCAAGCTTCGCAGCTGCGCAAGGTCAGCATTGCGCGCCGATTCACCCGCCACGCCGAAGGCTCGGTGTTGATCGAAATGGGCGACACGCGAGTGCTGTGCACGGCCAGTATCGAGGACTCCGTTCCCGCTTTTCTCCGTGGTGGCGGACAGGGCTGGGTCACCGCCGAATACGGCATGTTGCCGCGCTCGACACACACCCGCAGCGGCCGCGAAGCAGCCAAGGGCAAGCAGTCCGGTCGCACGCAGGAGATTCAGCGCCTGATCGGTCGTGCGCTGCGTGCGGTCACCGACCTCACGCTGCTCGGTGAACGCCAGATCACGCTCGATTGCGATGTCCTGCAGGCCGATGGCGGCACGCGCTGTGCGGCCATCACCGGCGCCTGGCTGGCGCTCAACGACGCCTGCGAACACTTGCTGAGCAAGGGGAAGGTGGCCAGCAACCCCTTGCGCGATCATGTCGCTGCGGTCTCCGTCGGTGTCTATAAGGGCCTGGCGGTGCTCGACCTCGACTACGCCGAGGACGCCAACTGCGATACCGACATGAACGTCGTGATGACCGGCAGCGGTGGCATCGTCGAAGTGCAGGGCACCGCCGAAGGCGAGCCGTTCACGCGCGCCCAGATGATCGAACTGCTCGACCTGGCCGACGCCGGCATCGGCCGCCTGATCGCCCACCAGAAAGCATCGCTGGCCCTATGAAATCATGAAACTCGTCCTCGCTTCCAACAACACCAAGAAACTGAAGGAACTCGACGCCATTCTCGCCCCACTGGGCTGGGAACTCGTTCCGCAGGGTCTGCTCGACGTTCCCGAAGTCGAGGAACCGCACTGCACCTTCGTCGAAAACGCCCTGGTCAAAGCGCGCCACGCAGCGCAGCTGACCGGTCTGCCGGCGCTGGCCGACGACTCCGGCCTGTGTGTCGAGGCCTTCGGCGGTGCGCCTGGCGTGTACTCGGCGCGCTACGCCGGCGAACCGCGATCGGACGCACGCAACAACGAAAAGCTGCTGGCCGAACTCGGCAACAGCCGCCAGCGCGCCGCTCACTATGTTGCGGTGATCGTTTTCGTCCGTCACGCCGACGACCCGCAACCGATCATTGCCGAGGGCGAGTGGCACGGCGAGATCCTCACGGCAGCCCGTGGCGAAAGCGGCTTCGGATACGATCCGCTGTTCTACGTCCGTGAACTCGACAAGAGCGCCGCCGAACTCGACGCCGCCGAAAAGAACCGCCGCTCGCACCGCGGCCAGGCGCTGGCCCGCCTCGTCGAGCGCCTGCTGGCACGGCGCTGATGCCCGAGCGGACGGGGCGCAGGATCATTCCGCTGGTCCCGGCCCGCAACGCTGCAGCGACAGGTCAGCGACAGATCGACTTTCGCAAGCCGCCGCCGCTGGCGCTCTACGTCCATGTTCCCTGGTGCGTACAGAAGTGCCCCTACTGCGACTTCAACTCGCATGCCGTAGCGGCACAGAAGGGCGATCGCCGAGTGCCGGCGATTCCCGAAGACGACTACGTCACGGCGTTGATCGCCGACCTCGAATCGGCCCTGCCGACGGTCTGGGGACGTCGGGTGGACAGTATATTCCTGGGTGGCGGCACGCCCAGCCTGCTCTCCGGCGAGGCCGTCGATCGGCTGCTCACTGCCCTGCGCAGCCGGCTGCCGCTGCTGCCCAACGGCGAAATCACCCTGGAGGCCAATCCGGACAGCGTCGAAGCCGGAAAATTCGCCGCCTTTCGCGCCGCTGGCGTGAACCGCCTGTCGATCGGCATCCAGAGCTTCAACCCGCGCCACCTCAAGGCGCTCGGCCGTGCCCACGACGATCGCCAAGCCAGGCAGGCGATCGAGATTGCCGCCCGACACTTCGACAATTTCAATATCGACCTGATTTACGGCCTGCCCGGGCAGACGCTGAGCGAAGCCCTGGCCGACCTCGATGTCGCCCTCGCCTTCGCCCCGCCGCACCTCTCGTGCTATCAGTTGACGATTGAAGCGAACACGGCCTTTGCCGCGCAGCCGCCGACCCTGCCCGCAGCCGACACCTGTGCCGACATGCAGGACGCCATCGAAGCCCGCCTGGCCGCCGCCGGCTACGCGCATTACGAAACCTCGGCCTTCGCCCGCAGCGGCCGGCAGTGCCAGCACAACCTCAACTACTGGCATTTCGGCGACTACCTCGGAATCGGCGCCGGCGCGCACGGCAAACTGACGCTGCACGACCGCGTCCTGCGCCAGATGCGCTGGAAACGTCCCGAGCAGTACCTGGCCAAAGTAGCGGCGGGAACGCCGATCCAGCAGGAGTTCGCCGTCGCCGCCGCCGACCTGCCGTTCGAGTTCATGATCAACGCCCTGCGCCTGATCCAGGGTTTCGACGAGCAGTTGTTCGAGTTGCGCACCTCCCTGCCGCTGCTCAGCATCGAGAACGAGCTGCGCCAGGCCGAGCGCGAGGGCCTGATCGAGCGACAGCCGCAACGCATCGCGCCGAGCGACCGTGGGCGCCGTTTCCTCAATCAGCTGCTCGAACGCTTTCTCGTCGACCGCGCTTGACGTGAACCGACCGCGCCACGCTGGCGCCGGCGACTACTGAATGCCTTCGACCGCCCGGTAGAGCTGCTCGCGAAGGTCGTCTGCCGGCTGCCCCTGCGCTTCGACGAGGCGAATCTGGCGCAGCAAATCGGCGACCTGAACCGCTGCCGCCCTTTGCGCCGGCGACTGCTTGACAGGACTCGCCGCCTTGCCTGCGCCGACCGCGGCCGGTTTCCCATCGACCATCAGTTGCGCACGCTCGGCACCCGGCTGCCCGCGCCGGGCGGTGATGACCATTGACGGGGGCATGTAGGGCCGCGGCATCGGTTTCTGGACTGCGGGCCTGGGGTGGGCACTCTGCAGGGCCTTGGCGGTCGCCAGGAGCTTCCTGTGCAGGTCCACGCTGGGCCGCCCTTCGGCTTCCGCCGCGCGAATTTCCTTCAGGATTTCGTCGATCTCGCGCGGAACGGCCGCCGAGCGCACGGCTTGGCCGAAACTTTCCTTCGGCGCCTTGACCGCAATCTCGAATTCCTCCGGCGACGAAATCATTTTCGCCAGGCGCAGATGGTCGTAACGCATGGCCATGGTCAGCGCGCTGTCGCCCCAGTCGTTCCTGGCTTGCGTATCGGCCCCTGCTTCGAGCAGCCGCCGGGCCAGATCGTCGCGGCCTTCGCGCGCGGCCAGGATGAGCGGCGTCGACAGATTCGGCGAAGCGGCGTTGACGTTGGCCCCACGCGCAATGAGTTCCTCGACCAGTTGCTGGTGGCCGTTGAACACCGCGTAATGCAGGGCCCCCCAGTTGTTTCCCTGGCGTTCGAGGGGCGCGCCATGATCCAGGAGCCAGCGCACCGCTTCGAGATGCCCGCCCCAGGCCGCCAGTTGCAGGGGCTGCTCGCCGTTGCGGTTGCTGCGCCGCGGGTCGGCGCCACGGGCGACGAACAGGGCCATCATCTCGACGTTGCCGTGCCAGGCGGCGACCATCAGGCCGCTACCCACCTGCGCGGCCTGGTACTCCGGGTCCAGCCCTTCGTCGAGCCAGCGGGTCACCGTGCGCAGGTCGCCACGCTCGATCGCGTAGCCAAAGGTAATTGGGTCCGGCGCCGGCGCCTGCGCGACGGCCGCTCCGGCCAGCAGCCAGCAGACCAGCAGCAGCCATCGGCGCGCCGTGCAGCCCAGGAAACGCTCGCCGTAGCTCATCCGCTTTCTCCCTCCCGACCGGGCAGCGTTCGCCGCCTCGATTGCATGTGTTCTGTTGCCCGCTTTTTGGTTCACAATGGCAGGCCCATGCCGTCCAGCCTGATTCTTGCCCTCGCCCTGTCGCTCGCGCTGCACGCCAGCCTCCTCCTTCCGCAAGCGTTCAAGCACGGCACGCCACCACCGCCCGCACTGCAGGCCCGGCTACGCATGCCGGCCGAGCAACCGGAAGCGAGCGCCGAGCCGCTGTTGAAGGACACCGTGGCGAGCGCCGAGGAAGCGGTCAAGCCACCACCGCCGCCGAAAGTTGTCGTTCGGCGCAGCCAACCGGAGGCCAGGGCAGCCGCCAGACGGGACGTACAGGCGGCGCAACGAAAACTCTCGGAACATGTTTACTACCCGCCGGACGCCGTCGCCCGTGGCATCGAGGGTGAAGTCCGCCTGATCCTGACGGTGAGCGAAAGCGGACGCATCAGCGACGTTCATGTCGGCGTCAGCAGCGGCCACGCGATTCTCGACAACGCCGCCGTGCGCGCGGCATGGGCAATGGGCAGGGTAGACTGGGCGCATTCAGGCGAGTTGATCCTGCCGGTCATTTTCCGCCTCGAGTGACCGCGGCGGGACGTTCTCCGGCCGGCGCCGAAAAACCACATCCCAGACGCCGTGCCCAAGCCGCAGACCACGCTGTTCGAACTTGGTTTGCGGGCGATAGTCCGGGCGCGGCGCAAAGCCTGGCGCGGTGTTTTCGAGCAGCGCCTCGGACGACAGCACGGCGAGCATCTGCTCGGCGTAGTCCTGCCAATCGGTGGCGGTGTGCAGGTAGCCACCCGGGCGCAGGCGGCTGGCCAGCAGGCTGACCAGCGCCGGCTGCAGCAGGCGCCGCTTGTGGTGGCGCTTCTTCGGCCAGGGATCCGGAAAAAAGACGTGAACGCCGGCGAGCGTCGCGGGGGCGATCATTTCGCGCAGCACCTCGACGGCGTCGTGCTGGATGATGCGCTGGTTGGCCAGTCCCATCTCGGCAATCAGCTTGCACAGGCTGCCGACGCCCGGGGTATGCACTTCGATGCCCAGGTAATCCTGCTCGGGATGGCGGGCGGCAATCGCCGCCGAAGTCTCGCCCATGCCGAAACCGATTTCCAGGATCTGCGGCGCCGAACGTCCGAAGAGTGCGTCGAGATCGACGCGCTCGGCGACGTAGGGAACGCCGATGCTGCCCATCATCTGCTCGCGATAGCGCTGCTGGGCGGCGGAGACGCGCCCCTGGCGGCGCACGAAGCTGCGGATATGCCCGGGCCGATCGACGCTGCGCTCGGCCTGCTGATCGTCCACGCCTAGGAACCGATCAGACCGGTCGTCGGCGACGAGGGATCGGCCGAGTAGAACTTGCGCGCCATGCGCCCGGCGAGAAAGGCCTCGCGCCCGGCCTCGACCGCCTTCTTCATGGCGCTGGCCATCAGCAGTGGCTGGCGGGCGTGGGCGATGGCGGTATTCATCAGCACGCCGTCGCAGCCCAGCTCCATGGCGATCGCCGCATCCGAGGCGGTACCGACACCGGCGTCGACCAGCACCGGCACCCTGGCCCTGTCGATGATCAGGCGCAGATTCCAGGGATTGACGATGCCCATCCCCGAGCCGATCAGCGAAGCCAGTGGCATCACCGCGACGCAGCCGATGTCCTCGAGCATGGTCGCCTGGATGGGGTCGTCGGCGCAGTAGACCATCACCTCGAAGCCCTCCTTGACCAGCGTTTCCGCCGCCTTGAGCGTTTCCGGCATGTTCGGGAATAGGTTGCTCGGATCGCCCAGGACTTCCAGCTTGCACAGCGGATGACCGTCGAGCAGTTCGCGCGCCAGGCGCAGGGTGCGCACCGCGTCGGCAGCCGTATAGCAGCCGGCGGTGTTCGGCAGGATGGTGAACTGCGCCGGCGGCAGCACGTCGAGCAGGTTCGGCTCGCCGGCGTTCTGGCCGATGTTGGTGCGCCGGATGGCGACGGTGACGATCTCGGCGCCGGAGGCGTCGATGGCCGCTCGCGTTTCGCTGAAGTCCTTGTACTTGCCGGTGCCGACGAGCAGACGCGAACGATAGGTCTTGCCGGCAATCGTCAGGCTGTGGGGAGAAGCTTGCATGCGTCCTGTTCTTCCGAATGAGGCTAGCCACCGCCGACGGCAACGACGATCTCGATACGATCACCGTCAACCAGCGCCGTTTCGGCGTGCCGGCCGCGGGGAACGATGTCGCCGTTGCGTTCGACGGCGATCCGCTTGCCCGCGTGGTGCAGCGCGGCCACCAGTTCGGCGACCGTCAGCGGCGAGGGAAATTGGCGGCTTTCGCCGTTGATCACGAGTTCCATAGAGCGGCGATTTTATCACGCTGCAAGGCGATCGCCCGCTGGCCGCGCACAGCCGGCACCACCGCCGGACCAGCATGTGGCGCGCGACGATCAGCGCGCCTCGGGCGGGGAAGCGCTCGTCTTCGTGTGCAACTGCGAGGGGATAATGCGATTGACCAGATACAGCGGACGTCCCTTGACCTCGTTGAAAATCCGTCCGATGTACTCGCCGAGAACCCCCACCGAGATCAGCTGCACGCCGCCAAGGAACAGCACCACCACCAGCAGCGACGGGTAGCCGCGCACCGGGTCACCGTACATCAAGGTCTTCCAGATCACGAAGGCGGCGTACAACAGAGACAGGAAGGCGACCGAGAGCCCCAGGTAGCTGGCGATTTTCAGCGGCCCGATGGTGAACGAGGTGATTCCCTCGAGCGCCAGGTTCCACAGCTTCCAGTAACTCCATTTGGTGCTCCCGGCCAGGCGCGGACTGCGCCGATAGACGAGCGGCCGGGAGGGGAAGCCCACCCAGGCGAACAGCCCTTTCATGAAACGATGTTCCTCGCGCAGCCGCGACAGCTCGCGTACCACGCGCCGCGTCATCAGACGGAAATCGCCAGTGTCGCGCGGTATTTCCACGCGGCTGACGCTGCCGATCAGTCGATAGAAGAGGTGGGCCGTCGCCTTCTTCAGCCAGCTTTCCCCGTCGCGGTGGCTGCGCACGCCGTAAATGACGTCGTAGCCTTCGCGCCAGCCCCTGAGCATCTCCGGAATCAGCTCGGGGGGGTCCTGCAAGTCGGCATCGAGAACGATCACCACCTCGCCGCTGCTGTGGTCGAGGCCTGCACTGAGCGCGATCTCCTTGCCAAAGTTTCGCGACAGGTCAACCACCATCACCTGCGCATCGTCCGCCTGCAAGGCGTGCATCAGCGCCAGGGTATGGTCGGTGCTGCCATCATTGACCAGCACCAGTTCGTAGGGAGCACCGATGGCCCTGAGGACCTCGCTCACCCGCCGGTGAAACTCAGCGATTGCTTCCTGCTCGTTGTAAGCAGGCGCGACGATCGAAATACTGGGCAGGGCATCGTCCGCTCGCGGGCTGAGGCGCGGGTGTTCAGCCACCGCTGCGGGCGAAGGCTGGCAAATCTGTGGTTCTGCGATCATCGACGGCACCTGGCGAGGTTGGATGGAAAAGCAGTCCTTTTCGGCTGCTCGGCAAGCATCGGCCAGCGGCCGTCAGCCCTGAACCCGACCTCTCAAAGCCCGCCGAAAGTCCAGAAGCGGTTGGCCAGGAAGTTCCAGACCAGAACCAGGCCGGTCACGACAAGCTGCACCAGCAGATAATGAATGTCGAGTCGGGACAACAGGATAGCCATGAGCAGCGCGTTCAGCAACCAGCCCCCACCGGCGACAACAATGAATTTGGGCAGTGCCTCGCGATGCCGCTTGCGGCTACGAAAAGTCCAGCGGTAGTTGAGCCCGTAATTGAGCAACGCTCCGCTCGCGGCGCCCAGGCTCGACGCCAGGACAGGGCCAAAGTCAAAGCACGAAACGAGCGCGTAGAGAACGACGAAATGGGCTGCCGTACCGAGCACACCGATCAGGGCAAAGGAAAGAAACTGCGCCAGCAGCCGCCGCGGCACCAAGGCTTCAATGGGGAAGCGGGGCGAAAAGCGCGGCAATGTCTTCGCTGCCGAACTTGGCGCGCACGCTGCTGTCTGCCGTGAGGATGCTCGCCGCAAGTGCCGCCTTGCGTTCCTGGAGGGCGAGGATCTTTTCCTCGATGCTGCCGGCGACGATCAACTTGTAGACGAACACCGGCTTGTCCTGCCCGAGACGATGGGCGCGATCGGTGGCCTGGTTCTCCACCGCCGGGTTCCACCAGGGATCGTAGTGGATCACGGTATCGGCAGCGGTCAGGTTGAGTCCGACCCCCCCGGTCTTCAGGCTGATCAGGAAAACCGGCACGTCACCGCCCTGAAAGCGGTCGATCTGCTCTTCGCGATCCCTGGTGTCGCCGGTGAGCAGAACATAGCCAATGCCGGCCAGCTTGAGTTCCCTCTCAATCAACGCCAGCATGCTGGTGAACTGCGAGAAGAGCAGGATCCGCCTTCCCTCCTCGACCTGCTCCGGGAGCATGGTCATCAACAGATCGAGCTTCGCACGCTCCCTGACTTTCTGTGCCGCCTTGGCCTTGACCAGGCGCGGATCGCAGCAAACCTGGCGCAACTTGAGCAGCGCATCGAGAATGACGATCTGGCTGCGATTAAAACCCTTGCTGGCGATTTCGACACGCACCTTCTCGTCCATCGCCACGCGCACCGTTTCGTACAGATCGCGCTGGCTACCGGCGAGTTCGACCTTGCGCACGATGATCGTTTTGGGGGGCAGCTCGCGCGCCACCTCCTCTTTCTTGCGACGCAGGATGAAGGGGCGCAGTCGGCGCGAGAGCAGCTCGCGACGTTGCCCGTCGTCCTGTTTTTCGATCGGCGTCCGCCAGTACTTGGTGAAGTTCTGGTTGCTGCCCAGAAAGCCGGGCAAGAGGAAATCGAACTGACTCCACAGCTCGCCGAGGTGGTTTTCCAGGGGCGTTCCGGTCAGGCACAGGCGATGCCGGGTGGTGATCTTGCGCACCACCTCGGCGCCCTGACTGCGCGCGTTCTTGACCGTTTGCGCCTCGTCGAGAATCAGCAGGTGATAGCGGTGCTTGGTCAGCTGCCCGGCATCACGCCACAGCAGGGGGTAGGTGGTCAGCACCACGTCGTGCTGCGCGATCTCGGCAAAGCGGCTCTTGCGTTCCGGTCCGTGCAGCGAGAGGATCGACAGGCCAGGCGCAAACCGTGCGGCTTCGTTCTTCCAGTTGAAAATCAACGAGGTCGGCAGAACGATCAAGGCCGGGCGATCGAGCCGCCCGCCTTCCTTTTCGAGCAGCAGGTGCGCCAGCGTCTGCGCGGTCTTGCCCAGGCCCATGTCGTCGGCAAGAATCCCGGAGAGGTTCTGGGCCCGCAGGAACTGCAGCCAGGCGACCCCTTCGGTCTGGTAGTGACGCAATTCGAGGCCGAGCCCGGCGGGTGGATCGATGTGCGCAATTCCCTGCGCGGCGCTCAGCTGGTCAGCCAGCGCCAGGACATCGCGTTGCCCCCGGAACTGCCAGCGGCGGTCGTCGTTGAGCTCGGCCAGACGCGGCGCGTCGAAGCGCGACAGGCGCAGCGTCGTGCCACCGGAAAAGCCGTCGAAGAGGTCGATCAGCGTCGCCGCCAGCGGTTTCAAGCGCCAGGCCGGAGCGCGCACGCGCTGCCCGCTCGGCGTTACCAGCTCGATCATGTCGTCGTCGGCAATTTCCGCCAGCAGGCTGACATCCAGCCAGCGTGCGTCACGGCGAAAAAGGGTGGCCAGCAGTGGCGCCAGCGGCAGGCGCTCGCCTTCGACGAAGATTCCCATGTCGAGGTCGAACCAGCCATTCTCGGACTCGACGAGATCGGCATCCCAGGCCTCGACTTCGAGCTGACGATGGCGAAAATCATCGGCAAACTCGACCTGCCAGCCGGCACGTCGCAGACGCGGCAACTCGTCGTGCATGAATGGCGACCAGTGGCTTTCGAGCGCCAGACCGTAGGCGTTGTCCGGCGGCCGGCCGAAAGTCTGCAGCACGTAGCCGGGGACCTTCTCGAGACCGCAGGCAGCGGATTCGTCCATCAACTGCGCTTCGCGCGCGCGCTTACGCTCGATACGAACCATCTCGCCGCTCGCCAGGATCGAGAAATCGCGCGTATCGTCGGGTTTCACCTCGACATCGGCGTAGCGAAAGACCGGCAAGGCTACGTCGAAAGCGCCACCGCTGAAAGTGGCTGCGTATTCTCGCCAACTGCGGTTGCCGTGCGTGTTCAGCGTCTGCAGGCGAAGCACCGGAACGGGATCGGCAACGATGCTGCGCAGATTGACGCTCGCGGTTTCGGCAGCGCTCGGCAATTCGCGTGCCGGTTCGCTCAACGCCTCGCCGACCAGCGCGGCGGCGGTGGCCGAGAGGGGTGGCAAGGAGAACAGGCGAGCAACGACTGCCGGATTGCCATCGACCTGCAAGGGCCCGATCAGTCGCCTGTCGAGGTCGATGTACCAGGGTGCCGGCAAGGGGACGACCAGACAGCCCCCCGGCTCCGGAGTGAGCAGCGGCACCCGACGCCCCTGCTCGTTGATCCGCCAACTGAGCGCGGCTGGACGCGCCACGGCCAGCGTCAGGCTGGAAAAGTCGTCCCTGCGGCACAGACGGCCAGTCTCGGCCATCAGCCGCAGCACTTCGCTGCCATGCACGGGGCCGAGGCCAAAGGCGCGCAGGCCGGTATCGAACGAGCGCTCGCTCCACAGGAGGCCAAGAATCACCCGATCCTCGTCGCTGACGAAACGCGGCGGCTTGCTCAACGCACGATCCAGGCTCCACAACTCCTCGGCACTCTCCGGATCGCGGCCCTTGTTAACGGTCACCCCGAAACCGCGCGCGTCTGTCGTCCACTGCAGAAGATAGAAGAGGCGCTGGCGATTGGCGGCTGGACTGCGATCCTTCTTGCTGACCGCCATCGCCACCCGGCGCAACTCCTCGGTCCAGGAAAGAACTCCCAGTTCGACTCGCTCCACCGGCTCGTGAGTATCGCCAGGCTTATACATGGCGAAGGCCGCGACGGCAGGAAGCACTGCTGCACAGTCGGCAAGTAAATCGACGCTGCAAGAAACGACTCGGAAATGCTTTCAAAATCTGGACTCGCAACACAAGAGTCATCGGCTGTCCGCGGTTGCAGAGCGCCCAACGGCGCGTTTCTGGCACGAACGAGAACCAGCTAGGGTAGCACAACGGGGGCCCGGGTTGCGGCAAGAATGCGCGGCAAAGGGAGTTCGTCGCGACGCGTGACGACGCCTCGGTGCTTGCCGAGGGGCGCCAACTGCCGCGTGAACCGGGAACCGCGCCGCGGCCGACCCGAGCCGCGTCGTGGCGAGCCGGCAATCAATCGCGAAAATTGCCGTACTTGATCGGAAAATCGGTGATCGCCTTGGTGATCGTGGCGATGCAGGCCTGCAGTTCGTCGCGCTTGGCACCACTGACGCGCACCGCATCGCCCTGAATCGACGCCTGCACCTTGAGCTTCGAATCCTTGATCAGCTTGACGATCTTCTTCGCCAGCTCGGACTCGATGCCGATCTTGATCTTCAGCTCCTGTTTGACCTTGTTGCCCGAAACCTGTTGAACCGGCTGGGCATCCAGGCGTTTGGTGCTCTCTTTCTCCTTTGAGCCTCTTGCAAGACTGACACTGCAGGGCTGATTTTTTTGCCGCTGGGGGCGAAAGCGGAGGACGCAGGCGGCCATTTCTGGCATGATGGGTTTCTCAAGACCAACATCATAACGCCTGCAAAATGGATACTACCCAACGCGACCTGATCATGCAACGATGGAACGTGATTCAGCACGAACTGCTGCCCGAGTTAAGGGCTGAAGGTCCGCTGACACCGAAGTTGGAGAAGGTCGTGCACATCCTGGAATGGGTGCGCATTGAGGAATTCACGGGATCAAACTGGTGTGGCGTGGGGCGTCCGCCGGTAGAGCGGGCGTGGCTGGCGAACGCTTTCGTGGCCAAGTCGGTATTGGGGCTGAATACCACGGTAGGGCTGATTGAGCGCCTGACGATAGACCGTGCGCTGCGACGCATCTGTGGCTTTCCTCTGTGCAAGAAACTGCCTTCTGAAGCCACCTTCTCGCGTGCCTTCGACGAGTTTGCCCAGGGGGAGTTGGGCCTGCGAGTTCATGAAGCCCTCGTCAAGGCACATCTCGGGGATGAACTGATCGGACATATCAGCCGCGACGGCACGGCCATTGAAGGACGCGAACATCCGTCCCGGAGCGAGGCGGCCGTGCCCGAAGAGGTCCCGGCGGCGCAGCCCTCGGTGCTCCCCAAGGAAGAGAGCCCTTCCGAAGCGAGTGCGCCAGCGGCAGAAACGCCGCCACCGGCGAAGAGACGTGGCCGCCCTCGGCGCGGCGAGACACGACCACCCGCGAAGGAGTCGCCGATCCAGCGCCAACGCGGGCAGACGTTGGCGCAAATGCTCGATGAGATTCCGACGGCGTGTGATCGCGGCACGAAGTGCAACGCCCAAGGCTACAAGGTCAGCTGGAACGGCTATAAGCTGCATCTCGACACCGCCGACTGTGGCGTGCCCATCGCGGCGCTGCTTTCAAGCGCCTCGATGCACGACAGCCGTGCCGCCATCCCGCTATCACTGATCAGTGCCGAGCGGGTGACCAACCTCTACGATGTCATGGATGCGGCCTATTGCAGCACCGAATTGCGTGAGCACTGCCGGAGTCTCGGCCACGTTCCGCTGATCGATCACAACCCGCGTCGCGGCGAGAAGATCGAATTCGCACCGGCCGAGGCCATTCGTTACAACGAACGCACCGTCGCCGAGCGCAGCAATGCGCGGCTCAAGGACGAATTCGGCGGCAACACCATCATGGTCAAGGGCGACGCCAAGGTGATGGCACACTTGATGTTCGGTATCCTGGCTCTGACCGCCGACCAGTTGATGCGATTACGAGAATGACCGCCTGTGTTTCCTCTCCGACCGCGGTGCATCCGATGATGCAGGGCGGTCGTTGCCCCCAATGAGACAAATAATGCCATCAGGTTAGCCGCTCGGCCAAGGCAGCTTCCCTCGCGACAAAAATCGCTCCCAGAGAGCGAATCCCGCGGCTCAGCAGTTCCCGCGGGGGAGTTTTGCAAGAGGCTCCTTTTTCTCCATGGCGGGAAAGAGCAGATCCTTGATCTGGCCAAGCTGAAAATCCGAGTCGCCGTGCAGCGTGATCAGCTTGTCCTTCTCGTTCAACTCGACTTTGGCACTCGTCGCCTTGAAGTCGTAACGATTGTCGATGGCCCGCTTGGTGACGTCTACCGCGTTGTGCAGGGCCGCCATATCGGCTTCTGAAGAAAAATCAAATGAAGGCATGTGAAGTCCGTCCCAGTGGAGAGTGGTTTTGACAACAGAGGTCGTCGGCCGGGGTTCGCCGACCGACAAGGCTCGCCAGGGGTAGGCGTACGCCCGGCGCGACAGCCGCTGGCATTCTTGTCCTTGCCGCGCAGCCGGGCAAGGCACGGTTCAGATCGAGCCACGCCAATGGTAGCAAGAGGCTGCGGGTCGCGGAACCACGGCAACGGTCGACCGCGGCACGCCGCTGGCCGGCGTCAAACGTCGAAAGGCATCATCGGATGGCCACGGCAGACGGGCTCCATGAAGATAATGCCCCGATTCGGCTCGCCAAGCTCCCCCGCCGCGAAAACCTGCGCGAAGACCGCGTCCGCCTGCGGTGCTTCGACGAGCACCATGAGTACGTCCTGCTCGCTCCAGCGAAGGGTGCCGGGCTGCCGCCGACCGGTACCGCGCGCATGGTGATGGGTGACCGACAGCACGCCAGCTTCGTTCTCGAGCAGCTTCATCAGCTTCATGCCTTGGCCGCTGACGAGAATCGCCGTGATCAGCTTCTTCTCGACGCCGTAGCCGATGTGCGCCAGGACGCTCATCCGGCACGCTCGGTGTGCACGCCAAAGCGGGCCGCCACATCATGCGGGACGTAAGTGGACATCTTGTCGAGTCGAGTCATCCACAGGATTCCCATACCCGGCGTGTCCATCTTTGCCGAAACGAAGATACGTTCGAACAAGGTGTCCGCCTGCTCCGACGGCACGACGATGTAGATGATCTCCTTTTCGGTGTTCACCGTCAGGCCGAGGATGCCGAGACGCTTCTGGCGAACGCCAGTCCCGTGCGCATGGAAAACGGTCGCTCCCTGGGCACCGGCTTCAACCGCGACCTGGACCACCTGATCGGCGACCCCGCGCTGGACAATGACCGTGATCAACATCACATCGGTGAGGACAATCAACTCATTCTTATTGCTCATGCCTTATTGCTCCTTCTCTTGTGTCCGCGAGTCTTCATGTCGATCCACAGGCCAGTAGCCAGAACCGAGATGATCGGGCCAACCGAACACATGGCGAGGATGCCGAAGCCCTCGGCAGCACCCACCACCTCGCCGAGGCCGATGCCCAGGGCCAGCAACAGCGGCACGGTCACCGGTCCGGTGGTCACGCCGGCGCTGTCCCAGGCGAGGTTGACGATCTCTTCGCGCGAAACGGCGGTCAACGCCAGCGCAATCGTATAACCACCGAGCAGCAACATCCACACTGGCAAGTGAAACAGGATACGGGCAACCCCGAGGGCGGCGCCAACGCCGACTCCAATGGCAACGGCGTGGATCAGCATGCGCTTGCGGAACGCGCCGTCGGTGAGGTTCTCGACTGTCATGCCCATGGCGTTGAGCGCCGGCTCGGCGACGGTTGCGCCAAAACCGATGGCGAAAGCAAAGGTCAGGGTCATGGCAATTCCCAGGGCGAACGGATAGAGCGCCGGCGCGCCGGTGTCGCGGTGCGGCGAGAAGGCCCAGGGAACGTTGTTGCCGGCTTGCTCGCCGAGGGCCACCAGCCCCGCGGTCAGACCGAGATTGAAGAGCAACATGCCGGTCAGAGCCATGGCCACGCCATAGATAAAGATGTTGTGCTGGCGAATCTTCTGCCCGAGCAGGCGCGTCTGCACCAGTACCAGCAGCAAAACCAGCGGCACGATGGCCCGCAATGCACCAAGAATCTCGGCAAAAGGCGTTCGGTTGTACCATCCATCGACCGCCGGAGGCAGCACCGGCAGCATCGCTTCGGCGCCCAGCCCGGTGAGATAGATGGCCGTGCCGAGAACGGCAAGAATCGGGAAAATCGACGCCAGGGTGACGATCCCGAACCCCGACAGCGGGTTATCGCTACGCCCCGTAGAGGCGGCCACGCCGACGCCGACCGCGAGTACCAGCGGCACGGTTACCGGACCGGTGGTCACCGCGCCGCAGTCCCAGGCCAGGCCGATGATCGGCGCCAGCTCCGGCTGCTGGGCGCACCAGGCGGTCAGGCCGAGAGTCGGCGGCATGATCAGCAGGACCATGGTCTTGAGTTGCCAGCCGAACATTGTGCGCAGCATCCCCAGACTCACCGCCAGGCCAACGCCGCCGGCAACCGCCAGCACCAGCCAATGCGCATACGGGCCGAGCAGCTGGCGCAGCCACGGCGAACGCTCGGGAGAAATGGCGCTGGCGGCAGCCTGCAGCGCCCCGATCGCCGGCTCGGCAAAGGTTGCGGCGGCGCCCAGCAGCAGGCTAAAAGCGAGCAAGACCGTGGGGTGCGTCTTGCCCGGCATCTGAAAACCGACGTTCTCGGCGAAGGGCATCAAGCCGATCTTGACCCCTTCCATGAAGAACATCAGACCGACCATGACCGCCACGATACCCAGCGCGACGGACTCGGCGTCGAGCAGCGAGCTGCGTAAAGCAAGTGCCTGAAAACCGATCAGCATCAGCGCCAGCGGCAGGACTGCGCGCAGCTGTTCGCTGAAGCGGACAGAAACGTAAGGAGTCAGCAAACGATGCAGATCAATGGCCCGCAACGGCGGGCCCTTGGGCCGTAAGCGCTCGGCTTCCAGAAGCGCGGCGAAGCTGATCCGTCGTTTGTGGCGCTGTACAGCGCCAAGATAGACGCCGTAACGTAACTTGCGTTCTGCCAATGTCGTTCCTCCTGCGGCAATCTACCACAGAAGAATGAATCGTGTTCCAGCCCCGAAACGATTCGCTGCTATTAACTTTGATGCCGTCGTCGTGGCGGTGGCGAGATCGCCGCTCACTCTCGGGAAGCCTTCCCGCGGCCAAGCATAGCGCTCTGATAGATTTGCCTTTCTGCCTTTTCAGAGGACCGCCACGTACTCGACGAACAGACTTGGGCGGGTGGACATCGTCAATCGCGCCGCCAGGGAAAAGCGCGGACACCCGCTCTTTCCCCCACCCGGATAACAAATGCCCGATGCGGCTGCGTAGCAGCCATCCGCTGGCGGCGCTGCCGTCGTCCCGCGGTAGTCGTTTTGCACCGTGGAGCGTCGTCCGCTGTCCGAGGCGCGCACCGGCATGCCCATACCGGCCGCCAGGACATATACCCATCCCGATAGAAATACTCTATAGTGACCTCTACAGATCGCCTGGCGATCTTCCGCGCTGCCCACCGCACACGATCCCTTGTCTCGCCCCGGCTCGACAACACAAGCCACGGCACGCCGCGCTGGCGGTGCAGACCTGCATGGAAATGACTGGAATGGCCAACAGCACATCGACAAGCACCAACCGCGCTGCTTGGGACCATTCCAGCCACCCGGATTTCTTCAACTACTACGCGCGAAAAAGCCTGTCCTGCGAAACTCTCGAGCGCTTTACCCGCGTACGCGACAAGGCCCTCACGCTCCTCGCCCAAGCGAACGGCCCCGCACGCACGCTGGAAGTCGTCGATATCGGCTGCGGAGCCGGCACTCAGTGCCGCTTGTGGGCGCAGTCGGGACATCGTGTCCACGGCATAGACGTCAATGAGGCCTTGATCGAAGTTGCCGCGAGGCGGGCGCGGCAAGAGCAGTTTGACATCGCGTTCAAGGTCGGCTCGGCCACCGAGCTTCCCTACGATGATGGCTCGATGGACGTCAGCCTGCTCACGGAAATCCTGGAACACGTCACGGACTGGCGAACTTGCCTCATTGAAGCGGCGCGCGTGCTGAAGCCGGGGGGCCTGCTCTTCCTCAGTACGACCAACCGTCTGTGCCCGCTGCAGGAAGCGTTTTCCCTGCCCCTGTACAGCTGGTATCCGGGCGTCCTGAAACACCACTGCGAGCGCCTCGCCGTGAGCACACGACCGGAGATCGCCAACCACGCCACCTACCCGGCAGTGAATTGGTTCACGTCCTATTCGCTCGTTGCCTACCTGGAAAAGCACGGCTTTCGCTGCCTGGATCGCTTCGACATGATCGACAGCGAACAGCTTGGCGGTCTGAAAAAACTGCTGATCAATGGCGCACGAGCAATACCACCACTACGCTTTGCCGGGCACGTCCTCACCCCCGGCACCGTCATCGTCGCCCTCAAACAGGGCTGAAGCGCGAATCCCCCCTCAATGCGCGTCCCTGGCGACGCCGGCCTTGTCCATGCACTGATAGTTCGTCGTACAGTTGCTGAGCGAGCAGACACTCTCCGTCTTGACAGCCAGTTGCTTGCGCCCCGCGCATAGGGCTTCGGCGCGGGCACGAACATCGGCAATGGCTTTTTCGGAGTTCGGGTGATCAAGAGCAGGAAATTCGTGTCGTCGCCGTAGCTCAAGAGCAGATTTTCGGAACAAGCCGAGAACAGCAGGACAAGCAGCAGGGTGCCGCTGGTCATCGACTTGGCGAGCAGGGACTGGACGTTCAAGGCGCACTCCGGGAGAGGGTCTGGCGACAACCGCCGCGATGGAAGCACTATACACAAATCAGTTGCCGCGGGCCTGCTTGGGCGCGTGTCGACTTCTGTGCCTGCGGGCGGCCGGCCACGCGCGCTCTTGAGGTTCATGACGAAGCTCTCCATGACGGCGTTGTCCCCGCTCCCCGCCGCTGGCCTCGCGCTTCATGCTGACCGGCAACTGATACGGGACAGGCAGCCGGCGTCAGAACGGGATAGCCGCAGGGTGGGGATATCGAGAAGAGCCCCCGCTCGCTCGTCAGTGCGCTTCAGTATTTGACCGCCGACCCTTTCCAGGACTGCTGCCGCGGGCGCGCCCGAGCCATGGCCTGGGCGGCTGAACACCAGCCATCGCAGCCGTTGCGCCCCGGCCGACCGCGCAGCAGATTGAGCAGGCCCTTGCACTTGGCGTAGAAACCGAAAAAAGCGGAGCACGAACGCTTTCTGCGCAGGGGTCGGCGGGTGGGTGCAGCACACCAGCTTGTCGTCGACCATGCCGCGGTCGGTCTGCGTTACCGCGCCCCAGGCCTTGACCCGAATGCGTGTGCCGACGGGCAGGCGCGGCCCGAGTACCAGGGCATCGAGTAGGTCGCCTTCCAGCCCGAGATAGTTGGGAACGGAGCCGTAGTTGAACGGACAGGGAAAAGGCGAAACGAAATCGATGCGGCCGATGGAGCCGCGTTTCAGAAAGCTGCCGCGTGGCACCTCGATCACGACGTCAAGTTCCAGTTCCGGCGGCTCGACGGCTGCGCTGCCGGCCTGCGCTGATGGGATATGTGCATTAGTCATCAAGCCATCGTAACTCAAGACAACCCGCGCTTGGCCGCAGGGAAGCCGGGGCGATCGTCGCGAACGTCCCGGAAAGGCGTCCGCCGGTGCGCAGGGTGCAAGGTGCAAGCAACGGTGAAATAGTGCCTCCTGCGCGCAGCCTGCAATCGGTATACTGCTCCCCGTTGGCTGATTGACTTGACGCCAGCAGCGCGCGCCACGGCGCCTTGCCAGTTCGTCACCGACTTGAGCTGGCCTTTACATCAGGATCGCAAAATGACTACGACGCTCGGCCACTCGACGCTCGGCAACAGCTTGCCACGGCGCAAGGGGATCATCCTCGCCGGCGGCTCCGGCACCCGCCTCTACCCGGCGACCCTGGCGGTATCGAAGCAGATGTTGCCGATCTACGACAAGCCGATGATCTACTATCCGCTGACCACGCTGATGCTGGCCGGCATTCGCGATTTTCTGATCATCTCGACGCCGATCGATACGCCGCGCTTCCAGCAGTTGCTGGGCGATGGCCAGCAATGGGGATTGGACATCCAGTACGCGGTGCAGCCAAGCCCGGACGGGCTGGCGCAGGCATTCATCATCGGCGCCGATTTTGTCGGCAACGGACCTTCGGCGCTGGTGCTCGGCGACAACATTTTCTACGGGCACGAGATTGCCAACGATCTGCAGGCCGTGAATGCGCAGCAGCAGCAGGGTGCAACGGTGTTTGCCTACCGCGTCCATGATCCCGAACGTTACGGCGTCGTCGAGTTCGACAAGGAGGGACGCGCCATCAGCCTGGAAGAGAAACCGGCCAGACCGAAATCGCACTACGCCGTCACCGGCTTGTATTTTTATGACGATCGGGTGGTCGACGTGGCGCGCAGTCTGAAGCCTTCGCCACGCGGCGAGCTCGAAATCACCGACGTCAACCGCCAGTACCTGGAATGGGGCGAACTGGGCGTTTCGATCATGGGGCGTGGGCCATGCCTGGCTGGATACGGGCACCCACGAGTCACTGCTCGAAGCCAGCATGTTCATTCAGACGATCGAAAAACGGCAGGGGCCTGAAGATCGCCTGCCCGGAGGAGATCGCTTTCCACCAGGGCTGTATCACCGCCGAACAGCTGCAAGCACTGGCCGAACCGATGAAGAAGAACCTCTATGGGCAGTACCTGCTGGCGCTGCTGGACGAGTAAGGCCTGTTCCTGCCGCCGCCACTGGCAAGGTGACTGCTGCCCGCCACTCGCTCCCTTAACTTCCTGCGAGCGCATGACCGATGAAACTGATTTCCACCCGCCTGCCCGACGTGATGATCGTCGAACCCAAGGTTTTCGGCGACGCTCGCGGCTTCTTCCTGGAGAGCTGGAACGGCAAGGCTTTCGCTGCCCTGGGACTGAACCTGAATTTTGTCCAGGATAACCATTCCCGCTCGCGCAAGGGCGTGTTACGCGGGCTGCATTATCAGCTTCTGCAACCACAGGGAAGCTGGTACGGGTCACCAGCGGCGCGGTCTTCGACGTCGCCGTCGATCTGCGCCGCTCTTCGCCGCACTTCGGCCGCTGGGAGGGAGTCGAGCTTTCCGACGAGAATCAACGCATGTTGTGGTTCCACCCGGCTTCGCGCACGGCTTCCTGGTGCTTTCGGAAACGGCTGATTTTCTCTACAAGACGACCCGAGTATTACGCGCCGGAACACGAGCGCTGTTGCTGTGGAACGACCCGGAAATCGGCGTCGACTGGTGGCCCCTGGTGGTCGCCCCATGCCACTCCGCCAAGGACCATTTGTGGACGCCCGCTTCAGGCTAGCCGATGCCTATTCCTGAAGATGCGCCCGCCGGACACACCACGCGGCGCTCCGATCCTCATCCTGTGGCCCCTACCGGCAAGACCTCAGAATTCGAAACCTGATTTTGATTCTGCAACTCGTCGGCCGCAATTGGGCCCGGCACAGGCCTGAAATCTCGGCCATGGTCCTTTCGGCCTGTCCGGTGGCTTTGAGATTGGCTGATATGGATCTCTGCAGTGATCGCCTAGCTTGCGCAGTGCGCCGGCGAGCAATACCTCGGGCAAAGGTGTGATCGAAATCTCTGCCAGCCGCTTTTCCCGATTGGCGAAGGCCGTTGCGATCACCAGATGCGTAAGATTAGCAAAATGCGTTTTGACCCACCGGCCAAACGATTCCCATTGACGGTCGTATCCGCGGTAAACACCAGACTTCCAGACCCCGAGGTCCGAGCTGATAACCAACCGCTGGAACGGGTATGCCTCGGCGGGCACTGCGTGACGTTCGCTAGCCGAGGCGACGAGTGGCCAATATCGACGGCTTGGTACTGGGCTTACCGGTGACGCGACTCGGAAATGAACACTGACATCAGCCCAAAGATGGCCCAGTTGAAAATAGCTTTGGCCAATGATGTCCGGTGTCTGGCCGTCGCATAGACGATCAGTGGCTTCGCGCGCAGGTCGCTGACCGAATCGATCAGCAATGGCAGCGAAGCAATGTGATCGAGATGCGAATGGGTCAGAAAGACATGGTCGATGCAGGCCAGCTGTGAACGCGACAGATCGGCGACCCCGGTTCCTGCATCGACCAGGATGTCATCGTCGACGAGCATTGACGTCGTCCGCAGGTGGCGCCCGCCAATTCCGCCACTACAGCCCAGCACCCTGACCTTTCATGATCGCTCCGGCCGCACCCCTCCGTTCTTGGGACCTGCTGCCGTGCTGCCGTTGCGCCGGCGCCCAGAGGCTCCGCGCAGGCAGCAATGATCGCCCATCAGACTTTGATGGAGAAATGCATTTTCACACCGTCAAGTTCGATCACATCATGGTCGCCAGAGGATGGGCCTGCGCGCCAATGGTCTTTCCGTTCAACCGTCGGAAAGCTGGCGCCCTCAACGTGCGTCAGGAAGTAAACCGTTCGGCTTCCTGGCGATCACTGCCACCTGCAAGCCAGGCTTGCCAAGCGTGGTCATCGTCCTTGGTCAGCAACAGTTGTCGGCCAGCGTTGGCGCCATTGAGCAACTGGATGCCGCGCCAGAAGGGGCCGCGCTGGCCACTGCGGCAACCGACCTGTGCCCTGCTGCAGCGACCATGGGATCGCCCAGAGTGGCTACAATCGGGAGCGGCCCGGACTGAAACAACATGCTTTTGTCGTAGTCTGCCGTATCGCCCTGGGTTACCGCGCGGCGAGGTATTTCATCTTGTACTTGCCCAGTTCGATCACATCACCGTCCTTGAGGAAATGCTTCTTGACCGACTGGCCGTTGACCAGCGTACCGTTGGTACTGGTTCAGGTCCTCGAGGAAGGAATCATTGAGTATGGTCACCACTGCTGCATGTTCACCGCTGATCGCCATGTTGTCGATCTGGATGTCGTTATGCGCCTTGCGGGACCATACTCATGCCTCGACTTGAGCCGCGTGGTCTCCTTGGATTACCAGAACCATCCATGCTGAGTATGAGCCTTTGCCACGCACTCTTTTTCGATCCTTATCTAAACCATGACAAGAGTTTCGGACCCATCGCCCCGGGAGTCGCGGGGAACTCCCTCAAGAACCTTGACCACCACCCCGAGAATGTTGTCACCCGTCTCCACTCGTTGTGTCCCGTTGGCGATCTGTATCAACTTGGCTGCCGCAAGGTCCAAGGTTGGGCGCCGAACATCTCCGCAGTGTTTTAAATCTCGGCTGGGCTTTCCAGAAGTCGTAGAGGCCATCCCAGATTCAGAATCAGGATAAACGTCAACCCGGGTGACCACGTGGTGTGCACCTCTGCCTCTACCTGCGGATCGACGCCCGACGGCACGGGACACCAGATTGCGATTGACCGGTAGCGCCGCCTCGTCGCCGATATCTTGGACACAGGTCTAGTTGTTCCTTGCCACCAAGGAGGTCGCGCGTCAAGCCACGAACCTCGTCCCACCCCGCAAGCGATGAGAGACGCGGAATCACCGATATGCGCGACGACCATCCGATTCGTCCCGCAAGACGGAGCGACAACGTGGTGTGCCCATTGCCCCGCCGAAGCGCGACCTGATCCTCGGCCGCACGATTAGATCCGCCGAGTTGAACCGCGGCGATTCTGTTCAACCCAGCGCTCGCGCGCAAACAATTTGCCCGCATAAACCCGGTCGATGGTTATGTGCGGCAACAGGTCCCTTGAATGCTACCGTTGCAGGCCACTCGACAGGAGCGTCCCGTCGCCCATTATGCCTGGCGACTTAGCCTGCCTTAATAGCCCACCCTTGCCCGTCCGGCCAGAAATGGCCCAGTCCCCGATTCGCCCTTCGACGAAGACCTAATCCTGCGGTTCTGTCCCCCCCCCTCACCAGTCCCGGGGTCGGTACGCATGACCCTTGCCCAGCCGCGCCCAAGGACTGGTTCGTCCACCTCTTCTCCACCCAACTGGGTCGGCCAGCCAGGGCGGCTACCCTTCACTTTCGCCCGCCTCCTGCGGCCTTCGCCGG